>NZ_QFOA01000022.1 GCF_003248505.1 Sphingobium sp.
AAGGCTGCTGGCGCACGCGTCGAGATGAGCATCGGCGAGACCGCCGCGTGATATTGGGTGAAACGCGAGGTTGCGATGGCAACCAGTCTGCGGTTGAGAACAAGATGAGGCAAAACGTCGAGCTTTCTGGCCGTCGCAACGATGTGGCGCCGGGCGAGCAGATGGCGGGCCGGCGAATCCTCGGGCCAGAAAAATCGTTCGCGGTCAGTCGGCAGGGCTGCGTGATCGAGCTTTGCGAACATCGCCTCGTCCGGTTCCTGAATGCCAGCATCGGCGTGAAGCAGGCAGGAAAATTCCTCGTGAAAAATGGGATGGCTGGGTTCGGCGGGATTGGCGGCCCATTCGGGCAGGATGAACAGATCCGGCCTTGGTTCCTCCACGCCCTGGAGCGGATAGGCCACCGCCTCGACCGTGATGCCGGGCGCGTCGAGAGCGAGTGCGGCAACCAGCTTGGGCATCAGGAAAAACAATGTCGTCTCAGGCGCGGCCAGCCTGAATGTGCGCGTTTCGGAAGAAGGATCGAAAGCCCTGGACATTTCAAGCACTTCGCGGGATTTGAGCAGGATTTCGGCAACTCGGGGCTTGAGTTGTTGTGCCAGCGGGGTGAATTCTGTTCGTCCGTGATCGTAGCGCACGATCTCGTCGTTGAAAGTTTCCCGCAGTCGCTTCAGTGCCAGACTCATGGCCGGCTGGCTTAGATGAATACTGCGAGCCGCCTCGGTTAAAGTGTCGGACCGCAATATGGCGTCGAGTGCAAAGTAGATATTGAGATTGAATCGAGCCAAGCAAAATTCCCTTTACTGATAGACACCTTTAGTAGCCCCGATTTTTTCAAGCTTTGCGAGGAAGAAGCGGTCGCTCCATAATTCCAGCGACTTCGCCTCCGCTGGGCGCAGGAAGCGCATGACGTCGTTGGCGGCGGCTTTCCAGTCGATAGTGGCTATGGTGTTCCGCAGCGTGGCCTCCAGCCATGCCATATTGATCTTGAGGTCTTCCTGCCCCGCCCATGGGCCCGCCTGGATGAGGGCCGCCTGGAGATGCGCCAGATTGGGAGACACCCCGTTCGAAACATACCAGGAAAAGTCATACCAATCCCTGCCCTTCAGATATCCTCGGCAAAGGAGCGCATGGATTTTCAGCGCGAAGTTGGACGGCAGATTTTGATGCCGTACCTCATAGTCGGCGGGGAAATCGAGAAAGGTGCCGGCTTCGCCGGACCCGGGCGGTGGATTGGTGTCGATCTCCAGCTTAATCCTGATCGTTCGGCGGCGTCCCGTGCCCGCAAAGGTCAGATCGAGCTGACTCGCGATGGAGTCATCCTTGAGCACTGCCTCCCGAACCGCCTTGTCCATCCTCTCCTTGGGCTGGGCATCGAGCTTCAATCCGAACTGCGCGAAAACCTCGACCAGAATTTTGAGATAGGGCGCCCAGTCAAACTCGGGGTTCGGCGACCTGAGCATGAAATCGAGGTCTTCGGAGAACCTGGGCAGGCGGTGCAGAATGCGCAGGCTGGTGCCACCCTGGAAAAGAGCGACGTCGAAAAAGTCGCTACGCCAGAGCGCGTACAGGGCGATCTCCTGGATGATCTCCTTGGTCGCATTCTCCTCCTCGACCGCGTTGGTCGCTCGATATTGGCGAAGCTTCTCCTGAATGATTTCAATCATCCGCGAGGCGTCCTTTGGCTACGCCTTTGTTCGCCAAAATAGCGCCCTCGAGTGAATGGAGAAAATCGTTGGCGGCTTTGTGCTTGTACACGGGCCGGAGTGCCGAGAAATCCTTGCGCTTAAGCGACAGCAGCCGATCCAAGTCAATCCGCATGCCGGTGATGAGCCAATCCAAACCGGACCAATGCTCCTTTCGTAATGCGACAAGATCCATCAGCGCCCTCAAAGGCTGCGCGACGAATGCCGTGAGCTTGCCGAACTTTTCCCGTTCCACGCTCGTCAGGAATTGGTATTCCCGGAGCGCGAGTGGATGAAAGCTGAATTGCCCGAGGGATGGCGTATCATAGGTAATCGTCTTGCGGCCCGGTGAAACGCTTGCCGTGGTAAAGACGGCCTCCGGAATCCAGCCGTGATAGGCCAACGCTGTTTCAAAGGAGATATAGCTCCCTGGCAAGAGCGCCTGCGCCACGGAGAAGGGATGACCCGCCTCGCTGCGGCTGCTTTGGCCGAGCATATAGGTGGCCCGCTTGAGACGGATCAGCGAACCGTCTTTCAGCGCCCTGTTGACCAGAGCATAGCGGCGGGCATCGCTGTCGCCCAGCAGTTCACGAAGCTGGCTTTCGTTGAAGACCCGCTCAGCGAGGCTCGACCCCATAATCTGTTCAGAAAGCGCGCTCATAAAATTCCAGATACTTTCAAATGATGAAAGTTTCAAGAATTTCTTGAATCGGCAACGAGGGCGACCACCTCCCCAAAGCAGCTTATCGAATCACTTGAGCACACTCATAATTTCGGGGCTTCAGGACCCGAACCGCTCCGACAAAAAGTCCCTGGGTATCGATCATGGTATCAGCTTGCGGCAATGCTGAAGAAATGGCGGTTTTCCGTGCCAGAATCACTTGTTTTTGAGTCCTCTTCTGGCATCATTCCCGGTCAAAGATGGGCACCATGCCCATCAGGCGCGGGACACCGTTGCAGACGCCATTCTCGAGCACGGCCTTCGGGCCAGAGATGGTGATCTGCGCATTGGAAACGGTGATCTCAGACACCAGCATGCGCAGATAGTCCTTCCGCAGCGTCATCGCGCAGTCTGGCTGAAAGCAGTTCGCCAAAGCGGCTGATAGTTGCAGGCGTGATCTTGCGCGATCCTTTTGCAAGCTGCGTCTCAAGAGCATTGATGCGCGTGGTGGCCGCAGCAAGCGCAGATCGATTCTCGTCCATCCGCTTTGCGAAAATGGGATCACGGGACCCCATCTGCCCGGTCTCCACCAGGATGAGCAGGCGTTCGATGCCTGTTCTCAGGCGGGTCTGCTCGGCTCTGGCGTGAGACAATTCCTGCTCGCGCTGGACGCGCTTCTGATCGGAGAGGTTTAGCACGTCGGCAAGGAGTGATTGCAGACGCTCGGGTGCAAGCAATTGCTTTTCGACGGTGTCCAGCACGAGGTTGTCCAGCACCTCCCGCCGCATGCTCGGGGTCGCGCAAGCCTGTCCCTTGTTCACGCGGTTAGCGCAGACATAATAGCTGTATCGCCCACCCTTTCCGGTGCGGATCGTCATTGCGTAGGCGCAGCCGGCCGTCCCGCACTTCGCGATGCCGGTCAGCATCGTAGTGCCGGCGACGATATGGGGAGGGTTGCGGCGCGGATTGCGAGACGCGCGCAGCGCATTGACACGGTCGTACCGGGCCTGATCGATAATCGCCGGGCATGGTACTGCGATCCAGTCTTCCGGATCAGGCGCATTGCCGTCATCGTCCATGGTCTTGTCGTAATAGACCCCGGTATAGGTGATCCGGCTCAGGATCCCGGCGAGATTCCCGTTGGAGAACTTGGCCCCGCGCAGCGTCGTGCCACGCGCATTGAGCGTCTTGACGATCCAGCGTCCGCCACGTCCCATGTCGGCCCAGTCAAAAATCTGATCGACCACCGCAGCTTCCGCAGGGACCGCGCGCAGCTTCATCCGCTCTTTGTCGCCATCCTTTCTCGCGACATAGGTCTCATAACCAAAGGGCACTGGACCGCCATTATAGAAGCCTTGGCGGGCATTTTCCCGTCGGCTCTTGGCGGTGAAGATGGATGCCTCGACAGCGCCCTGTTCGGCGACGAAAGCCGTGAAGGTCTGTCCGAGACGTTTGGCGCGTCCTTGGCCAAAATTCTCGGTAATGGAGACGACTTCGACACCCTCGTCGGCAAGACCATCCAGTGCATTGAAGAAGATACGCATATTACGCGCCATGCGGGAAAGACGATAGAGCAGCACGATGCCGACGGGATTGGTGCCGTCGGTTGCCTGGGCGATCATCCGGTTGAAGGCTGGACGTTTGTCGGACTGGCCGCTCTGCCACTATCGACGAACTCCTCGACGATCTCGATGCCGTTTTTCAGTGCATAAGCGTTGATGGCATGGCGCTGCGCCTCGATGCTCTGCGCCTTGCCATCCTCCTTGTCGACGCTGAGCCGCAGATAGACATAGGCCCGCAATCTGCTGCTGCCCTTGGATCCACGGCCACGCTTCATCATCCATCCTCCAAAAATAAGGCTGCGAGGTCAGGACCCAGCGCCGCCAGAACGATTTGAATCTCTTCGCGGGCAATAGGCAAGTCGGAAGCGAACTGGCTGTAGACTGGAATGGTACGCGTGCCGCCACGCGTGGATTTCCCACGCGCAGCGGCCTTGCGACCCGCTCCGGAGCCATCATACTGAGGATGTCGGGCCACAGCCGTTCGCTCCGCCTGCCTCCTTTCCTCAGGCCAGGCCGAAGTGCCGCCGGATCTCGGCGATGAAGGCTTCGGCGGCGACCTCGCGCTCCATCACACTCATGTCGGCGACGTTCGGCAGGCGCAGACGTTCGATATTGTCGGCAAGCCTCTCGCGGGCACCGACCGGCTGCTCGTCATGGCCCAGGATTTCATCGCTTTCGACCGGGGTGATCGGCTTGGGCTGCGCTGTGCGAGCTCTGGCCATCGGTACCATGCCAAGCAGTTCGAGGGCATCTGCCGGCTTGAAGCGCATCCCGTCACCGATGGCGCGCTCGGCGATATCGAGGGTCTGCCGAACTTGCGCCATGCCCAAGCCTCGCAGCGCGGCTGACGCGGTCACGCCGTAGGAGATCGGCGCCTTGTGCGGCGCTTCGAGGATGTCGAAGACTATGGGAAAGTCCTGCTGAAGCCGCGCAGCTATGAGCATGCGGCTGACTTTGTCCTGGTTGAGGCCGGGATAGCGTTCGGCCAGCGCGATCTGGCTGATGTGGCAGGCACGCTGGAGGCTAAGCAGGCCATGAGCCATTTTCATCTTGGTGGCGACGGCCGAACCCAGCACATCGTCGCACATGGCGACCACGGCTTCCGCCTCCGTGCCGGGAAATACGACCGCCCGGATCAGGATGGTATCGTCATCGGGGTATGCGGCCTTGATGGCCTCAAGGATGTACCGTCCATTCTTGAGATGATAGCGGCCATCCTTCGCGGAGGCGCGTGTCCGGCGCGACGAAGCCAAGAAGAAGATTGCCGAGGGGATCGATCCGGCGCTGGAGAAAAAGCGCGCGAGGATCGCCGCCAAATATGCCGCGGCCAATACTTTCGAGGCGGTGGCGGAGGAATGGCTCGTCAAATGCGAGCGCGACGGCCTCGCGCCCGTTACTATCGACAAGATTCGCTGGTTGCTTGCCAAGGCCTATCGAAACGGGCAACGGCTGACTTGGCCCCCACCAGCCTGCCGTGTTGCGGCCAATAGCGCGTTGGCATCGTCAGCCGCGCTGCGTACAGCAATAGGATCTCCGGAGGGAAACGGGAGGATTGTAGCCGCCTGAAATACAGCAATGTCAACGGCGGTCGAAAAGGACAGTATATCGACGACGACCAGGACGGCGACACGCTCCCGGAACATCTCTACCCCAGTCAATCCCCACTCGCTGTGTGCCAACGTCATGTGGACCGCACTTCATAAATATCGATTGTTCAGATGCCGGATGACATCGTGGGGGACAAGTAATTGAAGCGCCTGCTCCTTCGGCAAGCGTCCTGTCGACACTTCCGAAGGCCCTCGAACCTTCATGCGATCTGTATCTCGATCGCACGGTCGAGCTTCCGAGCTTCGCTTCCGTTATTGAGCCGTAAATAAAATATAACCTGCCGCTATCCCGCGACCAGGGTGATGCGTCCTGCACTTCGATAGCCATTTCTAATCGGGGGACGACATGACGATCAGCGGAAATCATCTTTTCGGCATTTCTCTTGCAGCGCTGGTTGCCATGCAGGCTATAACCGTTGCGGCTCAGCAGAACGCCGCCGTAGCCGCGCGGCCGGCCGCCAACGACGAAATGGCAGGCGGGCGCGATGACGAGATCGTCGTGACGGCGCGCAAACGCGAAGAGCGCGCTATCGACGTGCCAATCGCCCTCACCGCCATCAGCGGCGAGGCCCTCGAACAGCGCGGCGCTAAGAATCTGTCCGACTTTCTCCAGGAGGCACCCGGTGTAGGCGCGTACGACCAAGGCTTGCGGAACCAGAAGATCACGATTCGGGGAATTTCAACTTCGCTTGTGGCGAACGAGAACGGCTATTATCTCAATGACTTGCCGTTCACGGGGGTAGCGGTGCAGATCGCACCCGACGTGCGCGCATGGATCTCGACCGCGTTGAAATTCTGCGCGATCCGCAGGGGGCGCTGTTCGTAGAAGGCTCCATGGGCGGAACGATGCGCATTCTGACCAAGGGGGCGGATCTTGAAAAATAGGAAGCGAAGGGCTCGGCTTCCATTTCGCAAACCCAAGACGGTGGTACCAATCGCGGCATCAAGGGAGCTTTCAATGCGCCGATAGTGCCTGGCGTACTCGCGGTTCGCGTCAGCGGCACCGCGGAGCGCTTCCCGGGTTGGATCGACAATGCAGTGACCGGCGAGACCAATATCAACGACCAGACTTTCAAGACCTTTCGCGCCAAGGCGCGCTTCGATACCCGTTACGATTGACGAACCGTCCACTTCAACGGCTTAGTCCATCTCGCCGCCGCCATGGCCTGGCAACGTTCAATTGCGATCCCGCCTTAGCGCGGTGGCGGACACTTCATAGGTCGGTTCCGGCAGCGTCGGCGTAAGGCGACATTGATTGCAAATACTCTGAACCCGTTATCTTGCAGGCGACACGGCGAAGCGCCGCCCCATATTCAGTCGATCAGGCTGGCGGCGACCGCTTCGCCGTGCGCGAATGCCGCCGCGTCGCGGATCTGGTCGGGCGACGGACGAATGCCGGTGTAAAGTACGAACTGTTCGATGGCCTGCAGGACGATGACCTCCGCGCCCGAGATGACCGTCTTGCCTGCAGCCTGCGCGGCCTTGAGAAAAGGCGTTTCTGCTGGCTGCGCGACGACGTCGAACGCAATCTGCGCGGCGGCGATCATTTCCTTGGGGAACGCCAGTATGTCTGCATCGGCACCGTCCATGCCGAGCGGCGTTACGTTGATCAGAAGCGGTGCGCCCTGTTCCGAAAGATCCGCCACCCAATCATAGCCATAGGATGCAGCGAGTGCAGAGCCCGCATCGCCGTTACGCGCCACGATCAAACCCTTGCCGAACCCCAGATCGCGCAACGCCGCTACGACCGCCTTCGCCATACCGCCGCTGCCGCGCAGTATGAACGGAAGTGCCGGATCGATCTCTCGCCGTTCCAGCAAAGCGCGCACGGCCACAAAGTCGGTGTTATAGCCCGTCAGAATGCCCCCATCGTTGACGATGGTATTGACACTCTCGATCGCACGGGCGCTCGGTTCGAGGCGATCGATCAGCGGGATGACCGCTTCCTTGAATGGCATAGAGATCGCGCAGCCGCGAATATCGAGTGCGCGAATGCCGCCGATTGCTGCCGGCAGGTCTCGGGTCGAGAAAGATTTGTAGACGAAATCGAGGCCGAGCGCTTCGTAAAGGTAGTTATGAAGGCGCGAGCCCGCATTGCCGGGCCGTGCCGACAAAGACATGCATAATCGTGTGTCGCGGCCTATGGGCGGTTTCATCCTGTCGCCTTATCGCAAACGGGCGCGCGGCTGGAGCCGCGTGCGACGAGACGTCCGGCAAGCACGACCTTGCGCGCCGCAGCGTCGGGGTGATCGAGTCGGTCGGCCAGCATCGCCATGGCCGTGCGACCGATCTCCTCCACCGGTTGTTCGATCACCGAAAGACCGCCGCCGACCAGATCCATCCAGCCTTCATTGTCAAACCCGGCGAGCGCGATATCCTGCGGCACGCGCAAGCCGAGGCCATGGAGCGTGCGCAAGGTGGCCATCAGCGCGACACCGTTGCTGGCGACGAGAGCCTGCGGTGGAGCCGACCGCGCAAGAAGATCCGTCACGACCCGTGCGGCTTCGCCTTCGCCATGGGGAACGGCAACGGCGTCGGCATAAAGGCCCAGCCGCGCCGAGGCCGTCTCGAATCCAGCGCGACGCTCGACTCCGGTGCTGCTGGAGGCACCGAAGAGGCCGGCGATTCGGCGAAAGCCCCGATCGTTGAGATGCTCGACCAGCAACTCCGCCATCGCACCATTGTCGAGCACGACACAATCATGGGTAATGCCGGGCGCGGTACGGTCGATCAGGATCATCGGATAGTCGGGCTTGGCCTTCGCGACCTTGGCCAGGCCCTGTCGGGTGGGCGCGAGAATGACGCCGGTTACTCGCTCCTCTTGCATCAGTTGTAGGTACATCGCCTCCCTCGCGGGATCTTCGTCCGTGTTGCAGAGGATGACCCGCAGCCCGCGCGCATAGGCCTGATCCTCGATTGTGCGTGAAACGGCGGTAAAGAACGGATTGCGGATATCGGCAACGATCAGGCCGATGGTGTTGCTATGCTGCGAGCGTAGTCGACGGGCAGCGAGGTTGGGACGATAGCCGGTTGCCTTAACGGCGGCGTGAACGCGTTCCTGCATGGCCGCATCGACGCTGCGCCCCGCAAGCACGCGTGAAACCGTGGCGGGGGATACGTTGGCAACCCGAGCTACGTCCTTGATGCCGACGCTCATGGAAATCGTTCTCTCCGGTAATCACCGCTGCGGCCTCGTATGACTCCCCATATGCCTTTCACGCAAACATTCTTCAAGATCTATTGACAAGAGTTTGAGAAAACGTTTTCTATAAGGCAAGTGCGAAGACAGACTCGCGCTGGAGAGGCGGAAAGACATGCTCACCAAAGCCCCATTGCCTGCGGTCCGTCCGGACCTGATCCGCCTGGACGTCAAGGCGGTCGACAAGGAGGACGCCATCCGTCAGGCAGGCCAGCTGCTGGTCGCCGCCGGGTGCGTTGCCGCCGGTTACGAAGACAGTATGATCGCCCGGGAGGCTGTGGCTAATACCTTTCTCGGCGCTGGCGTCGCGATCCCCCACGGGCTGGGCGAGGACAGGGCGCTTGTTCGTCGGGACGGGATTGCGGTCCTTCAATTCGTCGATGGAATCGAATGGAATCCCGGCCAGATAGCGCATCTGGTGGTCGGCATTGCCGCCAATTCGGACAGCCATATCGCGATCCTGCGCCGCCTTACCCGCCTGATCCAAGACGAGGCGCGCCTGCGCCAGCTTGCCGCTACCGACGATCCGGCACTCATTGCCCAGGCGCTTGCGGACGAACCTGCCGGTCCTGGCATCGCGCGACTCGCTGCCGAGGATCTTGACGAGCGCATGTCCTGGACGGTCGATTATCCAGCGGGCCTCCACGCTCGGCCCGCTGCAGCCTGGGCAGAGGCGGCAAAGGCTCTTTCCGTTCCGATCCGGGTCCGTAACGGTACCGAGACGGCCGATCCCCGCAGCCTCGTCGCCCTGCTTCAGCTCGGTCTGAAGGCGGGCGACACTGTCACGATCTCCGCTTCGGGGGCGGGAGCGCGGAACGCCCTGGAAATCTTCCGAGACGCGATCAGCCGCCTCACGATCCGTGAAAAGGCCGATGCGGAGCGCGCTGCGCAAAAGGCAGTGGCCCCGGTGAATGGATGGAAACCCGTGGGCACGCCAACGATGGTCGCAGGCGTGGCCGCCAGTCCGGGTCTTGCAATCGGCAAAGTCCATGTCCTCGCCGCAGCAGAGCTTCATGTGCCTGATCGCCCGGTCGATCTCGCCATCGGCGGCACGATGCTCGACGATGCGCTCGTGCGCACCCGCGCGCAGATGAAAGCGCTGATTGACGACACGACCCGTCGCCTGGGGGCGGGCGACGCAACGATCTTCAAGGCGCAGGCCGGGCTTCTCGACGATACCGACCTTATCACGCTCACCTGCCAGATCATGGTGGAAGGCCATGGCGTCGCCTGGTCCTGGCACCAGGCCATCGACCGTATGGCAGGTCAACTCTCGGCACTGGGCAATCCGGTGCTGGCTGCACGCGCCGCCGACCTGCACGACATAGGGCGGCGCGTGCTAGGCCAGATCGATCCGGGGCTTGCGGCGGGCAGCTTGAGCGATCTTCCCGACGAGCCTTGTATTCTGGTTTCGACCGACCTCTCTCCATCCGATACGGCGACGCTCGACACCGCCCGCGTCGTTGGCATTGCCACCGCATTGGGCGGACCGACGTCGCATAGCGCTATTCTTGCACGCACGCTCGGCATCCCGTCGGTGGTGGCCGGTGGCGCGAGCCTGCTCTCGCAGGCCGCCGGGGCGGTCGCAATCGTCGATGGCGATACGGGGCGGGTGTGGCTCAATCCTTCCGACGACGATCTTGCATCTGCTCGCGATTGGATCGCGGACATTGCAGCGAAACGTGCCGCGGAGGAGGCTGAACGCGGCCAGCCCGCCACCACCGTCGACGGTTACAGCCTTGCGGTCGCCGCCAACGTCAACCGGCCCGATCAAGTCCCGTTCGCGATATCGCAGGGCGGGGAGGGCGTCGGCCTCATGCGCACCGAATTCCTGTTTCTCGAGCGAGGCGAAAGCCCCAGCGAAGACGAACAGTTCGAAGTCTATCGCGGCATGATCGAAGCGCTTGAAGGCCGACCGCTGATCGTCCGCGCGCTCGACATCGGCGGGGATAAACAAGTGCCGCATCTCGACCTGCCCCAGGAGGAAAATCCTTTCCTCGGAGTGCGCGGTGCGCGCCTTCTACTGCGCCGTCCCGATCTTCTGGAACCGCAGCTGCGCGCATTGTACCGCGCGGCGAAGGTCGGGGGCGACCTGTCGATCATGTTTCCGATGATTACTTCGGCGAGCGAACTGCTGGTGCTGCGCGAACGGTGCGAGGCGGTGCGGATCGCGCTGGATGCCCCGACCGTGCCCATCGGCATCATGATCGAAGTGCCCGCCGCCGCCGTTCAAGCCCACGCGCTGGCTGCCCATGCCGATTTCTTTTCGATCGGCACCAACGATCTGACCCAATATGCGCTGGCGATCGACCGGCAAAATCCTGAGCTCGCCAGTGAAGCCGATAGCATGCACCCTGCCGTCCTGCGCTTGATCGCGATGACGGTGGAAGGCGCGCGGCGGCATGACCGCTGGGTAGGGGTGTGCGGTGGCCTTGCCGGGGACCCATTCGGCGCAGCGCTGCTGGCGGGGCTTGGCGTCACCGAATTGTCGATGACGCCACGAGACCTCCCTGCTGTGAAGGCGCGCATCCGAAAAAGCGAGCTGACAGCGCTCAAGGCGTTGGCGGCGCGAGCGCTCGACATGGAGAGCGCCGCCGATGTGCGCGCGCTGGACGTTGCACCAGAGGATGGGGCACAGGCGAGGGATGCCGCTTGATGCGTATCGCTACCGTCACCTTCAACCCCGCCATCGATCAGACGATCGTGCTCGACCGACTGGTGCCGGGCGAAGTCCACAGGGCTCGCTCGATCCGCCAGGATGTCGGGGGCAAGGGGGTCAATGTCGCGAGTTGCCTTGCCGATCGCGGTGAAAGTGTCAGCGTTTTCGGCCTGCTGGGCGAGGGTAACGCGGCCCTGTTCGAAAACCTGTTCGTGCAGAAAGGGATTGCGGATCATTTCTTGCGTATAGCCGGCGATACGCGCGTCAACATGAAGATCGTCGACGCCGCGACCACTACGGACATCAATATGAACGGTGCGGCGGTCGAAGATGCCGAGGTCGCCAAGGTGGAGACAGCTGTCGCAGACTTCGCCGGAGGGGATGCGCTCGTGATCCTGTCAGGCAGCCTTCCGCCGGGATGCCCACCGGATATTTATGCTGATATGGTCCGCACGCTGAACGCCCGCGGTGCGCGCGTCGTGCTCGATACCAGCGGCGCGCCGCTCACCCAGGCGCTTCGTCCGGGCGTGCCTCTTCCTTTTGCGGTCAAGCCCAATCGCGGCGAACTCGCCGCCTGGGCCGACCGGCCACTCGATAACATCGACGATGTTATATCCTGCGCGGAAGCGCTCCATCGGCGCGGCGTCGAGCTTGTCGCGGTTTCGATGGGTGAGGATGGTGCAATGTTCCTGTCGAGCGAAGGCGCGGTCACCGCGCATGTGCCGGTCGGGCAGATCAGCAGCACGGTCGGGGCTGGCGACGCCATGGTTGCAGGGCTTGCCGCCGCGCTTGCCGAAGGCGGAGACCTTGAGCGGATCGCGCGCCTGTCCACGGCGTTCGCCGTCGGCAAGCTGGGGCGGCCGGGGCCCCATTTGCCGGATTTCGCGACCGTCGAAGCGATCGCCGACCGGGTCACGATCACCCGGGCCAAAACCGTTGGCCCGGTCCTGCTGGGAGAGGTGAAATGAAGCGGTTCTTTGCAATCGTCGATGCCGGTGACGCTGGCGTCACGGGCGTGCTCGCCAGCGAGGCGCTACGCCGCGTCGCGCGTGAGGCAGGACATTCGATCGAAATCGAACTGCGGACCGCGCAGGGCGTGGTCAATCCCGTGGCGCCGGGACCGGCAGCGGATGGCGACATGCTGTTGTTTGTGGGCAATGAGACGCGCGCAGATCAGGCGATCCGTACGCGCGCCGATCGTTTGCTCACGGTCGAAGCCGTGCTGGCCGATCCGGCAGCAGCGCTCGAGGGAACCGAAGCCGTCGACCGTACCCGTAACGCATCGGTGAAGAAGATCGTCGCGATCACCTCTTGCCCGACGGGTATCGCTCACACCTTCATGGCGGCAGAGGGGTTGCAGGAGGGCGCGCGTCAGCTCGGCTACCACATCCATGTCGAGACACAGGGTTCTGTGGGGGCCGGTACCCCGCTCACCTCAGAACAGATCGCCGAAGCCGATGTCGTCATCATCGCTGCCGACCGGGAGGTCGATCGCGGTCGCTTTGACGGCAAGCATGTCTTTGCCGGCGGCACGAAGCCCGCGATTACCGGCGGAGCCGCGCTGATCGAAAAGGCGTTGGTCGAGGCCAGGGTTCAGGGCGGAACTGCCGGACAAGGCGCAGTTCCTTCGTCCGCCGCCGATCGCGCCGGTCCCTACAAACACCTGATGACCGGCGTGTCCTTCATGCTGCCCTTCGTGGTGGCAGGCGGCTTGCTGATCGCGCTCGCCTTCGCACTGGGCGGCATCCACGCCAATGAGGACGCCGCCGCAGGCACGCTCGCGCACGCCTTGTTCGAGATCGGCGCGAAGGGCGGGTTCGCGCTGATGGTCCCGGCACTCGCCGGTTATATCGCCTATTCGGTCGCAGATCGGCCCGGCATTGCGCCCGGCATGATCGGCGGCATGCTGGCCAGTAGTCTGGGGGCCGGTTTCCTCGGCGGCATCGTTGCAGGCTTCATCGCAGGCTACGGCGTCCATTGGCTGAACCGGGCGATCCGTTTGCCCAAGAACCTGCAAGGTCTCAAACCGGTATTGATCCTTCCGTTGTTGGGATCGCTGCTGACCGGGCTGCTCATGATCTACGCTGTGGGAACGCCGGTTGCCGCGGCCCTTACCTTCCTCACCGAATGGCTGCGCGGCATGCAGGGTTCGAGCGCCATTCTTCTCGGGTTGATCCTTGGCGCGATGTCCGCCTTCGACATGGGCGGCCCTGTCAACAAAGCCGGCTATGCCTTCTCAGTCGGGCTGATCGCAAGCCAGGTTTACACGCCGATGGCCGCGACCATGGCAGCGGGCATGACTCCGCCGCTCGCAGTCGCGCTCGCCACGCGGCTTTTCCGCAACCGCTTCACCGAGGACGAGCGCGAGGCCGGAGCCGCGGCCGCAGTGCTGGGCCTGGCCTTCATAACCGAGGGCGCGATCCCCTTCGCCGCGCGCGCTCCGTTTCGGGTGATCCCGTCGCTGATGGCAGGATCGGCGGTCACCGGCGCCATTTCGATGGTCGTGGGTGTGGAACTGAGAGTGCCCCATGGTGGCATCTTCGTGCTGCCGATCCCCGGCGCCGTCTCTCACCTCGTTGCCTATGTCGTGGCGCTTGCTGCCGGGGTCCTTGTGAGTGCGCTCCTCCTAGGGTTTCTCAAGCGTCCCCTGACGCAGAGCTGAACCGGGCCCGAAGAGGCCATACGCACAACCATTATCTTGGAGGGGTATTCGACATGGCTGGGATGAAGAGCCTCGCGGCGATTGCGGCGCTTGGCATGGGGATAGTCGCGTTCGGCGCTCGCGCTCAGGATATCGAGCCAGGCGCTGCTGAGCCGACAACGAAACAGGCCCCCCGGCAGGTGGCGAAAACCGTTCCGCCTGCCCTTAGGACACAGAAGAGCGGGGCCGCTACCTGGCAGCCCCTCGCTGAAGATGGCATCGCCCTGGCGTTGAACTACACAGGCGAGGCCGCCGCCAACGCGACCGGCGGCTTGCGCCGGGATGCCGCCTATACCGGGCAGATCTACATCGGGGCCGATCTCGATTTCGGAAAGATCGCCGGGCTGGACGGGGGCACTCTTCACTTTGCCGTTACCAACCGCCACGGCAAGAGCCTTTCGCAGATCGCCATCGGCAACAACACTTCGGTTCAGGAGGTGTGGGGCACGCAAAACACCCACCTCGCCATTCTCACATGGGAGCAGAAGCTGTTTGGCGGTGCGCTCGATATCGAGGCAGGCAAGAGCCAGGCGAACATCCATTTCCTGAATTCGCCGCTCTATTGCAACTTCCAGTCCAACTCGACCTGCGGCAATCCGACCTTCGTCTTCAAGAACAGCAATTTCACCTACTTTCCGGCGTCGAGCTGGATGGCCAGGGCTAAAGTGAACATTGCCGACCGCTGGTTCGCGCATGTGGGCATCTATGAGGTCAATCCCAACCGCAAGCGCGCGAACGACGACGGGTTCAGTTTCAGCTTCAAGGGCGGCACCGGCTTTATCGTGCCTTACGAGCTTGGCTATGCCTCCGACTTCACCACCGATCGGCTGCCTCGTCATTATATCCTGGGCGGCTGGATAGATCGCGGCGACTATGCCGACCCGCTGCGCGACGACCGCGGTGGCGTCGCTATCCTGACGGGGCGGCCTGCCGCCACGCTCAAGGGACGAAGCGGCATCTACGTCCGGTTCGACCAGATGCTGACGCGACCCGATCCGGCGTCCGAACGAGGGCTGTCGATATTCGGAGTGGCAATGACCAACCTTTCCGGACGGGTGGAAGAGCGGCATTTTCTGGAGCTGGGCCTGCTCCAGACCGGCACCTTCGCGGGACGGGAACATGATACGATCGGGTTCGTGGTGAATCGGCAGAGCTTCTCCGACCTGGCAATGGAGCGCATGCGGGCCGCCCGCATTTCAGCGGGCGGCGACGGCAATATCCATCGCAATCAATATATGATGGAACTTGCCTACGGCGCACAGATCGGGGCGGCCATCCGTCTGTCGCCGAACATCCAGTACATCCTCAATCCCGACCAGACCGGCGCACCCTTCCGATCCACCGGTATCAAGAACGCGCTGGTATTCGGGTTCAAGTTTACCATAGACGCGTTGCCGTTGATCGGCGGTATGCGGTGACGATCCACCGCAGCATCCGGGAATAGTTCCCCGAATGTCCCTTGTCGGCGCAGCCGTCTGGATATCTACCAGTTGAACCGGAGTGACGCCATAACCGTCCGCGCTGCGCCGTAGTAGCAGCTGTTATTGAAGGGGCAGGCCGTGATGTGTGTCTTGTCGAACAGGTTGGCCGCATTCACCGCCAAGCTCCAACCCTCCAGGCCGGGTGCGGCCTTGCCGAGATCGTATCCCAGCATCGCATCGACCAGCGCGAACGCCTTGGTGTCGAACCGCCGGAATGTGGTCACGTTGTTGACGATCGCGTAGGTCGTCGTGCCGTCTGACCCTCCCACATAGCGCAGGCCCGCGCCGAAACTAAATCCAGCCAACGCTCCGCTTGCCGCGCCGCTCTTGCCGAAATCGTAGGAGAGGAAGGTGGAGGCATTCCATTTGGGTGTGCCAAGCTGGCGCGTGCCGGTGGTTGTCGGCGTGCCGGAGTTGGTCGCGGTTGCCGGAATGGCAGGGGTGCCCTGCGTTATGATCGCATCGGTATAGCTTGCCGCCGCCACGACATCGAAGCCCGGAACTATTTCGCCCCGCCCTTCGAATTCCACGCCGCGAACGCGTGTTTCGCCGATCTGTATTTGCGAGGTCGAGGGGATGCCGTTGGTGCCAGCTGCCGGATCGGAAACCGGTACGTTCTGCCGCCGCAGGTCATAGGCGGAAAGGGTAAAAATCGCACCCGTGCCGACAGGCTGATATTTGAAGCCGCCCTCGTAGCTACGCCCCGTCACCGGAACGAATGGTGTGCCTTGCCAAGTGGCGCCTGCCTGCGGCTCGAACGATTCTGAATAGCTGAAGAACGGCGAGACGCCGAAGGAGAATTCGTAAAGCGCACCCAGCCGCATCGTGAATGCTTTTTGCGAAAGCAGAGCAACGCTCCTGTTTTTCAGATTGAGCGTGTTCTGATCATACCAGTCCTGTCGACCGCTTGCGATCAGCTGAAGGCGTCCAATCGAAATCTGGTCCTGAAAATAGATGCCGAGCTGATCGCGTTTGCTGTGGCCATTCGTGTAGGCACTCGATAGCAGCCTGAGGTCGAAGCTCGGCATGACGCCGCCGTACACGGGGTTGAACAGGTTGAGATTGGGGATGCTGGTCAACGGGTTTGCGGTCTGGCCCGCGTTGAACTGCTGAACATTCTCACCGGTGATGCGCTGATAGTCGACGCCGACCAGGATATTGTGCGCGATGCTGCCGGTATCGAAGCGGGCATTGATGCTGTTGTCGATCGTCGTCGTGTCGAAATCCTCGTCCGCCCCGCCGCCGCCGCGGACGATGGTGCCGAAGTCCGAATTGCGGTTCGCTCCGGTACCCGTGGTCGTGAAGCCGGTGATATAAAGTTGGCGATAGGAGAGCTTGTTGTTTTGAAAGCGCGCGCTCGACCGAACGGTGAGGTGTTCGTTCAAGGCATGACGGAAGAAGAAGGCGACCGACTTCGCCTTGTGGTTGTAGCGCTCATAAGCCGGATCGCCGGTATTGATGTCGCGGGGCAAGGTTCCGCGCCCGCCGTTGTCGAGCACCGTGCCATAAGCGGGAACGCCGGAATAGCCGCCGCCGCTCGGCGAATGCTGATAAGATGTGACGAGGGTGAAGCTGGTGTCCGCATCGGGCGCAAAGGTGACCATCGGGCTGACATGATAGCGCTCGCTGAACGTCCCGCTCGTCAGGCCGTCGCCCTTTTGCCAGCCGCCGACAATGCGAGCGAGCAGTCGCCCGTCCTTATCCAGAGGCTGGTTCACATCGCCTGTAAAGCGTAGCGTGTCATAATTGCCGATCTGACCTTCGAAGCGCCCCGATGCCTGCTCTTCGGGCATTTTGCTGGTGAGGTTTACAAGGCCGCCGGGCGTGGAATTGCCGTAGAGCACCGATGCGGGCCCTTTCACCACATCGATATGGTCGATGCGGTTGAAGTCGATCTGCGGCATCGAATAGGGGCCGGCGAGAAGGCGCATGCCGTCCAGAAACACGCCTGGCGCAAAACCGCGTAGTATGAGCTGGTCGTAACGCGTCACCATGCCGCCGCGCTGATTGGGCGAGACACCCGCGACATAGCCAAGCGCCTGGTTTATCGAGAGTGCGTTGCGGCGAACGAGTTCCTCATTGTCGATGACAGTGATGGACTGAGCGGTCGCCATCAGCGGCGTATCAGTCTTGGTTCCCGATCCGGTCTGCTTGTCCTTCAGGCCGGTCACGACGATCGCTTCACTCGAACGTGCGGCTTCGGCATTCGCGCCTGCATCGCCCGCCGCATGGACAGGCATTGCAACAAGTGCGACGACCGCGATCGGGGCGGCACCGAGAAGGCGAGTGCGCATGTGATGCCGCTTGGCTAAAGCCGGACGATGTGCAGCGTCGATCATATATCCCCCTGATCTGTTACGACTGATTCGCATTTGCAGTTATTGGCATCATTAGCTAGACGCAACCCACTTGCACGAGGGGGAGCAGTTTTGACCGGAAGACGCGCTGCTGGAGGAAAGCCAAACGTACGCGGCGCTGCCGCCATGGGGCTGCGCGCCTTCACCGCTCTAGTCGGCGGCTACGCCGCGGCGGCAGGCGTCGCATCGCTGCTGGCCAGATCGCTTCCTGTCGCTCGTGTCGAAGCAACGGCATGGGGCATGATTTTTTCTTTTGCGATCTTTGCAGCTCTTGGGCTTTGGGCCTTTCACGAGGCGAGGCTGTCGCGCGTTGTCCTGCTGATCTGGGGACTGTCGGCTGCCTGCATTGCGGTCACGGCGATGCTGGGGCCGCGCGCGTGAAGACAGTGTTGCCCGATCAGAAAAGCCTTCGCCAGTCGATGGCGTGGGTGCATACTTGGCTCGGCCTGCTGGCTGGCTGGATCCTGTTCGCCATGTTCCTCACCGGAACCGCAAGCTATTTTCGGCCTGAAATCACGACATGGATGCAGCCGGAAATTCACTCCGGAACAGTCTCGCAAGGGCATGCGGCCGAGGCAGCGGTGCGATACCTCCGGTCGACCACGCCCGACGATTTGCAATGGTACATCTATCTGCCCGACGACAGGACGCGCGTAACCAGGGTGTTTGCGCAGTCACGGCCCGATCCTGACCCAAAGGCGCCGCCGCCGCCGCGTCGGCCCGAGTTCAAGCTCGATCCGGCCACCGGTCGGCCGGTCGCTGCGCGCGACACGCGCGGCGGTGAGCATTTCTACCGTTTCCATTTCCAGCTCCAGCTACCGCATCCCTGGGGGCGCTGGCTGGCGGGCCTTTGTGCGATGTTCATGCTGGCCGCGATCATATCCGGCGTGATCACCCACAAGCGGATCTTCATCGATTTCTTCACCCTGCGATGGGGCAAGGGGCAACGTAGCTGGCTCGACGCTCATAATGTCTCGGCGGTGCTCGCGCTGCCCTATCATGCCATGATCACCTATACCGGCCTCATTACCTTGGTGATGATGTATATGCCGTGGCCGATAGCGGCCAACTATGCCAACCCGGCGGACTTCGGCGTGGAAGCCTTCGGTCGGGAGCTGGAGGATGCAGCGACGGGCCGCGCCGCGCCGCTCGTCTCGGTCGGGTCATTGATCGACAAGGCGTCTCGCGAATGGACCGGCGGCGCGGTTAGCGCCGTCATCGTCCGCAATCCGGGCGATGCAGCCTCCACCGTGACGGTCCAGCGCAGTTCGGCCGATGGCCTCAATGCGCGCAGCGGTTCGATCACCTATGCCGGCGCCACGGGTCAAAAGATTTCCGCCTCGCCACCGGTCGGGCCGGCGATCGGCACTGCCGGCGTCATGCTTGGCCTGCATGAGGGCCATTTCGCCGGCCCCTTGCTGCGCTGGATATGCTTTCTGCTTGGCTTGACCGGCACGGCAATGGTGGGGACCGGCCTCATTCTCTGGACGGCCAAACGCACGAAGAAGGATGCCAGCCCGTTCTTGGGCATGCGGATCGTCCAGCGCCTCAATGTGGGGGCCATCGCCTGTTTGCCTGCGGGCATGGCGGCATTTCTGCTCGCCAACCGCTTGATCCCGGTCGAAGTGGCGGGACGTGCTGCATTGGAGGTTTCGGCAATGTATTGGGTGTGGTTCGGCATGGCGGCGTTGTTGTGTTTCCGGCCGATCGACCGCGCATGGCCCGAAGGGCTGGCGATTTCCTCGATGGCGTTTCTGGCGATACCGTGGGTCAATATGGCGACCACGGACCGTGGCTTGTTCGTGAGCCTGGCAGCAGGTGACTGGCTGTTCGTCGCTTTCGATCTTGCGGTGATCGCGATAGGCGCTGTGCTTGCATTCGCGGCATGGAAGGCCGCCGCGCGCCGCAAAACAACACCCGGCGTCGTCAGGACCCGCCGCGCGCAGATCGGACGGAAGGTTGCCGATGCAACTTGAACCAGGACTGGTGGCTTATGCCGCGTTGGCGACCCTCTCACTCACACAGAACAAGCACAGGCCGCATCGATCGGACCGCTTGATTCCGACCCGTGGCGCGGCGAAGCCGCTTGGCATCGCCCTGTTGTTTCTGTCGGTCCTTTCGGCATGGCTCCTTCAGGGGCCTGCGCTTGGCAGCGTCATATGGTTCGCGCAAACGTCCATCGCTGCTGTCGCGCTGGTGCTGCTCCTGTCGTGGAAGCCGCCCTTGGCTTTCTTCCTTGCACGGTTCGCCGCGATCATCGGTGTGGTCGGAGCCATTGTGTAAATGGGTCGTGGTCTTCGATCTCGACTTGTAATGGTTCTGTGCCGGTCACCTGTGGGATTGAAGCTCGCATCAAGAAACCGACGGGGTGATCAAACATACAAACGAGTTTAGGCAAGAGGCGGTGCGCATCGAGCTGCCGGCGGGTTGCCACGCGACAGGCTCGGCACCTTCTCGCCAACACAGCCCATGGCGGTTGACTGAGGAAATCCCGCTCGGCACGCGCCGATCATAGACCCGGGGCCTGCCGTGGCTCGGGGGAAAACGGCCATCGCCGCTACCGGTCGATGACTACGCGAGTAGAGAGGGCTATTCGCCTGTGCGGCAAACGATTGAAGCTCGCTGCATAGAGCGTAATCTTGTTGAGTGAATCATGAGGGGGATTCACGCGGCCTGATTTTTCTGATTCAAACCGTTGGCTGGGCAGGAGGGTAGCAGGGATGAGTCGAGGCTATTCGATAGACCTTCGTGAGCGTGTAGTAGCGGCGATGTCGTTGGGCGCTTCGGCCCGAGCGGCTGCGTCGCAGTTTGGACGCGTCTTGAAGGAAGATGAACTGATCGGCTGTGTGAGATAAGGAAGAGGGCGTGCGGCCATCTTCCGCACCGATTCGCTCCGCCGATATCTGTGGATCGGTCCGGTCGCCTCAGTTGCAAATCTATGGGAGGAGTGCGTAACGTTACAACATGACGAAGCGGTGAATTTCGGGAACTGCGCTCTACCGAGGGAGGACGTTATGACCAATGACATGTATCGCGCGGGGATTGCTCGGTCCGGATTGAAACTGGCAGCACTGTCGCGCCCTATATTGCTGGCGGCGGCGGCGCTCCTGATGACCGCCGCGCAGGACCCGGCACGCGTGACGCCGATGACGCCAGACGTCATCGACCATTTCGAACAGACGCTGCCGTCGGCGGACTTCATCCGGCGCGAGGTGATGATCCCGATGCGCGACGGGACCAAGCTCTACACCGTCATCATGATGAAGAAGGGCGCCAAAGACGCGCCCATCCTGTTGTCCCGCAGTCCCTATGACGCCCACGCCGCCGCGAACCGCGTTCCCAGCCAGCGCATCGTCGACAATCTCGACGTCATGGACACGGAGTTCGCGCAAGACGGCTATGTTATCGTTCATCAGGACATACGCGGCCTGCACCGGTCGGAAGGCACATATATCATGAACCGGCCGATCGTCGGGCCGCTCAACGACACCGGCATCGACGAATCCACCGACGCCTACGACACGATCGACTGGCTGGTGAAGAACGTGCCCGAATCGAACGGCAAGGTCGGGATCATCGGGTCTTCCTATCTGGGCTTCACCACGCTGATGGCGGAAATCAACCCGCATCCGGCGCTCAAGGCCGCGGTGCCCGAAAGCCCGATGGTCGACGGCTGGATGGGCGACGACTGGTTCCATAACGGTGCCTTCCGCATCAGTTCGTTTGACTATGCGGTTAGCCAGGGGTTCAACAAGGGTGACGGCGGCGGCGAGTTCGCTCTGGGCAAGGGCGACCATTATACCCGCTATCTCGAGGCCGGATCGGCGGGCGATTTCGCAAAGATGCTGGGCATCGAGAAGGTCCCCGGCGTCCGCAAGTTCCTTGAAAACCCCGCCTATACCGATTTTTGGTCGCTCCAGGCGGTCGACAAGTGGCTCGCTGCGCGGCCGCTCACGGTCCCGACCATGCTGGAGGTCGGGCAGTGGGACCAGGAAGACAGCTATGGCGCACCGGCGGTCTATCGCGCGCTGGAGCCCAAGGACAGGAATAACGATATGGTCACGCTGGTGATCGGGCCATGGCGACATTCGGGCGCCAACCATGGCGGCTGGAGCCTGGGCGCGCTCGACTTCACCGGCGACACCGCGCGCGAATGGCGCGTGAAGTGGTTGAAGCCGTTCCTCGACCATCATTTGAAAGGTGCGCCCGATCCGCACACGCCGCCGGTGCTGACCTACGCGACCGGCATCGACCAATGGCAGACATCGCCGCGCTGGCCGATGGGCACGCAAACGCCGCTCTATCTGGCGGCCGATGGCAAGGCAGGGTTCGAGAAGCCGACGGCGGCGGGCCATGACGACTATGTCAGCGATCCGGCGCATCCCGTTCCCTTCATCCCCCGCCCGATCGACATGGGCGACGCAAAGCAATGGAAGCCCTGGCTGGTGCACGACCAGCGCTTCGTGTCGGATCGCCCGGACGTTGCGGTGTGGCAAACCGCGCCGCTCGACAAGCCGGTTCACATCATGGGCGCGCCGCAGGTCGAGCTGTTCGCCGCGACCAGCGGCACCGACAGCGATTGGGTGGTAAAGCTGATCGACGTCTATCCCAACGACGTGCCCGAACCCGCCGACCAGGGCGGCAAACCCTCCATGGCTGGCTATGAACTACCCATCGGGATTGAGATTTTCCGGGGCCGCTATGTCGACAGCTTCGCCAAGCCCGTTGCGCTCAAGCCCGGCAAGGTCGAGCATTACAGCTGGGCGCTCCCCAATGTGAACCATGTGTTCCTGCCCGGACATCGGATCATGGTGCAGGTGCAGTCCAGCCTGTTCCCGCTCTACGATCGCAATCCCCAGACCTTCGTCGACAATATCATGTGGGCAAAACCGGGAGACTATAAGACAGCCACGCAGAGCATATGGCGCGGCGGCGCCACGGCCAGCGCGGTCATGCTGCCGGTGGTGCCATGACCTGGAGGCCATGAAGAAATATGTGTTAGGCGTCGGCGGTCGATATGTCGGCCAAAGCTTGCCTCTCCACTATGGCATGCCGCGATCCGGCGTCACCGCGGGGCTCGTCCTGGGTCACGGCGCCTGGCGCTCGTACGTGCCAATTTCGCGCAGCTTAGGGACTTCGGCTTCGATCCGCTCGCCATGCTGCCGGGCGAATGGGCTATCATGCTCGTCGTACTCGGCATCGGCTTCGCCGCGGCGCTGGTCCCCGCCATTCGCGTATTTCGCCTCAACCTTGCGGACACGCTTTCCCGGTCGAGTTAGGAACTTTGTCCATGCGCATGCCCCTTCTAGCCACGATTCTGGTCGTTGCGGCCATTCCTGCCGGCGCTGCCATGCAATTGGGCAAGCAGGCACCAACGAAGGATATCTGGCAACCGGCGAAGACCCCGCCGGGAGCCACGCCTTGGTCCCTGTTGCAGCAAGCCAAGATCAACGACCGCAGGGACGAAGCGACGATGGCGATCTTCACGAAGCCGACGTTCCCGGCGGCGGTCAAGGCGCTCGATGGCAAGCGGGTCAAGGTTGCCGGTTGGATGATGCCGCTGGAAAATGGCCGCAAGCAGGAACATTGGGTGTTGCTTGGCTACCCTCCAGGCTGTCCGTTCCACATGCACGCGCTGCCAAATCAATTCATGGAGATTAAATCCGCAGTCCCTTTTCCGACCGATGAGAGCAAGGTGCATGTGGTCACCGGCACGCTCCAACTGACCGGCTACGATGAAAGCGGCATCTTTTATCGTCTCGTCAACGCCCGGCCCGGGTGAGCCACGATGGAGCGGCACGCTTTGAGCGCAGCATAGCGGCAACTCGACGTGACTTCGTCATACCGGAATATCATGTCATCCCATGTCCGCGCTTAGATATTCGTTGCGTAATGCCGCTTTGTCCTTTCGTCATGCCATGATGATTGCGCCAGCCGCGGTCTCGCAGCGTCCCGACAATCTGAAACCGTCCGGGTCGATCTGGACGCCCGCCGCCACGCCGCCGGGGGTATATCCTGGGCAGTGCTGGAATCGACCAAGGAAATCCGGCGGCGTCAGGCTGGTACCATCTGTTTCAAGCCCGCCTTCTCGTCCCACGATGCGCGAACGCCGCGAGATGTGATCGCGGACTTAAAGAGTATGCGACCATGTGTCTGCCTGTTTCAACCGTTTGTCGCATCGCATCCGGCGCCTCGCTGCTCCTTGGCGCGCCAGCGCTTGCTTGCTGCATGCACGGCTTTGGCTTCGGTGAGGCGGATATAGCGGTGGCCATCGATTATACCGGAATGACGTACGGGCAACAGCTTGCAGCTTAGGAGGAAGCGCTCGCGCAGTACGAGCGAGAAAAGGCTGCCAAACTGGAGCGCACGAAAGCCGCCTTCGCCTCAAGATTCAAAGCCGATCCCGCGCCTACTAAGGTCGCACAAACCAACATCGGATCGCGATTGCCGGCGGTTTGAGCGCCCAGTTTGCACGTTTCGGTTCATGAAAACAAAGGCAACATCTGGTTACAATCTGTAGCATGTTATATTGTAACGTATGAAAATTGAGGGTAGAGCCGCTGCCGCAGCGGTGAGCGCCACATGCGCCACGGCAATAGGATCCAAAAGGACGTGGATCGGCAAAGGGGTATTTTCATGCGCATCAGCTTCTTTCTATCGACCTGCTCGGCGATCGCCGTGCTCGCTTCCGCCCAGTCCACGCTGGCTCAGCAGGTGACCGCGTCGCAAGGAGCGGGCACCCGTCATGAGCAGCGATCCGCGGACATCATCGTGACCGCACCCTTCGAGCGCGAGCGAACCGACATTCTATCCGGCACTTCCGTGCTTCAAGGAAGCGCGCTGACGCAGGCCGTACGCCCCTCGATCGGTGAAACGTTGCAGCATACGCCGGGCGTATCCGCCACCTCCTTCGGCCCCAGCGCGTCGCGCCCGGTGTTGCGCGGTCTGCAGGGTGAGCGCGTGCGCGTTCTGGTGGACGGGATCGGATCGATCGACGTGTCCAACACCAGTGTCGACCATGCGCCGGTTGTGAACCCGTTGCTTGCCGAGCGCATCGAGGTGCTGCGCGGTCCGCAATCGCTGCTATACGGCGCGTCGGCCATCGGCGGCGTCGTCAATGTCATCGACAAGCGCATTCCGCGCACCGTTCCCGACGAACCCGTCCATGTCGATGCGCTGGCCACCTATGGCAGTGCCGCCGACGAGCGCAGCGGCGCAGGATCGATCGACGTGCCGCTGGGCGACCGGTTCGTTGTCCATGCCGACGGCAGTTACCTCAAGTCGGACAATATGCGCATCGGCGGCTACGCCCTGTCGCCGCAGGCCCGCGCCCAGGCGCTCGCCTCCAGCATGCTCCCGCCCGAAGAGGGGGCAGGGGAAGAGGAGCCGATCGATTTCGCGGCCAACGCCGCCGTCAGGGGAAAGCTGCCCAACAGCCAGAGCAAGACCTGGACGGCTGGCGTCGGCGCCGCCTTCATCACCGATACCGGCAATCTGGGCGTGTCGTACAGCCATTATGACAGCCTCTACGGGGTGCCGATCCGTTATGCGACGCTGCCCGGGCAGGAGCAGGAAGCGCCCCGGCTCGACCTGGCGCAGGACCGGGTGGATCTGCGCGCCGAGGTTGAAACGGGCGGCACGATTCTCAAGAGCATCCGCGCCCGCGCCGGTTACGCCACATACCGCCATTTCGAACTGGAAGAGAATGGCGATGTCGGCACAGCCTTCTACAACAGGGGCATCGAGGCCCGCATCGAACTGGTTCAAGCCGATCATGGCGCCTGGAAGGGCGCCAGCGGCGTCCAATATTTCTCGCGCGACTTCAACGTCGTCGGCGACGAAGCCTTCCTGCCGAAGAACAGTACACAGCAGTTCGGCGTCTTCACGCTTCAGACGCTCGATTACGGCGCGCTGAAACTGGAGGGGGGCGCCCGCTACGAGCATAGCGAGCTTGAGGCGAAGCCGCTCCAAGACCAGCCGCAATTCTTCGCGGGCAGGCGGACATTCGACACGCTGTCACTGTCCGGTGGCGCGTCATACGGGCTGAGCGAGGATTGGCGTCTGGGCATCAACCTTTCGCGCACGGTACGCGCGCCATCGGCGGAGGAACTGTTCGCCAACGGTCCCCATGCGGGTACGCAGGCGTTCGAGGTCGGCAACCCCGATTTCAACACAGAGCGTGCCGTAGGCCTTGAAGCCGTGCTGCGCGGCAAGGGCGAAAATTACAGTTTCGAGGCATCGGCCTATCACAACTGGTTTTCCAACTTCATCTATGAAGGGCTGACCGGCGAGGAAGAGGACGGGCTGCCCGTCTACCAGTTCGCGCAGGCCAAGGCGCGCTACTACGGGTTGGAAGCTCAGGGATCGGTCACGCTGGCGAAGTTCGGCGACATGAACCTCGTCGCCGATGCGCTTGGCGACTATGTCCATGCGCAGATCGTGGGTGCCGGGCCTGCGCCCCGCATCCCTCCGCTACGCCTGCTCGGCGGCCTGGGCGTGACCAGCCCGAAGGTCGACGTGCGCGGCGAGGTCGAATGGACCGACGACCAGAAGCGTGTCTCCAACTTCGAGACAGAGACCAAGGGCTATACGCTGGTCAATGCCGCAGTGAACTTCCGCCCCTGGGGCAACGAGCGGCCCTTGAGCTTCGCGCTGTCGGCGAACAATATTTTCGATGTCGTCGCTCGTCGCCATGCGTCTTTCCTCAAGGACTTCGCTCCCCTGTCCGGACGAGATATTCGCGTGTCGGCGCGGGTCAGCTTCTGACGGATGGAAAAATCCCGCCGGGCTATAGTGGCCCGGCGGGATCTACGATGAGCGACAGACGATGGCTTCCGGAAAATCAGTGGCGATGCCCGGCATGCCGCAGCCGCCAGTTCCCGACATGCGCGGCGATTAGCGCGACACTGCCGAACACGCTGATTGGTACATCCCAGCGCGTTCCTTCGTAGAAAAGCGCGGCGATCGTCAGCAGCGTGAGGCCGATCATTCCCGCCACGATCGGCCACGAACGACCATGATGCGACCGTCCCATGAACAGGGCAGCGGCGCTGGAAGGAATTGCCACAATCAGCATCAGCAGATGGAAACTCTCTGGAATCGGAACCAGTCGTGAAAGTGCCGGCAGCGCGAGAAAAACCAGCGGAAGCGCCAGACAATGGGCGATGCACAGAAAAGAGGCGCCCAGGGCGACGCGTTCGAACCAATCCTCGGATGCATCTTCGCAGCCCGTAGATTGGGGAAACTCACCATTGCGCATCTTGGACATTGAAGCGTAATGTTGCAACGTACCCCATCCGGCAAGGAATTTATTGTTTAACGGGATGTAGGTCGGCCCGAACCGACCTTCGCTGTGCCGCCGTCCATATATCCTCATACGGCGCGAAACATGCCGACATCGGCTCCATGGGATATGGCACGGTAAAAGCGATGAACTGGCAACAAAAAGATACAGACTTTAAATTGTTATGATATAACATTTGCTATCATGATGTGGCATCCTGCGTATGCAAATCTCGACCTAAGGACAAGTTTTGCCCGCCCAATGCGAACGATATCGGGAGTTGATAGAAGCGATGTTTACTGAGGATATGGTGCACAAAGCTTTGCAAACCTGGTGCGACAACGTCGTGGCAGTGGGCAAGGCTCATTCCGAAGGCGGAGACGCCCGCGCCGTCGCCGCACAAGTCCTGCGCGACAATTATGACTATGACAATGGCAAGGTTCTGTTCAAGCCAACGCTGACCTTCGGCTCGCAGACCTATCGCACCACGAAAGAGGGTGCGCTTGCCTATTTCACCGGCGGGGACGAGAATTTCCCCGATGACAAAGGCTTCAAACTGAAGCCGTGGGTCAAGGTGTGGTATAGCAAGGAGGATTTCATCCTTCATGGCGATCTGGCCATCGTGCAATGCAACGTGCATTTCATCGGGGCGGATGACAGCCACATCTTTGTGAACAAGAGCTTTGTGTTCAAAGAGTGCGCGGATGGCAGGATCCGGATCATCCTGCACCAATCGTCTTTGCCTTATCAGCCTTGATGTTGGAGCGCGACGGATCCGTCTTCGCGCTATCCAGCGAGCCACCGGTAACGCGCCTGCATCCCCGAAGGCCGCGGTGAGAGTCACGATGGGTCGCCGTCACATATTCGAACAGCCCAGCTTGCTGCAAAATAGACGCGTCGGCTCCGGCGCGCTAAATTCTGTGCCTCGGGCGCACGGCCACCCTGATCGACCCGCGCCGTGACTGCGGCCAGGATGGAGCGGCTGGTGGCGATTGCGGGTGATCGTGCCGCCTTGGACTCCATTGCGCGCCCTGACGCGGCGCTGGCGATCTGGTGGCGCCAACTGCCGCTGCCAATCAGAATCGCACTGGAGGGTCTGGACCTTCAATCCCTTGCCGATCTTTCCGTAGAGATGGACCTCAGCGGCTCTGTTCTCAGCGCCTTGCGCTCTGCCGGGTATCCCGAACCATCTGCGACGGCATTGTCTCCAGACATTGACCTGCTTGTCCGGCGTCACGCAGCACTGACGGGAGACGATCGGCTGCACGTGCAGCTTGCGGTGGTCGAGAGCGATCCGGGCAGACGCTTTCACGCCGATAGCGTCTCATTGCGTTTGCAATGCACCTATGTGGGGACGGGCACGCAATGGTGTTGCACCGATGGTCAGGACGCGATCTGCGAAGTGCCGACCGGCTCGGTAGGCGTGTTCAAAGGCCGGTCGCTGCTCAACCCCCCACCTGTCCTCCATCGTCCACCGCCGTCCGGTGCACCCCGCCTTGTGCTGACAATCGATCCTGTCGAAGAACTGAACGCATGATCGCAGTCGTCAAGCAGGGACATGGTGGGTTCAGAGCATAGGCGTTTACTCGCGCCCTATCGGATAGAGCAGATAGCGATCGTCGAAATAGCGTGTGCGTTCGTAGAACCAGGCGAGGCGGGCATTGCCATCTGCCGCGAATGCAGGGTCGGCGGCGAGTTTCGCCTCGAACGCTTTTTTGAGCGCGGGATCGTTCGCCAGCATTCGCTCCGCCAGCGGCGCAATCGCATAAGCTTCGATATATTCGGTGCGCTGAAGCATGGCCGGAAAGAAGTTCCATGCCAGCACTCCGTCCGCGCTCTCCGGCTCGAGCAAGGCTGCCGCCAGCAGGCCAAGCGGCTGATCGGACGGCACCCGCACCGATCCGGCCGGGAATGTTTCGCTGCGGCGACTATGTATAAAGCCGCCGGCAGTGAGCGGCACCCGCCCCTCGTTTGCCGCCTCCAGCTTGGGATCTGCGATACGCACCATGTCGAGTTCCATCGTGCGCGGCGCATCGATGGTTTCGAAACGAATGCCGTGCAGCTTGAGCCGCGCGATCACTTCGGGCGCTGACACCGGCACCCACCAGGCCTTCGGCAATCGCACCGACTGGTCCGGCGCTTCCCCGAAGACCGGCATCTTCTGCGTGACCGGACGGCCCAGCCAGCGAATCTCATCGCGCCCCGAAGCGACCGAACGATAGCGCTCATGGGCAATGCCGAGGAAATCGACCGTATAGATCGGGTCCTTCAACGGCTTCCACCGGACCACCAGATCGGAAGGCCGCTCAGCCCGATCGGCATCGATCGCCGTCCGCAAGCCCGGTCCTTCGCTGCCGACCAATTTCAACGCTTCTTCGATAAACACATAGGTGCCGAGCACGCGCTGGCGATAGGGCCGCAGGGACAGCGTTTCGACAAGGATCGTCGGCACATGGCGATAGTCGCCGTAGCCGGTCGAAAAGCGCGGCGTGTCGGGATCGTGGCTGATCCCCTTGTCGGGATCGCGGTTGTCGACCGCGCTCACATAATGGCCTGGCGTGTGGCCCGCGCGCCTCAGCGCCACGTCCATAGCAGGGCGCAGTTGCGTGTCGAGCCAGCGACCGATGGCGGGCGATTTCGCATAATATCCGCGCCAGCCTGAAAAAGCATAGGCGACGTCATATTGATGATCCATGCCATCGGTAACGTGCAGGTCCAGGTAGAGCGTCGGGTCGAGGCGGGCGATGAGAGCGATCATCGCCTGCATTTCCGGCGCATCGGCCTTCAGATAGTCGCGGTTGAGGTTGAGATTCTGCGCGGTGGTGCGCCAGCCCATCGAATGCGGACCGCGCTGGTTCGGGCGGTTCCATGGGCTTGCGCGCTCATGCCCGTCGGCGTTGAAAATGGGCACGAAGACAAGGTCGACCTTGTCGAGCAGACTGTCCTTGCCGCGATGCGCGATATCGCGCAGCAGCATCATGCCTGCGTCCTTGCCATCGATCTCGCCCGAATGGATGCCAGCCTGAACCAGAAGCACCGGCTTGCCTGTCCCCCCTTTGCTCGCGCGCACAAAGTAAAGGTCGCGGCCTTGCGCCGTCTTGCCAAAGCTCTCGATGGAAAGAAGGCGGGGCGCGGATGCGACCAGCCGGTCGAGCCAAGCGCGCGTCGCGGCATAATTCGGCGTGTCGACAAAATTCACGCGCTCGGCCGGCGTAATCCAGGGATCATCGGTGCCGACGATCAGCTTTTCGCTGGCACCTTTCCATGGTGCGAGCGGCGGCAACGGCGCCTCAAGCGACTGGGCCAGCGCCGGATGCGCCGCTATGAACAAGGCCAGAGTCAAAAGCCGACGCATTGAAGATCCCCTTTATCCGATATGCTCCCATGGCCCCGTTATAGCCAATGTCTTGGCAGGACTATAGGCGTTGACATAGAGGGTGCGGCCATTTGGCGAGAAGCAGGCACCGGCAAGCTCGGTCTGAGCGGTAAGGGCACCGAGCACATAGGTAGCGCCAGCCGGTGTTACGCCGATCAGGCGATTGGCGACGACCTTCGTATATTGATCCTCGCACACGACAAGATGGCCGTTCGGCGCTACCGTCAGATTGTCCCCGAAGTCGAGCATCGCTTTGCTGCGCGACTCGACGAACAGCTGAAGGCGGTCGCCCGTTCGTCCGGGCCGCAGTCGCATGATCTGGCCCAGTTTGGCCGCACCCCCGGAAGTGCAGCAAAAGAACAGCTCGCCATCCCCCCAGTGAATGCCTTCGCCCCGCGCGAACTGCAATGCGCCGGCGCGGTTGCCGCGGAGGCGCAGATCGTCGTCCGGGGCATCGGTCCCGTCGAGGTCGATCCAGCGGACTGGTAGCCAGTCGCCCTCGACGATATCCGCGCCGGTCCAGTTGCGGCTGTCGGTTCGTGCGGGATCGAGCAGGGCCAGCGCTTGCAGGCGACCGCCCGCCATAAGCGTGCCGGGGCGGTCGGGCAGATATCGATAGAGCAGCCCATCGTCGCGATCTTCGGTCATATAGACGATGCCGGTACGCGGATCGACTGCTGCGGCTTCGTGGTTGAAGCGGCCCATGGCGCGGATCGGCTGCGGATCGACAAGTCCCCGCGCTGTCGCCGGAATTTCGAAGACCCAGCCATGATCCTGTCCGACGCCATTGCCGGCTCGTGTCATGTCCTCCTCGCAGGTCAGCCAGCTGCCCCACGGCGTCGTGCCCCCGGCGCAGTTGCGGATCGTGCCGGCGAGGCTCAGATGTTGCGAAAGCGTTCGACCGCTCGCACCGTCGACGACGATCGTAGTCGTGCCGCCGGGAAGCGCGCGACCGTCGTTCAGCCGGTCATAGGCCAGCAGATCGCCCGCCGCCCCGCGCAAGGCGCCTTGGTCGATGCCGTTCGGGGAGAGTTCGTGGTTGCGGACCAGCGCGTGACGTCCGCCGGGCAGCGGGAAGCAGCCCATGCCGTCGGCGCGGTCGGGCACGACGTGTCCATCGCTCATCGGCTCACCGAATTGCGAGACGATGCGATAGGAAAAACCCGCGGGCAGATCGAGCAGGCCCGCCGGATCTGGAAGTGTCGGCCCATAGCCGGTGGGTGGCGACCCTGCACCGGTCAGCAAAGCTGTCCGTTCAGCGCAGCCCGCGATGGCCAATCCGCCCAGCGCCGCCGCCACGCCGGTGGCGAAGCGGCGGCGATCGATCCGCATAGACTTTACGGCGATATCCTCCCGCTCTTCAGCCTTCATTCCAGTCCCCGGTTTCGCAGCAGCGCGTCAGGCGACGGCATCCTGCCTCGAAAAGCCGTATAGCTTTCGATCGGGTCACGGGTGTTACCCCGCTCAAGAACTTCGTGGCGCAGCTTTGCGGCCTGTGTGGGGTCGAAGATGTTGCCAGTTTCCTTGAACGCCTCGAAACCGTCGGCATCCATCACTTCCGCCCAGGTATAGGCGTAGTATCCCGCAGAATAGCCACCGTCGAAGATATGGCTGAAATGGGCAAGGCGATGCCGCATGCCGATTTCGTTCGGCACGCCGAGGTCCTTGAGCTGGGCCTCTTCCCACGCACGGGCGTTGAAATTTGCAGGCAGGCCGGTCAGCGAATGCAGACGCATGTCCAGGATCGCGGAGGACAACTGCTGGACCGTCAGATAGCCCTGGTTGAACGCTCGCGCCTTGATCAGGGACTGAATCATCGCCTCGGGCATGGGGTCGCCTGCGGCGTTGCGCGCATATTTGCGCAGCACTTCGGGTTCCAACACCCAATGTTCGTAAATCTGGCTTGGAAACTCCACAAAGTCGCGCGAGACGGCCGTGCCAGACAGGCTCGGATACCGCACCTTGCTGAGCAGGCCATGGAGACCATGGCCGAATTCGTGGAACAGCGTTTCGGCTTCGTCCACCGAGATCAGCGCCGGCTGCCCCGGGGCGGGCGGCACGATATTCTGGTTGTTCACGACGATTGCCAGCTCGCCAAACAGGCTGTTCTCGTCGCGCAGACTGTTCATCCAAGCACCCGGGCGCTTGGTGGGGCGAGCAAACCAGTCAGCGTAGAACAGGCCGATCTTGCGCCCGTCCGCTTCGCGCAGTTCCCAAACGCGCACCCCGTCGGCGTAGACGGGCACGTCCTTCCTTTCGTGCGCAGTAATACCGTAGAGCTTGTTCGTGGTATCGAACAGCGCGTCTACCCAGCCGTCGAGCGGCATATATTGTTTGATCGCCGCCTCATCGAGCGCATAGCGTTCCTTGCGCACCTGCTCGGCATAGTAGCGCCAGTCCCAGGGTTCGACCTTGACGATCCCGTCCTTGGCCGCGTGGGCGGCGATATCGCGCGACTCCTCTTTCGCGCGTTCCAATGCGGGGCGATAGACCTTCATCAGTAGGTCCATCGCCGCCGCCGGCGTCTTGGCCATTTGGTCTTCGAGCACGAAGTCGGCGTGGCTCTTTGCCCCCAGCAACTTTGCCCGCTCGATCCTCAGCGCGACCAGCTTGGCGATGGTGGCATTGGTATCGTTCGCATTGCCGTTGTCGCCGCGCATCACGAACGCGCGCCAGATTTTCTCGCGCGCTCCCCGGTTGGGCGATGCCGTCAGGAAGGGCTCCGCCGCCGATCGCGTGGCGGGGAACAGGAAGCTGCCGTCGCGCCCGGCCGCCTTGGCGGCAATTGCGGCGGCGCTTTGCTGGTCGCCGGGCAAGCCGGCGACCTCGGCCTTCGTCAGAACGACGTCGTTCGCCTTCTGGTCGGCCAGCAGCTTCTGCCCGAATATGACGCCGAGCGTCGCCAATTCCTCATTGATCGCCGCTACCCGCGTACGTGCGGCTGGTTGCAATGCCGCGCCTGCGCGGACAAATTTCTCATGCGTTTCTTCGAGCAGCCGGGCCTGTTCGGGCGTCAAGTCCAGCGTCGCGCGCGACTGCCACAGCCGATCGACCCGACCGAAGAGCTTCTGGTCGAGGAAAGTCTCGTTCGAGAGGCGTGTCAGCTTGGGCGTGACGTTCTCCTCGATCGCCTGGATCGCATCGGTCGCGTCGGCGGAAGCGACATTGAAAAAAACACTGGAAATGCGTCCGAGCGGGCGACCGGCACCCTCCATCGCCTCGATAGTGTTGGCAAAGGTAGGCGCGGCGGGATTGTCGGCAATGCGCCGATAATCTGCACGTGCGGCTAGAAGCGCGTCATCGAATGCCGGCTCATAATGTTCCGGCCGAATCCGGTCATAAGGCGGTACGCCATCGGGTGTCCTCCATTCGCCCAGCAGCGGGTTGGCCGACTGGTCGGCTGAATTGGTGGCGGCCGGTTCAGCGGCGGTGGCGGAGAGGGGCGATACCAGCATGGCAATAGGGGCGGTACAAGCAAGCAGACGCAAATTCAAACTCCACAAATGGGTGATGGGGAGGCCGTTGGCAAAGGCCGCGCGGCCTCATGGTCGCCAGCCGTGCGGCTGTCCGCAGCGCAATCTGTGCAAAGCCCGCGCAACTCGACAACGGTCCGGTCGACGGCAAAGCCGAACCGTTCCGCGCGATCCTTAAGCCCGGCAACGACTATGGGATCGGTGAGGAGCTGGACCGCATGGCAGTGATCGCAGACGAGGCACCCGTCGAAGGATTGCTGCCTCAGCATATAGGCCGACAGAGATTCCACACGATGGACCAGGCCCTGATCGATCAGCCGTGCGAGCGTTCGATAAACCTGGTTGGGCACGACCGGTTGGCCGGCGGCTATGGACCGGTCGGAAATGTCGTAGGCGCTGATCGGTCGGTTCGACCGGGCAAGCAGGTCGAGGATAAGCGCGTCCAGATCTTCTGGATGTCGCCGAGCGCGCAGTCGCAATTTCGTGCTAGCTTTATGGAGCGAAAGGGGCGCGGCTCGCACGATCAAACCCGTGTCGGATTTGGCAGACCTGCATAGACTGCCTCCGCATCGAATGCGGCTTCGCTCTCGACGCGATGCAATCTGGCAGGATTTTCGTCTGCAAGGGTATCGAGGTCGATCCGACGATAGAAGCAGGACCGGAAGCCGACATGGCAGCTTCCGGGTCCGTCGATCGTTACCGCCAGGACCAGGGAGTCCTGATCGTCGTCAATCAAGATGCGCTCTACCTTCTGCGTAAAGCCGCTATGTTCACCCTTGCGCCACAAGGCGCGGCGACTGCGCGACCAGAAATGCGCCTCGCGCGTCCGCAACGTTCGCTCCAATGCCTCGACGTTCATATAGCCCAGCATCAATATCGTCTGGTCTTCGGCATTGACGACGACGACGGGCATCAGCCCCTCAGCATCGAAGCGGGGTGCGAGATCGCCGCCTAGCTCTACCTGCTCGACGCTCGTGCGTTCGGCGAACATCGTCACGGTCCTACTCCTTCGGGCAGAATGCCAGGGGCGCGGTCGTTGAGCAGATCTTCGACATAACCGGCAAGATCGTAACGTTTGATACCGCTGGTCAGCAGCGTCAACGTGTCGCGCAGTTCGTCGGCGCTGATGTCGCGCGTGATGAAGACGAGTCGCGTCCGCCTGTCTTCGGATGGCCATGCATCGAGCAGTACCGGGGGATGGAAGATATGCTGGACACCGTGGATGACGACCGGCCGGGGCTCTCCAATCAGGTTCAGTATGCCCTTCACGCGCAGGATGTCCGGCCCCTTGAACGTGGTAAGGATATCGATCCAGCGTTCAAAGCCTTCGGCATCGAGCGGTTCGTCGAACGTCAGGCAGGTGGCGTGGATATGATCGTCATGCCGGTTCGGGTCATGATGATGGTGGTGATCATGATCGTGGTGGTGATGATCGTGGCCATGCCCGCGATGACCGTCCGTGTAGGCTTCGGCCTGGAGCCAGCGCTGGGCGTCGTTCGTCTTGGTCGCCGGGTCGTAGAGGCCGGCATCGAACAAGGACGCGAACTCGGCTTGGCCGTTCCTGACCGGAATGATCGGGGCGGCGGGATTGAGTGCGCGCAGTCGTCGTTCGATTGCCGCTCGCTCATCCTCCGACGCGAGGTCGGTCTTGGTCAGGAGGATGCGATCGGCCATCGCGGCTTGCTTGATCGCTTCCTCCTGGGCATCGAGCGTCGCCATGCCGGCGGCGGCATCCACCGTCGCGATCACGCCGTCGAGCCGATAGAGAGTCGCCAAATGGCTGTCGGTCATCAGCGTGTGCAGGATCGGCGCTGGATCGGCCAGCCCCGTCGTCTCTATCACCACCCGGTCGAACCAGCATTTGCCTTCGCGCGCGAAGCGCCAGGGCGCATCGCGCAGCGTCCGCAGCAGATCGCCCCTGATCGTGCAGCACAGGCATCCGCCCATCATTTCCACGACGAGATCGTCGTTCGATCGGGTGATGAGATCATGGTCGAGGCTGACCGCGCCAAACTCGTTGATGACGACCAACGCCCGGCTCATCTCCGGCGCATTGACCAGATGGTTGAGCAGCGTCGTTTTGCCGCTGCCCAGAAAACCGGTCAGGACCGAAACCGGGATCAGCGATTGCGGCCCGGCGAACAGGCTGCTCATGCGGCGTCCCCGGCGGCGAGTTCGGCGCGTGCCTCGAGGAACCAGGCTGTCACGCGGTCGCGATGCGCTTCACCCCAGGTCTCGACAAAACGCAGCGTTCCATAATCGCGCGGATTGGCAAGCGCCGCGATGCGCGCTTCGACGAAAGCAGGCGTCAGCGGAATGCGGCACAAGACGGTGATGCAATGTTTCCACTCATCGTAAGTGCAGGGGATGACGGGTGGCTTCATATCGTACGGCTTCCCTTCTTTAGCGCGCCGTTGTCATGCAATGCCTGCCAGTTGAGACCATGTCCAAGGGCAAGAAGCAGGGCACCGGCGACCGATAAAATGGTTTCCTTGCTCTCGTTCGGCGCCAGCAGCGCGCCCCCCGCCAGCAGGATGAGCCCCGGCAGCGCGACGATCGTAGGCTTGATCTTGCGATGGCGGCGGTAGCCGGTCGTCAAGGCGAGGACGCTGGTGGGCACGGCAAGCCCAAGCGCCCAGAGATGAAAGGCCTCAGGAACGATCAAAAAGGCTGTGAGGGTCGGCAGCAAAACGATCAGCACCGGCAAGACCAGGCAATGGATCAGGCACAGGATAGAGGCGCCGATCGCCACCCCGTCGAATAATCGTTGCCCTTCCGTATTTGCGGCCATGCGCGACTCCCATCGGCGCTGGACATCCCATGTCCTCCGCCTTATGCAGAGATGATATACTGTAACATAAAGGTCAAGGGTAGAATATGGCTTCCACTGACAATCGGCTCCCGGTCACGGTGCTTTCAGGTTTTCTGGGCGCGGGAAAGACGACGACGCTCAATCACATTCTCGCCAATCGCGAAGGGCGGCGCGTAGCCGTGATCGTCAACGATATGTCGGAAGTGAATATCGACGCCGACCTCGTGCGCGGCGGCGACGCGGCGTTGGCACGCAGCGAGGAGAGCCTGGTCGAGATGACCAATGGCTGCATCTGCTGCACCCTTCGCGACGACCTTTTGAAAGAAGTCCGTGCGCTCGCCGAGGCGGGACGATTCGATAGTCTGGTGATCGAGAGCACCGGCATCTCCGAGCCGCTGCCGGTGGCAACCACCTTCTCCTTCCGCGACGAGGAGGGGCATTGCCTGGGCGATGTCGCCCGGCTCGATACGATGGTGACCGTGGTCGATGCGCTCAATCTGCTCGCCGATTATTCAAGTCAGGATTTCCTGGCCGATCGCGGCGAGAGCCTGGGCGAGGACGATACGCGCAGCCTTGTCGGCCTGCTGGTCGAGCAGATCGAGTTTGCGGACGTGGTCGTGATCAACAAGGCGAGTGCCGTGTCGCCGGACCAGCTGGCGATCGTCAAGAAACTCGTCGCCTCGCTCAATGCCGATGCGCGCATCATCGCGTGCGATCGAGGCAAGGTGCCGCTTGATGCGATGCTCGACACCGGCCTGTTCGACGAAGAGAAGGCCGCGCAGCATCCGCTTTGGGCCAAGGAGCTTTACGGCTATGCCAGTCACCAGCCCGAGACCGAGGAATATGGGATCGAGAGCTTCGTCTATCGTGCGCGCCAGCCCTTCGATCCGGCAAAGCTTCATGCCTTCCTGACCGATGGCGGGCTCGACACCGTGGTGCGCGCCAAGGGCCATTTCTGGCTGGCAACGCGGCCCGAATGGGTCGGTGAACTGGCCGTTGCGGGCGCACAGACGATGATGGCCCGGATGGGCCGCTGGTGGGCCTCCATCCCCAAGAATCACTGGCCCGACGATGATCGCTTCGAGCGCTTCGTTTCGCAGCATTGGGACGGCATTTGGGGTGACCGGCGACAGGAACTGGTATTTATCGGCATAGGCATGGACGAAGCGCGCATTCGCGCTCGGCTCGATGCCTGCCTGCTCCCGGTCAAACGTTTTACGCCGGAGATGTGGACCGGCCTGCGCGATCCTTTCCCCAGTTGGGAGCCGCAGATGGAGGCTGCGGAATGAGCGTCGCACTGGCAGGCGAGAACCATGCGTTGGCCGATTCCGATCCGGCGGTGCTGGCCCGGATATGGGAACCCGACGTTCACCTCGCTATCTGGCGGCGTCCGCTCGCTTGCGATCTAGACGGTTTATGCGGTCTCGACTGGAATGTCATCGACGACATCGACGAAATCGTATCGAACATGGCACTGGCGCGCGATGTGCCAGAACTGATCGAAGCGGCCGGCTACGGCGATGTCGCGCCAGCGTTGGCGCGCGAGGTCGTGGCGATGGGCGAGCGTTTGGCGGCGATCTTGGAATGTACGATGCTGCGCCTGAGGCTCGAAGTGATCGAAACCGACGCCTGCAGGAAATTCCATGCAGATAATGTGACCGCCCGGCTGCTGATGCCCCTGGTCGGGCCGGGCACGCAATGGCTGCATGCGGGCAGCGAGGGGCCGATCGAATCGCTCCGCCCCGGCGAAGTCGGGCTGTTCAAGGGGCGGCTCTGGGCAGAGGAACCGTTCATCCTGCATCGTTCGCCGCCTGTTGCTGCCACAGGCGAAACGCGACTGCTTCTTGCGATGAATCCTTGCGCCAGGGATGAGATGGCTTGATCCGCTATCGGCGCTTCCTCGATCTGGGCTGGAAGGCGACCGTCATGTTCGTTGTAACTGTCCAGTTCGGTGTCGCACAAGCCTCCGGCGAGGTGCTGCCGGACACAACCCTCGCCGCACGGGCCTCCTCATCGCCTTCAGGCGACGAGGCGGGCGAAATCGTCGTGACGGCACGGGGGGAGCATCGGGTCGGGCATGACTTGTCGGCGAGCGTCGGCGCAATCTCGGGTGACGATATTCGCATGCGGCCGCTGTTGCGAACGAGCGAATTGGCCGAGGCTGTTCCGGGCCTGATCGCTGTCCAGCATTCGGGCGGCGGCAAGGCCGCGCGATATTATATCCGGGGCTATAATCTCGATCACGGCACCGATTTCAGCATTTCGCTGGATGGCGTACCGATGAATCTCCCGACCCATGCGCATGGCCAAGGCTATCTCGACCTGAATGGCCTCATCCCCGAAACGATCGATCGCATCGACTATCGCAAGGGGCCTTATTCACCGGCGGACGGCGATTTCTCGTTCATCGCGGCTGCATCGATGCGGACGGCCGATCGTGTCGACCGATCGTTCGTCACATTGGAGGGCGGAAGCTACGACTTTCGGCGGATCGCGGGCGTGACTTCGGTAAGCGCAGGCGGCGGAGACCTGCTGCTGGCGGGCGATTTCAGCGCCAGCAACGGCCCTTGGCAACTGCCCGAAGAGCTTCGCCACTATGCAGGCTTCGCCAAATATTCGACCGATACCGCCTGGGGCACGCTGCATGCCAGCCTTTCGGTTTACGATGCGACCTGGCGGCCCACAGAGCAGATTCCGGTCCGCGCGATGGGTTCGCTCGGCCTCACGGCCACCGGCGGTGACGGATGGGAAGGCGCGGTGCGCTTGCGCCATGTCGGCCCGCGCCCGCTGATCGAGGACAACAGCGTGCGCAGGCCGTCGACAACTGTCGTCAATCTGCGCTTTGCCAAGCATTTCGCGCGATTGGAGATTGCCGCCGACCTGCTTAACCTGTTCAATACTCGGCGGGCCGACGCCGACTATTTCTATGCCTCGCGCCTACCCGGAGAGCCGCTTGAAGGTGTGGACGGCGTTCACAGCCGACCGGTGGAATCTCGACAATTGAGGGTGAGTGGAAGGATATATTTGTAGTCCATGCGTTCATGACCCAAAGCAAGGTCACAAATGGCACTATTCCGAATGAAACCCCCGGCAACCATCAGGAGGACAGGATGAAGAAAATAGCATTGTTGATGGCAATGGCCACCGTCGTTCCGACCGTATCGCCAGTCGTAGCGCAGGCCGCCCCGGCCCCTGCCGTATTCACCCTGCCGCCCTTGCCCTATGCCGCCGGCGCGCTGGAACCGGCGATCGATGCGCAGACCATGACCATCCATCATGACAAGCATCATCAGGCCTATGTCGATGCGTTGAACAAGGCAGTCTCGGCCGACCCGGCACTTGCGGGCCAGTCGCTCGAACAGCTTGTTGCAAAAGCGGGAACCCTGCCCACCGCCGTCCGCAACAATGCCGGAGGGCATTGGAATCACAGCTTTTTCTGGAAATCCATGACACCGCCCGCGCAAAGTGGTGCGCCGTCGCCAGCGCTCGCCGCCGCGATCGATGCGGGCTTCGGGTCGCTCGTCAAGTTCAAGGCGGCTTTCAAGGCAGCCGGGACCGGGCGGTTCGGCTCGGGCTGGGTCTGGCTAATCGTCGGCACGGACGGTAAGCTTGCCATCGCTTCGACCCCTAATCAGGACAATCCACTGATGGATGTCGCGGAAACGAAGGGGACGCCGATCCTAGGCAATGACGTATGGGAACATGCCTATTACCTCAAATATCAAAACCGCCGCGGAGACTATCTCGACGGATGGTGGCAGGTGGTGAATTGGGATGTGGTCTCGCGCCGCTACGCAGACGCGACGGCACGAAAATAGATTGACGGCGTAACCGTTCCAAACGTCCGCTTACTGGGACGAGGGGGCGACTCTTACATCGCCAACGCCCGGCCGTTGATGGGCATATTGCGTCGCGATGCTATCTTGTTTGTCGGTATCGAGCTTGGCGTGACCCTGCTCGATACCGACAAGGGGTCACGGCTCCTGCACTGGCAGCGGTCGCGGGGAGCACGCACGTAACGACGGTCGATTTTTCGCCAGCGATGATCGATTGGCTGTAAGCGCCAAAACCTCCCCACATTTTCGTAGCTGCTGATCTGTCTATGTTTTGCCCCTCATCCGAGGGGTGTCGTAATGGCTGATGATGTAAAAACATTCGAAACAGGTTTCGAAGGCGGGAGGGCCAGCGGCCCTCGCGTAAGGATGTCATTCCAGCGGGACCGGCGCGTCGCCGCTGGTTGGCGGGGGCCAAGGCCCGGACCCTCGTTCGTCTTGGTGCGCTTGTCGGCCAAGCTCCAGACATCACTTTCGATCTCGTCGCTGGTCGCCAATCGCACTTCGCTTGTGCGCGCCAGGGTGAGCTTAAGAAAACGCAGCGCGCGAGAGGCTGTAGTATCGAGCGTGCACAGCCACCGGTAGAACTTGGGCGCCTCGGAATAGGGAAGCGCGGGAATGTGCTCGGTCTCGTGCCGCTGCTTCCCAAGCAGCGCCCGCGCCTTCATGCAGACCTGCAGATCGACCGACAGACCCATTTCCCGCAAGCGCGCTCACGCTTGTGCAGCCACAGGCCCGCGCCGTCCGCGTAGCGACGACCGGGCGGCGCGTTGCGAGCGGCGATTGCGAGACTTCCGATCGCGGAAGGGACCTTCGAGCCGGTCCCCCGTTTTGCGTGCGCTGGGAGGATACACGATGGGATCTAGTAAGGCAAGAAACGGCTGAATTCATCCATTCCTGGACTTCCTGAGCAGCCTTAAGAAGGCTGCTGGTGCGGTCGAGAAGACTCGAACTTCCACGGCCTTTCGGCCACAACGACCTCAACGTTGCGCGTCTACCAATTCCGCCACGACCGCACATCAACAGGG
>NZ_QFOA01000124.1 GCF_003248505.1 Sphingobium sp.
TCTGCTCCCCTACAACTGGGTAGATAGTCGCGCCACCGCCAGCCCCGTCATCGATCAGGCCGCCTGAGCGCTCCCCTGTGGGAGTGTTTTAGCGCTTACCATCATCCACATGCACTTCGACAGAAGAGATCAGTCCTCTCAGGGCCTTGATGGCGTCCGAGCGGACTACTTCGTCGTTTAGTGCCTCCCGCAGCTTTCCAACCTTCTCCTCGTAGCGCTTTACGAGCATGGGATGCGGTATCACCGTGGATGCCTCAGACGGCTTGTAATTCAGGCGGTCTACCAGCCTTGCCTTCTCTGCCTCTCGATCGGCCAGCATTGCCATCAGTGTCGGGCTGACCACCCCTTGCAGGAAGTTTTGGGCAAGGTTCGTGATCTCGATCTCCAACGCTGCCAATCGGTCGCGCGCTTCGCTGTCAGCCTCATCACGCGATCGCGTCAGGCGGGCGACCTCACGATTAAACTCTTCTTTGAACAGTTTGACCAGGTCGGGTGTGAGGAGCCGAGACTGCAGCGCTCCGAGGACAGCGTCCTCAACGACATGAAGACGAACGCTGACGCCTTGGTCGCACGTGCCTCGATCCGCATAACGGACACAGCTGTAATAGTCCTTGCCGACAAGCGTATGTTTGCCACCGCATTTGCCACACCGGATTAGACCTGAAAGAAGGTGCCTTGCGCGGTGCTGCAACGCGCTTGACTTCTGGCCTTCCGGGACCTGTCGCTTCTTGTCCTCAGCCACTACGGCTTGCACAAGCGCCTCCTCGACGATGCGCAGATCAGGCATGTCTACCTCGATCCATTCTGACTTGTCGCGTAGCCGGTATCGGCGTTCACGACGGTCTGAATCCGGGTTCTTGCGCCATTCTCGGCGCCCCCACACAAGGCGCCCGCGGTATAGTGGATTATGGATGATGCCGACGAGCTTCTTCCGATCTCCCCTTATAGTGCTTGGACCCCACTCGCGCCCGCGCGGGGAGGGGATCTTGTCTCGATTGAGGCCGATCGCGATGTCATTGGGAGACTTGCCGTCAGCGAACTCACGGAAGATCCGGCGGACGATCTCTGCTTGCTCGGGATCGATCTCAAAGACCCCATTCACTTCCCGGCCCTTACTGTCGACCCCTTTAACCTTCCGATACCCATATGCCCTTCCACCCGCGAGCCTTCCAGCGAGAACAGCTGCCTTCAGGCCACGAAATGTCTTGGTCCTGAGATTTGAAAGGAACATAGATCCGATCAGACCGGCTACCGCCAGCTTGACCTCGTCGATCTCTCTCTCGGAATGCGTGAAGAGCTTCACCCTGTGGTAGGAGAGCTTCTTCCCAAGCCAACTTATGTCCTCTCCATCACGCGCGATGCGATCAAGAGCTTCGCATACCACGACATCGATAAGCCCATTCTCAACGTCGCGCAGCATGCGCATTAGGCCGGGACGGTCCCTGCGATATCCTGAAATCTCAGGATCAGTGTAGGTCTCGACAAGCTCGCCTCCGATTTGCTCTACTAGGATTCTACATGCGTCGACCTGATCCTGACTCGAAGCAGGATTCTGTTTGTCGGTGGAATGTCGGGCGTAGATCGCCGCTCGGAGCTTTCTCATCGCACCTGGACCCAGCGCGGAAGCATTACTGCTTTTTCCTCGGAAGGAAGGGGAGCACACTTGTGTTCAGTGGTTCGAAGATCGCGGCGGCGGTTTGGCCCTCTGCACTCTTCTCATGAATCGTTCGAATGGCATCTGCGTGCATTCGATCGATTTCAACGGGCTGAGCGAGAGACTGGTCGCGGGAAGCGTGGCCATGCGGACGCCGTCCAGTGATAGATGTCTCTAATGTTTTTTCCGCGATAGCTCGCCGTCCCCTCGCTCGCCTGTCTTGCCTAATCGCTCCGGTCACAAGCTCCTTGAGCCGGGGTGTGACCATCGGAGGGTTATCGGGTTCGCATGTGGCCAGCGTCACGCCTTTCGAGGCAAGCACTGTCTTGATATTTTCGACGGCGTGGTTTTGGCGAGAGAGCCTATCTAACGAGACACAGATGACGACACTGAACGTGCCATTGGCGGCGCCATCGATGAGCTGTTTGAGTGCGGGACCGGCGGGGAGGAAGCCAAGAGTGCCGTCAGCGAAGGTCTCAATCACGGCCAAGCCGCGTCGTGCGGCCTCGCTACGGCACTCCAGTATTTGGGCCTCCAAATCGCCCGTTCCTTTCTCGGTCGCCCGAGCATAAATAACCGCTGTTACTTCGCTCATCTCACGGTTCCTTCAGCGTCCTCGGCTCGCTGGGCAATGCTGCGAACATGTTCGGCGGCGGCCTGCCGTGCCAGAAGTCTCACGATTTCACGCAGGACCAGCTGATCAGGATCAGTCGTTTCGCTCGAAATTTGTTTACTGCCCTTCATGAAAGAGCTTATGGGTGCGCCACATGTCCGATGTGCAAGAAAGTAGCAGGAGAGTTTGGACGAATTGTCCGCTCGCCGCGATTCCTGTGGATCTGGGCGAGCGCATAGTAACCCAGCGCAAGGAGCGGAATTGGTCGCAAGCCAGGCTGGCTCAGCGCGCGGGGCTATCGCGGGCCGCCATCTACCGTGCTGAAGCATTAGCTGGCGCGGAAGAGGTCCGCGCCATTCGTGCGGACACTCTATACCGGATCGCACACGCGCTAGAGATTTCTATCCACTACCTCGTCCCAACTTGGCCGGAATGGGAACCCGTTAAGGGGCTCGGGTTCGGCGAGGCGATTAGAGAGAAGCGGAAGAAGGCTGGCGTAAGCATGGCCGATCTGGCCGCGAAGGTGGGTATTAGTGAAGCGTCTCTGTCACGCCATGAGCGAACTCTCGTCCGAAGCCCTAGGTTTGTGAAGAAGGCTGGCGGAGAAAGCGACGAGTTCCTCGCAAAGAACGATGATCTCGAGCAGGCGCTGGACGAAATTGGACGGGATCGGATGATCGCATCCCTTGGAACAGGTCCTGTCGACGCGCATTGATGTCTTACAGACACGCGCTGTAGATAGGAGAGCATCATGAGCGTCGAAGGAAAGATCAAAGAAGCTGCCGGCTACGTGAAGGAAGAGGCTTTCGAGCACAGCAAGACCCCGGAAGGCCAGAAGAAGGCCCAGGAAGGCCGGGACCTCCGCAACGAGGGTCGGATCGAGGATGGCAAGCCGCCCAAGACCGATAAGCCGGGCACTGGCGACAACTGATAGGTCGTAGAAACCGATACGAGCGCCGCCCCACGGGGCGGCGTTTTTGTATCTTCTGTCCATCCGAGAATGCGCTGACATGGATCAGTTACCCACGACCGACAGGGACTACGCTCTCACTGCTTTGTGGAGGATGAACCATGTCTGCATATGTAATCGTCGAGGTCAGGATGACCGATCCCGACGCACTTGAGGCTTTCAACGAATATGCCTCCAAGGCGACTGAGCTTCTGAAGGAATACGGTGCCACGGTGTTGGTGTTTGATCAGGCGCCTCGCGTGCTCGAAGGCGACTGGCAGCCCGCCGCGATTGTGGTTCAGCAGTATCCGGACATGGCTGCGGTGGAGCAGTTCTACTCCTCTGATGCCTATGGTCCGCTTCGTGCCTTGCGGGCGCGGTTCTCGGATAACAATGTCATCGCAGTAGGTGGAACTAGCGGTTAGGCTTGCCAGCCGACAGACCACTAGGGGCCTACTAACGCGATGAACTTGGATTCCACGATCGACGATTTCTCGAAGGGCGTTCTTGAACTTGATTTTCCGTGTGTGGAGATCAGGCAGAGTGTTTCGCAGGACGCGGATTTTGTCGGTCCAGGTTCCTTGTCGATGAGCGCCGAAGGCGAGTTGAATTTGAAGGTCCATGTTGCATTTGACGAACCGCAGACGATGATGGATCTCCTGAACGGCTCGATGAGCAGCGAAGCCGGAGCCCTTGTTCCAGAGGACGACTATCTCGAAGTGGTCGCCAAAGACGCAGTCGCCTCGGTGTGGGAATGTCCCAGGGTTCTATTTAGCCACTCCGTATCGTTCCCCACGTCGTCCGGCGTTTTTAATGCAAGGCCTAAGGTCATTCGGCGGACTGAGCAGACGCGGACCGCCACTCATAGGCTCCGGCTCTATTTCTTTGGTCAAGAGATGAGAGATTGGAAGGGCTTGCTAGGCGGGCCCTATACGGTGGCAACAACTGATTGGAGGGTGCAGCTGTCCATTGCCGAGGTCAGCCAAGGAAAGATCATGGTTGAAGCGACTTCGACCGCTGACTTCCCGGAGGCGTTCGAGCGTCGATTGATCGAAGGACTGCAGTTCGTGGTCGGTCAGCATCTTCATACTGCTATCGTCGACGAGGTCGTATCATCTACCCGCACACTTAGCCTCTTTAACCACGCCAGAGATGTGAGGCGCGTGCCCGCCTTTCCACCATTGGCGATAAACACATCCGAGCACACGGCAGAGCATTTGAAAATGCTGAGCTGTTTTCTAGCGTATCTTTCTGACCAGCCCGATGAGGGTATCTGGAGCCGCCCGTCGAGTTTCCTGTCGATGCTCCGACGCGCGAGCGAGAGCTCGATTGATGGGTGGCTTATTGGCATCTGCGTCGCTGTTGAAGGTCTTGCCGGATTGATCGAGCTAGCGCCGTCAACACTTTCCAGCGAGCTCATCAAGTTTCAATCCCATGTCGCGGACTGGGTGAAGGAAGAGAAGATTTCTGAGGATAATCGCAAACGCATTGAAGGGCTGATAGGCCAGTTGGGGGCGATACGGGCGCAGGACCGTATGATCAGCCTCGTAGCGACTGGTCATCTCATTCAGGATGACCTCGCAGTTTGGAAGAAGGTCCGGAACTCGGCGGTTCACACGAGGAAGTCCGGAGCCGATGATCTCAAGGCTGAGAAGCTCCAGGTTAGGATCGACCATCTCCACGATGTCTACCGGCTGCTCTACTCCATCATCTTCCACGTGATTGGCTATGCAGGAAAGTTTACAGACTATGCGCAACACCATTTCCCGGTGAGAGCCTACCCGTATTCAACACCGTCAGCGCCAACACCCGCATAATTCGTCATCGAAACGATTTAACCGGAACCGAACGCCGCTCACACCCTTTTGTCAGGAAATTCCAAGCCGACATCGGGGGAGCTTCAGTTGGAAGAGAATATCGGACGCGCTTCTGCGCGCTATTGGAACGTGAGCAGGATCCTCGCGACGACGGTAGCGATACTCGCGATAGCGGGGGTGGCGTTGCTCGTCGTGCGTATGAGCAGCTTCCTGTTGCTCGTGTTCGCCGCCGTCGTGCTGGCGGCGGTCTTCGACGCAATCACACGCGCGCTGTGTTCTGTCCTCCCGATCGGCAGAGGCCCTGCACTAGGCTTAGCTGTGGTCCTGCTTCTCGGCACCTTCTTCGGTGCGTTGTTCCTCTTCGGGGCCCAACTGACGAACGAGTTCGACACGATCCGTCAGAGCCTTCCGGGCGCAGTCGATAGCCTCAAGGTGCTGATTCCGAGGGAAGCCGCCCCCTCATTCCGAAATGATGCCGCCCCCCTGTTCCGAGAATTACTCGCCCCCTGATTCCGAGATGATGTCGCTCCCT
>NZ_QFOA01000125.1 GCF_003248505.1 Sphingobium sp.
GGTCAGGGCTACGCCCCTCCCTACGATCAGCCCAGACAACCGATCCTACCGGCCATCATAGTTGCCGCTCAACCGGCCATCGTAGTTGTCGCCACGCAATAATTGAGGCGAAGGCGTAATAACCGCATGCTGACCGACAAATTCCTTCTGAACCGCCGTCGTCGTGAATTGACTGATGAGGACCTACACATCCTCGAGACCTCGATCGCCGAGACGAGGGATGTCGCTGCACGCAAGCTGGTCGTTCATGCGAAGGAGCCCGTCCATGTGAGCACGTTGCTCGTCGAGGGCGTCATGTGCCGATACATGGATGACAAGGAGGGCAATCGTCAGATCGTTGCTATCCACATCCCCGGCGATTTCGTCGATCTCCACGGCTACCCGCTCCGCTATCTCGATCATGACGTTTCCACCATCACACCTTGCAAGCTGGCCTGCGTGCCCCATCAACGGTTGAACGAGATCGTCGCCGCCAGACCAAATCTCAGTCGGCAGCTATGGTTCTCAACCCTGCTCGACGCAGCGATGCATAGGGAATGGACGTTCCGGCTCGGTCGGCTTAGCGCAATGCAGCGTATCGCACACCTGTTCTGTGAGCTGTATTCCCGCATGCGGGCGGTAGGGCTCGCGAAAGATGGGAAGTTCGACCTTGCCCTTAATCAGGGTGACGTGGGGGAGGCTTGCGGCATAACTTCTGTGCACGTCAACCGGGCACTCCGATCCCTGCGGAACGACGGCCTTATGACCTTCCGCTCGAAGAAGGTCGAAATCCCGGATCGGGTGAAACTAGCCAAATTGGGTGAGTTCGATCCGAGCTACCTGTTCTTTGATTCCGATTTCGATCCGTTGGGATGACGGCGATGATAGTCGGGCAGAGGTGAAGGTGAGGTGCCAGGCCGACTGATAATGGGAGAGTTGGACGATGTGCAATCTATACACGGTCCGAAAGAGCGCAGCCGAGGTGGCCGCACACTTCGGAGTCGCGGACCCGACGCAGTCTAACGCCCCTGAAGAAGTCTATCCTGGCTATCCTGGTGTCGTGATGCGCGAAGAGGGAGGCGTTCGGACGATTCAGTCGATGGTCTGGGGCTTTCCGCTCCGTTTGAAGGGTATGAAGCCGGAAGCTAAGCCAAAGCCGGTCAACAATATAGCTGACCTTACGAAGAACATGTGGATTGGGCTGGCGCGCAAGCCCCAATGGCGATGCGTCATCCCTGTCACCCAATTCGCCGAGGCCGAGGGTGAGAAGGGAAGCAAGACACGAACATGGTTCGGTGTGAAGGGTCAGCCGGTATTTGGATGGGCCGGCCTTTGGAGAATTAGCGACGAATGGGGTCCTGTCTATTCGGGCGTCATGACCGACTGCAACGAGGCGATCCGTCCGGTCCACGACCGTATGCCAGTCCTCTTGATGCCGGAAGAATATGATCAATGGCTGCATGGCGACTTCGATGACGCACTTGCCTTTCAGAGCCGATGCTTCCCAGACGATTTGATTACGATGGAGCGGACAGACGAACCGTGGGTCAAAAGGAAGGTTTCGGGGAACGAGGAGCTTCTCTTGTAGCTCGACACCTACTCAACCTATTGAAACCAGCAGACCTTGACAACTTTCGATTATATCATTAAAGGTATATTTCTGACTTGAGGTTCTATGACGATTAGCCCTGACACTAATGTCTTGCCGCGTCCGGCGCTTTTGCCGAACCCTTTGTCGTGCGCTGCCTCCGTCGTCCTCAGCGTAGTCGTATAGTCCATCGTCGGGATCGGGGACTTTGTCCTCGAGCCATAGAGCCGCCCGCGTAGCCGGCTTGGAAATACGTGCGCCATATTGGCGCCCTCGACATTGGAAAAACCATGAAACACGCAGTTCTGCCGCACGTGTCCCCGGGCGTGTGCGACGTTTTCGAGGAAGCGGTTGCCGTGATCTCACACTGTGCGGATCTTGTCTCCGCTGCTGGCTGCGCCCCTGCCGTAGCATACATGGCTGGAGCGGGAGGCAATGTCCGCCGCGCGCTGGCCGAGATCGTTCACCGCAATCCTAGTCTCAACGAAACCGCGTCCGGCGAGTTCGACGTCGAGACATTTGGTCAATCGGAGGTCCTTTCGGTGGCTGGATATCCTGATACCATCAGGAATTGCCATTTGAGCAATGGCGAGTTGGTAGACGTCCGTGCGCTCGTTCACGAAAAGTCGGTCGAGCGCTCCATATGGATGCGACCGACAGGGGAGTTGCTCGGCGTCCAGGTTCGTGGGCGGGTGAGAGCAACCAGCGAGGGTTTTCTCTTCGAAGACGACCAGACCCAAGAATCCGTGAAGAAAGGGGTGAGGACCGCAGACCTCGGAAGAGATATCGTCGCGTCCGGCTTCGACCTTTCAGCACGACCGACCTTCGCAGCGGCTCTGGCGGTTTCGCTCACGACGGCTTCATGGGTCCATCTCGCAACTGGTTCAAGGTGGTATGCGGATGCGCCGACGGCACGATCGGTTGTCCGACTGATCGGGGGTGCGCCTTGCGTAGACACTAGGCTGCTGACCCGGCTTGGTGTTTGCGTGGACCGTGAGGTTCTCTGTTGGATAGAGTCACTGGGCTGGAGGCATTGGCCTACAGCCTCCGCGCTAACGGCGAGCACTTAAGGTGTCAGTTGTCCATCCTGCGCTCGCCTCCGTTTGGATGTCTTCGCAGGAACCCCAATGACATCGTCGCTGCCAAAATAGAGAGCGTCGGATGAGCCACCGTTCGCCACTTCTAGTTCCAATTCAGCGACCCGTTCGTTCAGGAGTTTCACCTCGATGCGGAATTTCGAGATGCGCTCCATGAGGTAGAAGTTGTAGGACTGCGCCTGCTGAAGCTGGTGTTGAGCGTTGGCTTTTTCGCGCCTGCTATCGTCGAGCTGCTTGCGCAAGGGGACCGTTGTGCCGCGTTCCCCGCTCTGTATCCCCGCCCTCGCAGCCAGATCAGGGTATAGTTTCACTATCCTATGACGTCTCACGCCAGATTCTAGAGTGAGGGAGTTGAGGTTGACCTTGAGCGACCCGCGGCGAGCGCGCTCGGCAAGTGTCTTAGCCTTTGGCTCACCCCGCTCAAGGCGATCAAGGGCGTCTTCGATCTGCTTTTGCTCTTGGGCGGTCGGCTCAGTCTTAATGGCCATCTGGATAATCCTTCACAAGCTGGTCGATATCGATGTCGAGGGATTTGAGGACGTTCTCGGACGCCAGGTATCGATCACGCGCGACGACGTAGTGGACGTCCATGTGGCGAGCGACCGCCTGCTCCCATATCTTCTTGTTCTCCAGATACCGTTGGGCCCAGAAGGGGACGTCTTCGTGGCCGACGGCGAAACAGGCACATCCAGAGCATAGTCGAGGGCTACGCGTGGCGAAGTTCGGCGTCTGGTTGGACCAGTCCAGCGTCCCTGCGGCAGCATGGCAGCGACTGCCAGTGGGCATCATTCCAATCAGGCACTTGCCGTGCGGAGCGGACCACATGGTGATGTCGCGCTCCACAAGCCAATCACGGATCACTTCGCTTTTCTCAGTTCCTGTTAGGCCCCGCACGCTAGCCTTGAGATCGTCCAGCTTGTCGACTGCCTTTCTCGCCATACCGCCCACCCCGCTGTTGCCGTCGAGTGCATCGGCCATGAACTCGATGGCCCGCTCTGTGGCGGCGTCACCGATGAGACCAAGCTGTTCGGCATCCTTTCCGATATAGGCATCCTGCGTAAGAACAGTGGAGTAGTGCTGGAACTGCTGTGAAATCGCTGGAAGCAACTTCCTGTCGGTGCGGAAGACGAAGTTTGCCCAGGTCTTTCGCCACTGCTTGGATTTAATCTTCCGGATGCCTTGACCGGCAAAGGAGGATATATTCGGGTCCGTGAAATCTACATCTGACCAGTCCACGCGGCGCTCGTAGAAGTCCCTCATCATTATGCTCACTTGATCTGAGAGCATCGGGAGAATGTGACTAGGGCTAGAAGGGAACCCGACCGTGCCGAATTGAATCAGCAATTGCTTGTGGATATCCGGGTCGGAGCTTCGTTCGCGCCAAGGAGCGAGTATCGTCTCGATCACCTGGATTGCCCGAACCGCATCCGGGAGACGAGTTTCTCCACTTACCCGCGCTGCAAGCAGCCATCGCGCGTCTTCCGGGTGATCCCAGCCTTTACTGACCGTCCCCTTGATGAAGAAGAGCTCATAGGCACCGCTGACCGAGATCTCTGTAGTCACGCAGTTCGGCAAGCCGTTCGCTTGCATGCCGGGGGCAAGGGTCAGCACTTCGCCGTGGCGAATTCCGGTGCTGAAGCGTAGGATGATGATGGCTGCTGCCACCGTATCCATCATCAACCTGCGGAAGGCTAAACCTACGGCGTCTCCCTCTTCGGACTGATCATTGCCCTTGATTAGATCTGTGAGCCAAGGACGCCCGTCCGCGTGCTCCCTAGCATATCTATCTATCAGTCTGGGTCTCAGCTTTCGAAACTGTTTAAGGCTGATGCGGCGCGGGTTCTTCTTGATGACGTCCTTGTTCTCCAAATCAAAGATGAGGTCTTCAAGGCTGAGGACGTCATCAGCGACCTCTCGAATGAAGTTATAGGCCGAACTGACGATAGGTATCACCAAGGCGTCCGGGATTGGCGGGGTGAACACCTCGATCGCGGGAGCGATCTCGTCTGCTATGCTCCAGGCAGAGGCTCCACCGAATGGTGGAAATGAGATGCCTTGCGCTCCTCTGGCCTGAAGTGTCGTGCGCTGCTCGAAGGCGAACTCAAGAATCTTAAGGTATCCGGTCACGCTTGCCGTGGTGAGGTCCTCATCACGCTCTTTCTCTTTGGCTCGCAGATGGACTTTCAGGTCTGAGACGAAGTCGGTGACAAGAGCGGGAGAGAATGATACGAAGGACTTGCGCTTCTGCGCGTGCATCCACTTTGCGAGATAGCGGAAGCGGCCAAAGACTGAATGGGCTTGGCTGATCGAATAGGGCTGGCCGTCAGGTCGGGAGATGAATATCGACCAGAACAGCTCTTTGAACACGGGTGTGAGTTCAATGGGGAAGGTGGTCCAGTCTATTCCGATACCGGAACGCGCAATTGCACGGGTCGGGGAATCTAGGAGCCAAGCGTCCTCATGCCATTTGCTTGAGGAGGATACGAAGCCCTCAAGTTCGCAAGGGTGAACCCCCGACCGACGCTGGTCGGCAATAATATCTGATGTCGTTTTCATAGTCATTCCACCGTTGGTAGATCTGGGATGTCGAGGTAGGCGCTAGTGACGGCTTGGGTTGTGAAACCGAGCACAATCAGTCGTTCCAGCGCGTCGAACTCAGGCTGCCATCGTTCCAACCAAGCATGTTCGGGCATCAGCGTGCGGCCGCGCTCCATGGCTTCGCGCAGCTTAACAGCTAGGGCGTATGCAATGGGGGAGTTGGTATCGATCTTCCGTAAGCGCTAAAACACTCCCACAGGGGAGCGCTCAGGCGGCCTGATCGATGACGGGGCTGGCGGTGGCGCGACTATCTACCCAGTTGTAGGGGAGCA
>NZ_QFOA01000126.1 GCF_003248505.1 Sphingobium sp.
GAACGGCCAGCGAGACAGACAAAGCCGTCTCGTTTGGGATCCAGACCGTCCGAAGACGCGACGCGATTCGGTCCGGTGGGGACGCCCAGGGGGGAATTGCTGGACGCTGGATATTTGCCGACGCCTGCGCTGTGGGGACAGCCAGATGGGCCGTGGCGCGAACACATTTTCGGTCGTGACCGAGTTTATCGCCGTCAGGATCAGTCGTTGATCGCCCGGATCATTCCCGGCACGCCGATGAGGGTGATGGCGCGCCTGATATTGTAGGCAAGCGCGGTCAGGCTGAATTCGGCGCGGACCTTCTCCAGCCCGCGCATCAGGAACGCGCCCCGGTTCATCGACCGCTTGATCGTGCCGAACGGGTGTTCGACCGTGGGGCGGCGGATGACCAGGAGGTCTGGCCGCTTTGCGAGGCGCGGGGCCGTGCGCTCGATGAGGTGTTCCTTCTCCCAACGGTTGACGCGCCGCCAGCGTCCCGTGGTGCATAGCGCCTTCATCTGGCAGCCGGCACAGGCGGCGGGGCTGGAATACTGAACCGTCACATACCCGCGGGCGATCAAACTGTGGCGGGTGTCGAGTATTTGCCCGCCGGAACAGCGATAGGCGTCGACTGCCGGATCGTACCGGAACCGCTCCTCGGGATAGAGGCCGTTGCTGACGTTGATGCCGCGGTGCGGGCGGGGAATGTAGGGCGTGATGCCGGCCGCCTCGCAGGCCTCGATATCCTCGCCGTTGTGATACCCCATGTCCGCAACCGCATCGATCCGCTCGACCCCGAGCGTCTTCATTGCCGCCCCGGCGGTGGGTGCCAGCAGGCCCATGTCGTTGGCATTGGTAACGTGCTGCTCGACGATCAGGCTATGCTTCGCATCGACCGCCACCTGCGCGTTGTAGCCGATGGTCACCTTACCATGGGCGACCATGGCACGGGCATCGGGGTCGGTGAGCAAAATCTGTCCTTCGCCGCTTTCCTCCAACTGGCTCATGAGCGCCGCGCTGGCCTGACGCTGCTTGCGTAATTTGGCGATCTTGGTCGCCAGCGTCTTGACGCGGCCGGTGCCGGCAACATCCTCGCCGCAGTCGATCTGGTCCAGTTCGGCCAATTAGCGCTCCAGTTGGGCATCGGCCGAGGCGAAATAGGTCGCCAACCGCTCGCGGCTGAAGTTGCGCGCCCGACCTTCCACCGCCTTCAGCCGCGTGCCGTCCACCGCTAGCAACTCGCACCCGAACAGATCGAGGTTGCGGCACAGCACCAAGAAGGCGCGCAGCACTGCCTTGAACGCGGCCCGGTTATCACGGCGGAAGTCGGCGACGGTTCGAAAATCCGGACGTACCCCGCGCAGCAGCCAGATCAGTTCGAGATTGCGGCCTGCCTCTGCCGCCAGGCGCCGACTCGACCGCACACGGGAGAGGTAGCCGTACAGATAGAGCTTGAGCATATTGGCCGGATCGTAACCGGGACGCCCCGTCGCCTTCGGCTGCGTCCGCTGGAAACCGGCAGCGCCAAGATTGGGGTCATCAACGAAGGCATCGATGAACCGCACCGCATTGTCCGCTGCCACATAATCCTCGACCGACGCCGGCAGCAGCAGCAGCGCTTGATCCCGAGCATGACCTTCGATGTACGCCATAGACACGGCATATCCGTTGTCTTCAGCAAGGGAATCAGGCGGATTGCTCCTTCATTCGAGCCGTATCAAACCTGCATCAAAGAGGTGAGCAATGAAGTTCGGACCCGCTTCTAAAACCGCCTTCTGGATCCACATTGGCTGCATCATCACGGTGGGTTTGCTGTTAGCGTATGAACTTTTCGGCATTGGAACCTCTTCCTCCGGCGCCCCGGCCGCAAGAAAGGTCAGTTTCGGGGTATTGATAGCCCAGTTGGCAAGCGCGCTTGCGGTGTCGATGGCGCGGCGATCGGCCAGCAAATTCCCTAACCCCCGATGGGGCTTCCAAGCGGTCCATATCACTGGAACCGTAGTCAGGTTTTCGGACGGCCTGAGTCCCATTTCGGAAGAGGGGCGCGGATTAAATTGACGACGCAATGAGATAGGCCCCGATTGCGATCACCACGCCGGCAAAGCCACGTTCGAGCAGCCCCTTGCGGGTGCCAAGGATCTTGCCCAGCGCGATACCGCCGATCGTCCCGAAAACTCCGCCTGCCACCAGCAGCGCGGTCACGCCCCAATTGACCAGCCCTGACATTGCGTACGAGGTTGCGGTAGTCAGTCCCAGCGCGCTGACAATTACCAGCGACGTGCCGATCGCGAACGGCAGCGGCATTGCGGTCGCGAGAATCAGCCCAGGCACGATCAGGAACCCGCCCCCAATCCCGAAGAAGCCGGCGGCAAGCCCGACGCCCAGCCCGATCGGCACCAGGCGGGGCAGCAGCGTCGACGCGCTGTCGCGGGTCAGCTGCACGTCCGGCACTTCCGCCGTGCGGCGCTTGCGCAACATCGACGCGCCAACGCCGATCATCAGCAGTCCGAACAGGACGAGCAGCCGCTTGCCGTCGAACGCCTTGCCCAGTTCTGCGCCCAACGCCGCCCCGATCATGCCCGACACGGCGAAGACACCGGCGCACCGCCACTTCACGCGGCCAGCCCGCGCATGGCCGATCAGGCTGGCTAGTGCGTTGACCGTGACGGCGACAGCGGCCGTTCCGATCGCAGCGTGCGGCGATCCCACGCCGGCAACATAGATCAGGAGCGGCACGGCGAGGATCGATCCACCCCCGCCGACGAGGCCAAGGATCAGACCGATCACGCCGCCCGATGCGAGCGTGGCAAGGATGGCGGCGGTGTCCATGATCGCCTCAGGCGGCCGCGCGCCGGTTCCAGGGCATGACGCGCAGCAGGTTGGCCATGCCGCACCACCCTGTCACACCGGCGAACATCAGCCCCGCGCCCACGAACGCCGACAGCCCAAAGAACCCGGGGGCGACGAACATGCCCAGCAGCACGCCGATCAACACCAGCGCTCCGGCGGTAATCTGCATCTGCCGCATGATTTCCAGCGGCTGCGACCGATCGGCGACAGTTGGCTGTCCTGCTTGGCGCCACGCGTCGATGCCGCCCCCGAGGATGTAGGCGGGCGCGCTACCCGCTGCCGCGCCGAGCTGGGCGGCATTGGCGGCGGTGCGCATCCCTGATTTGCAGTGGAAGATGATCGGGCGATCGTCTTGCGGGAGATCGCCGATCCGGTCGAGCGGCACGTTCATCGCATTGGGGATGCGCTCGCGTGCATGTTCGTCAGCGCCGCGAATGTCGATCAGGCGCGCACCGGCATCGATCGCGGTAAGGGTATCCGCGGGAGAAAGGGTCGGAAGCGTCATCGCGTCAATCCTTGCAGTAGAGCTGGTAGAGGGTGGCGAGCAGCGTTTCGACGCGCGGGTCTGCAATGGCGTACCAAAGCGTCTGGCTTTCCCGCCGGTAGGTGACGAGGCCTTCGTCGCGCATCTTCGCAAGGTGCTGTGAGCAGGCCGACTGCGACAGGCCGACATCGCGGGCCAGATCGCCGACCGTCACCTCGCCATGCTCGACCAGCTTGCACAGCAGCATCAGCCGGCGCGCATTGCCGATCGCCTTCAGCGTGTCGGCGACCTGTCCGGCTTTCGCCTCGAATGTCGCTAGGTCCATAGGCGGTTTGAGCATCATCGCTACTCCATTAGTCATTGCTTATGTAGCATCGCCTAATATATTGGCAAGAGCTAACGGAGGAAGTCATGATCCAACCCTTCATCGAGGCGTTTTTCGACGAGCCGACGAACACGATCAGCTACCTCGTGGGCGATCCCGCGACGCGGACAGCGGCGGTGATCGATCCGGTCCTCGACTTCGACATGGCCAGCGGTGTCGCCGATACGCGCTCGGCTGAGCGGATCGTCGCCTTCGCCTGCAAGCAGGACTGGAGGATCGCAATGGTGCTGGAGACGCACGCCCATGCCGATCACTTGTCAGCCGCGCCCTTTATCAAGGCGCATACCAACGCATGGATTGGGATCGGCGCGCATATCCGCGATGTGCAGAAGATCTTTCGCTCCGTGTTCGCTATGGATGACCTGAAGACGGACGGATCGGATTTCGACCGCCTTTTTGACCATGGCGATCGGTTCACGATCGGCGAGCTGGAAGTCGAGGTGCTGCACGTCCCCGGCCACACGCCAGCAGACGTGGCCTATCTGATCGGCGATGCTGCGTTCGTCGGCGATACGCTGTTCATGCCTGATTATGGCACCGCCCGCGCGGACTTTCCCGGCGGGGATGCGCGCACGCTGTACCGCTCGATCCGTCGTTTGCTGGCGCTACCCGACGAAACGCGGCTATTTCTGTGCCACGATTACAAGGCGCCAGGCCGCGATGACTATCGCTGGGAGACGACGGTGGGCGAACAGCGGCGGTCGAGCGTTCACGTCCATGATGGCGTGAGCGAGGACGAGTTTGTCGCCATGCGCGAGCAGCGCGACGCCGGGCTATCCGTGCCCAATCTCCTGCTGCCCTCGATCCAGGTCAATATTCGCGCGGGTCACTTCGATGAGGCCGAAGCAAACGGCGTGACGTACCTGCGCATCCCGGTGAAATGGAAAGCGAAGTGAGGCTTGGGCCGTCATTCCCGTTTCTTGCCGCACGCCGCCCTTCGGAACGTCTGACTTCGGTTGATTGTGTTGAAAAACGCCCCCTAGAAGTCGTTGTGCCTGTCTGATTCACTCTCGTCGGTCGGCGGGATACGTGCGGATGATGGGCGAGCGAACCGTGTCGCAGGAGTCGCTGTTCTACAGCTTCAACCTATAACGGCACGTGCCGTCGGACCACCTGCTGCGCTCGATCAACCGCTTCATCGACCTGTCGAACCTGCGCGAGCAGTTGCGTCCCTTCTACAGCGAGAGGGGTCGCCCTACATCACACCGGGATCACCATGGGAGAATGGCTATAACGAAAGGTTGGGCTTCGCCCGGCCTGTGGCTCAACGGGTCGCTTCGCGCCGAACTGCTCAACGGCGAGATCTTCTACAGCCTCGTCGAAGCCAAGGTGCTGATCGAAGCTTGGCGGCGGCATTACAACACCGTCCGCCCGCATAGCAGTCTGGGATACCGACCACCGGCACCGGAAACGACGACACCGGGCTTAATCCACTAACAAACCAAACGGTCCACTCGATGGGGGCAGATCAATCGAACGCACGGCCGCGCGCCTCGCAAAGCGGCCAGACCTGCTGGTCATCCGCCGCTCCACGGTCGAACACCCGTTCGGCACGATCAAGCAGTCGATGAACCAGGGCGCATTCCTGATGCGCGGGCTGGAGAAGATCCGCGCCGAATGCAGCCTGACCGCGCTTGCCTACAATATCAGGCGCGCCATCACCCTCATCGGCGTGCCGGGAATGATCCGGGCGATCAACGACAAATCCTGACGGCGATAACCTCGGTCACGACCGAAAATATGGTCGCGCCACGGCCCATCTGACTGTCCCCACAGC
>NZ_QFOA01000023.1 GCF_003248505.1 Sphingobium sp.
CGAGGCGAGGAAATTGGCGCGCACGTCGGGCGACACGCGCCCTTCGAAGTTGCGGTTACCCGACAGGACCGAGGCCGCGACGATATCGTTGCCGTTGATCGCCTTGCTGATCGGTTCGGCCAGCGGACCGGAGTTGCCGATGCAGGTGGTGCAACCGTAGCCTACAAGGTTGAAGCCGACCTGGTCGAGATAGGACTGAAGCCCCGCCTTTTCGAGATAGTCGGTCACGACCTGACTGCCGGGGGCGAGCGAAGTCTTGACCCAAGGCTTGGGCTTCAGCCCCTTTTCCACAGCCTTCTTGGCGACGAGGCCGGCGGCAACGAGGACACCGGGGTTCGAAGTGTTGGTGCAACTGGTGATCGCCGCGATCACAACGTCGCCATCGCCGATGTCGTGATCCTTGCCCTCGACCGCGACGCGGGCGGGCGCCGCCTTCTTGTAGACCTTCTCCAGGTCGGCATTGAACACATCGTCGACCTGCGTCAGCAGCACCTTGTCCTGCGGACGCTTGGGACCGGCGAGAGAAGGCTCAACCGTGCTCATATCGAGCTCAAGCACATCGGTGAAGATGGGCTCGATCGACGGATCGAGCCAGAAGCCCTGCTCCTTGGCATAGGCTTCGACCAGCGCGATATTGTCTTCGCTACGGCCCGTCAGGCGCATATAGTCGAGCGTCTTGTCATCGATGCCGAAGAAGCCGCAGGTTGCGCCATATTCGGGCGCCATGTTGGCCAGCGTCGCGCGGTCGGCGAGGCTGAGGCTGGCGAGGCCGGGGCCGAAATATTCGACGAAGCGCCCCACCACGCCCTTGGCACGCAGCATCTGGGTGCAGGTAAGGACGAGGTCGGTGGCGGTGATGCCTTCCTTGAGCGCGCCGGTCAGCTTGAAGCCCACGACTTCGGGGATCAGCATTGAAACGGGCTGACCCAGCATGGCGGCTTCCGCCTCGATCCCGCCAACGCCCCAGCCGAGCACGCCCAGGCCGTTGATCATTGTCGTATGGCTGTCCGTGCCGACGCACGTGTCGGGATAGGCGACCGTCGTCCCATTTTCGTCGACCGACGACCAGACGGCCTGCGCAATATTCTCCAGGTTCACCTGATGGCAAATGCCGGTGCCCGGAGGGACGACCTTGAAATTGTCGAGGCTCTTGCTTCCCCATTTCAGGAAGTCGTAGCGTTCCATGTTGCGCTGATATTCCAGCTCCACATTGTCTTCGAACGCTTTGGGCGTGCCGAATTCGTCGACCATGACAGAGTGGTCGATGACGAGGTGGACAGGAACCTGCGGATTGATCTTGGCCGCGTCTGCGCCCAGCGCGTTCATGGCGTCGCGCATGGCGGCGAGATCGACGACACAGGGAACGCCGGTGAAATCCTGCATCAGAACGCGCGCGGGACGATACTGGATTTCGCGCTCCGACTTGCCCTTGTCATTCTGCCAGGCGACAATCGCCTTGATGTCATCGGTGGTGACGGTGACGCCGTCCTCGAACCGAAGCAGATTTTCGAGAAGCACCTTCATCGAGAAAGGCAGGCGGGATACGTCGCCCAGCTTGGCGGCCGCCTTCTTGAGCGAATAATAGGCGATGTCCTTGCCCGCGACGTTCAACGTGTCGCGCGTGCCCAGAGTGTCCTGTCCGATGGCGGTCATAAGATGTGCGTCTCCTCGCATGGCTCGGCCAGAGGATGACGCATTTCCACCAGAGGCTCGCCTGTAGGGCAAGGTGGCGGGCGAGCGCCCCAACCGCTGGTCGAAGCAGGTATGTCCCGATGCTGCGGTGCCATACAGATTGGGGGAGCCGAGTCAAATGCGCAAAGCGACCGGCAGCCTTCCAAATCCGCACGATCTTCCGAGGTAGCGCTATCATCAGGGAAACAACGTGACGATCGAGCGTTGTTGCTGCGTAACAAAGGAATGACAGCGGATGACGCCCACGGCCACAACTGTTTCGCCAAGCGATCCGCACCGGATCCAAACCTATAGCGTAGGAAGTGCGTGCGCCTGTCCAGCCTGCGGCGAACGGCAATGGTTCGTCGGGCGGATCATGGCGGAATGCGCCATTTGCGAAACAGCCTTGCCGATCAACAGTGGATATCGGGGATGGAGTATGATCACGGGACGCAAGCCTGCTTCCCGCGGGCCCCTCATTTCCGCCTGATCAGGTCGCTTTTTCAGCGGCTATCCATCCGTCTATCTGATCTTCCAGCACTGTCAGTGGAACTGCTCCCTGTGACAGGACTGCATCATGAAAGCGTCGCAGATCGAACTTTGCACCAAGTTCCTTTTCGGCGCGCGACCGCAGCTCCCGCATCTTGATTTCACCGATCTTGTAGCCCAACGCCTGCCCCGGCCAGCTGATATAGCGGTTTACCTCAGCATCGATGTTGGCGCCAGACAGGGCACTGTTTGCGCGCATGAAAGCTACCGCCCGCTGCTTGTCCCAACCTTTCGCATGGATACCGGTATCCACGACTAGGCGACAGGCTCGCCACATTTCATAGGAAAGGCGGCCCATCGTCTTTTCAGGTGTATCGTATAGCCCCATCTCCTCGCCCAGATATTCTGTGTACAGCGCCCAACCTTCGACATAGGCCGTAAATCCGGCCAGATATTTACGGAACGGCGGCAGGGGCAGTTCCTGTTGGAGCGCGATTTGATTGTGATGCCCCGGCACCGCTTCATGCGCCGTCAGCGCAGGGAGTTCCCAGAAAGGTCGCTGATCCAGCTTGGACGTATTGACCCAATAAGTGCCGGCGATCCCGCTCTCCGGCGACCCCGGTCCGTAATAGGCTGTCGTCGTCCCTTCCGCTTCAGCTGCGGGGATTGCTTTTAAGCCATAGGGCAAGCGCGGCAGCGTGCCGAAATAGCGAGGCAACAGGCCGTCGATCATCTTCGCCTGTCGCGCCGCGACACGTAGTAATTCCTCAGCTGTCTTCGCATAATAGGATGGGTCGGTGCGCAGGTGATGGATGTACGCAGCGCGACTGGGATATCCTGCCTTGATCGCGATGTCGTCCATGCGTTTGCCGATGCGCGCCACCTCCGCAATGCCGATGGCGTGGATCTGGTCGGGCGTGAGGTCAGCGGTCGTGTGCGCTTTGACCTGAGCCGCATACCAGGCCGCGCCTCCGGGTAAGGTGGATGCGCTGTCGCTCTTGCGACAATGGGGCAAATAGTCCTTCACGAACAGATCGTGCCACTTGCCATATTCCGGTGTTACGACGTTGTGGATCATCGCAACGGCGCGCGCCTGCATTGCAGCCCAATCGGCTTCGTCGATATCACGGGGCCGGCGGCGCTTGAACGGCTCATAAAATCGCGTGTCTTCGGGCTTTCCGTCGACAATACCCTTAATCCCGGCAGCATAATTTTGGAGCACCGAGCAGGGCTGAACATAGCCGCCCCTAATCGCTTGCCGCGTAATCGCCAAGGCATCTCCATTCATCTTGGGATAGAGAGCGAGACGCTTTAAATAACTTTCATAGTCGGCCCGGTTATAAAAGGGCAGGCTGTCGGCCATCGCCGAAAATCCCTGATGCCAGCCGTAATAAGTGGTGAAAAGCATGAGGCGCGCCGCCTGATGTTTGTCACCTTCAATGTCGTCGCGCAGCATCCATAATAAAACGTCGCGGTTCACGCGATCTTCGGAGGACAACTCCGCTTCCGGGACAGCTTCCAGCCGAGCAACGAACCCCTGTTCCGCCTTGACCTGCGCGTCACGCGCAACAAGGGATATGTCGGCGATACGATCATCATAATCGCGCACGCCTCTCATGGTTGCTTCTACCGGATGCTCCTTGAGATACCACGCCCAGTGGTCGCTTATCACCGCTGTCAATCGATCGTGTGAAGAAACGACCGGAGTGGGTGCGTGTGCGGCAGCGGCGAGAAGCAGCGGTAGGGTCTTAAGCATGGGGACATGGTTCGCCCGTCTCACGACTTTTTACAAGAGCTGTCAGGCGGGTGCCACACCCTCCGCTTCGACGATGTCGTCGCCCGCGTAAAAGCCTGTCACCCGCACCCGCTTTTCTACATGATCGACCGGCACCCGCAGTAGTATGAGACGCCAAATGCCTCCGACGTCTCGGTGCAGCAGGAAGCCCGTGTCGTCGCGAAGCAACCTGCCCGTTTCATTGACGCCCGCGCCGATCTCCATTCGTCAGTCTATGGCGTCCTTGACGCCCTTGCCCGCCAGAATGCCCAAAACAAGGAAGAGCACGAACACGGCCAGGGCGATAAAGAACAGGATCTTGGCGATACCGACAAAGGTGCCCGCAGCACCGCCGAAGCCCAGCACGGCCAGCACGGCTGCGATGACAAGCGAGATGATCGCTAGCTTGATCATGATAAGTCCTTTTGTTGGAGGGTCTCGTTCCCTAACCGCTCGCCGTGCACGATGTTCCGGCGTCGTCGATTTTAGACCCATCCCTCCAGGACCTGGTTGGGCGGGCGGTGCCCATCCACCCATGTGCGGATGTTGGCGATGACGCGCGCGCCGGTCGCATCCCGCCCCTCGAAAGTCGCCGATCCCATATGCGGCAGGAGCGTCACGTTCGACAGCGCGAGAAGGCGTTGATCGACCGCAGGCTCATGCGTGTAAACATCCAGCCCGGCACCTGCAATGCGCCCTTCCGCCAATGCGGCAATCAATGCATCCTCGTCCGTCACTTCGGCCCGGGACGTGTTGATGAGATAGGCATCGGGTCGCATCAAGGCGATCCGTCGGACGTCGATCAAGGCCCGGCTGTCGCTGTTGAGCGGACAGTGGATCGACACGATGTCGCTTCCGATCAGCAGCGCGTCCAGATCCCCGTGCCATTCCGCCTCCAACTCCTGCTCGACCTCGAAAGGCAGGCGATGGCGGTTGTGATAAGCGATGGATAGGCCGAAGGCGCGGGCGCGACGGGCCACGGCGCGGCCGATACGTCCCATGCCGATGATGCCAAGCCGCTTGCCGCCTATCCGGTGCCCCAGCATCCCCGATGGGCTCCAGCCGCGCCATTCCCCTGCCCGCACGAGCTTTTCCCCCTCCGCCAGTCGACGGGGCACCGACAGAATCAGCGCCATCGTCATGTCCGCCGTATCTTCGGTCAACACGCCCGGCGTATTGGTGACGATGATCCCGCCACGGCGCGCGGCGGTGAGGTCGATATGATCGACGCCACTGCCAAAGCTGGCGATCAGTTGCAGCCGCTCGCCCGCGCCCTCGATCAGCCCGGCGTCGATCTGGTCGGTGATGGTGGGCACCAGCACATCGCAATCCGCCATTGCCTGCGCCAGCCCATCGCGGTCCATCGCCACATCTTCGGCATTGAAGCAGGCGTCGAACAGTTCCGCCATGCGCGCTTCCACCTGCGGCGGCAGGCGGCGGGTCACCACGACACGGGGCTTTGCGGGGCGCGGACGTTTCTTGCGCGGGGTCTGGGCCATGGATTGCGGCTATGCGGGGGCGGGTCGCGGGTCAAGCGGATATGACGGTCAGGTCCCGCCTGGGACATGATTGAAACATTGTCGGCCCCTGCCCCGCCGCGCTATGGGGAAACATGACCGAACGACCTTTCCGGCTTCCGCTCAAGCACATGTGCCTGATAGCAAGCCTTCTGGCGGCGCTGCCCGGCGCGCCGGCGGCCTTTGCTTCGCCCGCCAAACCGACCCCATATTGGGCATCGCTTTCCCATGACGAAGCGCGGATGCGGGTGGGACCGAGTCTCGATTACCCGTCCAACTGGGTATATCGCCGCCGCGACCTGCCCGTGAAGGTGGTGCAGGTTCTGGGCCTTTGGCGCAAGGTCGAGGATCCGGACGGAGCCCAAGGCTGGATGCACGTCCGCCTGCTCAGCGATACGCCGACCGCCATCGTGCGCGTTCAGAATGCAGCGATGCACGAAGCCGCACGTGATCAGTCGCGGACGCTTTTCCGCGCTGAACGCGGCGTCGTCGGGCGCCTTGGCGATTGTTCGGGCGGCTGGTGCGCTTTCGATGTGAAGGGGCAGCGCGGCTTCGTAAAGGCAAGCGACATCTGGGGCCCCACCGGGCAGTGACGCCATAAGAGCAGGAAACGATATCGCTCCCTTTTTTTTGGTTAGCGCCGTAAGCCTTGTGCAGCGGCCCTTCGGCCGGATCGGCGGCGCCTGCCCCCAACCAAGGCCAGCGGTACCATGGCGCCCACTTGGTGAACCGACACACGCTACCGCAATGAGTCGCCGTGCCCAGCGGCTCGCTACGCTTGCCAGCCCAATCATCGTTGGCAGCCATGCTGGCCTGCTCCTGCCCCCCTTCTATGCGTTGTCCTCCGTTCCGATGCGGTCGAGATGCATCATGCGCGTGATCCGTGGCGAGATCAGCAGTACCAAAGCCCCGACAATGGCCGAGAACCAGCCGATTTTCGTATAGACGTCGAGAACCTGAACCACATTTCCCGCTTCGCCGCTGCCTGTGGCGCGTGCGATAAGTCCGGCGATGAAATTCCCCGCCGCCATCGCAAGGAACCAGGTTCCCATGACCAGCCCTACCATCGAAGACACCGAAAGCCGTGTCATCGCGGACAGCCCTACCGGTGAGAAGCACAGTTCCGCCATGGTGTGGAACAGATAGATCAGGAAGACGAAGATTACCGGCGTCAGCCCTTGGCCCGCCATTGCCGCGCCCGCGACGAGCACCAGAAAGCCAGCGCCGCACAGGATGAGGCCGATCCCGAACTTAGCGGTCGACGAAGGCTCCACCCGCCGTTTGTCGAGCACCGTCCAAAGTACCGCGAAAATCGGTGCCAGCAGGATGATGAAGATCGAATTGACGGACTGGAACAGCGATGCGGGCACGTTCCAGCCCAATATCACCCGGTCGACGTTGCGATCGGTGAAAATGTTGAGAGAGGATCCCGTCTGCTCGAACAAACCCCAGAACAGCGGATTGAGCGCAATCAGGAACAGCGCGGCGAACATGCGGTCGCGCTCCACTTTGCCCAGCGTCGCAAAACTGCGCCACAGGATGTAGCCCACCGTCAGCGCCGAAAAGATCAGCAGCGCATAACCGAGCAGTTCGGCATAGCGGATGACGCCCCAGATTGCGAACACGCCCAGCGTCGCGCCCAGATAAATTGTCCATTCGCGGCTGACGCCCGCAGACGTCCGTTCACGCAGCATCTGCGGCGCGGGGGACTCACCCTTGCCCAGCAGCCAAGGCTTCAGGCCGACAAAACCCGCCAGCCCCAGCAACATGCCAACCCCCGCTGCACCGAAACCCCAGTTCCACCCCCACAATTCGCCCAGCAGGCCGCAGACGATCGGACCCAGCATCCCCCCCATGTTGATCCCCATGTAGAAGATCGAGAAAGCGGGGTCGCGGCGCGCATCGTCACGCGGGTAGAGTTCACCGACGAGCACGGAGACGTTCGCCTTGAGGAATCCGGTTCCCACGATGATGCTTGCGAGCGCCAGATAGAAACCGTTGAGGTAAAAGGGCTGCTGCCCGCCCGGCCCTTCGGTCACAGCGATCAGAAAATGACCGATCGCGATGAACACGCCCCCAGCCGTCACCGCCTTGCGCGGCCCCAAAAATCGATCCGACAGATATCCGCCGATTACCGGGGTGATATAGACCAGCGATGTGTAGGCCCCATAAAGAAGATAGGCCTTGTCCTCACCGAAAAGAAAATGCTTGGTGAGGTAGAAAATCAGGATGGCGCGCATCCCGTAATAAGAGAATCGTTCCCACATTTCCGCGAAAAACAGCAGGTAAAGCCCGCGCGGATGGCCGAGCCAGGTCTTGCCTGCCTCGACCGCATTCATATCCGAAGATGCCATATGGCGTCCCTTGCCAATATCCCTGTCCGGCACGCCATGCTGGAGGCCGTTTATATGCGGCAGCCTAGAGGCTGCGGACGCACCCTGTCAAAAGTGCCGTGGCCCGTCTTGCACGAACGCCTGTGGCCCGCCATGTCTGGCCACGATGTTCAACGATCTTTCCTCCCCCCTCGCCCTGCTGCGCACGCGACGCTCGGGCAAGCCCCGCGATCTGATCGCTCCCGGCCCGGACGAAGCGCAATTGCGGCAGATACTGGAAATAGCATTGCGAACGCCCGACCATGGCAAACTTGCGCCCTGGCGATTCGTCATCGTACCGTCTGAAAAGCGCGAGGCTTTTGCGCAATTGCTTCAGGACGCTTATCTCGCTGAAAAGCCGGATGCCGGGCGGCTGGAGTTGGAGTCCATGCAGCAATTCGCACATCAGGCCCCCACGCTCGTCATCGCTCTTTCCTCACCCGTCATGGGCAGTAAGATCCCTCTGTGGGAACAGGAACTTTCCGCGGGTGCGGCCATCATGAATCTGCTGCACGGGGCCCACGCGCTCGGCTTTGCCGCAGGATGGTTGACCGGATGGCCGACTTATAACGCGTCGGTTCGCTACACTTTTGGACGAGAGGGTGAACGGATCGCCGGTTTCGTCTTTATCGGAACAGCCGGAAGGCCTCAGGAAGAACGGCCAAGACCAGATTATTTTTCAAATGTTTCTGTTTGGGACATATAGTTACAATGACCTGACATTGATCGTCATTAATGATCTTGACCTATATGGCTGTATTATGGCACTGATGCACTATGGCTGACGAATCCAAACCCGTCTATCTCCGCCTTCGAGAGATCATCGCCGCGTCCATACTGGATGGCGAATTTTCCGATGGAGACCTTCTCCCCTCCGTCCGCGCTTTTGCGGCAGCCCAAGGAGCCAATCCTCTTACCGTCGCCAAAGCCTATCAGAGTTTCCAGGACGACGGCATCGTCGTCGTGAAGCGCGGGGTCGGCATGTTCGTCGCCGATGGCGCGACGCGGCGGTTGAGACAGGCGGAACGCGAACGGTTCCTTGAAACCACATGGCCGCCCGTCGCCGCGCAGATGCGTCGGCTTGGCATACGGGTGGACGATCTCGCCAGCGCCTAAACACGGGCAGCACATTCTTACCACGTCAACGAAAAAGGCCCCCGTGGAAACGGAGGCCTTTTTGCTTTGCGTCGAACGGAAGCCGATCACATGTGGATCGGCTTGCCGGTTACGGCCATGGCCGCTTCCTTGATCGCTTCGCTATGCGTCGGGTGCGCGTGGCAGGTGTAAGCGATATCCTCGCTCGACGCGCCGAACTCCATGGCCTGCGCAGCTTGCGCGATCATCGTCCCCGCCGGCGTCGCGATAATCCACACCCCCAGCACCTTGTCCGTCTCGGCATCCGCGATCACCTTGACGAAGCCATCGGGCTCATGGTTGGTTTTGGCGCGGCTGTTCGCCATCATCGGGAATTTGCCGACCTTGATCGCGCCCTTTTCCTTCGCGGCTTCTTCGGTCAGCCCCACGCCTGCGATTTCAGGCTTGGTGTAGACCACCGACGGGATCACATCATGGTTCACGATCCCGGTGAGACCCGCAATATTCTCGGCCACCGCGATGCCTTCGTCCTCGGCCTTGTGGGCAAGCATCTGGCCGGGCACCACATCGCCGATCGCCCAGACACCCGACGCCTTGGTCGCGAAGTCATGATCGATCTCTATCTGCCCGCGCTGGTTGACTTCCAGTCCGACCTTGTCGAGGCCCAAGCCCTCAGTGTTCGGGCGGCGACCGATAGATACCAGCACGACATCCGCCTCGATCGTTTCTGCCTCTCCACCGGCTGCCGGCTCAACCGTCAGCCTGACGCCATCGCCCGCGACTTCGGCGCTCGTGACCTTCGTGCTGAGCTTATATTCAAAGCCCTGCTTCTTGAAAATCTTGTTCGCTTCCTTGCGGACTTCGCCGTCCATCCCGGGCAGGATCTGATCGAGATATTCGACCACCGTCACCTTCGCGCCCAGGCGCCGCCAGACGCTGCCCAGTTCCAGCCCAATGACGCCGCCGCCGACGACGACGAGATGGCCGGGCACCTCGCTCAGTTCGAGAGCGCCCGTCGAATCGACGATCTTGCCGCCCGCATTATCGACAACAACGCCGGGAAGCGGCGTGACGGAGGAGCCGGTCGCGATGACGATATTCTTCGCCGTCACCTTCTCCCCGTTCACTTCGACCGTGTTTGCGCCGGTGAAGGTCGCAAGCCCCTTCAACCACGTCACCTTGTTCTTCTTGAACAGGAACTCGATGCCGCCGGTCAGCCCCTTGACGGCGTCGATCCGCTGCCCCTGCATCGTCGACAGATCGAGGCTCATGGAATCGATCTTCACGCCAAGCTTTGCAAGCGTGCCGTTGGCCGCTTCGTCATACAATTCAGACGCGTGCAGCATCGCCTTCGAAGGGATGCACCCGACGTTAAGGCATGTGCCGCCCAATGTCTCCCGGCTTTCGGCGCAAGCGGTCTTAAGGCCGAGTTGCGCCGCACGGATCGCAGCGACATAACCGCCCGGTCCGGCACCGATCACAAGGACGTCATAATTGAAATCAGCCATGGTATTTGGTCCTCTGGCTCTTGAACTTACAGGTCGATCAGCAGGCGGGTCGGATCCTCGATCGCGTTCTTAACCGCAACGAGGAAGGTAACCGCCTCGCGGCCGTCGATCAGACGGTGATCGTAGCTGAGCGCAAGATACATCATCGGACGCACAACGACCTGCCCGTCGCGGACGACCGGACGGTCCTCAATGCGGTGGAGGCCCAGCACCGCCGACTGGGGCGGATTGATGATCGGCGTTGACATGAGCGAACCGAACACGCCGCCGTTGGAGATGGTGAAGGTGCCGCCCTTCATATCTTCCATCGTCAGCTTGCCGTCCTTGGCCTTCTTGCCGAAGTCGCCGATCGTCTTTTCGATCTGCGCGACGCTCATGCTTTCAGCGTTGCGAATGACCGGAACGACCAAGCCCGTCGGCGCGGACACCGCAACAGAGATGTCGGCAAAATCGTTATAGACGATTTCGTCGCCTTCGATCTGCGCGTTGACGCCAGGAATGTCCTTCAGCGCCATGCACACGGCCTTGGTAAAGAATCCCATGAAGCCGAGGCGCACGCCATGCTTCTTTTCGAATAGGTCCTTATATTTGGCACGTGCCTCGATGACGTTGGTCATGTCGACATCGTTGAAGGTCGTGAGCAACGCAGCGTTGTTCTGTGCTTCCTTCAGGCGCTTGGCGACGGTCTGACGCAGGCGAGTCATCTTGACCCGTTCCTGCGTGCGCCCCGGACCGGTGGCGTGCGCAGCGGCGGCCGGGGCAGCGGCGGACGCCGAAGCGGCAGCCTTCGCCGTTCCCGCAGCGGCGGCAGCCGTCACATCGTCCTTGGTCAGGCGACCGTCCTTGCCGGTGCCCTTGATCTTGCTCGGATCGAGACCGTGCTCCAGTACCAGACGGCGCACCGCAGGGGATAGCGTCAGGCTGCCGCCTTCGCCCTCTTCCTCGACCGCTGGTGCACTGGCGGAAGGTGCGGGAGCCGCTGCTTCGGCTTGCGCGGCCGGAGCGGCGGGAGCAGCAGATGGAGCGGGCGAAGCACCGGCGGACGCGCCTTCGTTCACATAGCCCAGGAGCGCGCCGACCTGCACAGTGTCGCCTTCATTGGCGACGATATCGCCCATCGTGCCTGCAGCGGGCGCAGGCACGTCAACCGCGACCTTGTCGGTTTCGAGGCTGACAATCGGTTCGTCGGCCTTCACAGCCTCACCCGGCTTCTTGAGCCACTGGCCTACGGTTGCTTCGGTAACGGATTCGCCCAGCGTGGGGACTTTGACTTCGGTGGCCATGAGCTGGTTCAGCCTTTCTTCTGGCGACGGATTTCTTCACGAACGCTGTGACCCAGCGCATCGGCGACGAGTGCCCCCTGTTCGGACACATGGCGCGAGGCGAGGCCCGTGGCGGGCGAGGCAGAGGCCTTGCGTCCGGCGTAGCGGGCGCGCATCGGGGCCTTGCCGGCCTTCGCCAGCGCTTCCTCGATATAGGGTTCCACAAAGAACCACGCGCCGTTGTTGCGCGGCTCTTCCTGACACCAGACGACGTCTTCCAACGCGGTCATCCGTTCGATCCGGGCGGCAAGCGCATCGGTCGCGAACGGATAAATCTGCTCCATGCGGACGATCTGCACATCGCTGTCGCCTGCCGCATCGCGCGCGTCGGACAGGTCGTAAAAGACCTTGCCCGAACACAGCACCAATCGCTTGGTCTGCACGTCCGCCGCCCCATTGGGATCGGACAGGATGCGCTTGAACTGCGTGTCGCCCAGAAAATCCTCGGCCTTGCTGACCGCACCCTTATGTCGCAGCAACGATTTGGGCGCCATGATGATCAACGGCTTGCGGAACGGACGCAGCATCTGGCGGCGAAGCGCGTGGAAATAATTCGCCGGCGTTGTAATGTTGGCGACCTGGATATTTCCTTCGGCGCAAAGCTGGAGATATCGTTCCAGACGCGCCGAGCTATGTTCCGGCCCCTGCCCTTCGTAGCCGTGCGGCAACAGGCAGACGAGACCGTTGGAACGCAGCCACTTCGTTTCCGACGAGGCGATATACTGGTCGAAGATGATCTGCGCGCCATTGGCGAAATCGCCGAACTGCGCTTCCCAGATGACCAGACTTTTGGGGTCCGCCAGCGCAAAGCCATATTCGAAACCCAGCACGCCATATTCGGACAAGGGCGAATCGAGCACTTCCAACCGGCCATGCGGCACGGTCGAGAGCGGGATATACTTTTTTTCGCTGTCCTGATCGGTCCAAACGGCATGACGCTGACTAAAGGTGCCACGCCCGGAGTCCTGCCCCGAAAGACGAACGCCATAACCTTCCGACAACAGCGATCCGAAGGCCAGCGCCTCACCGGTAGCCCAGTCGAAATTCTCGCCGGTCCTGAACATCTCCGCCTTCGCGTCGAGCACGCGCTTCAACGTCTTGTGAACGTTGAGGCCTTCGGGGACCGTGGTCAATGTCTTGCCGAGGCTGTCGAACAGCTTGCCGCTGATCGCGGATTCCACGCTCTGGCGCGCGGTTTCGGCGTCGGCAGGTTTGTGTAGCCCCGACCAGCGACCGGCGAACCAGTCGGCCTTGTTGGCCTTGTAGCTCTTGGCTGCCTCGAACTCCTCTTCCAGATGCGCGACGAAGCTGTCGGTTGTCTGGCCGATAAAGCCATCGTCGATCACGCCTTCGGCCTTAAGACGAGCGGCGTAGACATCGCTGACCGGCGGATGCTGACGGATTTCCTTGTACATCAGCGGCTGCGTGAAGCCAGGCTCGTCACCCTCGTTATGACCGAAGCGGCGATAGCACCACATGTCGATGACAACATCGCGATGGAAGGTCTGGCGATATTCCATCGCCAGCTTGCATGCGAAGGTCACGGCCTCGGGGTCGTCGCCGTTGACGTGCAGGATCGGCGCCTGGACGCCCTTTGCAACGTCACTCGGATAGGGCGAACCGCGCGAGAATTGCGGGCTGGTGGTAAAACCGATCTGGTTGTTGACAACGAAGTGGACACATCCACCGGTGTTGTAGCCCGGGACGCCCGAAAAGCCGAAGCATTCCCAGACGATACCCTGCCCTGCGAAGGCAGCGTCGCCATGGATCAGAACGGGAAGCACCTGCTCATGCTTGCCAAGGTCGTCGCGGAACGTTTGCTGCGCGCGGACCTTGCCCAGAACCACCGGATCGACGGTTTCGAGGTGGGATGGATTGGGAACCAGCGACATGTGGACCTTGACACCGTCGAACTCGCGATCAGTAGAGGTGCCGAGGTGATATTTCACGTCGCCCGATCCACCGACGTCTTCGGGATTAGCGGTGCCGCCCGAAAATTCGTGGAAGATGACGCGAAAGCCCTTGGCCATCACATTGGCCAGCACATTGAGGCGGCCGCGATGGGCCATGCCGAAGACGATCTCGCGCACGCCCGACTGACCGCCATATTTGATGACGGCTTCGAGCGCGGGGATCATCGATTCACCACCGTCGAGCCCAAAGCGCTTGGTGCCGACATATTTGCGGCCCAGGAACTTCTCATACTGCTCGGCCTGGATGACCTTGGCCATGATCGCCTTCTTGCCCTCGGGCGTGAAGATGATCTCCTTGTCCTTGCCTTCCATCCGCTCCTGAAGGAAGCGGCGTTCCTCCACGTCGGCGATATGCATATATTCCAAGCCGACATTGCCGCAATAATTGGCGCGCAGGATCGACACGATTTCCGCGACGGTGCCGTATTGCAGACCCAGGGTACCGCCGAGGTAGATCTTCTTGGCGGGGTCGGTCAGGCCGTGATATTCTGGCGTCAGATCGGCGGGGATGTCCCGCTTCGCCAAGCCCAGCGGATCGAGATTGGCAGCGAGATGTCCACGCACCCGATAGGTCCGGATCAGCATCTGCGCACGGATCGCGTCGTCGGCGGCGGCCACCGCGTCGGCATCGGAGACGGCCTTGCCCGCGCCCTTTGCCGCCGCTTTCACGGCGACCTGCATCTGAGTGGGGTCAAGCGCCCCGGTCAGATCGTCCGTGTCCGTCAGCGGCCAATTGTCACGCGCCCAACTCGGACCGCGCTCAACCTCGAATTCCTGGTTCTCGTAACCCATCATCTGTCCCATCTGAGCCGCGTGCAGTCGCGGAAGCGGGAGAAAGCGGCCGGGGTGCAGCCCGGCCGCGTTTATATGTAGGAGTTATCTTACCCCTTCAAGACCTCGACCAGCGTCGAGCCGAGCTCGGACGGGCTGGCTGCGACCTTGATCCCGGCCGCTTCCATCGCCGCGATCTTGCTTTCGGCGTCGCCTTTGCCGCCCGACACGATCGCGCCGGCATGACCCATGCGACGGCCCGGAGGCGCCGTGCGACCGGCGATGAAGCCGGCCATCGGCTTCTTGCGGCCCTTCTTGGCCTCATCGATCAGGAATTGCGCCGCCTGTTCTTCCGCGTCGCCGCCGATCTCGCCGATCATGATGATCGATTCGGTCGCGTCGTCGGCCAGGAACAATTCCAGCACGTCGATGAAGTTGGTACCGTTGACAGGATCGCCACCGATGCCGACAGCCGTGGTCTGGCCCAGACCCGCATTGGTCGTTTGGAAAACCGCTTCATAGGTCAGCGTGCCGGAACGCGACACGACGCCGACCGAACCCTTGGAAAAGATCGAACCGGGCATGATGCCGATCTTGCATTCGTCGGGGGTCAGCACGCCGGGGCAGTTCGGGCCGATCAGGCGCGACTTGCTGCCCGACAGCGCCCGCTTCACGCGAACCATGTCGAGTACCGGGATGCCCTCGGTAATGCAGACAATCAGAGGGATTTCCGCATCGATCGCTTCCAGGATCGAGTCGGCTGCGAACGGCGGCGGTACGTAGATAACCGATGCGTCGGCACCGGTCTTGCTCTTGGCTTCGGCAACCGTATCGAACATCGGCAGGCCGATATGCGTAGTACCGCCCTTGCCCGGCGTCACGCCGCCGACCATCTGCGTGCCATAGGCCAGCGCCTGTTCGGTATGGAAGGTGCCCGTGGCACCGGTCATGCCCTGGGTGATGACCTTGGTGTTCTTGTTCACCAGAATGGACATATATTGTCCCTTTATTTCCGTGGACGTGGCACTTGGTCGAAAAGCGTTACGCCCCAGGCTGCGCACTTACCTGAGGCGTAACGGTGCAGGATTAGATCAGGAGAGCGAGGAATCGATGCCCTTGCATGCGACGAGCAGTTCCTTGACCGCATCGACCGACACCTGAAGATTGGCCTTCGCTTCGTCGTCCAGCTTGATCTCGACGATCTGCTCGACGCCGTCCTTGCCGATGATGACTGGGACACCGACATACAGGCCGTCCAGGCCGTATTTGCCGTCGACGAAGGCCGCGCAGGGCAGCAAACGCTTCTGATCGTAGAGATAGGCTTCTGCCATGGCGATGCCGCTGGTGGCGGGGGCGTAATAGGCCGAACCGGTCTTGAGCAGGCCGACGATCTCGCCGCCGCCCGAACGAGTGCGGGCGACGATGGCATCGATGCGCTCCTTCGTCGAGCGGCCCTGCTCGATCAGGTCGGGAACAGGGATACCCGACACCGTCGAATACTGGACGACCGGCACCATGGTGTCGCCATGACCGCCCAGGACGAAGGTGTTCACGTCCTTCACCGACACGTCGAATTCTTCGGCGATGAAATGGCTGAACCGCGCCGAGTCCAGCACGCCCGCCATGCCGACGACCTTGTTGTGCGGCAGGCCCGAAAATTCGCGCAGCGCCCACACCATCGCGTCGAGCGGGTTGGTGATGCAAATGACGAAGGCGTCGGGAGCGTTGGCCTTGATGCCCTCACCCACGGCCTTCATAACCTTGAGGTTGATGCCGAGAAGGTCGTCGCGGCTCATGCCCGGCTTACGAGCGACGCCCGCGGTGACGATGATCACGTCAGCGCCTGCAATGTCGGCATAGTCGTTGGAACCGGTGATCTTCGCATCGAACCCTTCGACCGGGCCGCACTGGCTAAGGTCGAGTGCCTTGCCCTGAGGAACACCCTCCGCCACGTCGAACAGGACGATGTCGCCCAAGCCCTTGAGCGCCGCCAGGTGCGCCAGCGTGCCGCCGATATTACCAGCGCCGATCAGCGCGATCTTTTTCCGGGCCATATACGTGTCATCCTCCAAGTCATGACTATTGGAATGACGGCCCGCCTACGCCCATCGTGCGGGGGTTTCAACCTCGGAAATCCTAGGGATCATAATTATCTTTGCAATTAGTTCGCAATTGCATTAGAGAGTGTGAACAGCCTGTTGCTCGCCGGCTCCTACCCTGGCCGCGGGCCATCCCTGCAGCGCTACCCTGCCGGGCGCCTTTCTCCTCGGGAGGCGCCCGGCCTCTTAAAGCTGCCCCAAACGCCCTATTCGATGCGGTAGACTTTACACCATGGACCGCGGCGAACCGCCATACAATTCGGGCGGAAACGCCTACGCAGGCCATCGTACCGGGTTAAAGCGGAAGATGATAATGCAGCGCCGGATCGGCGATGCGATGTGGATAGGGCGCTTGATCGTTCGCCTTTGTAGTAGGCAAGCTACCGGATTTCGTCACAAACTGCGCCACGCACGTCCTAGGACGCGTTATCGGGAGCCGTGGCCCAGCGCCAAATAATCGTCCGACTGCATTTCCATCAGGCGCGACACAGTGCGTTCGAATTCGAATGCCCCATCCCCTGCGGGATAAAGCCGTGCCGGGGCAGCGTCGGCGGCAGCCAACAACTTGACCTTATATTCGTAGAGCGAATCGATCAGCGTGACGAAACGCGCCGCCTCATTGCGTTTTTCGGGGCTCAGGACCGGAATGCCGACGATGATGACGGTGTGATATTTCCGCGCGATCGCCAGATAATCGGGCGCGCCCCGCGCCTCTTCGCACAATCGCTTGAAGGAAAAGACCGCCACGCCCTTCAGGCTCTTGGGCACATGAAGCGTCCGACCACCCTGCACGGGAACATCCTCGGACGGCACGCGGGCGCGATCTTCCACCGAAAAATCGGTCAGCCGGAAGAAGGCGTCGGAAAGGGCCTTCGTCGCGTCGGGTCCATTGGGGCAATGCCAAAGCAAGGCGTCGCCCAGCCTGTCGCGCCGGTAATCCGTTGGCCCGTTGAGGCTCAGCACGTCGAGTTTCGCCTTGATGAGGTCGATAAACGGCAGGAAGAGCTGCCGGTTGAGCCCGTCCTTATAAAGATCGTCCGGCACGCGATTGGATGTCGTGACGATCGTCACGCGTTTGTCGAGTAAGCCGGTGAACAGCCGCGACATGATCGCGGCATCCGCCATGTTGTTCACCACCATCTCGTCGAAGCAGAGCAGCCGCGCGTCCTCCGCCAGCGATTCGACGACCGGCGGAATGGGATCGCCGCTCTCGCTCTTGCGGGCCTCCGCGAGCCGGGCGTGGACATCCAGCATGAACTCGTGGAAATGCGCCCGCTTCTTGCGCTGAACCTGAACGCAATCGAAGAACAGGTCCATCAGCATCGATTTGCCGCGACCCACGCCACCCCACATATAGAGGCCGCGCGGCGGTTCGGGCGCTTTGCGTAAAAGCTTCCACAATGTCGATCCGCGCATAGGCGTGGATTCAAGGTCCCGTTGCAACCGGTCGAGCCTCTCTGCAACGGCACGCTGGTCCGGGTCGGGCCGCAACTCTCCGCCTTCGACCAAGGCGTCATAGCGGGAAAGGACGGCGCTCATCGAGAAACCGGTGCCTTGCGCACCGTCGCAGTCGAAGCCGCAACCGGCTTGCCCTCTTGCAAGATCAGCATTCGCAGGAAAAACAGTCGCCCGGTTTCCCGCAATAACTCGACCTCGGCCCAAAGGTCGGGTCCAGCCGCTCCGGCATTCAGATACTGCATAGAAAGGTCGATGGTGACGCCGTTGATATGCTCTTCATGTCCCATGACGAGCAGACCGGCAAAAAAGGCATGATCGGCGAACGCGGCCAGGAACCCGCCATGCAGGACACCGTTGCGATTGCGATGCGTATCGCGCGTTTCCAGCGCCACCACGGCCTTGTTAGGCCCGGCGATACGCATGCGACTTTGACCGATCGCATCGTGGAAAGTGTTTGGATGCCGATTGGGCCATTCGGCCCAACCCGCCCACTTGCCTTCCTTCAGCAGGTTTCCGCCACCAACGCCGTCCGTCAACTTACAGCTGCCGCTCGACCATCATCTTCTTGGTTTCGGCAATGGCCTTGGCAGGGCTGAGGCCCTTGGGGCACACATTCGCGCAGTTCATGATGGTATGGCAGCGATAGAGGCGGAAGGGATCCTCCAGTTCATCGAGACGCTCGCCGGTATATTCGTCACGGCTGTCCGCCAGCCAGCGATAGGCCTGAAGCAGAATAGCGGGCCCCAGGAACTTGTCGCTGTTCCACCAGTAGCTCGGGCAGCTGGTCGAGCAGCAGGCGCACAGGATGCATTCGTAGAGCCCGTCGAGCTTCTCGCGGTCGGCTGGCGACTGGAGCCGCTCCTTGCCGCTCGGCGCAGGGCTGACGGTTTGTAGCCAGGGCTTGATAGAATTATACTGTGCGTAGAAATGAGTGAAATCAGGCACCAGGTCCTTGATCACGTCCATGTGCGGCAACGGAGTGATGCGCACTTCCTTGGTGCCGCACTCCTCGATGGCAGTCGTGCAGGCCAAGCCGTTCTTGCCGTTCATGTTCATCGAACATGAGCCGCAGATGCCCTCACGGCACGAGCGGCGGAACGTCAGCGTCGGATCATATTCGTTCTTGATCTTCAGCAGCGCGTCGAGAACCATCGGCCCGCACTTGTCGAGATCGATCTCGAACGTGTCGTAACGTGGATTTTCGCCCGAATCCGGATCGTAGCGATAAACCTTGAAGGATTTGACATTGGTCGCGCCTTCCGGTGCTTTGTGCGTCGTGCCCTTGCCGCTGATCTTGCTGTTCTTGGGCAGAGAAAATTCGGCCATCGCTGTTCCAGCCTCGTTCCGTCAAAAATCGTTGGGGTGCGCATAACAAAAAATAGGCAAAGGTCCAGCACTGACAATAGATCATATTCGACCGCCCCCTTGCATGGATCGGGTTACGACCGCTAATTCGCCCGCCGCGCGCCCCTTTTTGGAGCCTCCATGGACATCGCCTTTCTTGCCATCGCCGAAGCGCAGCAGCTCTATCACTGGCTGCCCGCGGCGCTGGAACTGGCGCAACGACCGGGCCATAGAGTCAGCATCCTTTCCCCCTCCGACGCCATCCTCGATCTGGTCGCAAGCTACGATCCCGGCAGCACGCTGGTACCGGTCCGCTTGCGGCGACCGCCCTTTTCCCCGCACGATTCGCTGTTTCGCCAGCCATCCAGGTTTGCGACATTGCTGCTCAATTATCGAAAGATCGCGCGCTTCCGCTATATCGTAACGACAGAGATCAGCACGGCCTGGCTCCGCCGCATTCCCGGTTTCGCCGCCTATCTTATCCTCATCAAACATGGCGCCGGCGACCGGGAGGGCGGCTATCGCAAGCGTCACGCGGACTTCGACCTGACCCTGGTCGCGGGGGAAAAGGATCGGCGACGACTGATGGATCGCGGTCTGTGCGTTCCCGGCGCGGTCGCCGTGGGCGGCTATGCCAAATTCGAGTTGAAGGCCCCGCCGCAGCGATTCTTCGCCGACGACCGGCCCACGCTGCTCTACAATCCCCATTTTGATGCAGAGCTATCCTCCTGGGTCAGGCATGGACCCGGGGTGCTGGCGGCGCTGGAAGCGCTGACGGAGTGGAACGTCATCATCGCGCCGCACACAAAGCTTGGCGCGCGGATTCCATCGATTCGGCCTAGCGCTCCGCATATCCGGGTCGACATGGGCAGCCGCCATTCGATCGACATGAGCTATACGATGAGCGCGGATTTGTATCTGGGCGACGTATCGAGCCAGGTCTACGAGTTTCTCCTGAACCCGCGCCCCTGCGTCTTCCTCAATCTGGACCGGCACGACGCCACATCGGACGCCTTCGCCCACTGGCGACTGGGCCGGGTCGTGGAGGATTTGAAGGACCTTCCCGCCGCGCTGGCCTGTGCATCCCAGGCGCAACCTGTCTATGAGGCCGCGCAACAGGTCGCTATGCGGGATTCGATCGCCGTTACGGCCATTCCCGCTTCGAGACGGCAGGCCGACATCATCGAGACTTTTGCGAAAGCCCATTCATGACCGAAACCCTCGCCACCAGCCTCGGCCCCGTTCGTTTGATCGGACGGAACGCGACGCCGATCTGGGGCATGCCCAATGCCGAACGCAATCTGCGGATGGCGGAAAGCGCTGCCGCCAACGGCAGCGTCATGGCTGCCGGACACGAATTGCTGTTCAACCTTGCCTACGCCTTCGACCCGTTGCTGTTGCGGCTGGCGCTGGAAACGCCCGGAACGCTTTTCACATGGGGGAAGGAACCTGTTGTCGGTCAGGTCGAACAGGGCCGCGCCCCTCTCGCCGCGCCGCACATCATCGACCTGTCGGACGGGCGTAAACTCTACAACCGCCAGTTGCGCAAGCTGGAGCAGCCGATGGTGCGGGAACTGACGCCCGACACCCGCCGCGCCATCGAACGGCGCAGCTATTTCGGCGCGTACAAAGGCGTCACCGACCTTCTCACCAAATATCTGTGGCCCGAATTCGCGCTGGTGCTGACCCGCATCGCCGCTCAACTTCGCATGACACCGAACATGGTATCGGCCATCGGCGTGACTCTCTGCATCCTCGCGACCTATCTGTTTGCGCAGGGAATGTATTGGGCCGGGTTCCTGTCGGGCTTCATTTTCATGGTGCTCGATACGGTGGACGGCAAACTCGCCCGCTGCACCATCACCTCGTCCAAATGGGGCAATGTGATCGACCATGGCGTCGATCTCGTCCACCCGCCCTTCTGGTGGTATTTCTGGGGCACAGGCCTGGCTGCCTGGGGGCTGGCGCTGCCGGAAAGCACCTTCATTTTCGTCATGGGCGCGGTGATCGTGGGCTATGTGCTGCAAAGGCTGATCGAAGGGGCGTTCCTCAAGGATTTCGGCATGGACATCCATGTGTGGCGGCCCTTCGACAGCCATTTCCGCCTCGTCACCGCGCGGCGCAATCCGAACATGGTGATTCTGTTCGTCGCGCTGCTGTTCGGTCGCCCGGACATTGGCCTCATCGCGCTTGCCTGGTGGACCATCCTGTCGCTGGTCGTTCATGCGATCCGACTGGCGCAGGCCTATGCCGTCAAACGGTCGGGCCGCCCGATCGTCAGTTGGATGGATGAAGCGGAGGGCGCGGGCGCATGAACGCGACTATCGAAAAGTTCGGATATCCGCAGACCCTGGTTGCCGAATTCGACCATTGGCTGGTCCTGCTGCGCCCGGCCCAGCCGACCCTGGGATCGCTGGTGCTGGTGGCCAGGGGCAGCGCGACAGCGTTCGGCGATCTCCCGGCGGCGGCTCATGCCGAACTCAAGATCGTAACGAGCACGATCGAAAACGCTCTGGGCAAGGCCATAAGCTATGACAAGATCAACTATCTGATGCTGATGATGGTGGACCCGCATGTCCATTTCCACGTCATCCCCCGTTACGAAGGGGATCGTACCGCAGCGGATCTTACCATTGCGGACGCGGGATGGCCGGGCCAGCCCGACCTCTCTTCGGCGGTCAAACTGGACAGCGACATGGACAGCTTGCGCGACTGGCTGAAGGGCTACTTCGCGTAGCGCCCTTCGGCGACCCATCGCGCCGTCAACGCCGCAGCGGCATCGACATCCTGCGGGAAATCGACCTCCTGCCAGGCAAGACCTTCGATAGACACCGTGCCGACGCGGTTCCCCTTCGCGATGATGTCGATCGCGCGCAAATACCATCGCTCCACGCCCTCGGGCGTGCGCATCATCTGGTCGATCTGATTGCGGAAAATCGCCGGACCTTCGCCGGTGAACGCCAGCATTCCGATAGATTCGGCGTTGGTGTCGGGGGGCAGAAGCCGCTTGCCGATGGCGCGCAACCGCCCATCGGGATCGCGGCTGACCTTCATGTCGTCGTCGTCATAGGCCCCGTCGGGCTTCACATCGACCGTGACGGTGATCGCGTCCTGCGCACCGGCGATCAGTCTGCCGACGATCTCGTCCGACACGATCGTGTCGCCATTGAGGATGAGAAAATCGCGGTCCATCTCCTCCCGCACGATCCAGCAAGTGCCCAGATTGTCGGCGACCTGGAAAAAGGGATTGAAGACGGTGCGAATCCGCGCGCCCGTATCGCGGTACAGTTGCAAAGCATGATCCTCGACCCGCTCGGTGCGGAAGCCCGTCACGACCACGATGTCGGTGACGCCGTTCGCGACCAGCGCCGCCACCTGCCAGCTGATGAGGCTGCGGCCGTTGAAGTCGATCATGCATTTGGGCACGTCGCGCGTCAGCGGCAACAGGCGCGACCCTTGCCCTGCGGACAGAATGATGGCTTTGGTGATGCTCATGGGGCGCGGCTTTACCGCGCGATTGAGCCGAAAAAAAGGCGATGTTTGCACTCACCCGCTCGCACGCCTAAAGCGCGCTCGACAGCCCAGATCAAGGACCGTTCGTCAGGTGATGTTCAAACGCAAGCCGGGCGCGGCGGGGGACGGGTTCGCACGCATCCTGGCAAATACCGGCTGGCTGCTGGGCGGCAAGGGCGTGGGCGCGGTGCTGAGCCTGGCCTATCTTGCCATCGTTACGCGCACGCTGGGGGTCGTTGACTTCGGCCGCTTCGCGCTGGTGCTGAGCGCCGCCAACGTCATAAAGACGCTGGTGAGTTTCGACAGCTGGCAGATCGTCGTGCGCTACGGCCAGCCGCACCTGGCCGAAGACCGGGGCGACGCGCTGAACCGTCTGCTGCGGTTTTGCATCCTCATCGACCTTGCCTCTGCGCTTGCGGGCGGCGTGATCGCTGCGGCGATCATTCTGCTATTTGGCGATGCACTGGGGTTGGGCGCGCACATGGGCTGGCCGGTCTGGCTATTCTGCATGGTGATGATGATTACCATCCGATCCAGCCCCACCGGCGTCCTGCGCCTTTTCGACCGGTTCGATTCCGCCGCGTTCGCCGAAACCATGATCCCGGTCGGGCGGATGGTTGGCGCGCTGGTCGCATGGATCTTCATGCCTGACGTGACCGGCTTCCTGATCGGCTGGGGGGCGGCGGAGCTGCTTTGCGCGGCCAGCTACTGGTATCTGGCGCTTCGGGTCGGGGGAAAACGGGTCGGGCGATGGCGCGCGGGCCGGACGCTCGACGCCCTCCGGGAAAATCCCGGCATCGTCGGGTTCCTCACCGCCACCAATCTTCAAACCAGCCTCACTTCCATCGGTCAGCAGGTCGCGGTGCTGATCGTCGGCGGCTTTGTGGGACCGGCGGGCGCAGGCCTCTACCGCCTCGCCAACCAGCTCGCCAATTCGCTGACCAAGATTTCAAGCCTCCTATCGCGCAGCATCTTCGTCGAGCTGTCGCGCACGACGACCCACGGCAGGGAAGCGCTGAACGACCTTTTCCGACGCACCAATCGCCTGGCGCTGGCGGCGGGCGCGGTGATCGTCGGGCTGATCCTCATCATCGGCCATCCGCTGCTCGGCCTGATTGCCGGGCGAGAGTTCATGCCTGCCTACCCGCTGCTCCTGATGCTGGGAGTCGCCGCCTGCATAGAGCTTGTGGGGGTGAGCTATCGCCCGCTGCTGATGGCGACGGATCGCGCCGGGTTATCGCTGCGCATTTCGATCGTTGCGACGCTGCTGCTGCTGGGACTGCAAGCCGCGCTGCTGCCGCTATATGGAACGCAGGGTGCGGCAATGGCGAATATCGCGGCGTCGCTCGCCGGGTTTGCGATGATGGGAATTGCGAGCCGCCGGGCCTTGCGCGAAGGCTAGATGGTGCGGAAGCGGGCCGGGGCGTAGCGCGCCGGATCGATCCCCGCGACGGCGGGCGGCATCGCCTTGCCGCCGATCAGCGCAGCGCCGATCAGCGCAGCGGCGGGCGCCGTCTGGATACCGAAGCCCCCCTGCCCCGCGAACCAGAAGAATCCGGGTACGTCCGGGTCGTGGCCATAAACCGGCGCACGGTCGGGCGCAAAGCTGCGCAGCCCCGCCCATTTATGTTCGACGGTGGCAGTTCCCCAATCCACTGCCTCCTCGAACCGCGCGACTGCCTGCGCCACCGCCAGATCCTCCGGCGCGGCGTCGCATGGGGGGGACGGCTCCTCGTCATGCGGCGTCAGCCACACGCGCTGCCGCCCCTCCGGCTTGAAATAAAAGCGCGAATGGAGGTCCATGACCAACGGCAGGTCGCGTTCGGGCATATCGGCGACATGCAGTTGCACGACCGTCCGCCGCAGCGGGGAAATACCGATGGGCGCCACGCCGCAGAGCGTTGCGACCCGATCTGCCCAGGCCCCGGCAGCATTGACCAGCAGGCCGCAACGGATCACGCCTTCAGCAGTCTCGATCAACCAGCCGTCGCCATCCTGCCGCGCCCCCGTCACCTGCGTGCGCAGGCGAACGTCCCCGCCCTGCTGGCGAAAGCGTCGCAGATAGGCGTGATGCAGTGCCGCCACGTCGATGTCGCGGCAACTTGGCTCCAGTACGCCCAGCGTCCATTCGGCCCGCAACCCCGGCACCAGCGGATGAGGATCGAGCGGCGTCAATTCGACCCGTCCCGCAAATCGCGCCAGCAAGGCGTCGCGCGCCGACGCGTCCCCCGCACGGCCTATATGCAGGGTCCGGCGGGGCGAGAGGAAACTGCTTTCATGAAAATCGGGATCGGGCGCAGCCAGCAGAGGTCCCGACGCGGTTGTGAGCGGCTGGACGGCAGGGCCGCCATAGGTTTCCTCCCAGAACGCCACCGATCGCCCGGTGGCGTGATAGCCCGCAATCTCCTCCATTTCGAGGAGGATGACGCGGGCGTCACCTGCCAATGCCGCGCCCAGGCTGGCCCCCGCCATGCCGGCGCCTACGATCACGATATCGGCTCGCGTCAAGGCGCGGCCTCATTCAGGAAGGCGTCGATCCGCGCCAGGGCGTCCAGGCGAACCGGATCGCTTTCGCGCAGGATTTCGTGCGCCGCCTCACGCCCATAAACGTGCAGCCGGGCGCCCGGAATGCGACCGGCGGCACGGCGAACGGCGGGGGTCGATACCAGCCGGTCCACCTCCGCCGCCAGTATCAGCAGCGGCGTCGCGATCCGGGTGATCGCCTGCCCCTCCGCCAGATCGCGCGTAGAGCGCAAAGCCTGCTCCACCCACGCCCAACTGGGCGGGCCCAGCGCGATCTCGCGGCTATGATCGCGCCACCAAAGTTCGTCGGAATATCGATCAGGGTCGTGCGTCAACCGCTGCTGACGGATGCGGCGCAGCCGGACGCTATCCTCCTTCTGCGTCCACGCCCGCCGCTTTGCCTTCCCGAGCAACAGCATTGTACGCGCTATGCCGATCGCCAGCCGTCGCGGCAGCGGCGCGGTATGCACACCCAGCATCGGTGCGACCGCAACTGCAGCGTCGGGCGGTGGCAAGCCCTCTGCCATGGCGCGCAGCAGCATATGTCCGCCCATGCTGTGCCCCAGCATGACCGCAGCCCCGCCCCCCTCGCTCCGCCATTCCGCAGCCAGAGCTTTGAGGTCTGCAATCCAGACACCGAAATCGTCGATATGCCCGCACAGCGGATCGCCGGTCAGCCGTCCCGATCCCCCCTGCCCACGCCAGTCGAAGCTGGTGACCGCCCACCCTTGCTGCGCCCAGTGGTGGATGACTTCGAGATATTTCTCAATCATGTCGCCCCGGCCGTTGAGCACCAGCATCCTCCCCCGGACGCCGCTGCCCAGTCGGTAACGCCGGATCGGCCAGCCGTCCGGCGCATGCCAGTAATCCAGCACGCCGCCTGCGGGCCAGGCGCGACGGTCGAAGGCGGCGGTGGGGAAATAGGGCGAATCCATCTGCGCCGTGGTTACCGTTTGGTAAGCCATCTGGTCTAGGGCATAGCCCCCATGTCCGGGGAATTTTTCAGGGTCGCGCTGATGAGCGCTCTTGGCGCGCTGCTGATCTGGGCAGCCGTCACCGATCTGCGATCGCGTATCATATCGAACCGGCTGAATCTGGCCATCGCCACGCTTGCGCCGCTTTGGTGGATCGCAAGTGGGCTGCCGCTCTGGCCGGGGGCGGCGCTGCAACTGCTGCTGGGCGTCATCGTTTTTGCGGCGTTCGCGGCGCTCTTTGCCTTCGGCTTGATGGGCGGCGGCGATGTGAAGCTACTGGGCGCGCTTGCGCTCTGGTTTCCGTGGCCTGTCCTCCTGTCGCTGATCGTGCTGATGGCGATCGCGGGCGGCGGGGTCACTATCGCGACCGTCATCGACCACAAGCTGCGCCATCGGGAAGGACAACCCGAAATCCCCTATGGCGTCGCCATCTCGCTGGCCGGTCTCTGGGTGATTGGCGAACGATATCTTAACCATTTTGCGTAATGAGTAGGGTCATGGGGCACATGTACCCACTTGAGGGAGGCGAATTTCGTCATGGATGCTAAGAAGATCGTGCTGCTTGCTGGCGCGCTGATCATAGCGGTCACTACAGCTCTGCTTGCACGCAACATGCTGAATTCAGCGAGCACGCCGCAAGTCAACGCGGCCGCCATGCCGGTCGAGGCCAATCAGCCTCACGTCCTCGTCGCTACCAAGGCTCTGCCCGTGGGCACGATCCTCGACGCGGAAAGCTTCCGCTTTCAGCCCTGGCCGCAGGATCTGGTCGAACAGGCCTATTATATCCAGGGTCAGGCCGATCCCGCCAAACTCGCCGGCAGCGTGGTCCGCACCGCGATCACCGCCGGACAGCCGCTGACGCAGGGCGCTCTGGTAAAACCGGGCGAGCGCGGCTTCCTCGCCGCCGCCCTCGGCGCGGGAATGCGCGCCGTGACTGTGCCGGTCACCGCCCAGTCTTCGGTCGCGGGCTTCGTGTTTCCCGGCGACCGCATCGACCTCGTCCTGACGCAGAGCGTTTCGGGCGGCGGCGACGGCGATCCGCTCAAGGTATCGGAGACCATCCTTCGCAACCTGCGCGTCCTGGCCACCGACCAGCGCATGGATGCGATGGGCGAGGACGGCAAGCCCGAGGTCAAAACTTTCTCCAACGTCACTATCGAAGTGACGCCCAAGATCGCCGAAAAGATCGCCGTGGCGCAGACCATCGGTTCGCTGTCCATGTCGCTCCGCTCGATCGCCGACACCTCATCCGATCTCGACGCGGCAATCGCCGGCACCGATGTCGACCTTGCCACTGTCGGCAATCCCAAGGCGGAAAAGGCGGTGTTGGCCAAGATCGCCGCTCGCCCCGTCGATCGCGGCACCACCTATTCGACGGGCGCGGACGTATCGCGCTACCAGCGCAGCACCGTCCCCGCCAAGGCGGACACCGTGCCGCAATCGCTCAACGGCCAGCCGGGTGCCGTCGCACCGGCCAGCGCCATCAGCGGACCCGTGGTCAAGGTGGCGCGTGCCACCGACGTGACCCTGGTTCCGGTCGGGGGTAAGTAAGATGAAGAGCTTGCATCATCGCTCCACGCGCCTTGCCGCTCCGGCAATCGCGCTGGGCCTTGCGGTCGCGGCGGTCGCCGTTCCGACATCGGCCCTCAACGCCGCGCCCTCGGCGCAGCAGGACAATGCGATCCTGATGTCCGCGGGCGGCAGCCGGGTCGTCAACCTCTCCGCGCCGATGTCGGACGTAGTGATCGGCAACCCCGATGTCGCCGACGCCTATGTCCGTTCGCAAAACCAACTCTACATCATCGCCAAGAAGCCTGGCGAAAGCACCATCTTCGTGACTGCCAAGAACGGCAAGGTTCTGTTTTCGGGCACCGTCCGCGTCGGGAACAACCTGACCAGCATCGACGACATGCTGCGCTTGGCCATGCCGGACGCAAGCATCGCAGTGAACAAGATGAACGGCATGGTGCTGCTCACCGGCACGATCAAGGCGCCCGAAGACGCGGCCGAAGCCGAACGGCTGACGCAGGCCTTCGTCGGCAAGGACGTGACCGTGGTCAGCCGCCTGCGGATGGCAACCCCGCTTCAGGTGATGTTGCAGGTCAAGATCGCCGAAGTCAGCAAGGATGTGGGCCACAAGATCGGCATGAACATCACTGGCCTGGGCACCGGAACGGGCAGTTTCAGCGGCTATGTCAACCGCGCCGACCGGGCGTTCCAGACAAATACGGGCGGCGGGGCACCGACCGATAATATCTCAAGGTCGTGGGTGTTCAACAGCCCGACCGATGGCACTACCTCGTTGGGCTTCGTTGCCAAACTACTGGGCATGGATGTTGCCGCAGCGCTCGACTTGGCCGAAAGCAGCGGCCTTGCTACGACGCTGGCGCAGCCGAACCTGACTTCGCTCTCGGGCGAGACCGCCAGCTTCCTCGCAGGTGGTGAATACCCCTATACTGTCAGCAACGGTACGCAGGGCAACAGCATAGAATTCAAGCAATATGGGGTACAGCTGGCGTTCACCCCCACCGTGTTGTCGGATGGTCGCATCTCGCTTCGCGTCCGTCCCACGGTGTCCAGCCTTGACTTTACGCTGAACGCCAGTGTTCCGGCACTTAAGAGCCGCACCGCAGAAACGACCGTGGAACTCGGCTCCGGCCAAGCTTTCATGATCGCGGGATTGTTGAACAACGAAACATCCAACACGGTCAACAAGACGCCCTTTTTAGGCGACGTGCCGGTGTTGGGCAGCCTTTTCAAGTCGCGCAAGTTCCAGCGCAACGAGTCCGAGCTAGTCATTGTAGTAACGCCTTATCTGGTGCGCCCGATTAATGCGTCGGACGTGCGCCTACCCACCGATGGCTTCCGAAACGCTACCATCGCGCAGGGCCTTGTGGGCCAGGTCGGCAATGACGGCGTTAGCGGCGCTCGCCCACAACAGCCGCGTCGCACGCCCGGATCGCCTCCGCCCGCGACCGCTCCCGCTCCCGCCCCGCGCGGCGACGGCAAGTCGGCGGCCCCCGCCCCCGGCTTCAGCTTCTGACGGAAGGATCACTCCCATGACCACACGCTTTCCCATCCGTCTCGCTGCCCCGGCGCTCACCGCGCTGGCGATCATCCTCGTACCCGCGCACGCCGAAGCGCGCGGTCGCACCAACCGCAGCGTCGATTCAGTTCACCAGCCGGTCGTGAGCCACAGCCTTTATACCTTCGACGTGCAGGCGGGCATGGGTGGGCTGTCGCCTGCCGAAGCCATTCGGCTGGAAGACTGGTTCCGCTCCATCGACCTTGGATATGGCGACCAGATCGCGATCGCGGGCGACACTTCCTACGTCGATCCCGCCGCGCGCGAGGGCATCGCAGACGTGACGGCCCGCCACGGCCTGCTGATCGGCGAAGACAGCTCTGCGGCTGCCGGGCAGGCTCCTGCCGGGAGCGTCCGCCTCATCGTGCGCCGCGCCACCGCGCGCGTGCCGGGCTGCCCGGACTGGAGCGAACAAGCCGAAACCAACGATACGTTGAGCGGAACGTCCAACTTCGGCTGCGGCGTCAACAGCAACTGGGCCGCCATGGTGGCCGATCCCGAAGACCTCGTACGCGGCCAGGGCAGCGAAAGCGACCTGCGCACTGCCACGTCGAACCGGGCCATTTCCACCTATCGCGACAAGAAGCCTACGGGCGCGGGCGATCTTAAGCAGTTGGGAGGCCAGTAAGATGAACGCACCCTGGAAACCGGGTATTGGACAGCGCGACCCCTTCCACGCCTATGTCTGCGACGACCACAGCTTCGACCTCCTTCGTGCGGTCGTGGCAGAATTGGGCTGGGCACCGGAAAAGGTGAACAAGGGCGGGATGCGCAATGCGGTCCAGAGCCTGTCGATCACCGCGTCCCCGCAGATTCTCTTCATCGACATGTCCGAAAGCGGGGACCCGCTCAACGACATCAACAGCCTTGCCGAGGTTTGCGAACCCGGCACGGTGGTGATCGCTTCGGGCCAGGTCAATGACGTGCGCCTCTATCGCGATCTCATCGCGAGCGGCATTCAGGACTATCTGCTCAAGCCCTTCGGTGCGGACCAGTTGCGCGAAGCGCTGGTTCAGGCGCAGGCAGTCTTCATGGCGCCTCGCGATACTGCGCCGGAGCATCCCCACTGCACCGTCGCCGTCATCGGCACGCGCGGCGGCGTGGGCGCTTCCAGCGTCGCGACCTCGCTCGCCTGGCTGCTATCGGAAAAGAAGAAGCGCCCGACCGCGCTGCTCGATCTCGATGTGCATTTCGGCACCAACGCACTCGCCATGGACCTGGAGCCGGGGCGCGGGCTCACCGATGCGATCGAGAATCCCAGCCGCATCGACGGCCTTTTTATCGAACGCGCGATGGTACGGGCCAGCGACACGCTGGCGATCCTCTCTGCCGAAGCGCCGATCAGCCAACCGATGATGACCGATGGCGGCGCGTTCTACCAGTTGCTGGAGGAATTCCGCGCCGCCTTCGAATGCAGCATCATCGACCTGCCCCGCAACATGCTGATCCAGCATCCGCATTTGATGACGGATGTGAACGTCACGCTGGTTGTGTCCGACCTGACGCTGGCTGCCGCGCGCGACACGATCCGTATCCTATCATGGCTTAAAACCAACGCGCCGCAGACGCGCGTGCTGGTGGTCGCAAACCGGGTGCACACCGGATCGCCGGAAATCAGCCGCAAGGATTTCGAACAGTCGATCGAACGCAAGGTGGACGTGCTCGTCCCCTTCGATCTGCGCGTCGCGTCCCAAGCGGCCAAGCTCGGCAAGACGATGGCCGAAGCGGCGAAGGGCGCCAAGGTCGGCGCGGCCTTCAACGCGATGATGGAACAGGCGCTGGGCGCGGCGCAGCCGGATGACGAGACGTCGGGCAAGAGCGGCAAGAAAGGGCAGTCCCTGCTCGGCAAGATCGATTTCAAGGCGATGATCCCCTCGCGCCGCAAGGAAAAGGCGGCGCAGGCGGACTGACGGCGCGCGTCGCCCCGTGGCGGCGCTCGTCCTTTCCCCGACGTGCATAAGGCAAAGCGATGGACAGCAATTTCGTTCTGATCATGCTGCTGGTGGCGACCCTGACGGGTCTCGCCGTGGTCGCCTTTGCCGGGCCTTCGCCGGACAAGGCACGCAAGCGGCGTGTCGCCAATATTCGCGGGCGTCACGGTGAATCCACCGACGCCCTGCTCGAAGCGCGGATGCGCAGGGCGATTTCGAACCGGACCACCGCCGTCGAGGCGAAGATGCTGGTATCGCTGATCCCCAACCCCGACAATCTCGCCAAACGGCTACGGATGACGGGCAAGAAGTGGACTTTGAGCCAATATATGACGGCGAGCGCGGGCTTGTTCCTGTTCGTCGTCGCATTGCTCGAACTGCGTGGCTTTCCCTTCCTGTTCGCGCTGATGTTCGGCGCGGCGGCGGGGCTTGGCCTGCCGCACTGGTGGGTCGGCAGGCTCATCAAGAAGCGCGTCCACGCCTTCACCGTCAAATTCCCAGATGCGCTCGACCTCCTGACGCGCGGTTTGCGCTCGGGCCTCCCCATTGCCGAGACGCTGGGCATCGTATCTAGCGAGATACCAGGTCCCGTGGGCGACGAGTTCAAGCTCATCACCGAACGCATCAAGATCGGCAAGACGATGGAGCAGGCGCTTCAGGAAACGGCCGATCGCCTTGGCACGCCGGAATTCCAGTTCTTCGTGATCACGCTGTCGATCCAGCGCGAAACCGGCGGTAATCTCGCCGAAACGCTTTCGAACCTTGCCAACGTGCTGCGCCAGCGCGCGCAGATGAAGCTCAAGATTCGCGCCATGTCGTCGGAATCGAAGGCGTCCGCCTACATCATCGGCGTGCTGCCGTTCCTTGTGTTCGGCATGATCTGCTACATCAACTACAACTATATGTCGCCCTTCTTCACGCCTGATCCGGCGGGAATATTTGGCCTTAGCCTCATGCAGGTCATCGGCATCGGCGGCTTGTGCTGGATGGCTATCGGCGCGTTTATCATGGCCCAGATGGTCAACTTCGAAATCTGACGGCGAGAGGGAAATAAGATCATGGACGCCCCAGCGCACGGCACTCTCTTCGGAATGACAGCCACGGATTTCGGAACGTTGCTGGCGGCTCTCGCGACTCTGGCGGTGCTGTTCGCACTCTACACGGTCATGACGGTACGCGACCCCATGACCAAGCGCGTGAAAGCTCTCAACGAACGGCGCGAACAGCTCAAGGCGGGCATCACCGCATCCACCGCCAAACGCCGCGCGAAACTGGTTCAGAAAAACCAGACGACGGACCATATGCGGTCCTTCCTCTCCAGCCTCAAAGTATTGCAGGACGATCAGCTCAAGGACGCGCAGATTCGCCTGGCGCAAGCGGGCATCCGGTCTAAGGACCTGGCCGTCGCCGTCATCTTCGGGCGCATGATCATGCCCATCGTCATCGGCGGCGCAGCGGCGCTGCTGCTCTATGCCGTCGGCATCCAGCCCGAGTGGGGGCCGATGAAGCGCTTCTTCGCCTTCGCGATCACGCTGCTGCTCGCCTACAAGGCGCCTGACATCTTCATCGACAACAAGGTTCAGAAACGCTCGGCCGCCATTCGCAAGGGGCTGCCCGACGCGCTCGACCTGCTCGTCATCTGCGCCGAAGCGGGCCTCACCGTAGACTCAGCCTTTGCCCGCGTGTCGCGTGAACTGGGCAAGGCCTACCCCGAACTGGGCGACGAGTTCCAGCTGACTGCCATTGAACTGAGCTTTCTCACCGAGCGACGGATGGCGTTCGAAAACCTCGCTTCTCGCGTCAAGCTGGACGCGATCCGCGGCGTGGTCACCACCATGATCCAGACGGAAAAATACGGAACTCCGCTCGCCTCGGCGCTGCGTGTGCTGTCCGCCGAATTCCGCCACGAACGTATGATGCGGGCGGAAGAAAAGGCCGCGCGCCTGCCTGCGATCATGACGGTCCCGCTGATTCTCTTCATTCTGCCGGTGCTGTTCGTCGTCATCCTGGGACCGGCGGCCTGCTCGATCTCAACCGCCTTCTAAAAAGTGGAAAGAGGAGGCGGGCGCTGCCGTAGCGTCCGCCCCTCCACATCCCGCGGCGCCTGCATTTGACGCTGGCAGGCGGGTTTTTTCATGCCTATCTTTTGCGCATAACAGTCAGAAGAGAAGGATCGCATGAAAAGCCTCGCCATCGCCGCTGCCACTTTTGCCGCCGCTGCCGCCCTCCCCGCTCAGGCCGCCCAGCCCATCACCGGGCGTTGGGCCACCGTGGACGGCAAGGCCATCGTGCAGATCGCCCCCTGTGGAAAACAATTATGCGGCCGGATCGAGAAGGTGGTGAAGCCCACCCCCGGTCGTCCGCAGACCGATATCAAGAACCCCGAAGCCGCGCTGCGTTCCAAACCGCTTGTCGGGCTTGCCCTGCTTTCGGGCTTCGAGGAAGCGGGCGACCTGTGGAAGGGCACGATCTATGACCCGGAAAGCGGCAAGAGCTACAGTTCGAAGGTCAGCCGAAACGCCAACGGCACGCTCAAGGTGCAGGGGTGCATCGCCTTCTTCTGCAAGACGCAGACCTGGACGCCCGTTCGCTGAGCCCGCGTCTCCCCTATCGCGGCATTTCCCGGTCGCGATAGGGGGGCAGTGCCAAGCCCCGCCGGATTGCCACGGCGCGCAGCCCGAAGCCGAAGAGCGCCGCCAGAACACCCGCCACCGGCACCTCCAGTCCCAGCCAGCGCAGCGCAACGAACGAGCCCGAGGCAAATACCGCTGCCGTCACGTATAGCTCGGGCCGTAGCAGGATCGATGGCTCGCCCGCCAGCAGATCGCGCATGATGCCGCCGACGCATCCGGTGACGACGCCCATGATACCGGCGACGAAGGGCGGAACACCGAAGCTCATCGCCTTGGCCGCGCCGAACACGGCAAAAGCCGCCAGTCCGATCGCGTCCAGCCAGTCCAGCGCTCGCTCGCTCCACCACCGGCGCGGCGTGTACCAGACGATCAGCGCAGCGGAAACGCAGGCAATGGCGGGCACCGCGTCCACAACCCAGAACACCGGCGCGCCGATCAGGAGGTCGCGAACCGTTCCGCCTCCCACGCCCGTCACCAGCGCGAAAAAGGCAAAGGTCACCAGCGTCTGCCCCAGCCGCGCCGCCGCCAGCGCGCCCGACGCTGCGAACACGAATGTCCCGACGATGCTCAGCGTTTCGAGCACCGGACCGATCGTCGTGGCGAGAGAAGGCGTAGGCGGCAGCACCGCGTCAGGCCTGCACGGGCGCGTCGATCACTTTCGCCCCTTCTCCGCCGCCAGCCGGCTCATCAGGACCGCCGCGCGCTTCGCCTGCCGTTTCATCGTCGTGAGGTCTGCCTTTTCCGCCGGGCTGTGGTCGCCGGTCGACGCCAGGCCCAATCCCACCAAGCCATCGGTATCGCGCGCGACGAAACTGATGTCCCCCGCCCCGCGCTTGAGCGGATCGAGCGCGGGCATGTCGGCCAGGCCCAGATCCCGGTTGACGCCGTTGAGCTTCGTCAGCAGCGCGCGGTTTCCGTCCGTCGGTGCCATCGACGGATAGCCCATGTCGAACGCGATGGTGGCGGACGTGCCGGGCAGGTGCCCGGTTTCGACGATCGCTTGCATTTTAGCCCGCACTCGCTGAGTCTGTTCCTCGCTCAACGTGCGGAAATCGCCCTTCGCGACCGCCACCGGCGGAATGATATTGGTTTTGCCCGTCACGGCGATGCGCACGCCGTCCTTGTCCACGTCCGCGCTCTGCCCGCCGCCGATCAGCCCAACGTTGAAGGTCAGGTTGGGTTCGGGCAATTCCCTGCGAAAGCTGGTCACGATCCGCGCCAGTTCGTAGATCGCGCCGTCCCCCGCACTGGCCGAAAAGATGCCCGAGCTGTGTCCGGACTTGCCGGTGGTCGTCAGCGTCCAGCTGTTGGAGGACCGCCGCGCGATCGACCCCATGTCCTTGCCGCCCTCCTGCGAAAGCCCCTCGAAATCGAGCGCCACATCGGCGCGCTTTCCGGCCTCGATCAGGTCGGCGCGCGCCACCGCGATGGGCTCGCCCGAATCTTCCTCATCGCCCGTCAGGACGATTTCGACATTGGCATTTTTCAGCGTTCCCGCCGCCTGCATCGCCTGAAGCGCCAGCAGCATGGTCACCACCCCACCCTTGTCGTCCGCGACGCCGGGTCCGCGCGCCCAGTCTCCGCCAGTCGCATCGCGTTCGCGCGCAAATGTCTGGAACGGCGAATCCCGCTCGAACACCGTGTCGAGATGGCCGATTAGCAGCACCTTCGTCGTGCCGGGCTTTCCCTTGTGCACCGCGATTAGATGTCCGGACCGCTTCGCCGCGTCCATCGGCTTCCACGTCACCGTAAAGCCCAGCGCCTCGAACTGCGGACGCAACATGTCAGCCACCGCTTTCACGCCCGCGAGGTTCATGGAGCCGCTATTCTGGTTCACCAGCTTTTCGAGCAGCGCGATCGAGGGTTCGTATCCCGCCTCGACCCGCGCCGCCATGGTCCGCTCCGCTGGCGAAAGCGCCGCCTGCGCCACCGGCACCGGGCCGAGGAGCAGCGCACCGATCGCCAGCGCTCGCATCATGCCTTGAGTTCCGCTTCGATGGCCGCCACCAAAGCGGGGTCGTCAGGTGCCGTCGTCGGGGCGAAGCGCGCTTTCACCGCGCCATCCTTGCCGATCAGGAACTTCTCGAAATTCCACAGCACTTCGGGCGCATCGCCGGGCGTGATGCCGTAGCCGATGAGCTTCTCGCGGAACGCCCCGCCCTCGCCCTGCGCATCGGGCACGGCGCTGGTCAGCGCGGCATAAAGCGGATGCTTGTCCGGCCCTGTCACCACGATTTTTTCGAACATCGGGAAATCGACGCCGAAATTGGTGGTGCAGAATGTCGCGATATCGTCGTTGCTCCCGGGTTCCTGCGCACCAAAATCGTTGGCGGGGAAACCGGCGACGACCAGCCCCTTCTCGCGATATGCGGCATAGAGCTTTTCCAGCCCCTCATATTGCGGGGTCAGTCCACATTTCGATGCGACGTTCACAACCAGCACCACCTTACCTGCATAGTCGGCCAGGCTGGCATCCACCCCCTTGATAGTCTTGAGCGGTATATTCTGGATATCGGTCATCTCTGTCTCCAAGAATCGTTTGTGCCCGGACCTTGGCATCAAATGGCCGCCCCGAACAGATGTCCCGTGCCTGCCGTCACGCCCATCGCAAGCGCTCCCCAGAACAGGGTGCGCGCGATAGAGGGAAAGGGCCGCGCCCCGCCCAGCCTGGCGCCGGCAAACCCCAACAGCGCGAGGCACAGCAGGCATACCGCCACGATCGCCGTCACTCCGCCGCCTACCGGGGCAAGCCCGGCCGCCAGGACCGGCGGAGCGGCCCCTGTCGCAAAGCTCGCCGCCGACGCCAGCGCCGCCTGCACCGGCCGCGCGGTCGCAATCTCCGAAATGCCCAGTTCATCGCGGGCATGGGCGCCCAGCGCGTCGGCGGCCATCAACTGCTGCGCCACTTTACCCGCCAGATCGTGCGTCAGGCCGCGCACCACATAGATGTCGCGCAGTTCCGCCCATTCCGCATGCGGCTGCGTCACCAACGCCGCCCGCTCCTTCGCCAGGTCCGCGCGCTCCGTATCCGCCTGTGCGCTGACCGACACATATTCGCCCGCCGCCATCGACATCGCGCCTGCCACCAGCGCCGCGATGCCCGCGACCAGCACCGATTGGCCACCGGCGCCGGAGGCAGCAATGCCGGTCATCAGGCTTGCGGTCGACACGATCCCGTCATTGGCGCCCAGCACCGACGCGCGTAGCCAGCCGATACGATTTACATAATGGACCGCGTGATGCGGCTGGGCGTCGGGGTCGTCTCGATCCATGGCAGGCTCCTGTCAATTGCCCTCCTATCGCGCCGTCCCGTGCGAAGTCGAGGGGCCATGCCGCCACACGCCGTGGCGAAAGGCGCAGTCGCCTACGAACGCCCCTCTTCACGATTGCGGCGTGAGCGTCGGAAACGCTTGCGCCTGCCGGACGCGATCGCACGTTGGATAGTGGCGCCGATTTTCTGTATACGGTGCGATCATCGGCAAACGCGCCCGACCCGGTTCGCCACGCCGCGCATGAAAATGAAAGGGAGAAGCCGATGCCCGCCGATCTCACGCTCTACACCAACCCCATGTCACGAGGGCAGATCGCCCGCTGGATGCTGGAGGAAGTGGGCCAACCCTATGAGGTCGTTGTGCTCGACTATGAAGGCGCGATGAAAGCGGACGCCTATCGCGCGATCAATCCCATGGGCAAAGTTCCTGCGATCATGCATCGCGGCGAGATCGTCACCGAAGCCGCCGCCATCTGCGCCTATCTGGCGGATGCGTTCCCCGACGCCGGACTCGCCCCGCCGGTCGACCGGCGGCATGCTTATTATCGCTGGCTCTTTTTTGCCGCGGGGCCGGTGGAAGCCGCCGTCACCAATCGCGCGCTCGGCTTCATTGTGCCTGATGGGCGTGAGAGGATGGCGGGTTATGGCAGTTTCGACAACTCCATCGCCGCACTCGAACAGGCGGTATCGGGCGACGCATGGATTTGCGGCGACCGATTCACCGCTGCCGACGTCTATGTTGGCGCACAGGTCGATTGGGGGTTGGCCTTCAAGACGATCCCGTCCCGCCCCTCGTTCGAGGCCTACGCCGCCCGCCTGCGGAATCGCCCCGCCTATAAACGGCAGAAGGATCTGGACAACGCACTCATCGTGCAAATGCAGGCCGAAACCTGAACCGCGCCGCCCCGGTCGCATAGCAAAGGGCCCGATGGATCGCTCCCCCGGGCCCTGTTTTGTATATCCGCGTCGGGATCAGCGGCGGTCGCCGAACAGACGCAGCAGGAACAGGAACATGTTGATGAAGTCGAGATAGAGGTTCAGCGCCCCCATCACCACCGACTTGCCCATCATGTCCGTGCCGGCGACGTGCGCGTAGATGCTCTTGATCTTCTGCGTGTCATAGGCGGTCAGACCCGCGAACAGCAGGACGCCCACGCCGCTGATGACCAGATCCATCGCGCTCGACCGCAGGAAGAGGTTGATGAGGCTGGCAACCAGCAAGCCCACCACGCCCATGATCAGGAACGTGCCGAAACCTGACAAATCCTTCTTGGTGGTGTAGCCAAAGAGGCTGAGCCCCGCAAACGCCGCAGCCGTCGCAAAGAAGGTCTGTGCGATCGACGTGCCCGTGTAGACGAGGAAGATCGACGAGAGCGACAGGCCCATCACCGCGGAATAGGCCCAGAACAAAGCCTGCGCCGTTGCGGTCGACAGCCGGTTGATGCCGAAGCTCAACACCATCACGAATACCAGCGGAGCGAACATGATGACATATTTGAGGATGCCGGGACCGGCCAGCACTTGATAGGCAAGGCCGCTCGACGCAAACAGCAGCGCGACGATGCCGGTCAGCAGCACGCCGCTCGCCATATAATTGTAGACCGACAGCATGTAGCGGCGCAGCCCGGCGTCGAACGCCTCGCCGCGCGCGGCGGTTGTTCCGCCAAAACCCGGAATGCGGGTTTGCGTGCCGGAACGGGGATCGGACCAGTTGGCCATGAAATTCATCTCCTTTGCCGGCATATCAAACCGGTAGCTATATTATCGCTCTATCCGGCCCCGACTTCAAGAGTGCGCCGTGTTGCTGAATGATGACAATATGCTAATCTGTGGCGGCCATCGTCCACCGAACCTATAGGGACGATCATGCACCGCCTCTTCGTCGCGATCCGACCGCCCGCCACGTTGCGGAGCCAATTGCTCGACCTGATGGAAGGCGTCGAAGGCGCGCGCTGGCAGGATGACGAACAATTGCACCTGACGCTGCGCTTTGTCGGGGAAGTGGATCGCCGCATCGCCGAGGATATAGCCGCCGCACTCGCCAATGTGCGTTTCGCCCCCTTCGATATCCGGTTGCATGGCGTCGGCCAGTTCGATCGCAGGGGCGTCGTCGACACGCTCTGGGCGGGAGTTCAGCCGCGCGATCCGCTCGCCCATCTCCACCGAAAGATCGACCGCGCCTGCGTGGCGACCGGCCTGCCGCCCGAAGGCCGGGCTTACCTACCCCACATCACGCTCGCCCGCTTCGGTCGAAGCGGCGGGATGGTCGCACCGTTTCTCCTTCGCCACGGCAGTCTATCGAGCACGTCTTTCCCCGTCGACCGGTTCACCCTGTTCGAAAGCCGCATCGGCCATGCAGGCGCCCAGTACGAAGCTGTCGCCGAATATCGCTGCACCCGAGACGATGCCAGGCCGCCCTTGCAGTAAAGCCGTGGCGAACAGGATGCGCGCAGCGCCAAAGTGCCACGCCGCTCATCCCTCGCGCCTTAGTCGCCCAGTCTATGAGGCAGCACTGGGATCCGCAGCGAGGTAAAAACAGGCGCAAGGTTTTCGCGCCTGCCAACGCCATAAAAGCCACCGATTTGACAAAACTCCCCGACGCAGGGCCTTCGCGCGAAAAACGTGAACGGCAACTCACGATCAGGCCGAGGTGAGCACTCCGCAGGCGACGCGGCCGCCAGCATTGCCCGCCGGATCGCTGACATTGTCATCGGGCTTCGCATGGATCACCACCGCCGCGCCGTCCGCGTCGAGCAGCGGCGTCGCGCCGCCCTGGATCGTCTCGCCGGGAATCTCATATTCGATGGAACCCGTGCCATCCGCCGCTACCGTCATATTGGGCATGTCGCCCATATGCATACCGGCGGGATTGTCCTTGCCATGCTTGCGCGCGGTGGGGTTCCAATGCCCGCCCGCGCTGGTGAAGTCGGGTCCTGTGCACTTCCCAGTCGTGTGGATATGCACCGCGTGAATGCCCGGAGTCAGCCCCGTCGCATTCACCACGATATGCAATCCGTCGGCCGCCTGCGTCACGGTCGCCATCCCTCGCGCACTGCCATCGCCCGCCGCCAACTTGGCGGTCGCCATCGGCGCTGCCTTCGTCTGCGCGGTGGTAGCGCATCCTCCCAGCGCGAGACCGAGTGGGAGGGCGGCGGCAATCAGCAGACGGGTCATGGCAAGCTCCTGTATAAGGCGAGTTGGAGAAGATAACGCCAACGGCCCGATTTTGTTGCGACTGCGAATCGTTCCAGAAAGGAGCCACCGAAACCGAATATCGCTTCGTCCACCATCGCTCTACCGCTCGATCTCATGAACGGGGAGCAAAGAAAAAGGGGCCGGTCGAATGACCAGCCCCTCTTCTGTTCCATTCCGAAGAATGGAAACCGGCTTACATGCCCGCGCCGGGGCCGTAGCTGATTTCCACGCGACGGTTCTGGACTTCGCGAACGCCATCGGCGGTTTCGACGCGAGGACGCGATTCACCGAACGCCTGGGTGGTCATCACGCCGTCAGGGATACCCTTCGAAGCGAGATAGGCCTTGACCGAGTCAGCGCGACGCTGAGACAGGCCGACGTTGTACGAGGCCGAACCCGAGCGGTCCGCGTGACCCGCCAGCATGACCTGTGCGCTGCCGCAGCTGCTGTAGGCCGAAACCGCGTTGTCCAGAATGGTGGCGGCGTCAGGCGTAATGTCCGACTTGTCCCATTCGAAGAACACGATGTACGGTCCGGGGTTGCACTCTGCAACCGGCGGCGGGGGCGGCGGGGGCGGCGGGGGCGGCGGCGGGGGCGGCGGGGGCGGCGGGGG
>NZ_QFOA01000024.1 GCF_003248505.1 Sphingobium sp.
CTATCCCCGATCTCGTCCGACACCCGCCACCTCGCTAAAAGAGCGGCAATCATCCCGGCGAATGGGCACCGCGCAAGGCGGCCCTCAGGCCCCGCTTACACCCTTTCGTGCGATCCGTCGATGACAAACATGCGTCGGGTGCAGGTCAGCGCCAGACTTGCGACGGGCCGGGATGCGGCCTTTACCGCTGCAATCGATGAACCGAACGCTTTCGACGACGCGAAAACACGATGGCGGCCTGCAAACTCGGCCAAATGGCAGGATTGGAGCAGCCGGACCGATACTCAGCCGAACTGTCTATCTGCCCACAGGATAAAAGACCGACTTCTGATTTTGATATTCGTGCAGCCAGTCAGGGCCATATTCGCGTCCGATACCGGATCGTTTATAGCCGCCGATCGGTGCATAGGTCATGCGCCCGGTTCCGCCATTGAGCATGACGCTTCCCGCGCGGATTTGCATTGCCATTTCATAACCCTTGGCGGCATCTGCGGTTTCGATGCCGCCGTTCAGGCCATAGCGGCTATCGTTGGCAATGCCGATCGCCTCTTCGTCTGTATCGAAGCCAATGACGCAACCGACCGGACCGAACACCTCTTCCTGGGCGATCGTCATGCTGTTGTCGACATCGTCGAAGATCGTGATATCCGTAAAGAACCCTTTATCCAGCCCCGCCGGACGGCCGCCCCCGTGCACGATCCGCGCGCCTTCGTCACGACCGATGGCGATCAGTCTTTCGACCTTTTCCCGCTGGGACTGGCGGATCAACGGCCCCATCGCCACGGTGGGATCGGCAGGATCGCCGATCTTGAACTGTGCAGCCACCGCGCAGGCGGTTTCGACGAATGCCTTCCTGATGCTGTTATGGACGACGAGCCGTGTGAGCAGGGCGCAACCCTGGCCCGCATTAACCGAAAGTATGGCGACCGCCATGGCCGCCGCCCGAGCGACATCGGCGTCGTGACGGACGATCAAAGCGGATTTCCCGCCCAGTTCGAGATGCACGCGCTTCAATGTCGGAGCGGCTTGCGCCATGATCGCGGCCCCCACACCTTCCGACCCCGTGAAGGTGACGAGGTCGACCCGCGGATCGCTGGTCAGGGTCGTGCCGACCTCCGGGCCGCCGGTCACGATATTCAGCACGCCCTTGGGCAGGCCAATCTCTTGGGCGATCTCTCCGAACAGCAGCGCTGAGAAGGGCGTGAAGGGCGACGGTTTCAGCACCATCGTATTGCCGGCGAGCAGTCCGGGCACGATCTTCGCCAGATTGATGAGGAAGGGGAAATTATACCCGGTGATCGCTGCAACGACGCCCACCGGTTCACGAACGACAGTCGTCCCCCCCATTTTCCTGGGGCCGTCCGGATTGAAGGGATCGGGCGTGATGTCGATGGGCAGGCGCACACTGTCGTCACGCGTCGAATGATCGAGAGCGGCCAGCAGATGGTCGAGCGGATTGGCGACCTGCATGCCTTGGGTAATGCCTTGCGAACAGCCGACTTCCGCGACGATCAGCGCCGCGATCTGTGGCCTGCGCCTGTCCAGGGCCGTATGCATCCGCCGCAGGTATGTCGCGCGTTCAGACATGGCCATGCGCGGCCAGACTCCTGCGTCGAACGCGTCGCGCGCAGCCGCAATCGCCGCTTCGACGGCTTGGGCGTTGCCCACCGGCGCATGGCCGATCACCGCTTCGGTGGCAGGATTGATGACGGCGTCGCGGTCGCTGCCTCCATCGACCCAGGCACCATCGATATAAAGCTTGTCAAAAGCGGTGAAGGGCACGGTCATATCGTAGGTTCCCGATGAGGCCGCAGGATCATGTCCGCAGCGTTGAGCGCAATGGCCATGGCCGGCGCGTTGGTGTTGCCCGACACGATAGTCGGCATAATAGAGGTATCGATCACGCGCAGGCCGGTGGCGCCCCGCACACGCAGTTGCGGATCGACGACCGAGCCTTCATCCGATCCCATCCGGCACGTCCCGCAAATGTGAAAGGATGTGCCGCCCAAGGCAATGGCGTTGGCCAGAATGTCTTCATCCGCCTCGATCCCGACGGTCTTGCCGGTTTCCTCAACGATCCAGTCCTGCAACGCAGGCTGTTGCGCAAGGCGGCGGAGCCAATGAAACAAGGCGACAAAACGCCGTCTATCCGTTTCGGTAGCCAAATGATTGGCATCGATGGTCGGCGGAACGTCCGGATCGGCCGAGCTTATCCTTATATGACCTTGGCTATCGGGGCGCGTATAATAAGCGATGACAGTCATGCCCGGGTGCGGATCGAGCGCCACCGCCCCCTTGTCGTCCGTACGAAAGGAATAAAGACCCATGCCGACTTGAGCGTCAGGTCGGTCGAGCGAGGGATCTGTCTTGATGAAACCGCCCACTTCATGCGCGGCATGCGTCAGCGGGCCTTTCGACCCGACAGCGTAGCGCAGCGCCGACATGATGAGGCCCAGACCGGACAATTTCCCGTTAAGGCTGTTAGACCGTACCTTGTAATTAAAGCCCAGATAGCGATGTTCGCGGAGGTTGGCGCCCACGCCGGGCGCATCCACCACGACCGGTATGCCCAGTGGTTCGAGCAAGGTCCGAGGCCCGATACCCGATAATTGCAGAAGCTTGGGGCTTTGTACCGCGCCAGCCGACAGGATGATCTCCCGCCGGACCATGACCTCGTGCACGCCTTCTTTGTTTCGCAACACGACACCGCTGGCCCGCTGCCCTTCGAACACGATACGAAGGACGTCAGTTTGAGGCAAAATGTCCAGATTCGATCGCCCGCGCACCGGCTTTAGAAAAGCGCGGGAGGCGGAAAATCGTTTGCCGCGATAGGTGGACGTCGGCTGATAGCCCATGCCGCCCTGGGTCACGGCCGGGATGTCGTTCATATCGTCGACCCGCTGCGTTCCTGCCTGCTCGGCAGCCGTCAGGAAAGCTTCGCACAGCGGGTCGCCAGCGGGGTGCATGCTGACCTTGAGCGGCCCGCCGGTGCCGCGCCATGCCTTGGCGCCCAGTGCATGGTCTTCCAGCGAGACGAAATGCCGACCGATCGTCTCCCAGCCCCAGCCTGCGCAGCCAGCCGCTTCCCACCCGTCGTAATCTGCCGGAGCACCGCGCACATAGACCATGCCGTTGACCGAACTGGACCCGCCCACCGTGCGCCCCTTCAGCCATAATTCCCGAGGTGCGTTACCGCCGGGCGAAACCGCATAATCCCAGACATGGGGATTGCCCGGTGCCAAGAGTTTGCCGATGCCGCGAGGCATGGCGATCAACGGACTGCTGTCGTCCGGGCCCGCCTCCACCAGCAGAACCTTGACGGTGGGGTCTGCCGACAGGCGATTCGCCATGACACAACCCGAAGATCCCGCTCCCACGATGATATAGTCATAGCAATCGGCTGGCATATTAGCTCTTTTCTTCGAATGACCGGACAAAACAGCAATGACGGGTCCGGCTGACCTGTCGGCAGGAAGGGTAGCTGCGGAGACATGTTTCGACCGAATGCCAGGGGGCGACCAGGAACATACCAGTCGATGCATATGACCGCGCCGGAACTGCCGAGCGTGACGAAAGCCACCTTTCCATCCGCGCGCCCGAAGCAGATGTTCGTCACCGGGAAATCGCCCTTTTCAATCCGCCGATGTGCTCCGCCCTCAGGCGGAAAGATCAGTACAGCCCCTTGGCCGGGCGATGCACAGCAAATACGCCCCGCGCTGTTCACGGCCATACTGTCGTTAAATTGACTGAGGCCCGCCCGACGATGACGCGCCTGTCCGGGGCGGATGCGATCATAGATCAGAGCAACATAAAGGCTGCGTCCGTCGGACTGCGCGATCGGTCCTTCCGGCATCAGCGGACCCGTGCGAAACAGCTCATGGCGCCCTCTCGCCAAAATTATGCAGATCGCGCTGCTCCCGCATGGATATTTGCACGATCTGGCATCGAACCCACCTTTCGACAGGTAATTCGTTACGCGAATTAGCGTCATGCTATCCTCATACCCAGTCCATGAGGCGGGATAGTAAGCGAGAGGATAGCGGTACGGCCCACAGGCAGATTCTCATCGGCAACGATCCAAACGAGGCGGTCCGCATCGGTAATGACCGGCGGAGATCAGCACGGATGATGTTGAAAATCTAGATAAAGCGGCAGGCCGGCAGAAGACCGGCTTTTGATAAAAATGGTTATTCTTTTGACCATTCGGGAGAAGATAGAGTGAAGGGACTGCGACGTTTCCTACTGCCAGTCGGCCTGTTACTTACGACATCTCAAGCGGCGCTGGCTCAATCTTCGGTCGCTGCCCCCCAGGATGGCGCCACCAGCGACATTGTGGTGACCGCGCGCCGTACCGCTGAAAATATCCAGGAAACACCCGTTTCCGTCGTAGCGTTCGGAGCCGATTCGCTGCGACAGGCCAACATACGCGATACGCAGGATTTGCTGGTCAAGACGCCTGGCGTGTTTCTGGCGGGTTCGGGCGGTCGCGAAAACACCAATTTCTCCATCCGGGGCCAGTCCAAGGCTCTTGCAGGCAACAGCGCGCCCGGCGTCATTAGCTATTTTGCCGAAGTACCATCCCCCACCACAGGGTCCAGTATTCCGACTTACGATCTGTCGTCGGTTCAGGTGCTCAAGGGACCGCAAGGAACCTTGTTCGGTCGCAACACGACCGGCGGCGCACTTCTTTATTATCCTACTGCGCCGGACTACAAATTGGGAGGCTATGCCAAGGCGTCCTACGGCAATTACGACGCCCGGCTGCTCGAAGCCGCAGTCAATATACCGCTGACGTCCGACACGCTGGCCGTTCGCATTGCCGGTCAGCTCCAAAAGCGCGACGGCTGGACCAAGAATATCGGTGTCGGCGGAAACCCGGACGATCTCAACTCGCGCGCGATCCGCGGGTCGATCCTGTTCGAGCCGAGCGCTGCGTTCCGCAATACGCTGATCGTCGATTACTACCACAATGACGCGGTCGGTGGCGCGTCCGTGCTTACCAACGTGCTTCCGGGGCCGAACGGGCTAACGGCAACGGGCACGGCCAATGCGGCGCTGGCCCAACTGGCGTTGCAGCGTGCACGCGGACCACGCGTCATCAACTCTGATGTCGATGCGTTCGAAAAGGTAGAGCGGTTCGGCATCACCAACAGGACGGAGTTCGATCTGTCCGACGACATTACTCTCATCAATATCTTCGGCTACCGACGGACGAAGATCGACTATTATTCCAGCGTCGATGGATTGCCGACCTTGATCGCCGACGGAAGCGGCGCGATCCCTGCCGGTCTGCCGGTGACGATCGTGGGCGGGCGCCAGACTTCCGACGTCCGACAGATCAGCGACGAAGTGCAATTGAAGGGATCGGCACTCGGCAATCGGCTCGACTGGCTAGTCGGTGCCTTTTATCTCGATAGCAAGCCGCGTGGACCCTCGGGCAGCTATATTCCCGTCTTTACCCTGCCCGGTATCACCGACGCGCGATTCAACTATAGTTTCTATACCGAAAAGAGCAGGGCGCTGTTCGGCAATGTCAATTATGAGATCGCGGACGGGCTTCACGTCAATCTGGGCGTGCGCCATACCTGGGACAAGATCGAGGCTTGTGTGGGCGGCGGCCTCAACAACCAGCCGGTCGTCTCGCCAGATGAGTGTGCGAATGGTGCCGCAGTCATTCGCAATTCAAGCGTCAACGAAACTTCGTCCAAAGCGCTGACCTGGCAATTGGGTGTCGATTGGAAGGCGTCGGATGCGGTCTTCCTCTATGCGGTCACGCGACGGGGCTATCGCGCCGGCGGTATCAACAGCCCGACCCTGGCCGGGCGGCTGGTACCATTCCAGTCGTTCGCTCCTGAAAAGGTCACGGATGTGGAGGCCGGCGTCCGATCCGACTTCACTGCCGGCGGTGTCAAACTGCAATTCAATGCTTCGCCCTTCGTCGGTTGGTACAACAATGTACAGGTGCCGATTTCAGGGCTCAATACGCAGGCAAGTTGCAGCACGACCGCACCGGGGGGAACGAACCCACCCAGATCGCCCGACGGCGATTGCGACGCGAGCAACGATCCGAGCGGCGGGACGCTGCTGGTCAATGCCGGCAAGACCCGAGTTGCGGGTATCGATCTTTCGACCCGCATCCAGCCTACATCGACTTTGGCGTTCGACGCGGGGGCGACTCTTCTCGATCTGAAATCGCGTTCGCTGACGGTACCTGCCGATCTACGCCCCTATCTCGCAGCGCTCAAGGTTCCGTTCAATCTCGTCGCAAAGACAACGGTCACGGCGGGTCTGCGCTGGACATTGCCGGTGTCGCCCTCATTTGCAGAGACGGTGTTCAATCTGGATTATTACCATTCCAGCAAGGTCCGCTCCTCCGACCAGGTTCTCCCCGCTTACGATCTGGTCAATAGCCGCCTGGATCTGAACGGAATCGGCGACAGCCGAGCCGACATCAGCTTTTTCGTGCGCAATCTGTTCGATAAAAAATATCTGGCGTCGAGCAATGTGGGATCGGCGGCGCTTGGAATATTCAGTGGCTTCTATGGCGCGCCGCGCACTTATGGCGTGGAGGTACGCTATCGTTTCGGTGAATGATCAACGAAATACATGCCGATGCGTCGCTTAGGGAAGCGGGTGACGCATCGGTCGGATATAAAGGCAAAGATCGAGAGGATCGTCGATGGCGCAAACCGAAGCAGATCAGGATCAGGCCGAAAGCAGCGGGCAATTGAGCCGATGGCTGGAGGATGTGTTAGGCTGTTCTGAAGTCGTTCTGGAAAAACAGCGACGTTGGCGCCCGGTCTGGCGCGCGAGCGCGATGCAGAATGGATTGAAGCGCGAGTTTCTGCTGAAAGGCGACCGCACTTGGCCCACGCATCCCTATCCGCTCGTATATGAAATGCGCATGCAACGCGCTCTGCATGAAAACGGCATTCCCATTCCGGCGATATTGGGCATGTGCGACCGGCCCAACACCATCGTTATGGATTGGATAGACGGTGGTCGCGACCCAGGACTTGTCCAACAGGCGATCGAAACTGCGTCTGTCATGACGGACGATAGATGGGCTGCGTCCCTGCGCTACATGGAAATATTAGCGGATATACACCGGTTACCCAATCAGCCTTTCGTAGACGGTGGCGCCTATAAGCCCGAGGGGCCACGGGAAATTGCTTTGCATAATTTCGAACGCTTCCATGCAATGACCGACGAGCAAGGGATCACCGATCCAATCCTCGAATTCTGCGCCCGGTGGCTTCGCCGTAATTATCCGAAAGACCGCCAATCGATTTCCTTCGTAACCGGCGATTGTGGCCAGTTTCTTTCCAATGGCGATCAGGTTACCGGCATTCTGGATGTCGAGATAGGTCATCTGGCGGATCCGATGCGCGATCTTGCGTGCTTTCGCGGACGACATCCGATCGAAAATATGGGTGACGTCGCCGCTCTGTTTCGTCATTACGAAACTGCAATCGGTGTTCCGCTCGACTATGATGCAATTGCCTATCACACCGTGTCGTTTCTGGCCGAAGCCATTTACGGCCCCTTGTTCGGCATGCACGAAATGGGACGTGGCGGCGATTGGGTCGAGGCGGCAGTTCAGGTTCCGATGATCGCGCGGCGATGCATGGAAGCCCTGGCCGAAATATTGGATGTGGCGCTGGACGACATCGCGCTTCCTTCCCCGGCAGCCGCCGATCAGAGCGATCTCGCGCTCCAAAAATTGCAGGCGGAAATCGAGCGGCTGCCGGAAAGCGAAACCTTCCACGGATGGCAGCGCAATGTTCTTGCCTCTATTCCAAGCTATCTGCGCAACCAATTGCTCTATCGCGATTGGTTGCGGGACGAGGATGCCAGCGACATCGAAGAGCTTCTCGGCATGTCCTATGCCGATCCTTCGGACGGCCAGGTCGCATTGATGCAACTGATCGAAAAGAACGACCCTTCAGACGATAAGGCGCTGACGCGATACTTCCATCGAAGGATGTTGCGTCAATGTCTGGTGATCGCAGGTCCGAATGCGCCCCCAGATCATCTCGTTTTGGTGCCCATGGAACCGCTGGTGAGAAGATAGGCGCACCGACTGCATCAGCCTGAGAGAAGATAGCAGTCGCCATTTTGCAAATAAGAAGCTAGAATATGATGGTAAGTTCGCAATAATTTGCGCTATAGTTAAAATAATATTGCTGATTGATCAGATTTATCATATAATTTATAATATAACTTGGGTCGCAATATTATAATATACTATCATTTATAACGTTAAAATATCAATGACGGAGGGGATGCGATGTTCAAGGAAATTCGTTCGATCTTTTTAGTTGGCACGGCAATGAGCGCCTGTCTGACGTGCGCAGGTCACGCCGCGGAGGCGGCTGAGCAAAGTACCGGCGCCAGTTCCGAAGACAACGGCGGTGTACGCGATATCATCGTAACGGCTCGTCGTACTTCGGAAAATCTTCAGACGGTTCCGGTAGCGGTGACAGCGCTTGACCCGACAGCATTGCTCGAGAGGCAGATCGTCGAAGTGGCAGATGTGGGAAGAGCGGCACCTGGTTTGTCGGTGCAGTCCGGCGGCACAGGCAATGCATCGCTCATCTATCTCGCCATTCGCGGCAATGCGCAGAACAGTCCCAATTCGTTTTCGGATCCTGCGGTCGGCATCTATGTCGATGGCGTTTACTACGGACGCCCGATCGCAGGCAATCTGGGCCTGCTCGATCTGGCATCGGTCGAAGTTCTGCGGGGAACCCAGGGAACTTTGTTCGGACGTAACACGACCGGCGGCGCGCTCAACATGACCACCGTTCAACCGGACGGTAATTTCGGGGGCTATGTCACCGGGCGCATCGGGAACTATGAAAGCTGGTCGATCGAGTCTGCGATGACCGTTCCGATTTCCGGCAACGAATTGTCCCTGCGCATAGCTGGGCGCTATGGCGAAAGAGGCAAGGGCTTCGGTGAGAATCCAATCAGGGGAGTGGACGCCGCTCGTATCGATCACGACATTGCGGGCCGCGCCACGCTGAACTGGGAACCGACAGCAATCCCGATGACTGTATCGGTCTCAGCGGATTATGCCAATATCAAGGATACTTATAACAACGTTGCGCTGCGCGGTATCAATCCTGCGGGACCGGCGCTCGCGCTCTATTCCCGTCAGTTCGACATCGCCAGCTTCCTTCAGGACAAGAGCCGATTTTACAGGACATATGGCAATCCCAACACGGGCAACCCCAATGTCGACACACCGTTCAACTATAATAAAACTTGGGGCGTTCGTGCCACAGTCGAGTATGACCTTGGCGATGTAAAGCTCAAATCTATTACAGCCTATCGTGAAGCCAAAACCGGTGACGGCACCGATCTCGATGGAACACCTGCCAAGATTGCATCCTATGCTAGCGACTATTCTCAGAAGCAGCGCAGCGAGGAATTGCAATTTTCCGGTAGCCTCGGAAAACTGGATTTTATCTTCGGCGGATTCTATTTCAAGGAAACGGGTGACGAACAATCTCAATCGTTCGTATTCCAGAATACAGATTTTGGCTTCAATTTGACTCCGGCCAATACCAATCTGGCGACCTACAAATCGGAATCGAAGGCCTTGTTCGGCCAAGTCAACTACAGGCTGACAGAACGGCTGCGGGTAACGGGTGGGTTCCGTTATACCTGGGACAAGCGGTCGATCAACCGTATGGGATATATCGGAGGAGTACCTGGCTTTTCCGGTTCTTTCCTTTCCAACGGTCGGTTGGTCACCCTGCCTCCGGCTGGACTATGCACCGTGGGCGCCAATGCAAATCTCGTCGCTCCCGGCCCCGATTGCGTGAACCCCGTCACGGCCAAATTCAGCTATCCTGCATGGCTGGCCAGCGTCGATTACGAGTTGGGAGACGGAAAGTTCTTCTATGCAAAGACGGGCGGCGCAGCGCTGGCCGGCGGCCTCAATTCCCGGCCGACCCCACCCAATGCGGATTCCTTCGCGCCCGAAAAGGTCAAGGATGCCGAAGTCGGTTTCAAGGGCGACTTTTTCGATCGGCATCTGCGGACCAATCTTGCCGGCTTCTACATCTGGCGAAACGGCGCACAGAATATCGTCAACGCGCTGGTCGGTGGCAATCTGACGCAGTTCGTCCAGAATGCTGGAGATGTGAAGGCCCACGGCATCGAGTTTGAAAGCACTTTGATCCCCTGGCAGGGTATGGAAATCAGCGGTGCTGTATCCTGGCTGAAAGCGAAATATGCGGCGGGATCGTTCACGGCGGCCGGGCTGGGCGGCACTGTCGACCGCAGTGGTGAAGTCGTTCCACGTGCCCCGCGATGGACCTGGAATATCGGCGCAACCCAGCGTTTCCCTGTCAAGGGCGGCGAAATCGCGGTTCATGCCGACTATGCCTACACCTCTGCCGTCTATCAGGACTACGCGACCGCGGATTTGACCGCGCCAGCACTTAACGACGGCATCAACGATGCAGCGGAACGTGCGGCGGCAGTCGACTTCGTCAATACACAGAACAGCTTCAGCCGACTGAAGGCTTATGGCGTCCTCAACGGAAGCATAAATTTCAAACTCGACGGAGGCATGGAGTTCACCCTGTGGGGCCGCAACCTGACGCAAGAGAAATATTATAACGCCATCTTCAACGGTTATGGCACCTTCGGAACCGCGATCGGCTTTACCGCGGCCCCACGGACATGGGGGGCCACGGCGTCTTATCGTTTCTGAGTTCGAATGATAGGTGAAGTGGCATGAGCCACTTCACCTAGTCTTCTCACGTTGGTTCCCCCGGGTCAGGGTTGGAAGACAACGCGCTTTCGAGGGTCGAAGAATCGTGCGTAGCAGCTCCGGTACTGGTCATGATATATATGCCAGGCTACGAGAGCCGCGCCGGGAAAGGTTACCAGACCGACCGGGATCGGTGCGGCCTATCGTTCGGCAAGGAACATGGCGGGATCCGCAGCGTCAAGCTTAGGTCTACGATCCATTTTCGATAAGCCAAGGGCGAGCCTATGGGTCAACGGGACCGGCATGCCAACATGAACCTCTCGAAGGCTGATTTTCGGTCAAGCGTGTCCGCTACGCTGGCGTCGCGCATAGCCCAGGCGTCTACCGGCAAAACATAAGAATGCTGATACCGAAATCAGCCGTCGATGATGGCTGCGTCTCCGCCAGCCATCTCACAGACGGTCAACCTGCCGTTCACTTTGCAGTGGGCGGCATGGAGGAAGGCGTATCCGACTGAGGCGAACGCCATCCGAGCCCGAGACTCTTGGCAATGGCGATATAACCGTTGGCGACCTGCGCCTCGCTTTGCGCTCGCTGCTGGCGCGCTTTGTTCTGCTGCCGCTGGCTGTCCAGCAAATCGATCAGACTGACGGCGCCTTGGGCATAACGCTGGCGAACCAGTTCTGCCGCCAGCGTTGCCGCCCGATCCGCCGCGAGGCGTTCGCTCAGCGCGCTGCGCTGGCCGCGGAAGGTCGAGAGCGCATCCTCCGCATCCTGGAGCGCTTGCAGGACAGTCTGTTGATATTGGGCCAGAGCCTCGTCCCGACCGGCCTCGGCTTGACGAATTTGGGCGCGGATGCGGCCGAAGTCCAGGAAGTTCCAGCGCAGCATGGGGGTGCCGATTGCAGCGAAATCGCTGGGGCTCAGATCGCCGAGCGATGGACCGCCGAGGCCGATGAAGCCCAATAGCGACACGGTCGGAAACATTTGCGCGGTGGTGGCGCCAACCTGAGCGGTGGTCGCGGCAATCTGCCGCTCAGCCGCGCGAATGTCCGGACGGCGGCGCAGCATGGCGGCGGGATTTTCCACGGGCACTCGAGCGGGAACGCGCGGTACCGGTGCTACACGGGCAAGGTCCGCATCGACAAAGCCAGGCTCACGCCCAATCAGGACCGCGATCCTGTTCAACGACTGCTCCACCTGCGCAGATAGCGGCTTTTCCTGCGACTTTGTCTGCGCCAGCTGCGTACGAAGGCGGGCGACGTCCTCTCGGGAAGCGGCACCGCGCGCGAACATTTGTTCGGTCAGCGCTAGGGATTGCTGGTCGAACCGGGTAGACTGCATGGCATAAACCATCTGCTGCTGCTGGCCACGCAAGTCGATATAGGCTTGCGCGACCTCGGCGGCGAGGCTGACCTGCGCATCGGCCACGCGGGCCTCCGCCGCTTCCGCCTGCGCTTGGGCCTGATCGCGCTGCCTGCGTCGCGCGCCGAATAAATCGATTTCCCAACTGGCGTCAAATCCGCCCGACCACAGGCCGCCGCTCGTCGATCCGCCGCCCCCGCCCTCTGTCGAGGAACCTGTGCCGCCCGATCCACCGTTCGGGGCGCCGCCATCCCCCTGACCCCCACTGGGCTGCCCACCACCACCAGCACCCTGACCGAGGCCGAGCGGCGGCAGCCGGTAGCGCAGGTAGCTGGCGTTCGCGCTGACGCTGGGCAAGAGGTTGGCCTGCTGTTCGCGCAGGGTGGCGCGCGACTGTCGCAACCTTGCCTCTGCTATGGCGATGCTGGGGCTGTTCGCCAGCGCCTGCTCGATCAATCGATCGAGTGACGGATCGTTGAAGGCGCGCCACCATCCGGCGTCGACTTCGGGCGGCTGCGTAGCCAGATCGCCGATGCGGCGGAAGGGTGCGCCCCCCTGGGCGCCGCTGGCAACTGTCGGAGGGCCTTCATAATCCGGACCGACCATGCATCCGGCGAGAAGCGCGGTCAGGAGGAGGGGCGCCAAGCGTGGGCGGAGAGCAGAAAAAGACATCAGTGGGCAGCCATGGGTTTGTCGGGATTCAATGGCCTGAGCAACATGCTGATCGGGATCAGCGCACAGGTTATGATGCCGAAGGTGAAGAAGAGATCGTTATAGGTCATCACGGTCGCCTGCTGGCTGACCTGCTGACCGAGCGTTTTGAGCGCACGCATCATGCCGGCGGTGGTATCGCCCTGCCCGAACTGGCTGGAAATTCCCCGGACATAGGCCTGAACCTGTTCCGAGGTGCGCGACAGAGTCTCTTCGATGCGACGCTCGTGCAGGTAGGTACGTTTTTCCTGCAGAATCGTTATAAGCGCCAGTGCGAAGGAGCCGCCCAGATTGCGTGCTGCATTGAAGAGCCCCGCAGCGTCACTCGCATCGTCGGATGAAACGGAACTGACCGCTGCCTGATTGAGGAACAATAGCGCCAGCACCTGCCCAAATCCACGGAGGACCTGCCCGACATAAAAATCCCCACCGGTCGATTCCGGGTTCAGGTCTGAATCGATGAAACAGCCGACGGCCATTATCACCATTCCCAGAGATACCGCGATACGTACGTCGACCTTTTTGATGAGCAACGGTACCAATGGCATAGTCAGCAGCATCGGTAGACCGTTCAAAAGTACGATCTGACCCGACTGGAAAGCATTGTAGCCTGCCACATTGGCGAGATATTGCGGAATGAGGTAAGAAATGCCGAACAATATCGCACCGACCGCCAGTGCGCCGGCGAACACAGCGGCAAAGCTGCGGTCAAGCAGCAACGCCAGCTTGATGACGGGGCTCTTGGCCAGATATTGCCCCAGAAACAACAGGACAAACCCGATCGTCGAGATGATCGCCAGATTGCGGATCATCGGTGAGGCGAACCACAGTTCGCGCTGGCCATCCTCCAGCACTACGGTCAGCCCGCCCAGGCCCAGCGCCAGCCCCACGATGCCCAGCCAGTCCGCTTCACGCAGCAGATGCAACCGCATCGACGATCCCTGGAGGCCGATCATCAACAGGATCAGCGTCAGCACACCGATCGGCGCATTGATGAAGAAGGCATAATGCCAGCTGTATGTTTCGGTCAGGTAACCGCCCAGCAAGGGCCCGAGAACGGGGCCCAGGACCGCGGTCGCGCCGAACATCGCGGTGCCGATCGGCTGCTGATGCGGAGGGAGGCGAGTGGCAATGATCGTCATCGCCGTGGGTATCAACATGCCGCCGAAAAACCCTTGTCCGACCCGCCCCAAAAGCATCACCGAGAGCGTCGTTGCCGACCCGCACAGAAGTGAGAAACCGACGAATGCCATTGTCGCGACGACAAGTACCAGACGGAGCCCGAACACCCGTTCAAGCCACGCCGTCAAGGGTATGGCGATGATTTCCGCGACAAGATAGGCAGTGGCGATCCACGTGCCTTCCGATCCGCTGGCGCCTACCTCACCCTGGATCGTAGGCAGGGCAGCGTTGACGATCGAGATGTCGAGCGTCGCCATGAGAGCGCCGATCGTTCCTGCGAACACGGCAAGCCACGCCGCCGGACTGGCGTTACGTGACTTGCCACGGCTGGCACCTGATGCCATCAGTTCTGCGCCTCGACCTGCTGCTTGATCCGTTCCTCGCGCTGATCGATGACCTTTTTCTGTTGCTCGGCCTCGTCCTCGATCCGCTGGGAATAGCCCTGCATCGCGCGCGTATCGACTGAGACCTCGGCAGACAGGCCGGATACGAGCACGCGCCGTGCTTCTTTGCCGGCCTGTACGCGGATGCGTACCGGCACACGCTGCACGATCTTGGTGAAGTTGCCCGTCGCATTTTCCGGCGGGAGCAGAGAGAAGCGCGCGCCCGTCGCGGGGGAGATGCTCTCGACCACGCCGGGAATATTCGCGCCCGGCAGCGCGTCGACCTGGATCGTGGCAGGCTGACCCGGTCGCATCAGCGTGAGCTGCGTTTCCTTGAAGTTGGCCTCCAGATAGAGCGCGTTGAGCGGCACCACCGTCATAAGTTCGGTGCCCGCCTGCACATAGCGGCCGACGCGCACATTCTTGTTCCCGACGATGCCCGCGATCGGCGCGCGCAATACGGTAGCGCCAAGATCCACCGCCCGCGAACGGACCTGCGCCTTGGCCGCCTCCGCCTGTGACCGCGCCTGATCGACCGAAGCGCGTAGCTGGCCGATCCGGCGTTCCTGTGCGACGACCGTAGCGCGACGGGACCGGACCATGTCGGCGGACTGATTGCGTTGCGAAACCAGCTGTGCCAGCCGTTCGCGCGGCGAGGCCCCGGTCGCGGCGAGCGGCGCGTAACGATCCACTTCGAGCTGGTCATGCCGCAACTGATCCAGCGCGGCGGCAAGCTCGGCGTTCGCTTGAGCGATCTGTGCGCGCTGCTGCGTGATCTGCGCCTCTGCCGAGCGTATGTCGGCATAGGATGACGCTACCTGTGCCTGGGCCTGCGCCACATCCGCCTGCGACTGACGTGAGTCGATCTCCAGCAGCGGTTGGCCGGCGCGCACATATTGATTTTCGGCCACCAGTACGCGCATGACGTAGCCCGAAAGCTTGGGGCTGATGGATACGTCATCCGCCTGAAGATAGGCGTTGTTGGTGCTTTGCTGGAACTTGCCGTAGTTGTTGTAGTGAATCCAGTAGACGATGCCGCCGATCAAAAGCGCGACGACGACAATAACGGCGAGGATACGGAACCAGGTCTTTTCGAGAAGCGACGGCTTCTCGTCCTCTTCCCGGCTTTCCCCGTCGTCATCTTTTTCCTGAACGTTGTCGTCGGTATCCCGGTCGGTACCGCTGCCGCCTTCATCGTCGGCATCGTTCCGATTGCGGGCGTCGTCATTGTCTTTCGGCGTATCGTTGCCGGGGCGGTCTTCGGAATGGTCGGTCATGATCGCGGTAATCCATTGGCGGGAAGCGAAGGAGCGGCAGATGGCCGCCGGTGTGGGGCGAGGCGGCTACATGCCGCCATGCATTGTGGGATGGACGGTGGAATGGGACAGATGGGTCATGATCCATACGGAGCCGAATACGATCAGCAGGCTGACGAAGGTGCCGAAGGCGACCGTCATGGCATTCGATCGATTGTCCGCACCGGTCGTCAGGTGCAGGAAGAAGACGAGGTGGACGCCCATCTGTGCCACCGCCAGCGTCACGACCGCCGCAGGCCGGGCGGGGCCCCACACCAGATCGGTCAGCGCGACAATGAAGGTGCCGGCAGTCAGCAGCAGCGCGATCGCGAATCCGAGGACATAGGCCCCCCAGCCGCCCCCGTCCGCCTCGTCGTCCTTCTGCTCGCGAGAAATGCCTGGAGCGCTGTCGCGGTCTATCGTCGTGTCGCTCATGCTATGCTGCTCCAGATATAGACGATCGAAAACAGGCCCACCCAGACGATGTCGAGGGCGTGCCAGTAGAGCGCGAAGCATTGCACACGCCGCTCCACATAGGGTTTGAAACCGCGCACCAGCAGCTGCGCCATCATCGTGCCGAGCCACATCAGCCCCGCGACGACATGGACGCCGTGGCAGCCGACCAGCACGAAGAAGGCGGAGAGGAAGGCGCTGCGCTGGGGCGTCGCGCCTGTTTCCACCAGATGCTGGAACTCGCGTATCTCCAGCCCCACAAACGCAGTGCCGAGCAGCCCCGTCACGGCCAGCCATAATTGCGTCGCGGGCATATGCCGTCTTTTCAAGGCGACGCTGGCGAAGGCGCAGGTGAGCGTCGATGTCAGGAGGCACAGCGTCTGCACGGCCACGCTCTTCATATCGAAAAGCTCGGCCGGGCCGGGCCCACCCGCCCGGTTCTGCGCAAGCACGGCATAGCCTGCGAAGAAGGAAGCGAACATGATGATGTCCCCGATCAGGAACATCCAGAAACCATAGGCGGTCGTGACAGATTGGTCCGGGGGGCCGTCCCATCCGCCGTCGCGCTTGTGCGGCCAATCCGCTGTTGCATCAGCGGTCATGCGTTCGCCTCCCGCTTCAGCCTGGCGAGCGCCTGTTCGCGCGGACGGCGGGCCTCGCGGTCCAGCCGCGCAACTTCTTCGGCCGGCACCTCCTCTTCGTGGATGTCGCGCCAGGCGTAGGCGACGAAAGCCAGCACCACGCCGACCAGCGCCGCGATCACCAGCCACCAGATATGCCAGATCGCGGCAAAGCCGATCAGCGTGGAAAAGAAGGCAACGATCACGCCGGTCGCACTGCGGCGTGGTAGTTCGATCGGACGGTAATTAGGCTCCTCGGGAAACTCCTTGCTCTCCAGTACCTTGCTCTTCAGGCACCAATAGGCCTCGTCATGCTCGACCTGCGGCAGCACCGCATAGTTGAAAAAGGCGGGCGGCGAGGGCAGCGACCATTCCAGCGTGCGCCCGTGCCAGGGATCGCCCGTTTCATCCCGGAGCCTGTCGCGCGCGCGGATCGAGACGATCAACTGGCCGACCAGCGCCGCCGTGCCCGAAACGCTCGCCATCACCCCGGCCACCATCGTCCAGAGCAAGGGTGTCCACTCCGTATCGTGGATATGCTGGAGACGGCGAGTCATCCCCTCCAGCCCGAGCCAGTACATGGGCGCAAAGACCGCCGCGAATCCCGTCAAGTGCAGCCAGAAGGCGATCTTGCCCCAGCCCTCGTGCAGGCGGAAGCCGAAGGCCTTGGGGAACCAGTAGCTATAGCCGGCAATGGCGCCGAAGATGACGCCGCCGACGATGACATTGTGGAAATGTGCAACGAGAAACATCGAATTGTGCAGCACGAAATCGGCTGGGGGCACCGCCAGTAGCACGCCCGTCATGCCGCCGATCGTGAAAACGCCGAGGAAGGCGAGGCTCCATAACATCGGCGTTTCAAAGCGGATGGTGCCGCCCCACATCGTGAAAATCCAGTTGAAGATCTTCACGCCGGTGCCGACCGCGATGACGCTGGTGGCGATGCCGAACGCCGCGTTCACATCCGCACCGGCGCCCATCGTGAAGAAATGATGCAGCCACACCGTAAAGCTGACGACGACGATGAACAAAGTCGCCGCCACCATTGAGCGGTAGCCGAACAGAGGCTTGCCCGAGAAGGTTGAGAATATCTCGGAAAAGATGCCGAACGCCGGCAGGATAAGGATATATACCTCCGGGTGCCCCCAGGCCCAGATCATATTGACGAACATCATCGGGTTGCCGCCAGCTTCATTGGTGAAGAAGTGGAAATCGAGATAGCGATCGAACGTCAGCATGGTGACGGTCGCTGTCAGGATCGGGAAGGCGGCAACTATCAGCAGGTTCGCGCCGAGTGCCGTCCAGCAGAACATCGGCATCCGCATCATCGTCATGCCGGGTGCGCGCAGCTTGACGATAGTCGTCACGAGGTTGACGCCGCTCAGCAACGTCCCGACCCCCGCGATCTGGATCGCCCAAAGATAATAATCCACACCGACACCCGGAGAATATCGCGTCTCGCTAAGCGGGGCGTAGGGCAGCCAGCCGGTGCGCGCGAATTCGCCGACGATCAAGCTGATGTTGACGAGCAGCGCGCCGCTCGCCGTGACCCAGAAGCTCACCGCGTTCAGCGTGGGGAAGGCCACGTCGCGTGCGCCGATCTGCAAAGGCACAACGAAATTCATAAGGCCGACGAGGAAAGGCATCGCGCCGAAGAAGATCATCAGCGTGCCATGCGCGGAGAAGATCTGGTCGTAATGGTCGGGCGGCAGGTAGCCCTGCGACGCCCCCACCGCGACCGCCTGATGCGTACGCATCATCACGGCATCGACGAGCCCGCGGATCAGCATCAACACCGCGAGCAGGCAGTAAAGCACGCCGATCCGCTTGTGATCGACGCTGGTTATCCACTCGCGCCACAGATAGGACAGCAGCCGCTGCTTGATCACCCACCACAGCGCCACGGCCCCGGCCGTGGCCACAAGCGCGGCCGCCGTTAGCGGCAGCGGCTCATGCAGAGGGATCGCCGACCAGTCCAGACGCCCCAGCATCAGCTTTTTTCCGCATCGGTGGACGAGCGATCCTGCGGCGGCCCCGGTGCCGGAGCGACGCGTTGCATGACGATCGCATCGAAAAGCCCTGCCTGCACGGTGGGGAAACCGCTTACCTTGCGGTTACGCTGCGGACGCGCGAGCAGCGCATAGGTCTTCGCGTTCAGCGGCGCGCCGTCCAGCGCCTTGACCTGCGCGGCCCACTCAGCAAATTTCGCCGGGGATACCGCCAGCGTATCGAAGCGCATGTCGGCGAAGCCTTCGCCGCTATAATGGGCGGAAAGGCCCTCATAGCGTCCCGGCTCGGCAGCGAGCAGGTTCAGCTCGGTCGCCATGCCGTTCATCGTATAGACCATGCTGCCAAGGCGGGGCACGAAGAAGGCGTTCATCACGCTGGCCGACGTCAGCCGGAACCGCACGGGACGACCCACCGGCAGGACAAGCCGATTAATGGTGGCGATCCCCTGTTCCGGATAGATGAACAGCCAGCGCCAATCGAGAGAGACCACTTCCACCTGAAGCGGCGGCGCACCGCTTTCCGTCTCGATCGGCGCGGTCGGATCCAATTTGTGGGAGCCCACCCAGATGATACCGCCTAGAAACAGGATCACCAAAAGCGGAATGGACCAGACGACAAGCTCGACGCGACCGGAATAGACGAAAGTCTCGTCCCGCTGGGCATGGCGGTTATTGGCACGGAACCACCAAGCCGTTGCGATCGCCAGCAGGATCGTGGGGATCACGACTGCTAACATCACGCCCAGCGCGTTGAACAGGATCGCCCGGTTGGCGGCTGCAATAGGCCCTGCCGGGTGCAAAATCGACGATCCACCTGTCATGCCCGGCTCGCGTTCTCGCCACGAGCCAGACGGACAATCATTTTGTCGAACCGCGCGGCGGCTATCGATAGGGATGGTGGGCAGCGGCAAAGATCGGGACGTTCCAATTCGCTTCCGCGCCGCCGGGCATGCCTTGTCCATCGCGACGACTGCGCACATGCCGCCGCATATGCCGCCCCCGCCCTGTCGAGCGACCGCCATTGAATACATATCCTGGTGACCGAAACGACCGATCGGCCTTGAACGACCATGGTTACGCTAACTCCGGTTCCGGTCGAGTGAGCGTAGATCGGCGCCCGAGTTCGTCGCGATGCTCCGCGAGCCAGGCATCCATGGTGTTGTAGCCGATCCCCCGCAATTCCTGCAGTTTGGAAGCCCGCGTATCGGATTTGCTCGCGAGGTTGCGAGAGGCCAGTTCCGGCGCCGCCTGCATCAGATGAAGGTTGATCTCCCTCAAAACGCTCAGGGGGCCAGTCACCCGAGGCGCCTCCTGCAAAGCCGCCTGCATCTCCGTCAGCGTCTTCAGGTCGCGGAGCAGGCAGGCGTTGAAACCGATGTCGCTGATCCGCCCGATCATTGCAGGAAGCGAGTGCGATACATCCTCCACCGCGAAGGGGGTAATCTGAAGTATGAGAAGATCGGTCGTGCCATCTGCCCGCAGCAACGGATCCAGAGCGGGATTGGCGGAATAGCCTCCATCCCAATGATCCTCGCCGTCAATATTGACTGCGGAAAAAAGCTCCGGCAGGCACGCAGACGCCATAAGCGCGTCGATGTCGATCTCGTTGTTATCGAACAGGCGCGGCGTGCCGTCCGCAACACGCGTGGCAGAAATGTGGAGAGGGATGGCGTTCGGCAGGCGAAGCGCGTCGAGGTCGATCGTTTCGCCAGCGATGCGGCGAAGAGCGTCCATTCCACGCACGCCCGGCACCAGCGGCAGAAAATATGGCCCAAACAATTTTGCCAGTTGCAGCGACGAGTTGATCCAAGGATCAAGAAATACGCTAGGCAACCATCTGCTATCGAGGACGCGCATCGGGGAGTAATGGGCGACGCTGTTCCACAACCGTTCCAGCCCCGCCTTCGCGCCCTCCCGCCCATCCGTGGCAAACCCTGCGACCAATGCCGCGCCATTCAGAGCACCGGCACTTGCGCCGCTGACCGCGACGATGTCTAGATCGGCTTCGAGCAACCGTTCGAGCGCACCCCATCCATAGGCCCCGTGCGCTCCGCCGCCTTGCAGGGCGAGCGCTATCCTGGGCCTCTCTGCCACCATGCCCACTTTGCGCCCCCTTTCATGGCGGATATGTGCACCCGGGGGTATACAAATCGCTATGTCGCTTTTTGTTGCATCGCATCAAAAATTTTTGCTGCGGGGCGGAATGTTCTGCGACGCCTTGCATAATCATAGTCTCGGCACGTAGCGGATAGTCCATAGCTCGAACCGTTTATCGACGTAGAGCCCGCCTTGACGTCCGAGATACAGGCCGTCACCCTGCGATCAAATGGCAGCCTAATGTCGCGGGGCCGGCTTGCCAGTATTTAGCAGCCCGCTTTTGGCTGCGGTGCCGATCGGCCGATGAGTATGGAGAGGTAAAGATGTCGCAGCCGGTATCGGGCCGAATGGGTAGACCTACCCTGGAGGAGGCCGTCGTGCTCAAGCAGCGGATCCTTGACCAAACGCTCGCCTCGATCAGGGAAAAGGGGTCGTGTGACTTCTCGGTCAATCATATCGCTGAACTGGCCGGCGTCACCAAGCGAACGATATATCGCCACTTCCTGACCAAGGCCAACCTTATCGACGCCGTCGTCGTCCGCGAAATTGACCGGCTGCGCGACGGCCTGCTCGATGCCGACGAGGTTCGCGGTGAGGATCCTATGGCACGGCTGGAAATATGGTCCAGGATGCTGTTCGACCTTAATCTGAAAGACGAGGCGATCGCCTTTGCCGCTTTCATCGATTTCGAGGCCAATCGCGATCCTGAAATGCGGGCACGGCAACGACAGTGGTACGCTCGCGTGGTCGAGCAGGCCGTGACCCTTATCGAAGCAGCCAAACATGTGAGCGCGATCAACGCAATGGATAGCGAGACATTGGCGGTTCTGCTGATCGATCTTCTGGGCGGCGGCAGCCACCGCCATAGATCGGCATGGGCCGGTCGCGATATCTTTGCTTCAGATGCGCAACGCGAGCATTTCGCGGTCCGCTGGAAAGCCTTCTATCTGTTGACGCGCTAGCCGCGCCGACGACCTCACTTCGGCCCTGGTAAAAGCGCTTCCCCGCTGGCCGCACGCCCTATATCGGCTTGGACTCGTCCAATAATGATCCACCGCTCATATTTCGGGCAAACGATACCCGTCCGGAATGATTGGATATTAACCGGTTTATCGCACAGCGTGCGATTGACGATTGCCCAAATGGCCGATCTCCTCCTTGAAGAACAAGTGAGATCGGAACCTTGCGCCTTTTTCCACGGCCACCCGCGCACAGATGCGCTAAACCGACAGCGGCATACTCGCCGATGCATCGGCTGGAACATAGATCCCCGCTATCGCTTCGCCGATCAGCAACAGCGTGGGATCGTCATCGCTGATTGTCGCTACCAAAAATGCAAGCGCCGATAGCTGCCCGCGGATCAGCCGCTCGCTCGACAGCGACACGTTGACCGCCACCATTACCGGCGTCTCGGGATCACGTCCCGCCGCAATCAGGCGTCGCGCGATCTCGCCCGCCGCGGCGCGCCCCATATAGATGCCCACCGTACCGCCCGCCTGTGCCAGCGCCTCCCAGTCCAGCGCCAATGGCTCGCCCGCCTTCAAGTGCGCCGTGACTAAAGTCAGCCCCCGAGCCACGCCGCGCAGCGTCAAAGACGCGCTCCCGCTGGCCGCCGCAGCACTCGCCGTCGTGATGCCCGGGCAGACGCGGAACCGCACGCCAGCCTCGCCCAGATGCGCCATCTCCTCCGCCGACCGGCCGAAGATCGACGGATCGCCGCCCTTCAAACGCACCACCCGCTGGCCCTTCTTGGCCGCCGCCAGAAGCAGATCGTTGATGCTCCCCTGCGCCCTGCTATGCCGACCGGATCGCTTGCCCACGCTTACCCGCTCGACCCGGTCGGGAATCAGGTCCAGAACGCCCGGCCCCACCAGCGCATCGTAAAAGACGATATCGGCGGCGGCGATTAGCTTCTCCGCTTTGCGGGTGAGCAGGTCCGGATCGCCCGGCCCCGCGCCCACCAGCCATACCTCACCCGGCGCAATCGTTTCATTCGGCTGCATGCAACGTCTCCTGATGGGTTTCCTTCAACAGATTGGCGAGCGCGGGACGGCACGAGCCGCAATTGGTCCCCGCACCCAACGCCTGCCCGATCGCGGGCACATCGACCAACTGCCGGTCGCGGATCGCGGCGACGATCTGGTTGAGGCCGATGTCGAAACACACGCAGATGGTTGCCCCCTTGTCCGGCTGGTTGCCCGGCCCGCGTGCGGCCAGCACCGAAGCGCCCACCCCCTCCATCGACAATTGCCCGATCAACCAGTCGCGCGAGGGCAACAGGCCCGTCCGCGTCACAATCAATATGCCCGAAAGCCTGCCGTCGCAGATAATCGCCACCCGGCGCGTGCCGCGCGTCCGATCGATCGCCTCGACCCGCTCGCCCTTGGGCAGGCTGGCCTCCAGCCACGCGGCATCGCCATTGCCCGCTACTTCGTAGAGCGCCCCGCCCGGCACCGCCACCCGTGTCGCCCACAGGCAAGGCAGCGTCACGGATATATCCCCGCGCACGATCAGGAAGCCCTTCCATTCGGTCGCCACCCGTTCGACGCTGGCAGGGGTCGATTTGAACCCCGGCTGGCCCGAATGGGGATCGACCAGCGGCTGGGGCAGCAAGCCGGTACGCCCGCCGGTCGATATCCGGTCGGTCCAGTGGATCGGGGTGAAAATCTCGCCCACCCGCTGCCCTTCGCTGATCGCAGCGCGAAAGATGCTGTCGCCCTGCGGCGTCCTCACCCGCGCAAGCTCGCCGTCGCCGATACCCAGCGCCTCGGCATCGTGCGGATGCATCTCGACCAGCGGTTCCTCCCGATGTCGCGCCAGCTTGGGAGCCAGTCCGGTACGCGTCATCGTATGCCATTGGTCGCGATAGCGTCCGGTATTGAGCGTCAGCGGCCAATCCTTAAGCGGACCCGGAACGTCGATCTGGCTGGTCAAGACCAGCCGCGCCTTGCCATCTGGGGTAGAAAAACCGTTGGCGAAGGGCGCTTTCCCGCCCCAGCGAAACGGCGTCATCGCATCATAAGCGTCATTGCCGATCGTTGCCCAAGCCCGCAGGTTCAACACGCGCGCGCCGTCATTCTGATAGGCCGTCAACCGCGCATGTTCCCGCCAGATTTCGGCGGGTCGATCATAAGCGAAGGCATTGCACCACCCCATGCGCCGAGCCACTTGCGTCACGATCCACCAGTCAGGCTTCGCCTCTCCCGGCAGCGCCATGAAGGGACGCTGACGGCTGATCGTTCGGTCTGAATTGGTTACCGTCCCGTCCTTTTCACCCCATCCAGCAGCGGGCAGGCGGACATGGGCATGGGCGCTCGTGTCGGTATCGGCAACGATATCCGAAACGACAACGAAGGGGCAGGCCTCCAGCGCTTCGCGAACGCGGCCCGCATCGGGCAGCGAGACTGCGGGGTTGGTCGCCATGATCCATAGCGCCTTGATCCGCCCTTCGCCAATCTGTCGAAACAGGTCGACCGCCTTCAGGCCGGGCTTGGTCGCCATAGTCGGCGCTGCCCAGAAGCGCCCCACCCTTGCGACGTTGTCGGGCGCGAAATCCATATGCGCCGCCAGCGTGGAAGCCAGGCCGCCCACCTCGCGCCCGCCCATGGCGTTGGGCTGGCCAGTAATCGAAAACGGCGCTGCGCCCGGCTTGCCGATGCGACCGGTCGCCAGATGGACGTTGATGATCGCATTGACCTGATCGGTGCCGCGGATCGACTGGTTGATCCCCTGGCTGAACAAAGTGACGGTGCGCGGTGTCGCGGCGAACAGACGGTAGAACTGCTCCAGCAACGCCGGCGCAATGTCGCAGGTCTTGGCTGTCGTCCACAAATCATGACCGCTGCGGATATGCGGCCAGAAGTCTTCGGGCGCACTTACATGGTCCGCCATGAAAGCATGATCGATGATCCCCTTGGTCGCGCACCAAGCAAGCAGTCCGTTCATCAACGCGACGTCGGTGCCCGGCTTCACCGGGAGATGCAGGTCGGCGTCCTCGCACGTCTCGGTACGACGCGGGTCGATCACCACCAGCTTGGTACCGCGCTCCGTTCGCGCCGCCTGGATGCGCTGATACACGATCGGGTGGCACCATGCGGTGTTCGACCCGATCAGGACGATCAGGTCCGCAATATCCAGATCATCGTAGCTGGCGGGCACCACATCTTCGCCAAAGGCGCGCATATGTCCCGCCACCGCGCTCGACATGCACAAACGGCTATTGGTGTCGATGTTCGCCGATCCGATGAAGCCTTTCATCAGCTTGTTGGCGACATAATAATCCTCTGTCAGCAACTGGCCTGAGACATAGAAGGCGACGCTGTCGGGACCGTGTCGCGCGATCGTCTCACGAAACTTCTTCGCAACCAAGTCCAGCGCCTTGTTCCAACTCGCCCGGCGGGCGCCGATCATCGGGTAGAGCAGCCGCCCGGCAAGGCCCACCGTCTCGCCCAGATGCGTGCCCTTGGAGCAAAGCTTCCCCGCATTGGCCGGATGCGCGCCATCGCCTTCGATCACAACGGATCGCGGTGCGGTGGGCGTTGCGGATATCCCGCAGCCTACGCCGCAATAGGCACAAGTGGTGCGGATCGCTTTCACCATTACAGGCCTTCCCTTACGCCGCCTGCGCCGTCACCGGCCGCGCGATCCATATCCGCCCATCCTCTTCCCTCACGGCAACGGTTGGCGTGCAGCCGCTATCTGTACCCTGTGCCTCTCCGGTCCTGAGCGCGATATTCCAGTTATGCAGCGGGCAGGCGACGCTGTGTCCGTGAACGATACCTTGGGAAAGCGGCCCTTTCTTGTGCGGACATTCATTGACCAGCGCGAAGACCCGATCGTCGCCGGTGCGGAACACCGCGATCTCCTTCTCCCTGCCAACCTGCACTGTACGCGCGCCGCGCTTCGGAATGTCGGCGATCGTGCCGATGTCGATCCAATCTGTCATGTCGTTCACTCCGCCGCGATGCCGATGGGGTAGAGGGGGCGGTGCAATTCTGCCTGCCCACCGGCGGCCCGTTCCGCCCAGGGATCGTCCTGCATGAACTGCTGCGAGAAGAGGAACCGCGCTCGCAACGCCTCGCGCCCAGCCCCGTCTTCTACGATCCGCGCCTTCACATAATCGACGCCGACCCGCTCAATCCATGGTGCGGTCCGCTCCAGATAGCGGGCCTCCTCGCGATAAAGTTGGGTAAAAGCGGCGCAGTAATCGAGCGCCTCCTGCTCAGTGGCGACCTTGCATAGCAGGTCGGTGACGCGGACATGGATGCCGCCATTCCCGCCGATATGCAGTTCATAGCCGCTATCGACGCACACGATTCCGAAATCCTTGATCGTCGCTTCCGCGCAATTACGCGGGCAGCCCGATACCGCGATCTTGAACTTGTGCGGCATCCACGACCCCCAGGTCATACGCTCTGTCTTGACGCCGAGACCCGTTGAATCCTGCGTACCGAAACGGCACCATTCGGACCCTACGCAGGTCTTCACCGTGCGCAGCGACTTGCCATAGGCATGGCCCGACACCATCCCTGCAGCATTGAGATCAGCCCAGACCGCAGGCAAGTCCTCCTTCCTGATGCCGAAGATATCCAGCCGCTGGCCGCCGGTAACCTTTACCATCGGCGCGTTGAACTTCTCGACCACATCGGCAATCGCCCGCAGTTCGCGCGGGTTGGTGAGACCACCCCACATGCGCGGCACGACGGAATAGGTGCCGTCCTTCTGGATGTTGGCGTGCATCCGTTCATTGACGAAGCGGCTCTGATGGTCGTCGACATAGTCCCCTGGCAAGGCACAGAGCAGATAATAATTGAGTGCGGGACGGCAGGACGAACACCCATCCGGGGTCGACCAGTGGAGCTTTTGCATCACTTCAGGGATCGATCGCATTCCCTGAGCCACGATCTCCCGTCTAACGTCGTCATGGCCAAAGCTGGTGCATTTGCACATTGTCTTTGGGCCCGACTGGACATTATCGCCCAGCACTACGGCCAGCAGATTTTCAACTAGGCCGGTGCACGATCCGCAACTCGCCGATGCCTTGCATCCCGCCCGTACCGCATCGAGGCTGCATGCGCCTGCCTCGACACAGGATACGACCTGGCCCTTGGAAACGCCGTTGCAGCCGCAAATCTCGGTATCGTCCGAAAGCGCTGCAACGGCCGCCTTAGGGTCCAGTGCGCCCCCTCCCTGGGCGAAAGTCTGGCCGAAGATCAACAGATCGCGTATGTCGGCAACGCTCTCGCCGCGCTTCAACAGGTCGAAATACCAGCTACCATCCGCCGTGTCGCCATAAAGCACCGCGCCGACGACGCGATCGTCCTTCACTACAACCCGTTTATAAACCCCGCGCGCCGCGTCGCGCAGCACGATATCCTCGCACCCTTCCCCGCCGGAAAAGTCCCCGGCGGAAAACACGTCCAGCCCCGCGACCTTCAGCTTGGTCGATGTGACCGACCCCTTGTAGCCCGAATGCCGGTCGGTCAGCCCATCCGCCAGGCTCCGGCACATGTCCCATAGGGGTGCCACAAGGCCATAGACGGTGCCGTCATGCTCCACGCATTCCCCGACCGCCAATATATCGGGATCGCTGGTGACCATGTGATCGTCCACCCTGATCCCGCGATGGACCTCAAGCCCAGCCTCCCGCGCCAGCGCCGTCGAAGGACGAATGCCCACTGCCATCACCACCAAGCTGGCCGGAATGGCAGTGCCGTCCTTCAACCGCACGCCTTCTACCTGGCCGTCACCGTAAATCTCGGCGGTGTTGGCCCCGGTCAAAATCGTCTGCCCCCGCGATTCCAGCGCTGATTTCAGCAGCCAGCCCGCGGCTTCGTCCAACTGCCGCTCCATCAGCGTGTCCATCAAATGAATGACCGTCACCTTCATGCCGCGCAGCGTCAGCCCGTGGGCTGCTTCCAGTCCCAGCAGACCTCCGCCGATCACCACCGCGTCCCCGCCCTTGTCTGCGGCAGCCAGCATCGTGTCGACATCCTTCATGTCGCGAAAGCTGATGACGCCGGGCAGATCCCGCCCCGGGACGGGAATGATGAACGGATCGGAACCCGTGGCGATCAGCAGCTTGTCATAATGGACGCTGCGCCCGCTCTGCGCGGTCACCCGCTTGGCCGCGCGGTCGATCGCCGTCACCGGATCGGCGACGATCAGGTCTATGCCATTGCCGTCATACCAGGCGCGGTCGTTAATGACGATCTGATCGAACGTCTTCTCCCCCGCCAGCACCGGCGACAGCATGATGCGGTTGTAATTCACATGCGGTTCCGCACCGAAGATGGTGACGCGATAGCGCCCCGCGTCGCGCGCCAGCAATTCCTCGACCGCACGGCACCCGGCCATGCCGTTGCCCACCACGACCAAATGTTCGCGCGTATCGTCAGACGACATACGGATATCCTCCGCGCTGTCCGCTACCGGCTCTGTTGTTCCGATCTGAAATTCCATCCCCATCGCTCCAGAAACCAAAAAAGCCGCCATCCTGACCCACGGTAAGAACCGAAAGTCAGGATGGCGGCTTTGCCATCATAAACGCCTTGGCCGTTCTACCTTGAACCGCCGCGGCTATGCGAAGAAGGACATCTTTGTCCCTTGTAGTGCAGCATATGGGGAATCGCCTGAACGCTCAAGCGATTCCTCTCACTCAATTTCAATCAAATGACCCAATCCGCCTGTAACCAGATTTTGTCCGTATCGGTCGCCATCGCTTTGGCGTCATAATGGGCGTAGCGGATAGACAACGCCGTCTTCCTGACCTTTGCCGACGCGATCAGATCGATCTCATCTCCATAATGCTGGCCCAGACGGTCGCTCTCGAATCGGTGCCAGCTACCGGCCAACGCCACACCGGACAGTGGCCCCATTCGCTTCCAGCCATAGCCACCCCCGACATAAAGGTCGCGCACGCCATCGGCGGGCGTCGTCAGGAACTTGTCGGCCCACCCCTGAAATTTGAAATTGGTGCCCAGCGGTGTCTGGAAACTGGTGAAGGGCAGACCCGTACTGGCCCCCAGCACCTCATACCCTCCATTCAGCTTGAAGCTCCGCACATCCAGCGTCGCGTCGACCAACCAATAATCAGCGCTATAGTCATTGGGGTTGCGACGATAGTCCGACTGCCGCGCATAGCTGAACTGATAGGAAAGCTTCGCGACCTTGGACAAAGGCTGCGTCCCCGCCAACCGCAACCCATAGGTCTGGCTCGACAATCGAAAGGCCTGCACCGCCGCCTCATCCTGATCCACCAGATAGGCAAAACCGGTCAGCGTTCCCATAGGAGTGGCATAGGACAGGTTGGCAAAGATATTGTTGTCGCCTATAGCCTGCTGCCGCGCGCCCTTGCCCTCAAATCCCCAGATCGTCCGCACGCTCCAGGCATAAGCGATATCCAGCTTCAGCCTCGCAACCGGGGTCAGTTCCGCCCGCACCGCGTCGAACGTCTGCCCGTTGTCGCGAAAAGCGACGTTGCCGACGAACCGTTCGTCATCCAGTGCGATCTTTTGCCGCCCGCCCGTCAGCGTCACTGCCTTGGTCTTATATTGCAGCTGCGCGATATAGAGCGCAATATTCTGTGGATCGGCCACGATCGGTCGGGTTGCCGCACCGTTCAGCCCGTTATAATAATGATCGATAACGGCCACAGTCCCCTGACCGACGATGGACGCGGACAGCGCCCCAGTGCTGGCGGTGAGCCCGGCGCGCGCGCGCACGGTCAGCGCATCCGCTTTGTCGAGGAGTCCATTCTGATCGACATGCTCATAGCGCAACCGCGCTTCGGCAATGGGTTTCAGGCCGATCTCTTGAGCGCAAGCCGGGCTTGCGACGACCAGCAGGGCCGACGACGCGATAATGATCTTCATGGGAAATCGCCCCCTTGGACGAAAATATGAAAAAGCCTGCCCGCCTTGAGGAAAGTCGAAGGGCTTCGACTTTCCTCAAGGCGAACCGGCGTTACACTCGAGACAATGGCCTTGGGGACCGCTGCTTCAAATCCGCGCGCCGCTGGTCCAGGTTGCGCGCCATTTTCTTTTGACCATCGTCAATCCCAGCAGCGCCACAACGGCCAATCCCGCAAAGATCAGGAAACCCGTCGCGAAGCTGCCCGTGAACTGCTTGGCCAGCCCCAGCGAACTGGCGAGGTAGAAGCCGCCGATACCGCCCGCCATGCCCACCAGACCCGTCATCACGCCTATTTCCGCTTGGAACCGCTGTGGCACCAGTTGGAATACCGAACCGTTGCCCGTACCCAATGCCAGCATCGCCAGGACGAAAAAGCCCAATGCGCCCGCCAATGTCGTGGCATAGGCCACGCCGATCAGCGCCAGCGCCGCGACGATCAGCACTATGGTTAGCGTGGCGACGCCGCCGACCCGGTCGGCCAGCGCTCCGCCCATCGGGCGCACCAGCGATCCGGCGAACACGCAACCCGCCGTGCAATAGCCCGCAATGATCGGTGTCAGCCCAAACTGATCGGTGAAGTAGATCGGCAGACTGGCCGCCAGCCCGACGAAACCACCGAACGTCACCGCATAAAAACCCATCAGCCACCAGGCGTCCGCCTGCTTCAGCGGCTCGAAATAATCGATCAGCTTTTTGGGCATGGGCGTATCGGGTGCATCCTTCGCCATGATCATATAAAGCACGAACACGATGCTCAGGGGGATACAGGCCAACCCCAGCACCGCGTTCCAACCGAACAGCTTCGCGAGCATCGGCGCGAAAAGCGACGCGAGCACCGTGCCCGAATTGCCCATGCCGGCCAGGCCCATCGCTTTTCCCTGATGCTCAGGCGGGTACCAGCGGCTCGCCAGCGGCAGCGCGATCGCGAAACTCGCGCCCGCAAACCCCAGGATCACGCCCAGCGCCAGCGTTCCGCCGAAGCTGTTGACGCCCATCGCCCAAGCTGTGAATAGCCCCGCGATCACGACGATCTGGCTGATCGCGCCGGACCGCTTCGGTCCGATCCGGTCGACCAGCAAGCCATTGACCACACGCAGCAGCGCCCCGGCCAGAGTGGGCACCGCGACCATCAGCCCCTTTTGCGCCGGGGTCAGCATCAATGTCTTCGATATCATCGGGGCCAGCGGTCCCAACAGCACCCACACCATGAAAGCGAGATCGAAATAGAGGAACGCGGCGATCAGTGTCGGTGTATGGCCCGATTTCCAGAAACTCGTCGCGGGCGCAACCGATGCGGGCTTTCCATCGCGATCCCAATAAGCAGTAGCCATGTGACGTCCCCCAATAAAAGGCAATGGACACGAAAAAAGCCGCAGGTCGGACGATACCTTTGCGGTACATCCGATCAGCGGCTTTGCTGCGATATATGGTGAGGACATGTGGTCCCCCCGTTGGGACGGCACATCCAAAACGCGCGCTTCGTCGCGCGACGTCTATGTTATCTCTCGATTCGTACTATGTTGCAAGGCACAAAATGGAGAGGCTTTTTCAGTGACCTGTCGCTAGCCGGTACCGAATCCCGCCAGATACTCCTCGATCTTCTCAGGATCGAACACGCGCCCGTCGAAGAATCGATCCGGCCCCAGCGTCAACTCGCCCCGGCGGGACCCCACCGCCAGCGGCAAGTCGACGGCCCCTTCCAGCTTCATGCTCGCCCCCGGCATGGCGACATCGCTCTGGGCCAACGCCCGGCGATAGACATCGGGGCGGAACACCGCTCCTGCCCGCGCCGCAGTGGCCGCGTCATGCGGCACCATATTCCATCGCGCCAGTTGCGAGTAGATCCACAGCGCCTGACTGCGCCACGGAAAAGGCGTCGCCTCACGCGAAAATAGCATGAAGTCGGGATTGGCCACCGCCGCCTCACCCGTCCGCGCCACCATCTGGCCCGACAGCGCCCGCCCGATCAGCTCGGCTGGCTGATCGATATAGTGCGGCTCGGCCAGCAATCCGGCCAGATCGCCATGATGGGCCCTGTCGTCGCACCATGCCGCCGCCCGCGCGAGCGCCCGCAATAGCCGGTCGACCGTTTCGGGATGCTCCTCTAACCAAGGTGCACGAAACGCCAGCACCTTCTCAACCCCACGCCGCCAAATGCGTTCACCGATCGCCACCGTTTCGGCCAATCCGGCTTCCACCGCCGCGCTGCCCCAGGGTTCGCCCGCTATGAAGCCATCGATCTCGCCCGCCCGCATCGCCTCAACCGTCAGTGATGGGGGCAGGACTCGCAACACCACGTCACGATCCGGATCGACGCCCGCGCTAGCCAGCCAGTAACGCAGCATCAGGCTATGGCTGGAAAAGCGGTGAACCACGCCGATGACAGGCTTGCGCCGCCACAGCCCGATGGCCGCAGCGAAATCATGCGCGGTGCCGAGCGGATCGGCCAGCCGCGCTGCCACCTTCGGTTCCAGCGCTGCAGCGAAATCGCGCGCCATGACCAACATGTTGCCATTGACGCCCAGCTTGTAGGGAGCAGCCAGCGCAGCGGGCTGCTGGCTCAGCCCCAACGTCACAGCCACGGCCAGCGGCGCCAGCATCTGCGCCGCCTGCACCTGCCCATAAACCAGCCGGTCGCGCAGCGTCGCCCAGCTGGTCGTGCGCACCAGTTCCAGATCCAGCCCCTGTTCCTCGGCAAACCCCCGTTCGCGCGCCGCGACCAGCACCGCCGCATCGGTCAGCGGCAGGAAGGCGATCTTCACTCCGGTCGTCATATCCCTCCTCCCAACAGGTCGCTCGCGGTAATCAGCGCCTGCGCCACATCCACGATTTTCTTTCCCTGGTTCATCGCCGCCGACCTTAGCAGGGCATAGGCATCCTGTTCGTTCAGCGAGCGCTGGTTCATCAGGATCGACTTCGCCCGGTCGATGATCTTGCGTTCGGACAGCGCCGTGCGCGCCTCGTCCAACTCGGCCTGCATCTTGGAGAAGGCGTTGAACCGGCGCACCGCCAGTTCCAGCACCGGCTTCACTCGCTCCTTGCGCAGGCCGTCAACGACATAGGCCGACACGCCCGCATCGATCGCTGCGCCGATCATCGCATCGTCGGACTGGTCCACGAACATCGCGATCGGTCGGGCCAGCGCGCGGCTGACGATCAGCATTTCCTCCAGCGTATCGCGGCTCGGGCTGCCAAGGTCCATCAACACGACATCGGGGGCCATCCGTTCCAGCCGCGCAACGAACGCGCCGCGCGGGGGCACGATATGGATATCGTCATAGCCCGCTTCGCGCAGACCTTCTTCAAGCACCGTCGCACGCAGACCGCTGTCGTCGATAATGACAATCCGCATTGCTGCCCCTTTTACACAAGCCATCGGCAGTAATCGGTGTCGAGTCAATCCGAAGCACCGTCAAGGAACGGGTTATCGATCTTGTCACTCGATGCTCGAGGGCACCTGCTTAAAAGATATGGCCTAAACGGGTGGTTGACGATCTGCCCGTCTAAATGGCCCATTGACCGTCATGACCTGGGCCGCGGAAAAGGAATGGCTTGCCGGCAGGTACAAAGGAGGGGCGTCTTGGCCTGACTGACTCGCCGATATGAACGACGAGTTTTTGTCCTTCAAGATCTTAAAGAACCTCGACAGTCCACAGTCGGATCAGAATTCTGAATTGGCATCTAAGCGCTTTCCATTTAGACGCGGCGGTCATTGGTCGCAAGGCAATTTGAAATATCGGCCGCAGCCTGTCGCAAGAGCGAGACTACCTGATATTGATGTACAATGAGCGGATTTTTGTTAACGAAAGGTACCGTCAGCGCTGCCGCCGACGATTCCCCACGCAATATCGGTGCGGAAATATCGATTATTCCCGGCACGACTTCGCTTGGGTGCATATCCCAACCGTTATTTTTAACCCGTTCAGCCCGATCTCTGAAAGCAGCCAGGGACGCTGGCGGCAAGTTCGGATCGAAATCGCGTTCCCAACTCGTACGTACGGTCTCGGGTTGAAATGCATACAATACCGCGCCCGATCCTGAACTAGGGATGGGCATCCGATAGCCGAGCCTGACCGAAAATCCTATCAAACTCGCGGATTCCATCCTTGCCGCGATCAAGATGTCCCCGCCAAGCCTCAAGGCAAGGTGGCAACTCTGGTCTGCTTCCTCCGACAATCTACGCATGACAGGAAGGGCAACTTCCAGGATGGATTGGACGGGGGCCTGCCCCATCCCCAACGAAAACAGCTTCGACGTGGGCTGATATCCGCCTGCTTCACTTTGTGAGATAAACCCACGATGCTCCAATACCTGGATCATGCGAAACAGTTCGCTCGGCGAGCGTCCTAATAACTGCGAAATCATCGCAGCAGACAATGGCTTGGTAGCGCGAGATATCAATTCAAGAATATCCAGGCCTTTCTCCAAAGCAGGAGCCCGATATTTCTGATCCTCTCCGCCTTCATTTTCCACCCTGATCTCGGACTGTGTGGAAATCTTTTTGCTCATGTAAGTTCTTTTGCAGCCTGACAGCATCGATAAGCGATGGCTATACGGCAGACAAAGTGGAATTTCCAGACTGTATAGGGGTTGCGGTTCGCAGGAATGGGGGGAGGCGTCGCTCATGCATCGCTGAATCCCCCGCCTTGCGGCGCGAGTGCAACCTCGATTTACAAGCTCATGTCTCGCTGCTGCCTGACGCGGGAGTTGGCGTTCAGGCCGAAGCTGTTCATGACACCGGCTTGCACCGGCACAATCTTCATGTCGGGCATAGCACCCGACGGATAAATCAATATTGTCTCTCCCTTGGCAAGGTGACATCGCCACTGCTGCGCACCTGCGCGTTCCAGGGGTCGGGACTGGCCGTCCACCACCGCGACTGGCTGGGCTATGTCGATTTCGATGACGAAAGGCTCACCCGCCCGGCTTTCCACTCTGATCCAAGCCGTTTGTCCGGCCTGCCGCCGCGCGCTGACCAGAAAGCCCCCTTGCGCACTCATGTCGGTAAACACGCACTCCTGCCACGTTGACGGAACGGCAGGCAATGGCCGGATGACGCCGCCCCAACTCTGGAGCAGCATGTCATGGATCGACTGCGCCCCCGACAACGGCGTTTCGATAACCGGCCCTGACTCTTTGTAAAATGTGTTGGGCCTCAGATATTCATCGAAGAGAGATTTCAGATAAGCGATGGCGTCATCACCCTTACCCAGCGCAGCGGAAATAGACGATGCGCCCGTAGATGAATATCCGCGCAACATTGCGGGCATGGACTGCCAATGCGCCAACGACCTCTCGATCAGCGCACGCGCACCACGCTGATCGCGATTGACGAGATATAGCGGGTATATCATCAACATATGCGAATAATGACGGTGGGAGCTTTTCAGCGGCAAACCCGCGCCGATCATATAACCGCTGGCATCCTTCGGATAATCGGCGAGTTCGTCGCGTATTCGACGCCATTCCGGAATAAGCGGATCGTCGATGCCAAGGCGTTCGGCAGCATCTATCAGCGCTGCACAACTCCACTGCAACAGTGCGAGATCGTAGTTCAGGTCCGGGGCTGAGCCATATTCCGGAGAGTATGTGGGCGGCAAATGAAGTCGCCCATCCTTCCCGGGGGTCAGGAAATGACGGTAATAATTGGTCGTTCGACGCAGGACCGGGAACAGCGTGTTCTTCAGGATCGCATCATCCATGCTGTGCCGCCAGACAAGCCAGATATCGTGGAGCGCCCACGGCAGATTGCCCATCTCAGGCGGATTGCCCCCTCCGCCGGAGGTCAGCCCGTCCACCAGTTTCACGTCCGTTCCTGCCACAGGGGGCTTTACCGGCGATTCAAGGACGGTCCCCGCAGATCGCCCGAAGGAGGCGGAGTCAGAACGATATTGCAGTTCCACATTATCGATCAATTGCTGCTGGTTGTCGTGAATCGTCCGGATAAGCGACCCGGCAAGGTGCATACGGTTGGATGCGATCATGGGCCAGTAGATGAGTTGCACGTTGAGATTCCAGGTCGCATAGGGCCATGCAGTGGGTTGCAGCCACGGACCCTGGTTATCGACATAGGCCCTGTCGCCGCGCGTGGCGGAAGCCAGCTTGTACATCTGGATCCAGTAGAAGCTTTCGACCTGCGTGTCCGGAATGCTGAGGAAACTGGCGGGATAATAGTCGTGCCACCAGCGCATGTGCCGACGCTCCAGGGAAGCATCCGCCGCCGACCTGCGCACTGCGTCGAGAGCCTGCTCTCTGGCTCCGTCGCCGGGAAAATCGTGCATCACACTGGCGATCAACTTCCCCCCTTCCTGCCGCCAGGCGGTTGCGGTTCCTCCGCCGGATAGGAGCGGTTGAAGCCACAGTTCTTCCTTTCCGTCGCGCGCGCGCGCTCCTTTCGGGTTTCTCCTATAGTTTGGGTCGACGCGCTTGGGTTCTTTACGATCTATGCCCCATTTCTGCCGTGGGCTGATCGCTTCTTCGCCGACCCATTCCCACCGTGCGTTCCGTTCGCCCCCCGAGGCGTTAAACTGCACAACAAGCACCATGTCGTCGGCATGGACATAGGCGCGTATCGCAACGATACCGCGATCCGTCTGTACCGTTCCGGTCAACATCGCATCATGCAGTTTCAGGCGCATCGCGGTGCGGCCTGTTATCCTGCCGTCAGTACGAAGCAGGAAGTGGCCGATCGGCAGGCGGGCCCGATCATAACCCGTCGATCGCAAGGGTGTGCGATGATCCTGCACATCCGATCGACCGAGGTCGATCCTGATCGCACCTGCGTTTTCGTCGTAGTAAAGCATCGCGCCCATCATCCCGTTACCGAGAAAGGGCCCTTCGTCCCATGCTTTGGGCATGCGGTCCCAAACCAGATCGTGCCGAGCGAGGAATGACGGCCAGTCGACAGACGACGGGGCGGGCGCTTTCGCCGCAAACGCAGACCTCGGTATGAAGGCTGCGGCGGTCAGAAGCTTCAGGACAGTCCTGCGAATTGGCGACACTGGTCTTTCCTCTCCATTGATCGTCCCGTTCGGACCTAATCTTCCATTTCAGATAAAAAGCCGGGGGCGGAATGTGCAGATTCCGCCCCCGCCCCCGACCGCGATCATCGACTGTCGATCAGGCTTTGATCCACCTGTGACAGTTTCGATATCCCGGCCAATGCCATCGCGGTTCGCATCTCTGCCAGATAAATGTCGATCAGGTCGCTGACGCCCTTTCCGCCTGCCGCAGCCAGGGCGTAGACCCAGGCGCGACCGAGCAGCACGCCTCGGGCTCCCAGCGCCATCATGCGCAAGACATCGACGCCCGACCTTATTCCGGAATCCGCCAGAACGGTGATGTCGCTACCCACCGCATCGGCGATGCTGGGGAGTGCGCGCGCGGTGGCGATGGCGCCGTCGAGTTGACGCCCGCCATGATTGGACACCACAATGCCGTCAGCGCCGAACCGAACGGCATCGCGAGCATCGTCGGGATCCAATATTCCCTTGATAATAAGCGGTCCGTCCCATTCCGCCCTGATCCATTCCAGATCGCTCCACCGGATCGACGGATCGAAATTTTGAGCCAGCCATCCCATGAAATCTTCAAGGCCGCTGGATTTTCCGAGCACCGGGGCGACATTCCCCAGGATATGCGGTCTGCCCATGACGCCGACCGACCATGCCCATGCAGGTTTTCCGACAATTTGCAGACCGCGGCGCAGACCGGCATATGGACCGGACAACCCGCTATGCGCATCGCGCCGGCGTGCGCCCGGCACCGGCATATCGACGGTAAACACCAGGGCAGACGCGCCTGCCGCCTTTGCACGCGCAATCAGATCGCGCATGAAGCCCCGGTCGCGAATGACGTAGAGCTGAAACCAGAAAGGCGCGGTGCAATCGCGCGCCACCTCTTCGATGGAACAGACCGATACCGTCGATAGGCAGAAAGGGACGTCGCGACGGCTTGCCGCGCGCGCAGCCTGCCTCTCACCCCGACGCGCATAAAGCCCCGTCAGGCCAACCGGCGCCAGCACCAACGGCGCAGCAACCTCCTGCCCGAACAAGTTGGTGCGAAGGTCGATGGCCGCGACATCGCGCAACACGCGCTGGCGCAACGCAACCGTCCGCAGCGCGCATTGATTTTCGTCCAAAGTGCGCTCGTCGCCAGCGCCTCCGTCGATATAGTCGAACAGAAACCGGGGGAGGCGTCGTCGAGCGCCGCGCCGAAAATCCTGTGTCGATGTCGCTATCATAGCCAGCTGATCTTACAAAATTTCATATGCGAATGTTTACATTACAAATGAACAATGACAAGAGGCAATGGAGGAGATGGTACGCTGCCTTTCCAAAACTGGATATCCGATGCAGCAACCTTGGGTATCGCAAGAGAGACGATATTATGATCGCAAAACGTGTGGCGCGAAGATCGGGCCTGGAATTCAGCGAATTGGGTTTCGGTGCGGCGGCAATCGGCAATCTTTATCGCCCCATAAGCGACAACCAAGCGCACGATGTGCTGGAAATGGCGCTTTATGCAGGCATGTCTTATGTCGACACAGCCCCCCATTATGGTCACGGGTTGAGCGAGAGGCGGGTAGGCGACGTGATCCGGGAGCGCCGCGATGTCCTCCTTTCCACCAAAGTTGGCAGGCTTTTAAAGGCTGATCGTAGCTTGTCGGGTTGCCGGATGCGAGAAGGCTTCTGCTCTCCAATGCCGTTTACCAGGCTCTACGATTATAGTTATGATGGTATATTGCGGTCATGGGAGGACAGTCGCCAGCGACTTGGCATGGCTGCGATCGACATTCTTTACGTGCACGACATCGGGCGCCTGACACATGGCGAGCGTAATGACTATCATTTCGATGCCCTTACTTCGGGAGGCGGATTTCGCGCCCTGGAAGAATTGCGTGCGGCAAGGGAAATCGCGGCTTTCGGCATCGGTGCCAACGAATGGGAAATATGCGTCAGCGCGATGGACCATGTAGATATGGACGTGGTGCTGCTCGCGGGGCGCTACACATTGCTCGACCAAAGCGCGTTGGCCAGATTTCTCCCGCTATGCCTGGAGCGGGACGTATCCGTCGTGATAGGGGGGCCTTATAACTCGGGCATACTGGCGACAGGAACCCGGCGTAGCGGGCCAGTCCATTATGATTATGGCGAAGCGCCGCCAGAGGTCATCGAAAAGGTGAGCAAGATGGAAGCCCTTTGCGACCATTTTCGCGTCCCGCTAGCCGCAGCCGCGCTGCAGTTTCCGCTCGCCCATCCTGCCGTCGTCAGTGTCATACCCGGGCTCGGCAATGTGGCGCGGGTTCAACAGACGGTTGATCTGTATCTGACAGCCATCCCCACCGAATTTTGGAACGCTCTGCGTTACATATATTTGCTGGACGACGCCGCCCCCGTGCCGGTTCAATAATATGCGGATCGATGCCCATCAGCATTTTTGGCGTCTGGATCGCGGCGATTATCATTGGCTGACCGAGGACATGACTGCCCTTTACCGCGACTTTGGCCCCAATGATCTGGAACCGCATCTCGGTATCGGCAGGATAGAGGCGACCATTGCCGTACAAGCGGCACCGACCGAAGAGGAAACCGAATTCCTCCTCGATATGGCCGCCAATCACAACTGGATTGCCGGTGTTGTAGGGTGGGCCGATCTGGAAGCCACAAATGCTGTCACGCGTATCGCACGGCTTGCCCGCCGCGACAGGCTGGTGGGGCTGCGCCCCATGTTGCAGGACCTGCCTGATGTGAACTGGATCAGCCGTGCTTCGATCGCACCGGCGCTCAGGGCCATGGAAATGCACGGGCTGGTCCTGGACGCGCTGGTTCGCGCCGAACAGATAGATTTGATCCACGACTTGGCCTGGCGACATCCGGGGCTTGTCATCGTGCTGGATCATGCAGGCAAACCGCCATTGATGAAGGATTTGACCGAATGGCGTGCGTCCATAGCGCGTTTGGCAAACTGTCCGAACGTCTATGTGAAGCTGTCGGGCCTCCTCACCGAAGCGACAGACGGAGCCGATGCTCGATCCCTACGCCCCCTGTATGACAATCTGTTGTTTGCGTTTGGCGCCAGCCGCCTTTTGTGGGGAAGCGACTGGCCCGTCGTGACGTCGAAGGCCAATTACGCGCAGTGGCTGAAAATGGCCGAGCGCCTGATCGCCGGTCTTTCGGAAAGCGAGCGCGACGCGGTCATGGGCGGCAATGCCGCACATGTTTACGGCATCGCGACCGTTCGCGAACCACAGCCGCCTCGCCATTTGCCAGCGTAAATCAGCCTGGAAGTTCGGACGCAAGTCGCTGCACGACTTCGGGTAAACAAGGATAACGATATGAGGTTTTGTGGCGCTGGCCGTGTCATTGTCTGGGTGGTGGCCGGCATGTTGGGCTTAGCGGCCGATATGCCTGCGATCGCTCAGGACATAGCGCGGGCCGACGTCGATACTCCACCCCTCGATCGAACCGTGACGACAGCCATAGTTCCTCAGATCGACCGCCTGATCGACCGCCTGTTGATCCAGCGGCGCGATTTCACCATCGATGGCGTCCGGGTATTCGATCAGGACGATAAGTTTCTCCCCGGCAAAATCGCGGCGATCATGGCATATCGGGTAACATCCCTGACGCACGACGACCCGCGCCTTTCGCAGCGACTTGAGGAATTCAGTGTTGATTGCCGCTGAGAAGTGACCCGGGGTTTTCATCGAGAAGTGACCCACCTTGCGATTATGTTTCGGATGTCAGGGGTGGGTCAAGATGGGGTTT
>NZ_QFOA01000127.1 GCF_003248505.1 Sphingobium sp.
ACTTCTCAGTGGAAATTACTGGCCTCCCCGGGTCACTTCTCAGCGGCAATCAACAAGATAGGCTGGCGGATTTTCGATATGTTCGACAACGCCCGCAGCGAACAGCTTTATGAAAACTTCCTGCGCGAGATCGGGGGCATCGTCCCCTCCCACCCGCTTTCGGAAGAAACGCAGGACGCGCGCATATTCCGCCCGGTAAAGTGCCTCGAAGGCTGCCGTAGAACTGGAGGGGCTCATTGCCTTGCCTCCCGACGTTCGCGTTCATTCAACGGTGCGTCGCGCGAAGCGCGGTAGAGCGTGATGCCCGCCTCGATGCGGTCGAGGATGAAGGTATCGCGCTCGATCCTGGCGATGCGGATGTCGGCCTTTGAATAGATATCGAGATCGACCGCGCACCGATTGCCCAGTTCGCTGTCAATGACATCGCGCACCCGCTGCCAGCAGCGCTCGTCTTTGAAGGCAGGATGGTTGACGACGATCCAGAATTCATAATCCGAGAACTGGATTGTTTGCCGGTCCTCATACCAGGAGCGGCGTGCATAGGGACCAATCAGGACGATCCGACTGATCTTCCCCGGTCGGGGTGCCTGGACCTTTTCGGATTCGAAGCAGGCGCGAATGATACGCGCGATGCGCTCGATCTCGTTCTGCTTGCGCCAGACCAGATGGCTGATGCGCGCCATCACGACTTCGCGCGCGTAAACGTCGATAGGGGGTGTCATTTGCAGCTCGCACACCGGCGGTCCGCGCGTCTGGGCGCGGATGGTGCAAGCGGTGTTCGCTGCGTGCCGTCCTTGCGGCTTGCAGCAACTGCCCGACCGGAGGGGCCGGACCTACATGATGCCTGGCAGGGTTATCCCCGGGATGGCCGCCAGTCCTTCCATCTCGTGCCGCCGAATATGCCAGACAGGAGGAATCCGGGCAAGCTGTCAAGCGGGATCACTATTTCCCGGCGGCGGCTTCCAATTCGGCAATCCGTTCCGAGCAGACCTGATGGACCACGCGGCCCAGTTCCTCGACGCGATCACCGAGCCAAGCCAGTTCTTCCTCACTGATCCGGTAGTGCCTGGAATAGCGGGCTTTGGTGTAGGCTTCCTTCAGCTTCTGGAATTTTGCGCGTTCGGCGTGCGTGGCTTCCGGCCATATGCCATAGAGGCGGCGGTCCAGCCCTTCGGCCAGCGATCGCAGGAAGGCGATATTATGATTATATGGCGTGTAGAAAGTCAGGGTGAGCAATAGGCCCTGATAGAGACGTTCAGCCGCCTGATGAAGGTCGAAGGCGGCCTTTTTCCAATCGCCATGTCTACGAGCGTCGGCGTAGCCACGAAAGAAGCTAGCTCCACCCGAGCAGTTCTCTTCAAAATACTCTCTTGCAGTGTCGAGCGCCTGCTGGGGTGTCTTCGGCTTGGGCGTCGCCAATTCGCTGCCGCCCGTCTCGTAAAGCGCGATCCCGTCGTTGGCGACTTCCATGAAGAAGACGCGGCCATGGGCGAGGCCGTCATTCACCTCGTGCAGCGAATGGACAATGAAATTGACCGGCGTACGCAACGTCTTCTCGATCGTGTAGGCGCGGATCAGCCGCTCCTCGGCCTTCGCCCAGTAGGCCGCCCGGTCGGTCAGTTCCTTCTGGCTGACGATGACGAGGATATCGTAGTCGGACTTGTACTGGTTCGCCGACAGCGGCGCATCCACCCAGTCACCCCGCGCATGGCTGCCAAAGAGGACAATCTTCAGGATGCGCGCGCCCTTCCGGGGGCCCGTGGCATTCCCGATCGCGTCGCGAAATTCTTCAAAAATAACCTCAACGATGCGCTCAAGCTCGCGCTGCTTTGCCGCAGGAAGATGGTCGATATCGGTGCGCATTAGCCGGGATTCTTTCGGCATCCGCCGTTGTTTGGCAAGCGCAATTGCAGCGAGGCTATTGCATAAAGATCAAGGCGTTCGAAACCTGTCGTCCATTCTTCGGGGGGTGAAGTAGGAACGTTTGGGTCGGGGGGCGAACCCGCTATTCCTGGCTGACTTGCCAGTAACGGCTTCTGACGAGAGCGATAGTGACACTCAGTCATCCTGAGCGTACCAAGCTGCCGCGCGCCTTTAAGTCGTGAGCTTTAGATAGCCCAAACAGATGTCCTGAGCATAGCACTTTCAACAAATATAAGCTTTACATCACAGCGCAGATCCTTTGGATCATCCGCGTCGAGAGATTGGATCCCTATCCGGTTTCTTCCGGAATTTCCTCGATGAGGAGCCGTCGTGTCTCGTGTCGTAGGACTCATGTTCTAATTGCAAGGCGATATCATAAGATTACTAGCTTCGCCTGCAATGAACTTGACGCGAATCAGAACCGGTTGCAGGCATTTATCCGTACCGTATCGACGAGCAGTTCCCCTGACCCTAACGCGCAAACCTCCGTCCCGACGCAAGCGGGCCCGATCGGCAGAGAACGATCCGCGACGGCTATTGGAGCCACCACCTTCTCCCCAGGCCCGAGGATTGCTTGCTGCCAAAGCTGGCTTTGGTCCCTATTCTAAACACAAGAGGCACCCACACCTTTACAACCTGAAGCCTTACGAAGGCGAGGATGAAGATCCAACTTATTGCGACGAACATGCGGACTTCGGACCTGGAGATATCCCACGCGCCTTGCCGCTCTTAAAACGGGGGATCGCCGCGGGTCTTTTCGGCAAAGGCACTAAGAAGGGCGATCCGAGTTTGTTATGGACGGTCGACGATAATGGATGGATTTACGAGGCGCAGATCACCAATCCGGGCTACGGCATGTATCATGCCTATCCAGTGCTTCCGAACGAAGCGATCGCTGGGAAGGTGTTGATGCGTTATGCTACCTATGTCACGGAACAGAATGATCCAGTCCTCGATTTGTCCCTCGTTGCTGCCAGGAAGCGCTACCAGTGATCCCAGACATGCTCATCGTTGACGCTCGCTGGCCAAAAACGCCGGCCGTCGGAGCGCGCGACGTGGCGGAGGTACGTATCGCAGCGCATGGAGAGCCGCTGACGCGTTTCCTCGATATCGAAAACGGCGGCCAACGGGATCATTTCCGGGCGTCAGCTGTCTCTCTTGCTTTCTGGCTCGCCGACAATTGGTGGCGGCTGCGCTACGAATGCCTCGATGGCTCGACTCCCTCGGTGAATTGGCGGCTACGTCACGAGCTGAGTTCGGCGTCGGGGGGGACGTTCTGGCCGCCTCTCATGATCCACAGCTCCGGCGAGAACGTCCAGTTCACACCTGCTTTCTCTCGGCATCTGGAGACCTCCCCTCTTCGTTATCTTGCACCAGATACGACCTCGGTCTCAGGTCGAGCCTTCGAAGACGGAATCGATCGCTTTTTCGATCAGGTTCTGGATACCTGCGCTTCCGCGCTCGACGGTACTGCCATCACCGAACTGATCGCCACCTTGCGTGACGAGCGTGCCGACAAAGCACTAGCTAGCTGGCGACGGGTCGAGGCTCGGCTTGGCTATGATCCCGACACGGTACCGGAGCCAATAATGCGGGCGCTTGGGAGATTGGAACGCCGCGTAGGTTCCTCTGCGATAGAAGAAGCCGCGTCAGCTACCCCCGGCTCACGCTCGGCGGTAGCCCTTGAGAATGCCCTCAGCGCTGCAGAGGCCTCGGAAGTCATGGTTGACCTAAGCGCCGCCCATGGCCTGATGTCGCCCGCAAACGACACGCACCCCTTGGCACCTTGGGAGATGGGCCGGAGGGCAGCCCAATATCTGCGTCGCCAGCGGGACTTTGGTCTAGGGCCAATTCGGTTGAAAGCGTTTTCTGAGCTGCTAGGCGCAACAAAGGAGACGTTAGCTCGTCCTGCGACAGCGCGAAAACTCCCCTACAGCGCGCGTGTCGAGAAGAAGGCAAATCAGCAAAAGATCGCGCTCGGGTCTGTCGTGTCACGCGACCGACGCTTCGAACTCTCCTGCGCCCTCGGTGATGAGATTTGGTCGAATTCTAAATTTGGGATTATCAGCAAAGCCAAGACCGACCGTCAAAAATTTCAGCGCGCCTTTGCTCAAAACCTGCTCGCTCCGTTTGACGGCATCCGTCAGCACCTCGATATTGATAATCTTGATGATCTTGCGATCGATGGCGTCGCCAAGACCTTCCACGTCCATCCGAACGTTATCAAACGGGTACTGATCCTGGAGCGGGTGTTGCCACGCCAGACACTCGATGAACGAATTGAGGCGGCCTGATCCCGGCCGCGCAGAGGATGCAGCAGTCCGATTGATAATGGGATCCTGTTTAGACTTGCTCGGAGGGTTGTTTGGAAGGCCGAAGGCTCCAAGGAAAAGTGGCCGTTATGCTTTTCCAAAGTCTCTGTCATCGCCGTGGACCGCTCATCCAAACGCGTGATGGCAGGGCCACCCGGCAAAGTCCCGCTGACGTTGGTCCGCCCCATCTGCAATTCGCGTTGATCAGAGCGGCGACGGGGCCCAAGCATGGATCATGCGGTGATCGTCTTGATATTGGACGCCAAGGGAAGCATCGACCGTCCGCGCTTGCACTTACTTACGGCGACAGTCTTTGCTAATCAGAATGCTAAGGGGGATTCTGCCCAGATGTCGAATGATTTGGAAGACGCGGCGCTCGTGGCGTCACTCGAGCGTGAGGCTAGCCTCACACCGGGAATATTGGCGCGCTTGCTCGCACTGGAAGTCGACTTTCCCGATCTGAATGGCCGGGGCGTACGTCGCAATCTCTACCGCGCGATCGAAGATTTGCTTGATGCGGCCGCGGACCGCACTGAGGCGCCGTGAAGTTCGAGGCGATCACGATACAGAACATGTTCGCTTACGGGGGCGAGCCTTCGACGATAGACCTCTCCGGTTGCAGCGAGGAGAGGAACATCGTCGTGATCTCGGGGGCAAACGGCGCTGGCAAGACAAGCTTGCTAAACGCGATAAAGCTCCTGTTCCTCGGACTGAACAATGAGGAGCTCAGGCGCGTAGGTTTAGCTGGCTCTCCCCTCACGCCAAAACAGTATGTCAACGGCGTTTCAGGGCGATGGTATGGTGTGTTCAACAACACAGCTGGGCTTGCAGACACTGCAAAGGTGGCGCTTAGCTGGTTCGACGGTGATGGTCGCAGGGTCCAGGCTGTTGATTGCCGCTGAGAAGTGACCCGGGGAGGCCAGTAATTTCCACTGAGAAGTGACCCATGTTTGAACACGTCCCTTAGCTTTGAGCGGGGGACC
>NZ_QFOA01000128.1 GCF_003248505.1 Sphingobium sp.
AGGAAGGCGGGGACGCTGCGGGAATCGTGTTCGACGCCGTCCGCCAGGCGACCGCGACGGGCATCGACGTGCTCATCGTCGACACCGCCGGGCGCCTTCAGAACAAGACCGAGCTGATGGACGAACTCGCCAAGATCCGCCGCGTGCTGGGCCGATTGAACCCGGCGGCCCCGCATGACGTTGTGCTGGTTCTCGATGCCACGACGGGACAGAATGCGTTGAACCAGATCGAAGTCTTCAAGGAGACCGCGCAGGTGACCGGCCTCGTCATGACGAAGCTCGACGGTACGGCGCGGGGCGGCGTGCTGGTCGCGGCGGCGGAGAAATATCGCCTGCCCATCCACGCCATCGGCGTCGGCGAAAAGATCGAGGATCTGCGCCCCTTCGATCCGGGCGACATGGCCAAAGCCATCGCGGGCACGGCCTATGCCCGCTGATACTCCGGCGGCAGCGAAGCCTGCGCATGGCGGCACGCTGAGCCTCGCGCTCGATTTCGGGCCGCTGCTCGTTTTCTTCCTGACGTACAAGGGCGCGGGCTGGCTGTGGGGCGGGGCCAATCCGATCACCGCGATGAGCGTGGGCACCGCCGCCTTCATGGCCGCGATCGTCATCGCCGTCGTCATATCCAAGGTGAAGCTCGGTCGCGTGTCGCCGATGCTCTGGCTCTCGGCGCTGCTCATCCTGTTTTTCGGCGGCCTCACCATCTACTTCCACGATCAAAGCTTCATTCAGGTAAAGCCCACGATCATCTACAGCTTTTTCGCGCTGATGCTGTTCGCCGGGCTGCTGCGCGGCAAGCCCCTGCTGCGGGTCTTGTTGCAAGCCGCCTATGACGGGCTGAGCCACGAAGGCTGGATGAAGCTGTCGCGCAACTGGGCCCTGTTCTTCGTCGCGATGGCGGTCGCCAACGAAGTCATGCGCCGTTCGATGACCTTCGACGCCTGGCTCGCGGTCAAGGTGTGGGGCGTCACCATCGTGTCGGTGCTGTTCGCCGCCGCCAACCTCCCCATGCTGATGCGCCACGGGCTGACGCTGGGCGAGGAACCCAAGGCGGACGAGATCGGCGAAACCAGCCCGCCGCAGGGCTGACGCAAAGCCCGTCCCTGCAATCGTTTCGCAATAGGCACATTGCCCTTCCAATCCGCGAAGGGGAGCGCATATGGGAGGCGCTGGCGGGCTTGCAGCCCTGCCGGGATCCATGAACCTTTGTGCCGCTCCATCCGTTGAGCGACCGTCCCATAACGAACCCGAGGAGTTCTGCCATGGCCTTTGTTCTGCCCGATCTGCCCTACGCCAAGGATGCCTTCGGCGACATCTTGTCCGCCGAAACCTTCGACTATCACCATGGCAAACACCACAATGCCTATGTCGTAAAGGCGAACGAACTGGTCGCCGCCGACGCCTCGCTTCAGGGCAAGTCGCTCGTCGAACTCATCAAGTCTTCGAAGGGCGGCCTTTTCAACCAGGTCGGCCAGATCTGGAACCACACCTTCTACTGGCATTCGCTGAGCCCTGAAAAGACCGCACCCAGCGGCGAGCTGCTCGACAAGATCAACGAAGCGTTCGGCTCGGTCGACGCCCTGATCGAAAAGCTGAAGGCGGAGGCCGTGGGCCACTTCGCCAGCGGCTGGGCCGCGCTGATCCTCAAGGACGGCAAGCTCGAAATAACCAGCTATCACGACGCCGACACGCCCGTCGCGCATGAAGGGCACACGCCGCTGCTGATCCTCGATGTATGGGAACACGCCTATTATATCGACTATCGCAATGCGCGCCCCAACTATGCCGAGCGCGTGCTGAAGGAAGCGATCAACTGGGACTTCGCGGCCCAGAACCTCGACGGCGAAGGCATCGGCCGCGCCGACCAGCAGGGCTGAACGCTTTAAAAATCGAACGGGGTAAGGGGCGGCGTGGCGACACGCCGCCTTTCCTTTATGTCACGCCGCCTCGAGCTGCACGACGAAGCGCTCCGCCGCCCGCTGAAGCCGCTGCGCGGTGACGGACAGGCCCGACGCGGCTGCGGACACGCGGCTCGACAGGCTCTCATTATCACGCGCGACGTCGGCCACTTCCTCCAGCTGCCGCGTCATCATGGCGGCGTCCTGCGCGGTGTCGCGCGCCGACTGGCCGATCGCGGCGGTCGCATCCCGTTGATCGGCGACGGCGCGCTGGATATCGGCGGCGGCCTTCGCCAGTTGCTGCACGGCGTCCGCGACATTGGACAGGGCGTTTTGCGCTACCCCCGCCCCTTCGCAGGCGGACCATGCCAGCGCATGGATTTCGCCCGTCGCATTGGCTGCCTGCCCGGCAAGCTGCTTCACCTCGCCCGCGACCACCGCGAACCCGCGCCCGACCTCGCCGGCGCGCGCGGCCTCGATCGTGGCGTTGAGCGCCAGAAGATTGGTGCGCGTCGCGATCTGCGTGATCGATTCGGCAAAGCTGGTGATGGATGTGGTGCGGCCGTGCAGGTCGCACACCGCGTCCTGCCCGGTGGCGGACACGCGTTCCGCCTGACTACCCAGCACCGCCTGCTGTTTCGCCGCCGACGCGATGGCGACGATCGAATCGGACAGCGTCTCGATCCGCCGCGCCAGCAGCGCCGCGTTGGCCGACGATTGCTCGGCAATGGCAGCGGTTTCATATGTACCGGCACTCGCCCGCCGGGCGAGTTCGTTCAGCTGCCGCGCCGAATCGTCCAGCTCTTGCGCTGCCGATCCGACCGCGCTCACCGCTTCGGCCACCGACTGGCGGAAGGCGTGCGCCAGCGCCAGCGTCGCTTCCTGCCGGTCCGCCGCCATGCGCGCCTTGTCCGCTTCCTGCTGCATCCGCAGCTGGGCGGCGCGGGCGTCGGCCTCCTGGCTCGCGATCATCGCCTGCTCCGCCGCCATGCGCCCCTGCTCGACCGCCTGCGCCAACTGGGCAGACCGTTCGACATGCCCGTCCAGCGCCACCAGCATGGTGCGCAGCCGGATGGTGAGGTAGCTGAGCACCGCAGCCTGCGCCACTACTGCGACCGCATGCACGGCGATCCGGACGATGTTGCTTTCCTGCGGAAAAACCCAGGCGGGCGTCAGCGCGTTGAGCAGAAGGTGATGCACGGCGGTCAGGCCAGCCGCCAGCACGATGGGCCGCCAGTCGTACAGCAGCGTCAGCCCCGCCAGCGCCACAAAGAAATACATGTGGCCGTCCATCTGCCAGGGATGCCCCGACAACAGGTAGAGGCCGATGGCGGGTTGCGCCGCCGCCAGCGTCCCTACCGCAAGCCGCACGTCCAGGTCGCGCCGGTGGCAAAGCACCTGCACGGTCGGCAGCGCATTGACCAGCACCGACAGAAGCAGTGCGCGCTCGACATGAGGGACATGCAGCAACGTGCCCATCACCCCCATGGCGGCAGTCCACACCCAGCTCGAAAAAAACAGGATCTGCAATCCCTGCAACCGTAACCGGTCTAGACTCGATATCGCGATCATGAACCTTCCCCTCCGCAGCCGCCGATCCTTGCCGACAGCGATACGATCCCCCGTTCCAGCAGCGCCGGTGCCATCCTGTCGCCGCGCCCATCGACCACCAGCGATCCGGGCCACGGTCCCGCCGCCATCAGCCGTGCTCCGTTGGCGATGGCCAGCCGCGCGACGGCATGGCGCGCATCGTCCGTCAGCGGCACCAGCAGGATGCGCCCCTGATCGGGCGGCAGGGCATAGAGGATCGGCAGTCCGACAAGGACGACCGCGACATGCGCCAGCAGCGGAATGCGCCGGGGCGTGGAGGCGGAGGAAACCATATCCCTCCAGTTAGGAGGGAAGCGTAAGCATAAGATTAAGGATCAGCCCGTTCCCAGGTGCAGGGCGGCGGCAAGATCGTCCAGATCCGCCCCCGGTCGCACCAGCAGCCATTCACGGCTGTCCGCCCCGTCGACCACAGTCACAGCGCCCTTGGGGCAGACGCCAAGGCAGCTCACCTCGACGATCCCCGCCGCCGCCTTGCGCCCCTTCTTGAGCGAAAGGTGGCGACGCAGCGCCTTGGCCAGCCGCTCGTCCCCTTGCGGACCGAAACCGCCACCGACCTTCTTGTCGCATTTCCGGCAGACAAGGACGACGTTGCGCCAGTTGGCGCGCACATGATCCTTCAATCCGCCTCTCCCCGCGGCTTCCACGTCCGCCGATCCTCGGCGGCGCGGAGCACTTCATAGGCCGCCTGGATCGTCTGGAACCGCACTGCCGCCTGAGCGTCCCCGGGCTTTACGTCCGGGTGATTTTCCTTGGCGAGCCGCCGCCAGTTCTTCTTCACCGCTTCGAAATCGGCGTCGTCCTCCAGGTCCAGAGCCTTGAGCGCGTTGAGTTCGTCGCGCGAGCGGCTGCCGTCGCCCGGCCCGCCCCAGCTATGATAGGCGCTCGACTGGTATCCGCCCGCGTCCCGCCGCTCGTCCCGCGCGCGCTGCTCGCGTTCCTCGGCGTCCAGTCCCTGAAAATAGTCCCAGTTCCGGTTATATTCGGCGGCATGGTCGCTACAGAAATACCAGCGTTCGCGGCTGTTGGGCGATTTGGGCGCGGGGCAGTCGCCCGGTTTGTCGCACCCGTGCCGGTCGCACAGCCGCACCTGCTGCGCTTCGCGTGTCGCGCCATAGCTGCGCCATCGGGGAAAGCCCCAGTCGTTGGATCGGCTCTGTCTTGCCATCGGCCAAGAGTAGGGATTGCCCCGGCAAAAGGCCAGCCCGTGCCGCCCCGTTCCTTGGGGAAATATGCCAGAGGGCCTGTAAGCCGGGTTCTGTCCCCCCCTTGCGGGGATAGGCGACCATTCCTCTAGGGGACGGATCGCTCCGTCCCTCAAGCAACCAACCCGGACGGTCTCGGCCGAAACAGGCCTAGCAGCGCGGCTCTTGCGAACCGCCTGCGCGCCGCCCCTATTCGGTCTTGCTCCCGGTGGGGTTTACCGTGCCGCCGCCCGTTGCCGGGGGCGCGGTGCGCTCTTACCGCACCCTTTCAATTTCGCCTGCCCGAAGGCTTAACCCCGAAAGGCTGGGCGACCTGCTTTCTGTTGCACTGTCCCTTGGATCACTCCAGCCGGCCGTTAGCCGGCACCGTCATTTCGTGGAGCCCGGACTTTCCTCGCCGTGGAAGTTA
>NZ_QFOA01000025.1 GCF_003248505.1 Sphingobium sp.
GAAGATGAGACGCCTTACCGGCTTGCCCTCTGCTGCCTTGGCGCTCCAGAACCGATCGAGCGCCTGGCAGTAAGGACAGTCCGGGTCGGTGAATTCGATAACCGTGGGCGCATCTGCAGGGCCGATCGCCAGTGCCTTGGCAGGGTCGATGGCGTTGAGACGGCGCGTAGCGCCCTGTTCCTGCGCCAGCGCGGTCAGGTTGACGCCGTTGCGGTCGTAGACCGTAGCGAACAAGAGATGCTCACTTTGCGGCGCATAATAGATGATCCGGCCACCAGCGCTCGCCTGATAGATTGGGCCCTCGACGGGCGCGGGACCAAATTCCTCGAAGCGCAGATTGGTGAAGGTCTGCTGAAGCTGCCTTTCCGCTTCGCCAGCCGCTTCGACGAGCTGCGCACTGGAGATAGGCTTTGAATCCTTTTGCGCATAGGCTGCTTCAGGCTGAAGGAAGGCAATCAGTGCAGCCGCACTGATCCCGCCTAACCATTTTGCTACGTTCCCATTCCAAACACGCGATCTGCCGCAAATCTGCGTTGGCCATTTGGAAGGCTTTGGCTCGCTCACAAATGGAGGGATCGCCAATCCGGAATGTCTATGCGAAACTGACATAAGCCTCCTTCATCCTGCGCGCATCGCTGCACGCCGGGTTTCGTTATGCGGTTTGGGCTGGGAGCACTGTTCAAGGGCTGTGCTCGCCGTCACCGTGTTGTTCGGATGGATGAAGGATGAAAGGTCAGAGCAAGCCGCGCAATGGGCAGGGTACTGAGATGCCGATTCGGCACTTCAGTACCGAAATCGGCACTTCAGTGCCGATTTCTTCGCTTTTTTGGGGTCATTTGCCCGTCTCTATTCATCGGGACGCTGCCGCGACGGGCGTTGGCAGGCTGCGAATCATGCAGGGAGAGCGTGCATGAGGACATCGAGGACTTACAAACTCCAGTTATCGGAGAAGGGTGTCGATCAATTTCTCGCCTGCCATTGCAGGCTTGCCAGAATGACGCGCGAGTTTATTTCCTATGGAACGACTCTCCATGTCGCGATGAGCATTCTGGATGGCTGCGACCCTGCCGAGATTGTCGCAGAACTCGAATCGCCGCTTTGCGGTGCGTTGGGCGGTCCTTCATTTCGCTTTGTTGGTACGACATCGCGATTGACCAACATCGTCGATCGCATCGCGAGCCGCCTGATCGAGAGCGGGGAATGTGGAGGTGGGGTGGCGACATGGCGACTTTATAATGTGGCGCTGATCATGTTCCAGGCGTCCGAAGATCGGGAGCTGCAAAGCGCCTATCGAAAGGCAGCGCTGATCACCTCGCAACGATAGGTAATAAGGCGTCTATCCCTGCGACATGGGGCGTTTCCCAATGCTTTCACTATGAAAGCGTAAAAATTTGACCTTTGGTGCGACTAACAACATTTTTGACCCGTGGGCTGTGCACGGGAGCTTTGAGCCATTGGCAGGGAGACCTTGTCATGCCGCTACAGGCAATTCCCAATGCACGCGATCCCTCGGTCCTTGAGATGATCAAGCTGATGTCCGGGAGGCGCATCGAAATGAAGAGACGGGTCGAACGGATAACGCAGGAAGATTTCGCGGCGAACATAGGGATCGGCACGCGCTGGCTTCGCGAAATCGAGGCCGGCAACCCCAAGTCCCGTCTCGACGATCATTTCCGCTGTGCGCATGCGCTGGGTCTCTCGACTGGACATCTCGTCATACCCCTGCTTTTCATGGAACACCGGCGGGTATTTCCGCGCGGGCTACTGGAAGGGGATCTCTCGAAACTGGAAACCGTCTGCATCGATGCCATCGCACAACATAATCTCGAAACGCTTTCGCGCCAGCTCTTCACGCCTGATGCAGATGCCAATCCTGATAAAAAGCTGGACGAGTGACTTCACATGTCACCGGGAACGCGCCATGCTGAACAAGTCTATCTAGACCTCAAAAAAGCACTGCTTTCGGGGCGTTACGTCGGCTCTACCGATCTGTCTATTGCCGCTCTCGCCTCGGAATTCGGGACCAGTCCCTCGCCTATTCGAGACGTACTGCACCGCATGTATGGCGAACGCTTGCTTCGGGCCGGACAGCATCATGGGTTCCGCATTATCGACTGGACTCCAGAAGGATTATGCGACTGCTATACATGGCATGGTCAACTCATTCGCATGGCGCTCAAGAGCCGCGCACGCCAAAATATGCAACGCCCTATAGCCCCGGATGGTTGGGTCACTGACTACACGTCCTCAGCCGCGATCGTAGGCACGGCCGAGCGGATGTTTCTCACACTTGCAGCTGCATCCCAATCAGCAGAAATTGTCGCGGCGATTGCCAATGCCGGAGAACGGCTACGTTCCGTCCGACTCCGGGAGCTGGACCGTTGGCCAGACTGCGCCGACGAACTTCGTCGTGCCAATATATTGGCAGCTTCCGGGACAGGAAGAGCACTTCTGGAGATGCTCTGGAATTATCATCGCCGCCGGATCAGGGCAGCGCCGATGCTGTGTGAATGACAGGCAAATAATTCATAACAAGACAAAATATTCAGAGCGTGAATATCATGATTCCATGATTGCAATATTCGCGTATAATGCTTTCACAATGAAAGCATATATTGGCGAATATATCCTTCCATCGACATAGCCTTTCTGTCGCCACGAACCGCGTGGTCAATCAGAAGGAGGCAAATATGGAACGCACATATGGCAAATCCGACGAAGCCGTCGTTGAACTGGGTGTCGCCAGCAAGGTGACAAACGGCCAGGGGCAGCGCCTCACCGACAGTCCGCAGGGGCAGTCGGCCGCGGGCATTCTCGACGACTGACAACCAAAAGTCTGGTCCGGCCGCCATGCCGGACCAGACAAGGTTTAAGGGGCCAGCGATGAATGCCGTCATCTTGAAACCGCGTGTTGGATATTGCGATATTGGCGATCGCCTGGTTTTCCTGGACGTCGATCGCGATCGCTACCTCATGATAGCGCCCGAACTGGAGATGGCCGTTCGCGAGCTGGTGGCTGGCCGTGTCGTTGATGCCAAAGGACTGGAGGCCCTGGCTGCAACCGGCTTGTTCATATCTTCACACGCTGCAGCGGGTTCATCCCATCCTTTTTCGGGGATCAGACCTACCCGCGCATTGTGCGATAGAGCTGAAGGGACTTCGGACAAGCTTGCCTTCGGCGCCCATTACGTCGCTGCGTTTCTTTGTCTGGCATTCTTCCATCTTGTGGCGCGATACTGCCCGTTGAGGATGAGGATCTTCTTAACGACATCCCTTGCGCGATCAGGGGAAAAGGCGTTATTGCTATCGAAAATTCCTGTGCTTCTTGCGGCCTTTCATAGCGCGACCCTGCTTTTCCCCCGCAAAGATCGCTGTCTTCCCGATGCGCTCGCGTTGCACGCCTATCTTGCCCTGTGCAAGTTGCGCACGACACTCGTCTTTGGCGTCCAGTTGGAGCCTTTCCAGGCGCATTGCTGGGTCCAGCATGAAGATGTGGTTTTGGGTCAGGATATTGAGACTGTCCGGGCATTTCTTCCAGTACTTGCCCTGCCATGAACACGCGCTATTCGATAATCCTCCGCCGCGGCGGACCCATGTCGTTGGAGGATATCGGGGCAGCGGAAGAAGTGGGCATCGCGTGCAGCGCGGACCTTGAAGTCCAGCGTTTCCATCATGATAGCGTCATTCTCCTGGGCGACTGTTTCTCCGAAACGGGCGGACCGCGCGGTCTTGAGATTGCCTGGAACGATGACCCGGTGCTGCTCGTCCGGAATTTTGTGCAGGCGCATTGGGGACGCTTCGTCATGATCGTCCAGAGCCCTGTTACAAATCATACAGTCATCTATCGCGATCCGTCGGGCATGATACCCTGCTATTATGCCTGTGATGAGCATCGTGTCGCAATTGGGACGGAGGCTGCGCCGATCCTGCAGGCCTTGGGCATCACGCCGCATATCGACTGGAAAAGCATCGCCAATGGCCTGATGGCGCCGGATCTGCGCAGGCATCAAACCTGTCTGCAGCACGTAACCGAGGTTCTGCCCGGGGAGATGGTGATCCTTGACCAGGATGGAAGCCATCATCATCTGCTCTGGAATCCTGCCGCTTATGTGAATAATAATCTGCAATGTGATTTCGAACAGGCGAGTTGCCTGTTGAAAGATGCGTTGTGCAGGGTGATGTCCACATGGACCCAGCGCTATCCCAATCCCCTCATTTCCGTGTCTGGCGGATTTGATTCATCGGTACTTGCTGCACTGTCCGCACAATATGGTCCGGTCGGCCTCATCCATTTTTATACAGCCTCGCCACTGGCTGATGAACGTATTTATGCTGCCGCGCTTGCGGACCATCTGGAATATTCCATCAGCCCCACATTAATGTCGCCTCAGGATATGGACGTCGCCATCAATCTCTCCGTCCACCGGCCGCGCCCATCGGCCCGCACTTTCACACAGATTTTCGATCTTGCATCGGCGCAACGGGCTGCAACACGGGATCATGGTGCGCATTTTAATGGTGGTGGCGGCGATAATGTGTTCGGGAAGTTGCATTCGGCCTATCCGTTGGCTGACCGCTACAGCCATACAGCTTTCTCTCGCGCACTGGCGTCAACGGCCAGGGATATCTGCGCCGTAACCGGGACGTCCCTGCCAATGGTCTTGCGGCAGGCTTTCAAAGCCTGCGTCAGGCAAGATATGCTCGTTCCCTGGCCGATCATGGCGGATCTGCTGACACCCCTTGCTCTTTCCATGCAGGACACCGACGTTCACCCTTGGCTCAAGGCGGTCCACGGGGCCCCTCCCGGGGCCAGGCAGCATGTCAGGAGTATCGCGCGGGCGACGGCCTCGACCGATCATCTCAACATTTCCGACGATCGGCCCACTATCTATCCGTTGCTGTCCCAGCCGATTCTGGAGCTCTGCCTGTCTTTCCCGACCTGGTTCTGGTTCACAGGAGGGCGCGACCGTGCCTTGGCCCGCGCGGCGATGGAGCCCTTTCTGCCGCCCTTGCTGACAGGTCGTGCCGGAAAGGGTGCATTTGATGGACTATTGCACCAGATCTGGATCCTGCATCGGGATACTATCATCGACGATCTGCAAAATGGCTGCCTGGCCGACCATGGCCTTGTTGATCGGGACGCGATCGGGATGCTCGGAACGGATCGGGGCGTAGCGCTTGCGACGCCCACGCGCATTCTTCACCTGCACGAGATGGAGATCTGGTGCCGGGCATGGTCGTGAAAAGCTGGAATATTCATAGCGTCAGCCGCCAGGGGTCGCGGGTAGCGGATTGAGCTGCTCCTCAAGCCATTGTATGTTGCGATCGTAGATGGCCGCGCGATGCGCCGAGTGCAGTTTGACATGCCCTTCATCGGGATAAATATACATTTCGATCGGCCAACCCCGCCGCCGCAGGTCGCGATAGGTCGCCAGGCCCATTCGAAATTCGCTGGACGCCGCCTGAATGAGAAGAGGGACCGGTCTGGCGTCAGGCGCGTCTACAAGCGAGGCTACGCGCCAGAATGACTCTCCGGAAGCTCGCGTGGCCGGATAGCCCATGCCAATATAGAAATTGTCCAGCGCTTCGCCCGATATTTCGAGTCCGGATTCGCTTTCGCAGCATGTGCTAAGGATCGCTGCGGAAAAGAGCGTTGAATTGGCAAGCGCGAAGGTGGCGGTCACGGCGCCATCGCTCTGCCCGGTGATAGCGACGCGCAGAGGGTCGATCAGTCCTTCCAGATCCAGCTGCCTGATAACCTGTCTGAGTGAGGAGAGGACATCACGACGATCGGCAAAACCATGCATGCTTTGCCGTAGATATTCTTTCTCATTCAGTGGCGCATCTGTAGCTGGCCGCCATTGTGGGCGATTGAAGCTGAGAACGGCAAAGCCCCGTGCCGCCAGCGCCTGGATCGGATATTCATCGCCCGTGCCGCCGCGCAGGAAGCCGCGCGACTGATATTGGACGATGACCAGCGGCAATCGGTGACCGGACGTGTAGCGGGGCGGCAGGACGAGGTCACCGAACGCTGCGACGCCCGCATCATTTCTCCATTCTAGTCGCCGAACGGCTCCCGGCTCCAGTGCGGCATATTCAGGATTGGGATCGAGCAAGAGGCGTCGGGCTCCATCCCGGGTAGAAATCGCGACCAGAAGCCTGGGGGTGTTCGATGCTTCCTGCGCGCAGATGATCTCGTCGCCAGCATATTGGCAGCCAAACAGGGCGTCAGTGGTGCTGAGCAACCTGCGCGGCACATTGCGCCCGGGAACCCATGCGAAAAACTCTGTCCGGCTATTACCGATGCCCGTGCGCCGCTGAAAATATAGCGTATTGCCATCATCCGACCACCATAGGGAGTTGACCCCGCTGCACGAGGCTGTGCGACAAGGTAGCCGCCTGTTGCCCATGCGAATCTGTAACCGGGACGGAGTATCGATTCCCTCATCGGCAGGCGCGCTCCAGGCCGTGCGAGAACCGCGTTGGGCATAGGTGACGCTCGCCGATGGCCATTGAACTGCTGGATGCAACGCGCGCTTGTCGGATGGCCGAAAGGGCTGGGTCTTCCCGGTCATGGCATCGAGCGACTGATCGATGAGCGGAACATCGGCCGAGGGGAGGGGCATGTCACTTGAAAGCGGCCAGAAGCGACCATCGTAGTGAAATCCGGTTTTTCCTTCTGCAACGATCGCGTCCCGCGCCGCCGGTAAATCCCGACGGCTTGCATAGAGCAACCGCTCACCATCATCCGACCATGACAGTGCTTCAACATCGACCGGGCTGCTCGACAGCCGCCTGGACTCAAGACCGACAAGATCATGGATCCAGATTTCCGAACGGTCGGGAAAGGATTTCGCATAGGCAAGCAGTCTGCCGGCCGGGTTCCAGGCGATCAGGGCAGGCTTGGGCGTGCCGAGCGGAAGGTCCGTCACGCCATAACGGGTGGAGGTGGACGCAATAATCAGACCCCCGTCATCGATGATATATGGCTTGCCCCCGCCTCTGACGGGTATGAGTACCAGCGCGGTGCAATAACTGTCGGTAGCCGGGTCGGCTTGGCGCATTTGCAGCGCCGCAAATCGCCTGTCTGGCGAGAGCGCGAACGGTGCAGGCGCGTTGCCAAGGCCAGGCCCACCAAAGTCCCTCAACCGTATCAGGTCGTTGGTACCAATGGCCCTTCGTTCTCCGACCGTATGAAGGTCGGGCAGGTGGCACTGGCGTGTTTCCGCACTCGCTTGGGCAATCCCCAGAAGGGACAGGAAGACCAAGCCGCCAGTTGAACGCCAATTGCGCGAAAGCCCTCTCTTTGTAATTGCGACATGGTGCGGCCGCTGCCTCGTAGCTGGCATCGTCGACACCCTCACCAGTCTTTGGAGATGGTGAGGCTGACAAAGCGCCCGACCGGCGAGAAATTTGTTGAATCGTAATTCACATAATAGCTGTAGCCCCCGCTCGGCCTTGCATAGGGAGGGCGTTTGTTGAAGACGTTCTGTGCACTCAATTGCAGCGTCAATCCGCCAAGAACAGGCTGACTATCGGGAAGTGCGAAGCGGGCGGAAAGATCGAGTGTCGTTTGTGAAGCTATTTTCAGCGACGGTGTGCTCCGGTTATCTTCAAGACCGCCGACGTGATTGAGATAGGCGGCAAAAGTCCATTTCTGGTCCGTCCATATTGCGCTGCCTCTGGCTCTGAGATGGGGCGGATTGAAGATCGTTCCTGCAAGAACGATTTCTCCCGCGTCGTCGCTCGTTTTTTGTTTCGACCACAGCCATGAGGCGTTGCCGCTGACCGTCAGCGATGAAAGCCCTTTCAATGCAATTTCATATTGGGCCGACAGGTCGACGCCCTGCACCGATTGCCGTGCGGCGTTGACGTAGCGATCATAGAGGATGGCGATGGTCTGGCTGAGTCCGGTCCCGCCGCTATAATCATAATATTTCGATGCCGCCGATATGATCCGCTGTAGTTCCTCGCTGGACGGATCATAGGCGACAAAGGCGGCATAGGCCGGATCAGAAAGCGCATTGAACAATGCCGCGCCCGAGACAGGCTGGACTATGCGGTCGAGATAGGTGACGTGAAAATAGCTGACCGACGCTCTGAACTTGTCGAGGGCGGGCGGGTGAATATCGAGCGTTGCCGACCATGTTTCGGCTTTTTCCGGTTTGAGATCGACATTGCCGCCATAGTCGATCAGCACGGTCGAACCAGCTGGAAAAGCCGAGCCGCCCAAGAGGCCGGCAGAATAGAGATAGGCTTCGCGCTGCTGGAATTGTTGCGAAAGGGTAGGGGCCTTGAAGGAACGTCCCCAGCTTGCCTTTAAATCGAAAGCGCGGTTTGGCCCGTAAATGAGACCGAGCTTGGGAACGGCGACAGACGCCATGCCGGGATAATTTTCATAGCGTATAGCTCCGTTCAATATCAGGCGATGGGCAAGTCGGTTGCCATCCTCCGGCGCGACAAGCGGCAAGGCCGCTTCGGCAAAGCCGTAATAGCTGTTGACCGATCCGGCATCGAGCGGAACGCCCGAAGGCGCATAACTATAGCTGTTGTAACGATAGCCCGCGCCAATCACCAGATCGATGGGGCGCGCGGCAATTCCCTTCAGACTGCCGGAGGCGTAGCCTTCGACATTGACCAGCTTGTTGAGATAATGTCCCCAGGACCGATAATCTAGCGCGTCATCCTGGAACGCTTGCTCGTCATATTGAGATTTGCTCTGTCCATAGGTTCCAGAAAGAGTGAGGTTCCATCCTGGGGCCAGCCCTGCCCGCACAGATGGGGTCACAGAATAGGACGTGACGGCGGGCCGTTCTTCATATGCCAAGCCATAGTCCGTGATATAGGACATGAATGAATTGCGCCGGCTGTAGGTGGCATCGAGAAGCATCTCGACATCGCGAGCAACGCTCTGACGCAACGCGACAACGGCGCTGTTCTGCACGGTCCGGGGGTAAAGCGTGTTTTTGTCTGGCATATAGTCTGTGTAAGAGCGATCACCGGAATAGATGGCGCTGTTGCTTTGGTGGCCATAAGCCGCAATCAGGCTGCCTGATCCCCAATCCTTGCCTCCAACGGCGCTATATTGCTGCTGGAAATCGCCTCCATTGGTTGCGCCGCCCAAGGTCGCAGCCACAGAGGCACCATCATATCCCTGTTTGAGGACGATATTGACCACGCCGCCGACGGCGTCGGACCCGTAGATCGCCGACGCCCCGTCAGCAACAATGTCCATCCGTTCGACGGCAGCCAGAGGAATGGCACCAAGATCGACTGCCTGGACGAAAGAGCCATAAGACAGGCGGTGGCCGTTCAGCAATGTCAGTGTGGCGTCTCCTCCTAACCCGCGAAGATTGGCGGTGGAGCTGGAGTCGATATTCTGATTGTTGATCCCGCTGGCACCCCAGCCCACGCCGGGATTCTGCCCACCCCCAAAATTCTGGGGAACGGAGCGGATCGCCTGGCCCAGATCGGTCTGGCCGGCCAGTTTGATTTGGTCTCCATCCAACTGCAGCATGGGGGACGCGGACGGGGCAGATTTAAGACGGGTTCCAGTGATGACGAGTTCGTTTTCGCCGTTTCCCGTTGCATCATTTCTGGCTGCAGCGGTCGTGTCCTGCACGATGAGCGCGCCATCGGTGATTTGGGCTGTGAGTTTCGTGCCGGCAAGCAACAGGCGCGCAGCATCCTCGATCGTATGGCGCCCGGTCAGGCGACCTGATTGCCGACCTCGCAGCGGATCTGCTGGCGCGGAAAACTCCAGTCCTCCCTGGCGCGCAACCTCCCGCAGCGCTCCAGTCAAAGATTGCGCGGGGATATCGAATGTTATCACTTTGGCCGCTTGCGCCTTGGCGGGCGAACCTATGAGCAACGCACCGACTGCAATACCTACAAGTAACCCGCCACGAACCATTCGCATGTCTATCCCCAAGTGTCATGAGAGGCGCATCGAATGATGCGCTCAAAGGGGCAGACGGGAAGAATTTCAAAACGAGCGGCGGTGGCGCTATTTTTTTAGAACGATCCTGTCGGTGCCATGAAACTCAAGCGTCAGACCGAGCGAGCGCGCGAGATGCTTTGCGACCGTTTCCGGGTTGCGGATGTGAAGGTCGGCGCTCACGCGCATCGAGGCAACTTCCGGCGTGGCAGCGATCAACTGGACGCTCGAATAGAGGTTCACCTCCGCCAATATCGAGCCTACCGTTTCATCCTCATAGCTTTTCACACCGGTTACCCACTGTCCTTCATTTTTCGGCGCACGGTCGGGGACGATGGAAGCGGCCTGTGCGATAGACGGCAAATAGCGCATTCTTTCGCCAGGTTTGAGATATCGCTTGTTCGCACCCAGATACAGCCGTTGTGTGGCGCATGGTGGCGAAACGGTCACCTGCCCCTTAAACAGCACGACCTTCATTTCGCAGCGACTGCGTCGCTCGACGTCGAAAACAGTTCCAAGCGCCGTGGTGGCTCCGCCATCGGCGACTACCGTGAAGGGGCGTGACCGATCATGCGCGACTATGAAATGGACCCGGCCATGATCAAGTTCCAGATCGCGTCGATCCGGTCGCATCCAGACCAGCAGGCGGCTATTTGTGTCGAGCGTCACGACGGAACCGTCGGCGAGCGTGACGTCGCGGACTTCGCCCCTTTGGGTAGTTAGGACAAGTGGAGTGTCTGGCGTGGAATTGGTTTCTCCTGCGATGTCATGGTGCCCAGTGGAGTTGCCCTCGTTCTTCTTCAGGCCAAGGCTGGCTCCCACGGCGATCAGGCCTGCGACCGACGCGGCGATCGCCACTTTCAAAAGCCGTTGACGCGCGCGAATGCGCCTCGCCGCTGGATCAAGCCGAGTTAACGCAGCTTCGGCTTTATCGAACGCGGCCCGGCGCTCGGGATCCTCGTTACACCAACGCATTGCCGCAGCGCGCGTAGTGGGATCACGTAGCGCTTCCATAGCGAGGAGTCTGGCCTGATCCTCAATGGAAAATTCGCCATCGCGCTCCTGCGTCATCGGCTCGCCATCCTTGTCATCAGATGGTCCAATGTCTTCAGCATCTTCCTCTTTACCGCCCACTCGCTCAGCCCGATGCGTTTTCCGATATCGCGGAAGCTATAGCCGTCAACGCGATTGAGGAGGAATATTTCTCGATCGACGGGGTCCAGGTCAAGCAAGAGCTTGTCACAGAAGGCGAGATCGTCACGGGCCGCCAAGGCGCGATGCGGGTCTCCGTGCGCGGGAATTTCCGTGGCATCCGATATCGGACTCTTCAGCTTGTCCACCCGGGTCGACGAACGGTCCGCCCAGTCCCGCAGCAAGTTCGTAGCTATGCGCCGGAGATACCCCTGGGGCGATGATAGCATCCGAGCGGCGCCGCTCCGTACGAAACGAAGAAAGGTCTCCTGCGCAAGTTCGTCGGCCTCGGCCCGCGACACCGAATTGCGATGAAAGTAGCGCACCAGCCGCGGATTTTCTTCGTGATAGAGGCGGACGATCAGATCATGGTCGTCGGGCGCTCGCACAACTTCACTGCGGGATCGGCCGTCACTTGGCATGGCAGGCGCTCCCATGCGAAGAATAGCGCCATGTTAGCAGTATGCCGGCACCGCAGACTTTCGTCGCAGCGACCTCAACGCCTTGATTGACCGGTTGTCTAGTTCGCCTCATCCGCCGCACCTATGTCCACTCGGGGCGACGACCGAAGCCGGATGTTGGAAACCTGCTACTCACAGGCGCATGCGCCTTTACCGTTGCCGGCTGGACATGCGCGCATGCCACCCGGCCCCAGTGAAACTGTGACCGAGCATGAGTAGAGGGGTTTCCACGCCCCGCCTCCGCGCTTTCAGCGGAAGCGGGGCTACCTTGCCGGATTTGCGAGGCAGCGCAACCCCCTAAGAAACCCATTATGACGTTTTTACGAAGCGAATTAGCCGCTGAAGGAAGGGGTGAGCGACTGCCCGCTGAGCGGGCATCGCGCTAGTGTCGGCACGGCGTGCCGTCGCGACGACTTGTCTCGGCTACGGCGATCCCGGCCCTCCGGGCGATGATCGCTGTCGCGGCGGTGAGGGCGAAGTGTGAAGCTGGGAAGTGGCGAGGGGAAAGGGGTAGGGGACAGGCGGGACGCGTGATGCCTTCCGCTCGAGTAACAGCATTGTCGCCGGGCACTAGGAGGGAAGGGAGAGCGGGTTGGGTGTCCCGGGAGGGAGTAAACCCGATTTGCGGAGTGTCCTGTTGTGACCTTTCTACCTGTCCTGAGCCAGGCATTGGCGAATTTGATTTTGTGCGTTCGAAACTTGGCGGATGATGACCATTGCTGTGCGCGGATTGACCGCTATCTCGATACTGTTGACGTGCGGATGATGGCCGAACCGATAGGCTTGGGCGGCGACGAGGAAGCTGCGCGGATCAGGCAAGTCGTCGCCGAAATGGAGCCCCTGAAGCGTGGTATACTCATTCTCGTCGTCGGGCGAAAAATGAGCGTGGGGGAAGTATCGCGGCGTTTTGGAATGCGCGAGGACCGGGTGTGTCGACATTACCGGGCGGCGGTGGGCGGGGTGGCGGCGCGATGCGACACGAAGGGTGCGAGGTAATCCTCGGCCCGCCGGCTGAGCAGTTAGACGGCAAGGACTGGGACTTTCCAGAATGGCAGGTTACGGACACCAAACAGCTAAAGCCGACATTTACAAGGTCTGAGGCCCAGCGCTTTTTGGTGAATGGTAAGGGCCGCAATGCCGAGCCTCGATGCAATAATTTGATCAGGCCCGATCTTCGTGAGCCGCTCAACGGCGGCCATCCCGTGGATGTTCTCCGCCTACAGGCCGAGGCATCCTGAAATTGCCCCGAGCGACCACCATAGGTGACATCTCTCCCTCCTTCTATGCCCACCAACCGATCCCTTGATGGACCTCTCATCATGACCAGGGCTTGACGGGATTGCGCCGGGTGAATTCCGTCCAGGGATCGACATCGACGATTAGGCGATATTTGTCGCGGAGCCGTTCGAACAGGAGCCGTTCGCGCGGTTCGGGTCGGCCCGGCGCGGCGGGTTTCGATTGGAGATACTTGCCCAATGCACCGAGGAGAAAATCGGGCACGCTGATCAGGGCGTTGGGCTTTGCGACGAAATTGACACCGAACGCTGTGGGCCTTCGATTGTCTGCAAGTTTCAAGGCGTCAAAGGCTTCCTGTACACAGGCCTTTATCGCGTCCTGGGCGACCTTTCCGTTTTTCTCGATAATGAGAAATGCGAACTGGCTTTCTGCGGCCATCAGGCGGCGTGAGATGAGGGCCTTCAATAGCCGCAGATAGCTCGCCTCATAACCGGCATCTGCATCGAGTGGCCCAACAGCGACATAGCCCTCGAAGGGCATGGTCGCCAATTGCTTCACATAAGCGGAGCGCAGGTCCTCCGTCGCATCCGTATAATGGAGACCATTTTTCCGAAGCGCGGTATCATTACCATCACTCCAGAGATCGGCGAGGAAGCGCGTCAATATCCCGTTAGTCTCATCCGCCAGCCGCTGGGGATGTTGGGTCACCGCCATGGCGAGGCCAAGCATCTTGTCGTCCCCACGGCGATATTCGGCTTCGTCCACCAAGAGATAGAATGGCGCCCGATACTGGCCTCTGGGTGTAAAGCTCGGTTTCATGCCACTGTCGGCCAAGATTTGCCGCCATTGTTCCTTCAGGCTGGTGGCCATGCGCGGCTCATGATGCGCTACATATTTCACCAGCCCGTCCAGCCGGTTGACCTCGCGCTGGATGACCTTCTGGTCATTGATGCCGCGATGCTGGAAATGTTCAGCTAGGCCGAACTTTCCTGCAAAATAGAGCGTCTGGCGCAGGCTCCGCTTCTTGTCGGCCGGCACATGGGGCTGCGCGGGGTCGCTGATGCTCAGTCCGGTGACGAAATGCGCCTGACCGCGCTTGGAGCGACGGGTCTTGCGATCAGCTATGGCAAAGTCGAAGGCCGCGAGGACAGGCCGGATCTCTTCAATGTCCGGCAGATCGCCATTTCCCGAAAAGGTGATGTCGTCGGAATAGCGGGTGTAGACAGCCTCATATTGACCAGCGAGATCCCGCAGCAAGTCGTCGAGGGGGAGCGCGATCATATTCGAAATGACGGGGCTTGTGGGCAGGCCGAGGGGGAGAGCCCCGCCGATGGTGACGAAGCGGGCGAGAAGATCCGCCACGTACGCCTCGATACTCATTGCCTCGAACAGCCAGCGAACCCGTTCCACTGTGATGGACGGGAAGAAATCCTTGATATCCAGCGACAACAGGAATTTGTTTCCGCTGTGAGCGCTGGCATTTTCACGGATATTCCTGCCCGGGCGATAGCCATAGGCGCACTCATGGGGATAGTCCGGCAGCATGGTGAAAAATGCTTCCAGGCGCCGCGCCAGCGCCTTGTAGGTCGGCATCGAATTTACCGGCTCCCAGACGGTACGATGACCGCGCGCCTTGTTCTTCTTGGGGATATCGTGGCGGAAGAAGACCGGGGGCTCTCGCAGAACGATCGTCTGAACGGCCGCCTCGGGCTTGGGTACGGGCGGCTCAGCGCTTCGCGGCGCAGCCGGCGGCGGGGGCTCGAACGCGATGATCTTGTCGAACAGCGCCTCGTCGATCGTGAGCGCACTGATCACATCGTCCCGGGTCTTGAGGCGGCTGAAATGCAGAGCATACATCAGCGAGCGCCGATGGCAGGAGCGACATCACACACGAAGCAAGTAGTGCTGATCTCAGCAGACGCGACTCGCGCCTTGAACCTTGTAGTCATATCGCCCCTCGCATCACTATAGCGGGTCGTCCCGGCACCGCAATGAGCTTGGTCTTTCCTGATGACAGAGGCGTAGGCGCACACCATTCTTCCCGACGGGAGCAGGGGCTGCGGCGGCCCTGTCTCTGGCGGTGGCAGGACAGGATTTCATGCTTCAGATCAACACAGGCAAGCTTTTCACTCGAGGCATTGGACGCACCAATCGTCTGACCGGCGTGCTCTACACAAATTTGCGGCTGCCGCATGAGACGGACATAGTCACTGCGGCGGGGACGCTGCGCGGTACGGGCTCTGGACCGGCGGACCTTGCTGTCATCTTCGAAATGGAGGAGCGCATCGAAGCGGGCCCTGATGGCCCGGGTGCTCTCATCTCGCATACAGCCGGCCCCTATCTCGACGATTTCGCAGTCATTCCCTCCTTCGGCCTGGGTGGCGTCGTGTCTCGCGAACCCGCGATCGTGCGGGCACTCACAGACGGCCGGCCGGGCCTCTCGAGCCACGATGCGCCTCAGAGCTTCATCTTCCGATTTTTCGACCGCACCCTCTATCTTACTGACGAGGATGTCGCCGCATTCCAGTCTTTCGTCACGACGCTGCTCGGGCTGGAACGCAAGAGCTTTCTGGGCGCCATACAGGCGATGCGAACCTGTGTTGCGGCCCTTCACCGTGTCGAGGACAATCTGGCTCATGCCTATACGATGATGGTTTCGGCCGTGGAGTCTCTTGCCCAGGATTTTGATGGCTATGCCCCGGTCTGGGCGGATATCGACGAGAAGAAGCGAAAGGCGGTCAACCTTGCGTTGAAAGCGGTAGAGGACGACGCGTCGGACCGGGTCCGAGCTGCCATATTGGGTCACGAGCATCTAGCCCTGTCGCGGCGCTACCGGCACTTCATCCTGTCTCATATCGATGACGGTTTCTTCCGCGCGCCCCGGAAAGCCGGCCGACCGATGGCCCGCTATGAACTCGAACCCGGGATAAGGCGGGCCTATAATCTCCGGTCGGCCTATATCCATCAGCTGCGGGCTCTTCCGACTGCTCTGAGCCTCCCCCACGAATATGGCGAGACCACGGAGATAGACCGTAAGCCCGCGCTCACATTTCAGGGGCTCTACAGGGTCACCGCGCATGTGATCCGATCCTTCGTGGAGCGCCAACCCGCCGTTGCCGTCGAACCCTATAATTATTCGCTGGAAAGAGCCGGTGTCATTGAAATCGAGCTTGCGCCGCAATATTGGGCTGGCGCGCCGATTGCAGACCCGCGCGACGCGCGCCGGCGGCTGGAAGGTCTGCTGGCCATGGTCGCTTCCGTGCTCACGCGAGAGCCAGACGCTGTGCTTATCGACATGGGGACCGCACTAGCGGATGTGGAAAGGCTGTTGCCGCAATCACCCGCGCAATATCGACCCGCCTTGCTGTCGCTCCATTTTCTCTTCAACCTTTTTCTCGTCCCCGAACAACGATCGGAGAATTTCGACACCTTTTACGAACGTCACGCCGAGGAGGCGGGGCAGCCTTCTCATGAGACACTAGTGGTGGCGACCATCCTCGGAGCTGTCGATGGCTGGCCGTCCGATACCTATGCCGCAACTTTGAACGGTTATTTCACCGAGCGGACACGCAAGAACGGGGTGCGTGCTCCACGATTGTTCGAAGCCGCCATGTGCCTCACGCTGGCTGAGAAATATCGTGCCGAGGGCGAGATCGAAAAGGCGCTGCAGGAAATATGCCGCGCCTTTGAAGTCCATCCCGAACATCAGGGCCTTCGCGCACTGTTGGAAAGCGCGATGCCGCAGCAAATTGCGTGGCGTTCCATCCTGCTGCCCGGGAAATCAGCGAACGATGGAAATGCCGCATCGGCGGGCTCGGAACTCTGATCCTAGCAGATTGGCTCTCATCAGGCTGGCACTGGGCTGTAGGAATATGCCGTACGGCATTTGCCAAGTTCGTTCACCTCAGGGCTTGCCATCGCAAGCCTCGGCCCTTCTCAATAAACGACTTAACGGCTTGCGTTAAGTCGTGTTGACATTCTTAGGCGCGCTGTTATTGTTCGCACCCAATGGACATCGATTTCGAAGATAGCCGCCTTGCGATGATCGAGACGGAAGCCGCCGCTGATACGCGGCTGCCGGTGGCTGTTATCCAGTTCGCTCGGCATCGTCTCTGCATTTTACGGGCAGCTCCAGATCTTCAGACAGCGAAAGCATGGAGGAGCCTCGGGTTGCAACCGAGTCCTGAACCGGCGGAGCATCTAGTGACGCTGTCACCTCATTGGGCGATGGTCGTGACCTTTATAGAAAAGAATAATGCCATGACGGTGATCGTGAAGAAGTTGGAAGAGCGACTGCGGGGGGCCGCGTGATGGCGAATGGCAATCAAGTGGCGATCGATCCACCGGGAATGTTCATCAAGATGGAGCTCGAGGCGCGCGGCTGGTCACAGCGCGACTTGGCGTTCATCCTCGGACAGACTGAGCAGCAGCTCAATCCGCTGTTGTCCGGCAAGCGCGGGATCACTCCGGACATGGCGCGACTACTCGGTGATGCGTTCGGTACATCGCCTCAATTTTTCCTGAATTTGCAGGGGCGCTATGACCTTCAGAACGCCAAGGAGCCCGATCCGGCCGTTCGCACTCGGGCGGGCTTACAGGCGCACTTTCCAGTGCGTGATATGATCCGTCGTGGCTGGATACATGACGGCGAAGCGTCGCTTCTCCAACTCCAGATGGACCGGTTCTTCGAGGCCGCAAACGACGGTAACTGTGGGTCGGGTGGTGTCGCATTCGCCGCCAAACGCACCCATTATGACGAAACTCCACCGCACCAGTTGGCTTGGGTATTCAGGGTGCGACAACTCGCCCGGCAGATCGCAGTAGAGCCCTACGAGGCGGATCGCCTCAAGGCTTTACTGCCCAAGCTTAGGTCGCTGATGGTCGACCCCGAGGCGGTCGCAGCGGTCCCCGGACTCCTGGCCGGCGTTGGGGTTCGCTTTGTCGTTGTCGAGGTCTTGCCCAACGCCAAAATCGACGGTGTTTGCACTTGGCTTGATGACGCATCGCCGGTGATCGGCATATCGACGCTTTACGACCGGCTGGATAATTTCTGGTTCGTCTTACGCCACGAGATCGAGCACGTACTGCGCGATCATGGTAAACAGTCAATCGGGATGGTCGATCTTCTATCTGGTGACACCGCCGCCGACGAAACGAACCAAACTGAGGAGGAAGCGGTCGCCAATGCGGAAGCCGCAGACTTCTGCGTGCCAGCAGTTAAGATGGCTTCCTTCTATGCCCGAAAGCACCCCTACTTCTCGGAGCGCGACGTGCTTGGTTTTGCGGCGCTTATGTCTGTTCACCCTGCCATCGTGGTTGGGCAATTGCAGAAGCGGATGAAGCGCTACGACTATCTCCGCAAATATCAGGTTCCAGTGCGCCGGCATCTTCTCAAGGATGCTGTCATCGATGGTTGGGGCAATCCCGCCGAAGCTCATCTGTAGGACAATACCAATGGCGAAACATAGCGAGCAGATGCAGGCAATTTTCGAACGTTACCTGGCAACAGTGAGCCCGAACCCGGTTTCGCTCGACGAAGTCGCTGCTTGGGCGATCGACGAGGGCCTGTTCCGTCCCGCTCCGCGCGATGTGGCTAAGCTCTGCCGTGACGCACTTGCAGACAGCCTGCGCCAGGAGAAGCGTATTGATGCGAAGGGCCGCAGATACCGCGCCAAGCATTCAGTGCGGACCTGGATCGGAGGGCAGCAATTGAGCCTTTGGGCCGATATTGATACTGCTCCACGGGAATTCCTGGAAAAATCCTTTGGCCAGCGCCGCCAGGCGATCGTCGGCGACTGCTTCCAGATCAAGCAAGACATTGATCATTTCAATGACGAACGTCCGGGCGAGCAGCCGATCCAGATCATTCTCGACTTCACCGACGACGTCGCCGAGATGGAAGCTGGCCAGCATCAGGATTTAGGCGACGATGAAGCTGCCTGAACTGCCGGCACCCTGCTGCAGAACCATTATGTGGCTCATTACCATGGACAACTCACGACCGGTGCAGATCCGGTCCAAGCGGAGGCGGCAAGCATGGAGTTCACTCCGGGTGACAGAGTCCAGCTGAAATCGGGCGGACCGATCATGACGGTTGAGCAGATCGGCGAGCATTGGTCGATCGAAGGCACCGCAGTTTGGTGCGTATGGTTTGAGAAGGTCGGCAACAAGCAAGTCGCCTCGCGGGAGACATTCGCCGCTGTCTCGCTGGACAAAGCTGAACGACCTGGTTTCGCGTCGTTTCAGGTGACGCGAGGCTGATTGATGATCCGGGGGGCGTTCATCGGCATCGATCGGCATGCGGATCCCTTCATCGGTGATCTGACGGGAGCCGCGCGTGACGCCACCGCGTTGTGGGCGGTACTGTCGGACAGCATCGCCGACCTAGACGCCCCCCTCATCACGGACGATGCGGCGACACTGGCCGCGATGCGCGATGTTATCGACGCGACGCTCGGCGCTGCGGATGAAGACGATGTGGTGATTCTCGGGTTCGCCGGACACGGCACGCAGGACCACCGCTTGGTTCTGCATGATACGAGCGTAGCCGATTTGCCGAATACGACGCTCGGCATGGACGAGCTGGCTCAGCGTTTTCGAGGGACCAGAGCGCGTGCCGTCATCCTCTTGCTGGATTGCTGCTTCAGTGGCGGTGCTCCGGCGCGCGTAATCGACGCCGGCCTGGTCCCCCGCGACGCTGTGGCTTTCCCGCTCGTCGAGGTAGCTGGTCAGGGACGTATCCTGTTCGCCGCATCCGCCGCCGATCAAGAGGCGCTCGAGGATCCCCAATCGCGGCACGGGCTCTTCACCAAGGCTGTCATTGACGTTTTGCTGGAGGCAGACGCCCCTCTAGGGGTGCTTGAGCTCGTCGACCGCGTTACTCGCCTCGTCACGGCAAACGCTGGGCGGTTTGGCTATATCCAATCCCCCACCATGTTCGGTCAGACCGAAGGTGATCTTGTCTTACCTCCTGGCCAGATTGGCGCGCGGTATCGCGAAGCCTTTCCGGAACGGGTAAATTTTCAGACGACGGGCGACATCCGCGAATTGGCAGCAGCAGGTATTCCGCAAGAAGCTGTCGATGCGTGGCACGAGCACTTTCCTCAAGGGCTCAACGAACTTCAGATCGAAGCGGTCAACGAAAAGGGGGTGCTGGACGGCAACTCGCTCATGGTCGTGGCACCAACCAGTGCGGGAAAGACCTTCATCGGTGAGCTAGCGGCGCTCAAAGCCATCGCGGATGGTCGCAAGGCTGTGTTTCTGTTGCCATACAAGGCGCTCGTGAACGAGAAGTTCGAGGACTTCTCCGCTCTCTACGGCGATCGTCTGGGGCTCCGGATCGCCCGATGCTCCGGCGACTGGCAGGATCAGGTCGGAACTGTCCTGCGCGGCAAATACGACATCGCCTTCTTCACCTACGAAAAATTCCTCAGCATGTCGGTCGCCTCCGCGCACATGCTCAATCAGATCGGCCTAGTCGTGCTCGACGAGGCGCAGTTCATCACCGAGCCAGGTCGCGGCATGGTGGTCGAACTGTTGCTCACCAACCTCGTGAGCGCCCGCCAGCGCGGCGTTGCTCCGCAGCTCATCACACTGAGCGCGGTTATCGGCCACGCCAACCATTTCGACCGCTGGCTCGGTTGCGAGCTCTTGCAAACCGATCATCGGCCGGTTCCGCTTGTGGAAGGCGTACTCGACCGAACCGGCGCACTTACGCGCCTCGGGCCGGACGGTCCCGAAACCATTCAGCTCCTCGACCGCTTTGCCATCCGCCAGCGCGGGCAAAAGCAGTCATCGCAGGACGTAATCGTGCCGCTGGTGCGCCATCTCATTGATGCCGGCGAGAAGGTCATCATCTTCCGCAACGCGCGTGGTCCGGCGAGCGGGTGCGCAAACTATCTTGCCGCCGAACTTGGCCTTCCGGCGGCGCAAGACGTGATCGAGGCACTGCCAGAAGGCGATCTTTCTCAAATGTCGGAGAGCCTTCGCCGATCGCTCGAGGGTGGCATTGCGTTTCACAACGGCGATCTCACCCGCGATGAGCGCGTCGCCGTCGAGCGCGGCTTTCGCCGGGCAGACGGCCAAATCAGGGCACTCGTCGCGACCAGCACGGTTGCCGCGGGCGTGAACACGCCCGCATCCACCGTTATCATCGCCGAGACGGATTTCCCCGGGCGGGAGCGGCAGCCCTATACGGTGGCTCAGTATAAGAACATGGCGGGCCGCGCCGGTCGGTTAGGGTTCGAGGCCGAGGGAAAGGCAATCCTGCTCGCCGATACCCCCATGGAGCGCAATCAGCTGTTCCGGCAGTATGTGCAAGGTCAGCCGGAGGTCATCCGGTCATCGTTCAATCCGAACCAGCCGGGGACCTGGGTGATCCGCTTGCTTACGCAGGTTAGAGATGTTCCGCGCGGTGCCGTCGTTGACCTGATCGCGAACACCTATGGAGGTTATCTCGCCGCCCTCCAGAATCCGGCATGGCGCGATCGTATGGTTCCTACACTGGAGCGGCTGTTGGACCGCATGATCGCGGATGGCCTGATCGAAGCAGACGCCGATAATCTCCGCCTGACCATGCTTGGGCGTGCCTGCGGCGAATCTCCCCTCACACTTGAGTCCGCGATGCGCCTCGTTGAGCTGTTGCGTCGCGTTGATCCGGCCGACGCGACGCTAGAAGCTCTCCTTGTTCTCGTCGAATGTCTGCCGGAGCGTGACGAGGACTACACACCGCAAACCCGCAATGGTGAGCCGCGGTGGCAGCAGGCCGCCCTTGGCCGCTTCGGACATGGCGTGGGTCGCGCGTTGCAGCATCGTGCCGAAAGCGATGTCGCGTTCTATGGCCGATGCAAGCGCGCGCTTATCGTGAGCGATTGGATTGCTGGCGAACCGACCAATGATATCGAGGCTCGGTACTCGTCTAATGCCTTTGTCAGGGTAGGGCACGGCGACATTCGTGGTTACGCAGATGGCTCTCGTTTCCTACTGGAGTCCGCCCTACGCATAGCGGCGATCTTGCTCGAGCGAGCCGTGGACCAAGAGGCGGCAGCGCTGTTGCTCACGCGCCTTGATCTCGGTCTTCCAGCGGAAGCGTTGCCGCTGAGTGCACTTGGCTTCCCGCTGACACGAGGTGAAATTCTGGCCCTCTTTCATGCCGGTCACTTGAGTAAAGAGGCTATTGCGGCCCTGCCCGCCGATGGCGTCGCTGAGATTATCGGTCGGCGCGGCCGTGAATTAAGTGAGGTGATGCGGCTTCTTATTGTTGGGTAATTTGGAGAGGCTTAGTGAAGGTATTCTGGTCTTGGCAGAGCGATCGCGCAGCCAAGTATAATCGTGAAGTTATCGAGGACGCGCTGGGCCGCGCGCTGGCCGCGCTCAGCAACGAGCTGGAGCTGGACCCAAGCGAAGGGCCGCAGCTTGACCACGACACGAAAGATGCAAAGGGCATGGCGGCGATCGCAGATACGATCTTCGAGAAAATCAGGACGTCCGCGCTTTTCGTGGGCGACATCACCACCGCTGGCAAGTCCGATGGCGGGCGCGAGCTGCCTAACCCCAACGTCTTAATCGAGCTCGGCTGGGCGTGGGCGCATCTATCTCACGAGAACATCATTCTCGTCGCTAACAAATATTATGGGCCGAAGAAGGCCGAGAATCTCCCCTTCGACATCCGCCATCGCCGCGCGGTCATCTTCTTCACGCTCGCCAAGACCGCCGACGCGGACGCTATCGAGGCGGCCACGCTCGAATTGGCGAAAGCGTTCCAAGAAGCGATCCGGACGTCGCTCGGTGAATGGCTGGCCTCGATAGCCAGCGCGCCGGGGCCTGCGGGCATGCCCAGCCGCGAAGGCGATCCGTCGATATGGTTCGAGAAAGACGCGGTGCTTCAGCACCAGCCCTATCATGGCGGCGGGGGCATCGAGCGGGTGCAGCTCGCCGAGAGCCGGCGCCTCTATGCCAGGATCGTTCCCGAGAAGTTCAAGAGTGGTATCCCGAAGGCTCTCAGAGTGCACAGCTTTCAGGGGCATCATGGACAGTCGGGGTTGGACCCGATGGGTCCTTGGACCAGTGCTGATGGTGGGCTGAACGGCGAAGGCGTTCTTCGCTACGCCCCCTCTCAGCGGGGCGAACCGACCACGACCTGGACCGCCACCCAGTGGTTTCGCGAAACCGGCGAGCTATGGTCATTCGACACGGCGCGTCTCAGCAAGGAGCGCTTTTACATCGGTACGCTGGTGGAGGAGGTCGTCAGCTTTCTCGCCCGGGGACTGGAGATGCTCTATGCGCTGGGTGCAAGTGGGCAAATTCGGATCGAGATCGGTGCGGTTGGGCTTCTTGGCACGCAGTGGCCCGGCCAGTTCCAGCACGAGCGCAGTGACGCGTTGATAGATCGGGTCAGGGTAAGTCAGTCGCGCCGGAAATGGGATGAGGCCGCGATTGACGAGTTGATGCTGGAGGTGACCAACGAGATGGCCGACGCCTTCGGACGCCCCCATTTTCAGGTCGAGCAGATCCGCACGATGATCGCGCGTCAATGATTGGTCGTCCAGCCACGAGGCTGCGCCGATGAGCGACGAAATTCTCGCGCGGACAGAGGCTGCGCTGGCGCCTTTGTGGTCGATAGCTTCCCCCGGTCCGACCAATCTGAGCCAGTCGTCCGCCTATGTCGCGTTCAGGCAGTTCTGCGCCAACAGTTTTCCTGCAGCTGATAAGGGAATTGGCTTCTCGTTTGGCCTCTCCGATGCGCTGCGTGGCGCAGGTCTTCCCTGCCTTATGTCAGAACCTCGCCTAGCCAGCACGCTGGAAGAGGGCGCGCGCGCGATCATCGCAGCTTTTGAGGCGAGTACCGTTCGGCGGACGTATATCTGCCCGCTGGATTTAGCCGACACATTGCCGCCAATGGTGTTCGGGCACGCGACTGTTCGTCGCTACGACAACGACGAGCTCGCCACGCTGTTCGATGCAGCGCGTCTCGCCCGATATTTTCCAAGCCAAACCTTCGACGCAAGCGACCTCGCGCAGTTTCAATGGCTGACCGTTGAGGAAATTGTGCCGGCCGCCAGTCGAGCGGGCCAACGCGCACTACCTTGGCTTTACGAAAGCTGGAATCGCGACTTCGGCGCATTCGATCCGCATGCCGGCGCCCACCCTGGCGTAGTCGCGGACGCATTGTTCGCGCTGCTCCTCGCGCCTTGGGAAGACTGGCACACCCTTGATACCGACTGGGCGGGTTTCACCATCCCTTGGGTGCACCTTGTCACTGACGATCTCTTTGCCCGGCCGAAACCGGTTCCTTCCGCTGGAACGCTGACGTGGGAAGATGCCGCCTTCCAAGACCATGACGGTGAGATGGTCGAATATCAGCGCCCTGTCGCAGTGCCGCTCGACGACGTGGCACAATCAATTCTCGCTGCCTGCGATCAGGGCTGGTGGGCGCGGATTGAAAGCGCTGCCGCGACCCCGCTGTTCGAGACGCCCATTAAGCACTTCCTAGTACGCGCCGCCGCCAGCGACGGCATGGATCAGGTTATGGCACACATGACCGCTATCGAAGCAGCATTGGGCCTGCAGTCTGATTTCAGCAAAAAGGGACGACCGAAGCACGATCAGATCGGCGCGACGGCTCGACTCGCCAAGCGGGTGGCAATTCTGCTCGGCGACCCGCAGGCTGGTCAGGATTATGCCGACCTGTTCGAGCTGCGCAGTGCCTTCGTGCACGGGCGGCCAATCGCCGGAAAGATATCGGGCAAGGATCGAACCCTGGCCCGCCGCCTCGCGCGGCGAGTCGTCGTCGCGCTGGTCGATGCTGCTAATGGCTCGAATGGCGCTTTGACCCGCGTCGAATTCCTGAATGGTCTGGCCTGAAAGTCTACAACTTAGATTGTTATGTTGAGGCATTTTCTCGGTTGAACCGTCGCTGGTGCTAGGCGTGGCTGCATAATCGATCGAGCGCAGGAAATGACCGACGTTGGTCGATGGCTACGGGGATAGCGGACAGTCAGGACCTGGACATCAAGAATTGGGCCTGGAATGGCTTAGATGGGTCGGTTTCGCCGGGGCCGAGCGCCGAGTCGTGGGACTTTGCTACAATTCCCAAGTGGCATATCGAACGGCAGATTCTGGTCGACATCGGTAGGCTGCAGCTGGGATTTTGTGCGCAGTCCCTTTTGGAGCGACCCAAGCTTGATAGAGAACATCCCTTGGCTGTCGGGCCGTTTTTGTTCCAACATTCTCGATAGCCGCTGACACATCCAGGGCCCCTGTTCGCTGATAGGTGCCGCAAAGCATGCGGAAAAGCCGATGCGTGGACCTAATGGCAATGAAGTAGTCATTGGCTTTGGCATTCTGACCGTCACACCGGCTTGTTCGCTCGCCATGATTTCACGCGGTGAAACACGACCTGGCGATCATGGAAAGCCGGTTATTAGGTCTGGACCCTAGCGTCGAGCGCGGCTGCTGATCACGGCTTCACTAATTTGCGATCTGCCTGATTCTGCAACTTGGCCAGCCTGCGCGGGAGCTCGGACATGATTTTTTTCTGTTCATGCGGCTGAGCCTTTTTCCAGCTCCGGCACTCTACTTTGGTTCGTCCGCATGCCCGGCACCAGCCGGTACGACCATCGAACGCGCATAGATCGACGCAGGGAGACTTCATCAGTTTACCGAATCTCGATCGTCAGGTGAGCCAATTCGTGTACGGGCTGCAGACGTTGCAGGATCACGCCACGGTCGATGCCTGGACCGCCGGTTACGCTGACGATCCCGGCATGGGCTTCGGGACCGACGCGCCAGACATGGAGGTCGGTAATATGCGCGTCGCCGGTCGCCTCGACCAGTTCGCGCACTTCGTCTGCGACATGATCGTCGGTCGTATCGAGCAGAACGCAAGCGGTATCCCGCATCAGCGACCAAGACCAGCGCGCGATGACGATGGCCCCGACAATGCCCATGACGGGATCGAGCCAGATCCATCCCAGGTAGCGGCCGGCCAATAATGCCGCGATGGCCAGCACGGAGGTCAAAGCATCTGCCAGCACATGGATGTAGGCGGAGCGAAGATTATTATCCTTGCTATCGACGCCTCGTCCGTGGTCGTGATGGCCATGATGATCATGTGCGTGGGAATGTCCATGACCATGATCGTGGGTATGGCTGCCCGATAGCAGGAGGGCGCTGACGATATTCACGCCGAGGCCAATGACGGCAATCAAGCTCGCTTCGCCAAAGGCGACGGTAATGGGCTGAAAAAGGCGCAAGACGGATTCGGTGCCGATGCCCAGTGCAACGATGCCGAGCAGCAGGGCCGACGCGAAGCCTGCAAGATCGCCGACCTTGCCCGTTCCGAAGCTGAATCGACGATTGCCGCTATGGCGTCTGGCATAGGCATAGGCGATGGCAGCGACACTGAGCGCACCGGCATGCGTCGCCATGTGGAAGCCGTCCGCCAGCAGCGCCATCGACCCTGTCGCATAGCCCGCAATGATTTCGCCGACCATCATGATGGCGGTAAGCGCAACGACCCAGAGCGTCCTGCGCGCATTGTCATCGTGCGCGGAACCGAGAAAGACGTGGTCGTGGCTCAGGCGATCGATATCGGGTGTCGGTGCCAATGGTCGGTCCTACTTGGTGTATCGGCGGATAACCGCCTTCAATTCTTCGGCTGCCCGGGCGCGTTGCTCGTCCGACAGGTCGGGCGCGGCGACATGCGCGTCGAGATGCGCGACGATGACCTCATCGAGCAGGCTGTTCATCGCGCCGCGCGCCGCTGCGATCCGATGCAGGATGGTCGCGCAGGGCGCATCGGCCGATAGCGCGGTTTCGATCGAGGCGACCTGCCCGGCAATCTTGCGAACGCGGGCTACAAGGTCCGAGGCGTCACTATTGATATGTCCCATACCCTACCCCCCTAGGGTAGATTGTGGTTTGGCGCAACCGGAATGGAGGTTATGCCGCTGGCCCATCGAGGCAGAGCAGGAGGGGTGGTGCGCCGCCGCAGGACATCTGCGCGACGGATCCAGGCCAGTATAGCAAGTCGCCGCAAGCCATGGCCATGCCCGCGATGGTGCATGATCCGGTCGCGACCAGATAATGGCGGCCCGCCCGGCCCTCATGGCGATGCCCGTCGAACGCGTGCATGCTCGCCGTGGCGGCTCCACGACGTGCCATGATGTTCAAGACTATCGTCGGCGATCCGAGGATCGCAGCCTCCACGGCGGTTTCGCCGGCGAAGCGGATCGGGACATGGGGCATGGGCGCTACGGGCACCTGTCCGACACGGAGCGTCAGCGGTCCTCCGCCTAGGGCAACCAATGTCCGGTCCATTCCTGCAAAGCGGGAAAAAGGACCGGACGCCGCGATCGTGGCCAGGCTGATCCGCCAGAGGCACTCGTCCATGCCCGCGCCTACCGGCTCAATCGTGATTTCACGGGTCTCGCCGCCGCCGTTCCGCCAGGTCTGGACCGGACAGTCGGCGGCGCGGAAAAGGATCACAGGTCGCCGGTGATGGCGGGCAAATCCAGCCCCTTGTCGATCGCGCAATCGCGCGCGATGGCATAGCCTGCGTCGGCATGGCGCATGACGCCGGTGGCCGGGTCGTTCCACAACACCCGTTCCAGACGACGGGCGGCGTCCTGCGTCCCGTCGGCGACGATGACCATGCCCGAATGTTGGGAATAGCCCATGCCGACCCCGCCGCCATGATGCAACGAGACCCAGGTTGCACCCGATGCGGTGTTGAGCAGCGCGTTGAGGAGCGGCCAGTCGGATACCGCGTCCGATCCGTCCAGCATCGCTTCGGTTTCCCGATTGGGGCTGGCCACCGACCCACTGTCCAGATGATCGCGACCGATGACGATCGGTCCCTTCAATTCGCCCGAAGCGACCATGTCGTTGAATGCCATGCCCAGCCGGTGGCGATCGCCCAGGCCCACCCAGCAGATCCGGGCGGGCAATCCCTGAAAATGGATGCGTTCGCGGGCCATGTCGAGCCAGCGGTGGAGATGCGCGTCGTCAGGCATCAGTGCCTTCACCTTGGCATCGGTCTTGTAGATGTCCTCTGGATCGCCCGACAGCGCCACCCAACGAAACGGGCCGACGCCCCGACAGAAGAGCGGGCGGATATAGGCGGGAACGAAGCCGGGGAAGGCGAACGCATCCTCCACGCCTTCATCCTTGGCCACCTGCCGGATATTATTGCCATAATCGAGTACCGGAACGCCCGCGTTCCAGAAGTCCAGCATCGCGCGGACATGTGTAGCCATCGATGCTTTCGCGGCGCTGGCGACGGATTGCGGATCGCCCTCGCGAGCGCGCGTCCAGCGGTCGAGCGTCCAGCCCTGCGGAAGATAGCCGTTGATTGGGTCATGGGCGGAGGTCTGGTCGGTGACGGCGTGCGGGCGCGCCCCGCGACGGAACAGTTCGGGATAGATGTCGGCGGCATTGCCGAGCAGTCCGACCGAAACGGGCGCCGTCGCGTTGGTGACGATCTCCAACGCCTCGTCCAGACTGTCGGTCGCCCGGTCGAGATAGCCGGTCTTGAGCCGCATTTCGATCCGGCTTGGCTGGCATTCGACGGCCAGGCAGGATGCGCCCGCCATCGTTGCGGCCAGCGGCTGCGCGCCGCCCATGCCGCCAAGGCCCGCGGTCAATATCCATTTGCCGGACAGATCGCCGCCATAATGCTGGCGACCAACCTCCACGAAGGTTTCGTATGTGCCCTGAACGATGCCCTGCGTGCCGATATAGATCCACGACCCGGCGGTCATCTGGCCGTACATCATGAGGCCGGCGCGATCGAGTTCGTGGAAATGCTCCCATGTCGCCCATTTGGGAACGAGATTGGAATTGGCGATCAGAACGCGCGGCGCATCTTGGTGCGTGCGGAACACGCCGACCGGCTTGCCCGACTGGACCAGCAGCGTCTGGTCGTCCTCCAGCCGACGCAGCGTGGCGACGATGCTGTCATAGCTGGCCCAGTCGCGCGCCGCGCGACCGATGCCGCCATAAACCACCAGTTCCTGGGGGTTTTCCGCCACGCCAGGGTCCAGATTGTTCATCAGCATGCGCAACGCCGCTTCCGTCTGCCAGCTTTTGGCGCTCATTTCTGGCCCGGTGGGAGCATGGATGATGCGGCTATTGTCGAGACGGGTCATGCGGAGCCTTTCGCGAAATCGAGGACGGCGTTGAGGATGCAGGCAAGGGCGAGACGCAGCGGCTCGGCCCGTGCCGGGTCATAGGGGGGTGGCCAGTTGCCGGGGGCCGGATCGGCCGGTTCGTCCAGATAGCCGCGCATCGCGATCTCCATCTGTATGGCGTGGACGCCCAGTTCGGGCTTGCCATAATGGCGCGTCGTCCAGCCGCCGCGAAAGCGGCCATCGACGACATGGCTGCGGCCCGATGCGGCGCAGGCGGCGGCGACCGCATCGACGAGGGCGGGCGCGCAGGTCGCGCCACCATTGCTGCCGATATTGAACAGGGGGAGCGGCCCGTCGAACAGCCGCGGGGCGACGCTGCGGATCGAATGGCAGTCATAGACGACGACCCGGTCATGTATCGCGCGCAGCCGCGCGATCTCGGCGGCAAGCGTGGCATGATAGCGGTCGAAATAGTCTGTGCGGCGCCGGGCGATCTCGGCCGCGTCGGGATGCGTGCCGCGATAGAGCAGGTTGCCGTCGAAGTCGGTCGTTGGGCAGAGTTCGGTCGTGGCCTGCCCCGGATAGAGCGACGCGCCTGAAGGATCGCGATTGCAGTCTATGACGCTGCGCGACAGCCCGGTCGCGATTGTCGTGGCATCGACCAGCCCGGCATAGAGATCGGCGATATGCCAGTCCGCGTCGCGCCGCGCGGCCCAGGGCGAAACGAACCGCTCGATCAAGACGTTCGGGAGGACTGTTCCGCCATGCGGAAAGGCCAGAATCAGCGGGGTATCGGTTCGTCTGACCTCCAGCCAGCAATCGCTCATGCCACTATCCCCGGCAATGGCCCGACCAGATCGACGATCGCGCCGGTCTGGATCAGCGCGATGGCGGCCATCATGTCCGGCGCCATATGGCGATCCTCGTCCAATGTCGGCACGTCCTGGCGCAGCCGCGCCCGCACGGCCTCCACCGCCGGGCTGGACGCGAGCGGCGCATGAAAGTCGCAGCCTTGCGCTGCCGCGAGCAGTTCGATGCCTAGTACCGCATCCACATTGGCGGCCATGCCGCCCAGGCGCCGCGCGCCATGCGCAGCCATCGACACATGATCTTCCTGATTGGCGGAGGTCGGGATCGAATCGACGCTGGCGGGATAGGCGCGTTGCTTGTTTTCCGACACCAGGGCCGCTGCGGTGACTTGCGGGATCATGAAGCCCGAATTGAGACCAGGTTTTGGCGTCAGAAAGGCAGGAAGACCCGACAAGACCGGATCGACCAGCATGGCGACCCGGCGTTCGGCAAGGCTGCCGATTTCGCAGAGCGCGATGGCGATCATGTCGGCGGCGAAGGCGACCGGCTCGGCATGGAAATTGCCGCCTGACAGGGCTTCGTCGGTTTCCGAAAAGATCAGGGGATTGTCCGATACGCCATTGGCTTCGGTGACGAGCGTCGTGCCCGCCTGCCGTAGGAGATCCAGGATCGCGCCCATCACCTGCGGCTGGCAGCGCAGGCAATAGGGGTCCTGTACGCGAATGTCGTTTTCGCGGTGAGAGGCGCGGATCGGCGACTCGTCCATCAGCGCACGCAGCGCAGAGGCGGTTTCCATCTGTCCATGATGGCCCCGCAGGGCGTGGATGCGGGCGTCGAATGGCGCGTCCGATCCCTTGGCGGCTTCCGTCGAGAAGATGCCCGTGACGAGCGCAGTGCGATAGAGCCGCTCTGCCTCGAATAGCCCGGCGAGCGCGTAGGCGCAGGAGAATTGCGTGCCGTTCAGCAGCGCGAGGCCTTCCTTCGGCCCCAGTTCCAGCGGGGCAATGCCCGCATCGCCTAGCACCTTCGCGGCCGGCAGGGTCTCGCCGTCGCGGATGATGTGCCCGACGCCGATCATCGCTGCCGTCATATGCGCCAGTGGAGCCAGATCGCCCGACGCACCGACCGACCCTTGCGCAGGAATGAGCGGCGTCAGCCCTTTGTCCAGCAGCGCTTCGAGCAGTGCCACAGTCTCCGGGCGAACACCCGATGCGCCCTGCGCCAGGCTGGCCAGCTTGAGCGCCATCATCAGCCGCGCGACCGGCACCGGCATCGGATCGCCGACACCTGCGGCATGGCTCAGCACGATATTGCGCTGGAGCGTCGCCAGATCGTCCGGCGCGATACGGACGCTGGCCAGCTTTCCAAAGCCGGTATTGATTCCATAGACCGGCGCCCCGCGCGCGACGATCCGCGCCACGGCTGCCGCGCTTTGGGCGATACCGGGGCGACAGGCCGGATCGAGCGTAAAGGGCGCGCCATGATAGATGGCCAGCCACTGGTCGTAGGAAATGGTGCCGGGGGTTAGGATCATCGACCGTCCTTGATGCGCATGTGAAGGGGGTTGAAGCCGATCCTGTAAACCAGCTCGGCAGGGTCGTTGATGTCCCAGATGGCAAGGTCGCAGGCCTTGCCCCCTTCCAGCGTCCCGATGCTTTGCGACAGGCCCAGCGCGGCAGCGGCGTTGCGGGTGACACCCAGCAGGCATTCCTCGACCGTCAGCCGGAACAGGGTCGCGCCCATGTTGAGGACCAGCAGCAGAGACGTCAGTGGTGACGTGCCCGGATTGCAGTCGGTCGCCAGCGCGATCGGGACGCCATGCTGGCGGAGCAGGGCGATGGGGGGCAATTGCGTTTCGCGCATGAAATAATAGGCGCCGGGCAGCACCACCGCGACGGTGCCGGACGCCGCCATCGCGACCACATCGTGCGTATCGGCATGTTCAAGATGGTCGGCGGATAGCGCGCCGTGACGCGCGGCGAGCGCCGAGCCGTGCAGGGCCGACAATTGCTCGGCATGAATCTTGACGGGCAGGCCATGGTGTCTGGCGGCGGCAAAAACACGCTCGGTCTGGGCTGGCGTGAAACCGATGCCTTCGCAAAAGACATCGACCGCATCGGCGAGATGCTCCTGGGCCAGGGCAGGGATCATCGTCCCGCACACCGCATCGATATAGCCGTCGGCATCGCCAGCATATTCGGGTGGCAGCGCATGTGCGCCAAGAAAGCTGGTCACAATCCGTAGGGCGCGTGCATGGCTCAGCGCGCGGGCTGCGTAGAGCATGCGGCATTCGTCATCCAGGGTCAGGCCGTAGCCCGACTTGATTTCCAGCGTGGTCACCCCTTCCGCCATGAGCGTATCGACACGCGGAAGGGCGCTGGCGACCAGCGCATCGAGGGAGGCGGACCGCGTGGCGCGCATGGTGGACAAGATGCCGCCGCCCGCGCGCGCTATCTCTTCGTACGAGGCGCCAGCCAACCGCATCGCGAATTCCTGCGCACGGTCGCCGCCATGGATGATATGGGTATGACAGTCGATCAGCCCTGGCGTGATCCACCGCTCCTCGCAATCGACGGTCTGCGCAGCATCGAAGGCGGAAGCATGCCGCGCCTCGCCCGCATAGATAATGCGGCCCTGAGCGGCGGCGATCAGGCCATCATTGACCGCGCCTATGCCATCGCTATCCTGCGCCATGGTAGCGAGGCGCGCATTCCTCCAGACTGTATCGCACCGCATATATGCCGCTCCGCGCTGGCCTGCTGCTATTTGTCTATACAAATACACGGATGCCATTTATTGTCCAGCGGCGTTGCGGAGGAAATTTGCATGGACGATCTGTGGTTTGAAAAGGCGCTGCTTGCCGACGGCTGGGCCAGCGACGTGCGGATCAGTCTGGCCGGCGGCAGGATCAGCGCTATTGCGGCCGATGTTCGCCCTGTCGCTCGGGACCAGCGCCATGCCGTGGCGCTGCCAGGTTTGCCCAATCTCCATAGCCATGCCTTTCAGGGGGCGATGGCCGGGCGCGCGGAGCAGGCGGGCGGCGGTGAACAGGATGATTTCTGGAGTTGGCGCGATCGCATGTACCAGTTGGTCGGTGCGATCGATCCCGCCGCCATGGAAGCGATCGCCGCCATGGCTTTTGTCGAGATGCTGGAGAGCGGCTTTACCCGTGTCGGCGAATTTCACTATCTCCATCATCAGCCGTCGGGCGAACCCTATGCCGACCCGGCGGAGATGGCAGCCGCTATGGCATCGGCCAGCGCGGATACGGGTATAGCCCTGACGCTTCTGCCGGTACTCTATGCCCATTCGGGTTTCGGGGGTGCGCCGCTGGATCCTCGCCAGCGGCGCTTCGGGCACGATATCGATGGCTATGCCCATCTGCTGGATCGGTGTCGCGAACTGGTACGGGGTCTCGATGGAGCCGTGCTGGGTATAGCGCCGCATAGCCTGCGCGCCGTGACGCCCGACCAGTTGCAGGCATTGCTGGCGATGGCGCCATCAGGGCCTGTCCATATCCACATCGCCGAACAGACAGGCGAGGTTGAAGCCTGTCTCGCCTGGGCGGGACAGAGACCTGTCGCCTGGTTGCTCGATCATATGCCGGTCGATCCGCGCTGGTGCCTCGTGCACGCGACCCATGCCGATACGGCGGAATTGGCGGCGATAGCCCGATCTGGCAGCGTCGTAGGCCTTTGCCCGGTCACCGAAGCCAATCTGGGCGATGGCATTTTCCCCGCCGATGAATTTCTGTCGGCGGCGGGGCGGGTCGGGATCGGATCGGATTCCAATGTCCTGATCGACGCGGCAGAGGAATTGCGGCTGCTCGAATATGGCCAGCGACTGATGCGGCAACGACGCAATGTTCTGACGACTCCGGGGTTGTCCACCGGGCGGTCGCTGTTCGATGCGGCTTATGTCGGCGGCAGTCAGGCACTGGGCGTCGAAGCGACCGGCCTGCGCATCGGTGCCTCCGCCGATTTGGTCGTACTGGCACGCGACGATCTGCCGCCAGTGGGAGACGAAGCCATTGATCGATGGCTGTTCGCGCGCGGCAATCGCTGCATCGATTCGGTGTGGCGTGCGGGCCGACGCGTGGTGACAGGCGGACGCCACATCGCGCGCGACAGGATCGCTGCACGTTATCGGACGGCGATGCAGCGCTTACACGGGGTAACGCTTACCAGGACGGTTTGAACTTGCCTTCGAGGCTGTGATCGTCGCCCGGATACCAGAAACGGCCCAGCGTCACCGGCACGTCGCCATTCCAGGTGCGCCTCTCGACCACCAGGCAGGCCTCGCCCTCCTGCACGGCAAGATGCTCGGCGACCATGGGACCAGCGCCACGGGCGCAGATGCTGTGCTTCGCTTCGGTCCAGGGCACATGCACCAGCAACCACTGGCCCGGACTGATATTCTCCAGCGGTTGGCAGGTGATCTTGGGCGCCGCTTCGACATTGATAAGCCGTTCCTCAAGCTGGAATGGCTTGTCGTCCGCGAGATGGAGGCAGAGCATACGGATCATGGGTGCCAGTGGCGCCAGCGCCATATCCTTGCGAATGGGCGAATCCGGGGCCACCATCGCGCAGTCGATCAGACGATAGCTGTATCGGCCACCGGCGCGACGCACGGCGTCTGCGGCATCCCATATCTCGAATACCGGACGCTCGCGCGCGCGCGCGGTGACGACCGTGCCCACTTTCGTCCGTCGCTCGACCAGTCCTTCGCCAGCCAGGCTCTGGATCGCCTTGTTCACGGTCATGCGGGCGGTCTTGTAATGCTGGGTAAGAAGAAGCTCGCCGGGCACGCGCGTCCCCGCAGGCCAGTCGCCGCTGAGAATGGCAAGCGCAATCGAACGGCGAATCTGCAACCAGAGCGGACCATCCCCATCGAGCGGCGGGATAGGCAGGTTTCCCAGGCTAGCGCCGACGGTGCCTGTCTTGGCACTCTCCATAACGGCAATAGCGGTCACGCGGCAGGAAATCCTTCTGTGTCCATGGTTTCCCTATAATTCCATCATAGCTGGCCAGCGACGTCCACCGGAATATGAAATAAATGTCCCATGGCTCTTGACGCCCCCCTGATGCTGCGTCAACTTCAATTGACTATACAAATAGAAAATGCAGCAGGCAGGGACTATCGGTCTATAAAAAAGGGGGTTGAATCATGCGCACGACGCAATCGACGTTAAAGTTATGCTCGTCTCTTGCCACCATCCTGCTGCTGGGGAGCGTCGGCGCGGCGGCGCAGACCATGTCGGCAAATCCGGCCGCCCAGGCGCCGCAGGACGCTTCGGTCGATGCCGACACCATCACTGTCACAGGTTGGAAGCTTCGCCAGCTCGACGTCGCCACACCGACGGGCAGCCGCCTGGGACTGTCTATCCGCGATACCCCCGCGACCATCGATCAGATCGGTGCAGACGAAATTCTGACCCGGGGTTTCCGCACGGTTGAGGAAGCGACCGTAAGCCTTCCCGGTATAACGTCGGGCGGCTCGCCGGGCGACCCTTCGCTTTTCTCGATGCGTGGTTTTACCGGAGAGCAGATTACGCTGCTCCACAATGGCCTGTATCTGGGGCCAGCAAACATGATCAATCGCCCTGGCAACACGTTCAACATTGCGAGTATCGACGTGTTAAAGGGGCCGGCGTCGGTCTTGTACGGTCAGGGCGCTGTCGGCGGCGCCGTCAACATCGTCAACAAAAGTCCGGACTTCAAGGCGGATAGCGTTCAGTTTCTGGGTTCCTACGCCACCTTCGACACCGTCAGCGTCGGCATTGGCGGTAACAAGATCCTGAGCGACGATCTGGCTGCTCGGTTCGACGTCAGCTACCATAGGACGGACGGCTATGTGGACCGGGCGGGCTCCAATTCCTTCAATGCGACCGGCGCGCTGCTGTTCAAGCCCCAGGATAATCTCTCGATCGAATTCAGCGTCGATTATCTCAAAGACGACCTGTCGACCTATTATGGCACGCCGCTGGTGCCTGCCGCCTTTGCCGCGGACCCGATCAAGGGCATCCTGACCACCGCCAATGGCGACGTGATCGACCGGGCGCTACGCTTCAAAAATTATAATGTCTCCGACAACAAGGCGCATAGCTGGCAGACGTGGCCCAAGCTGGTGATCAACTGGTCGCCGTCCGACGCGCTGACCATCAGCAACACCAGCTATTATTTCCATGCCGAGCGGCAATGGATCAACGCCGAAAACTATGTCTTCAACCGGACCACCCAGCAGATCGATCGTGACCGTTTTTTCGTGTTCCATAATCAGGACCTGATGGGCGATCAGTTCACTGCCACCTTCAAGCATCAGCTGGGCGGCATGGAAAACCGTCTCGTGCTGGGCGCTGACTACAGCCATCTCGACTTCATCCGCAGCCGGGGCTTTCCAGATGGCGACAGCGTCGATCCGCTCAATCCCAATCCCGGCCTGTTTGGACCGATCGTCAGGCGGGTCAGCCCCACCCGCTGGGATCAGGCAGCTTTATTTGGCGAGGATGTATTGAACCTCACCCCGCAATTGAAACTCGTGACCGGCGTTCGCGCCGAGCGGCTCTATCTGACGCGCGAGAATTTCAATGTGGATGGCAGTTTCAATGCAGGGACCAGCTTCAATCGCACCTACAAGCTGTTCAACTGGCGGGCGGGACTGGTCTACGATATCGCTCCCAGCGTCACCGCTTATGCGTCCTACAGCACGGGCAAGGATCCGGTCGGCAACAACATTTTCCTGGTGAACGCCGGAGAGAATTTCGGCCTGAGCAGTTCGCGCCAGTTCGAGGGAGGGCTGAAAGCGGATCTGATGAACGGACGCGGGTCGCTTACGCTGGCCGCCTATGACATCAAGCGCAAGAATATCCTAACCCAGGTCGCGCTCGATACCGTCAGCAATGTCGGCAGCCAGAAATCGCGTGGCGTCGAAATATCGGGCGAAATGAAGGTCACGCCGGACTGGACCCTGATCGCAAGCGGCGCCTATGTCGATGCCGCCTATGGCAGCTTCGTCGATCCCAATTACGGCATAGCGGCATCGGGCAACACGCCTGCGAACGTACCCAAATGGGTCGGCAATGTCTGGACGACCGTGCGCGGGGTGGCCGGATTGCCGCTCGAAGTGGGCGGCGGCGTCAAATATGTCGGCAAGCGCTTTGGCAATACCGCTAACAGCCTCATTCTCAAGCCCTACGCCACCGGCATTGTTTACGCCACCTACGCGGTGTCTCCCAACATCTCGCTGACCGGCCGCGTCAACAATGTGTGGAACAAGACCTTCGTGCAATGGGCCGACATCTATTACCCCGCCCAGGTCATGATGGGTGAGCCACGCCGCGTGGAGGTAAGCGTCCTTGGCCGCTTCTAGGACCAAAGGCATCAAGGCAAAGACGGTCGATGCGCTGGTCTGGTTTCACCGCTGGCTTGGCGTTGCGACCTGTCTTGTCTTTGCCCTCTGGTTTGCAAGTGGCGCGGTCCTGCTGTTCAAGCCGTTTCCTTCGCTGGATCGGGGCAGTCAGTTGGCATTGTCCGCGCCTATCGACAGCGCCGCGATCGCCGTGCCACCAGGCGCGGCGATCGCGGGCGCGAAGACTGTCACAGGTTTGCGGGTCGTGCAGCGCGCTGGCGTGCCTGCCTATCTGGTGGATGGTGCGACCGGCACAATGGCGGTCGATGCGCGAAATGGCGCGCGTCTCCCCGATCTGAGGCGCGACCAGATCGCCGCCTTGTCCGGCCGTCCGCAATCCGCCATCGCCGGACCGTTCGAGTATGACCAGTGGGTCGTTCACAACAGCTTTGATGCCGCAAGGCCACTTTTCCGGGTCGATCTCGGCGATGAAGCTGGAACGCAACTTTATGTCTCGGCGCGAACGGGTGCGCCGGTGCAGCGCACCACGCGGTGGGATCGCGGCTGGAACTGGGTCGGGGCAGTGCTGCACTGGGCCTATTTCACGCCGTTACGGTCCAGCTTTACGGCTTGGGACCAGAGCGTTTGGTGGCTGTCGTTGATCGCTATGCTGGTGGCAGTCGCTGGCACCATATTGGGCGTCATCCGGACGCTGGCGGTGCGTCGTGCCGGACGGCCGGGCCTGACTTTCTACCGGCTGAAATGGTTGCGCTGGCATCATCTGCTCGGATTGTTCGCCAGTCTGTTCGTCCTTACATGGATTCTGAGCGGCTGGCTGTCGATGGACCATGGGCGGCTCTTCTCGCGCGGCCATGCCAGCGAGGCGCAAGCTGCAGCCTATGCAGGACAGACGCTCGGCGAGGGCGCTGCACAGGTCCAGCTATCAGCCTTCGCCCATTTGCCCGATGCGCGGGAAATCCGCCTGTCGACGGTGGGCGGGGCAATCCTGCTGGCTGCAATCGACGGAAAAGGCGCTACCACGCTCCATGGGGCAGATGGCGCGTTAGTCGATGCCAATACGCGCGATCGCCTGATGGACCGGGCCGTCGCTACGGCCTGGCCGGGGCGCCCGCTGGGGCCAGCCATAAAGGTCGCGCCGACCGATACCTACGCGCTGGCCGAAGGCATGCCCCTTTCCGTGCGTCGCTATGACAGGGATGGGGACAAGCCGGTCTCGATCTATGTGGATAGCGTCGATGGCCGGATCGTCACGGTCATGGATAACAGTCGCGCCGCCTATGCATGGATCTATTATGCGCTTCATACCTTCAATTTTCCTGGCCTCACGACCCATCCCCTGCTGCGCTACATAGTCGTGATGATTCCGCTGCTGCTGGGTTTTCTGTTCAGCCTCACAGGCGTCGTTATCGGCTATCGGCGGATCGCCAAGTCCCTGTGAAGCGCCACTGCTTTTGAACGTCCCTCTTTTGGAGATATATGTGAAGGACCAACTTTATCTGATGCAGCCCGGCTTCATCAATGCGGGCCTGGGCCCCTTTTATTGCGGTGATTCCGTGAGCGTCGAGGGCCTGCTGGGCTTCTTTCCCGAGCTACGCGAGAAAGTGGATGTGCATTATATCGCATTTCCGCGTCCCCGGCAGCCGCTGGTGGATGCATTGGGAGAGGAAAACCAGTCGATCCCGGTGTTGATATTGGCCGACGATGTCGGCGAGGACAGCGGCCTTCATCCAACGCGCCGTAATGGCCGTGCCTTCTTTTCGGATGAAAAGGCGATCCGCAGCTATTTGTCGGATAAATTTGGCCTGCCCCACAGCGGTTGATCGAACAGGCGGCGGCCGCAGGCCGCCGCACCCAAGACGGTTCTAACCAAAGAGCGGCAGCGCGGTTGTCGACTTGATCTCCTGCATCGCGAAGGAGGAACTCACATCGTGGAGTTCCGCCACTTTGGTGAGTTTGCGATAGATGCGGTCATAGTCTGCGATGTCGCGGGCGACGACCTTGAGGAGATAGTCGATCTCTCCGCTCATGCGATAGAATTCCACGACTTCGGGGATTTTCGCTACGCCGTCTGCGAAAATCTGAAGCCATTCATCGCTATGCTTGGCGGTGCGGATCGCGACGATCACCGTGACGCCGAGGCCCAGACGGTCGCGATTGAGGATGGCGACCCGTCGTTCAATGATGCCGTCCTTTTCAAGTCGCTGTCCGCCGTCAGCACCAATGGCACAGATTTGAGGTTGTGATTTAAGGAGGATCTGGGCTTCGTCGTAGTGACGAAGGAACGAAGATGAAGCCCAGAT
>NZ_QFOA01000003.1 GCF_003248505.1 Sphingobium sp.
GCAGAAAGTCACCGACCTGATCCAGAAGCCCGGATCCACCGTCATCAACAGCCGCGACGTGAGCACCGGGCAGAATGCGCTGCACATCGTCGTCGCCCGCCGCGACGCGACCTGGCTCACCTTCCTGCTCGCCAAGGGTGCCAATCCGAACCTGGCCGACACCGGCGGCAACACGCCGCTGATGAATGCGGTGCAGGGCCGGTTCGAGGATGGCGTGCGCACGCTGCTGGCTTACAAAGCGCAGGTGGACAAGGCGAACGACAGCGGCGAAACCCCGCTGATCCGCGCGGTGCAGCTACGCGATGTGGGCCTCGTCCGCCTGCTGGTGGCGCAGGGCGCGAGCCCGGACAAGCGCGACACCATAGCGGGCATGTCCGCGCGCGACTATGCGCAGCGGGACAACAGGACGCCGGGCCTTATCGAGGCGCTCGACGCGGCGAAAAGCAGCGAGAAGCCATCCGGGCCGGTACAAGGCCCGGTGTTCTGAACGAAAGATGCCGCTTGGCTACCAGCCCAGTTCGGCGGCGTGATCGGGATCGCTGATCGCAGTCAGCCGCCGGGCCGCCCGGCGCGCGAAGCGCAGCGTTTCAGCCTTGCGCCGGGCTGCCGCCAGCGGCTCTACCGGCGCGGGGCGGACGAGTTCGGCATCATATTGATCCGCAACGATCAGGCCCGTGCGCCCTGGCCACAGCGCCTCGCTGTCGAACAGGCCAAGGTCGAACCCTGAAGGAACCGCCCAGAAGAAGCGGTCACAATAGTCGAAATAATCCGGCCATTTCATGTCGCCCAGCAGGTCGGCACGGCTGCACTTGATTTCCACGATCGTCAGCCGTCCCGCCCCGTCGATTGCCATGATGTCGGCCCGCCGCCCGTTGGGCAGGGGTACTTCGAGCAGTCCGCTCATGTCGTGGCGATAGAAAAGCCTCAACGTACCGCGCGCCACGGCAAGCGCCGTTCCGTCCGTGAGGGGCGAGCAGGCATCGGTCAGAGCGGTATCCATGCCTGCATCATTAGAACAGGATGAGAACAAAAGAAAAGGCCGATTCGGGATCGCTCCGAACCGGCCTGTCGCATTTCATTAGTCGAAACGGCGCGCCGCCCGGCGCGACCGGTCAGCGATAGAAGATGTGATTGTCGATCGACGCAAGCCGGGTCTTGCCCCAGCCGGGCGACACGCGGCGGGCGTGGAAATAGAGCGCGCCCTCGGCGAGGCTATCCCATTCGTCTTCCGTCGCGATCTGTGCGATGGCGACGGCTTCGCGCCAGCTGCGGCTTTCGGTGCGGATGGGGGGCATGCCGCCGCCGCGCACGAAGCTGAACTGGCTGGGCTGGTAGACGACGCCGCACAGGCTGCTGGCGAAGCGACCCGACTTGGCACGGTTGATGATGACGCGGGCGACGGCCAGCTGGCCTTCCAAGCTTTCACCCTTCGCTTCGAAATAGACGGCTCCGGCCAGGCACTTCATGTCGCCATCCAGCTCCTCGGGGACGCCTTGGGCATCGACCAGAGCAGCGAGGCTGTGTGCGGGAACTTCGGAGGGGTTGGAATGGTTATGATCGCCAAGCGACTGCGTAACTTCGCGCGGCGTGGCGAAAACGACAGCGGACGAACCGGCTGCGGGCGCTTGCGGAAGCATGCTGGAGATGGAAACTGCCGACGGGATCGCTTCCCCCGCGATCGACATGTCGGACGCCGTGGCCGCGGCGATCGCGGACAAGGCAAAGGCCGCGGTGATCGCGGCTTTCAAACGGAAACTCATTTCGACTCAAAATAAGGCGGTTCTTGGCCGGAACGTCGATTTTCCACCCATATTCTTGCTCGACGTCCTGCCGCCTCCCGTCTGCGTGTTTACCGCGCCCGCCCCCCGATGGGCGAATGCGACAACCTGCGCGTTGGCGTGCCGGGCGCTCTGCCCGGACCGTGACGGGGAGTCAACGATCAGCAGATCGTTTCAGCGGCGAACCGTTCTGCATCCGGGATGTCGAGTTCCACCACCCACAGGTCGGGGTCGGATCGCCGGCGACGCCCCAGATATTGATCGAGCGCATCGGGCGACTCGTCCATGGAGGGTCCGCACCGCATCAGCCCATAGCCGCCCCGGCCGTCGGCCACGCGTTCGAAGAGCCCACAATAGCGCCCTTTTTCAAGTGCCTGCACCAAAATAACGCCGCTGATCTCATCGCCTTTCGCGATGACCGTGGCAAAGCCGCCCTGCGCCGCGACGCGTCGCCGCAACGCCCCGACCAGCATTGCGCTGGTCAACCGGGCGTCAGCCGCCATAGCCAGGCAGCGACGAGAGGGGAAATTGCGAGCGCATGAACGTGCCCGTGCCGCGCCCGACCTCTTCCCCGTCCGAATCGATCAGACTCGCTTCGGCGACATAGACCCGCCGCTTGCCGCTGATCCACCGGCCTTCTGCCCGGAGTCGGCCCGGCCCCACCGGGCGGGTGAAGAGAAGGTTGAACGCCGTCGTCAGCAGGAATCGGTCGCTCACCAAACTGTTGGCGGCGTAGAAAGCCGCGTCGTCCAGCATTTTGAAATATACAGTGCCATGCACCGCCCCGGCCGCGTGGAATTGGCTTTCATCCACGTCGAAATCTATGATGGATCGTCCGGCCTGCGGGATCGACAACTCCGACCGGAACAACCGGTTGATCGGTGCCGAACCATAAAGCTGCTCCAGCGCCCGGAAATGCGCCTCCTCGCCGGTCAGGCCCTCAGGCGGCGTCACGCGCGCCCGCGCCCGAAAGCAACGCATGAAGCGCGCCCGTAGATTTGGCACCCCGCAAGCGCGTCACCACCGCTTCGTCGCGCAGGTAGCGCGACACACGCGCCAGCGTTTTCAAATGCTCGGCGCCGCTGTCGACCGGCGACAGGAGTGCGAAAACGACATCGACCGGCGCATCGTCGACAGCGTCGAACGGCACTGCCGGTTCCAGCAGCACGACCACACCGCACAGGCGGTCGAGGCCCGCGATCTTGGCATGGGGGATGGCGACGCCACCGCCAAAGCCGGTCGATCCCAATCTTTCCCGTTCGAACAGCGCATCGCCCACCTCGTCGGCGTCAAGGCCGTAGGCGCAGGCCGCAAGCGAAGCGATCTTCTGGAACAGCGCTTTTTTTCCATTGGCGGCAACGCCCGTGCCCAGCGCTTCAGGCGAAACGATGTCGTTGAAATCAACCATGATCAATCCGAAACCGGCGGGGCGCGCTGACGAAAGGAGCGCATCTTTCCCCGAGCTGTGAAAGCCCGGCCCCATAAGCTGCCTGCGGGTTGAGGTCAACAGCGGCTCCGGGCGGAGGAGGGGGCGGCAGGCCGCTCCCTCCCTGTCGGACGCCCGGCTTTTCACCGGCGTCCGGCCTGTTTCATGCGCGCGGTTCGACCCAGCCGATGGTGCCGTCATGGCGACGGTAGACCATGTTGTAGGCTGCCGTGCCCGCATTCAGGAACAGCAGCGCATTGGTGTTGCGCAGGTCCAGCATCATGACAGCATCGGACACGCTGGCTTCGGGAATGTCGACGCGGGTTTCGGCGACGATCAGCGGCGCATCCTGCGCCTCTTCCTCCTCGCCGCCACCGGCGAAGATGGTGTATCCCGCCCCGTCGATGTCATCGACGGTGGCGAAACTGGCGCGCTGCGCTTCGGCGGCGGCGGCCTGCGCGCTGCGATCCTTCAGGCGGCGCATGTAGCGGCGCAGCTGCTTTTCGATGCGATCTGCGGCCTGGTCGAAAGCGGGATGCGCGTCCTGCGCCTCGCCCGCGCCCTTGAGGATGAGGCCGGTCATCACATGGCAGACAATGTCGCAATGGAACGCGCCGTGGGGAGCGTTGCGAAACGTAACCTGAGCGGAAAGCGCGCGGGAAAAATATTTCTCGGCAACGGCCTGTAAACGATCGGTGACGTGGCTCTTGAGCGCGTCGCCCGTTTCGACCTGATGTCCGGAAACACGAATATCCATATGCCTTCTCCTTATTCTTGCCGACCGCCAGGACGGCGGCCGGGTTCATTCGGGAGGCATAGGCCGCTTAATAAGGGTCTATGCCTCCTGCAACCAGAGCGGCTCCTTCAGCGTCGCGATAAACGCCGCATGCCGCTCCAGCTCTGCCGCGCTGGCCGCAAAGACCCGCGCAGGACGCACAGGGCGAACCACGGCATCCGCCGTCAGTTCCACCCTGACGATCTCTTTGTCCTCCTCCTGTCCAAGACCGAGGCCGATCTGCCGACCGCCGGTCAGTTCGATATAGAGTTGCGCCAGCAATTCCGCGTCGAGCAGCGCGCCGTGCTTGATGCGATGGCTGCGATCGATGCCATAGCGGGTGCAGAGCGCGTCGAGGCTGTGCTTTGCGCCGGGATGCATCTGCCGCGCGATGGCGACGGTGTCGATCATCCGGTCCATCGCGACTTCGGGATGGCCGCACAGGCGCAGTTCATGGTTGAGGAAGCCGAAATCGAAGCGCGCATTATGCGCGACAAGCGGACTGTCCTCCAGAAATGCGAGCAGGTCGAGCGCACCCTTGGCGAAAACCGGATGCTTGGCGAGGAAGTCGGCGGACAGCCCGTGCACGGCGAAGGCGCCCGCCGGCATGTCGCGTTCGGGATGATAATAAGCATGAAAAGTGCGCCCGGTCGGCACCCGATTGATCAGTTCTATGCAGCCGATCTCGACCATCCGGTCCCCGGATGCCGGATCGAATCCTGTCGTTTCGGTGTCGAAAATAACCTCGCGCATCGCCTCTTCGCATCGACTCTTGGGACTGACCCTTATCGACCTGTCTTGGCCCCAAGGCAAGCGACCAGACGGCGCACCTGTGCCTGCGTCGCGGTGAATGTGGTGCCGGTATGGACGATATGATCGGCGCGGCGGCGCTTTTCCGCGTCGGGGGTCTGCAGCCGCAGGATCTGCCGGAACTTCCCTGCCGTCATCCCCGGTCGGGCCAGCACCCGCTTGCGCTGTTTCCACGCCGGCGCTGTGACGACGATCACGCCGTCGAGACGCGTGCGACCACGCGTTTCGAACAGCAGCGGAATGTCGAGGACGACGAAGCGGCGCGACCGGTTGCGGCGCAGGAAGCGGGTGCGCGCGGCCTTGACGGCCGGATGGACGATCGCTTCGAGCGCACGCCGTTCGACCGGATGACCGAACACCGCCGCGCCCAGCTTCGCCCGGTCGACGCCGTGCGGGCCGATCGTCCCGGGAAAGCGCGCCTCGATCGCGGGAAGCAGCGCGCCGCCGGGGCCCTGCAAGCGATGGACTTCGGCGTCGGCGTCGAACAGCGGCACGCCCAGACGGCGGATCATCGCGGCGACCGCCGACTTGCCCATGCCGATGGAACCGGTCAGTCCGTAGACCTTCATTCCTCGCCCGACAGCAACATCGCGCGCAGTTCGCCGTCCAGTTCACGCGGAGCCTGCGCATCGAAAAAGATATCGAAGGCGAGCGCTGCCTGCCCGATCAGCATTTCGAGCCCATCGAGCGTCTTCAGATCGTGGGCGCGCGCGGCTTTCAGCAGCCCGGTTTCGAGCGGCGCATAAACGATATCGTAGACCGTCGCACCGGTCGGCAAAGGCGACAGGTCCAGATCGAGGATCGGTTGCCCCACCATGCCGAGCGAGGTCGAATTGACCAGCAGGTCGACCGGCGGCAGCGTGTCGGCCATGCCGATCACCCGACCCCGGACACCCGCGCGGTCGAGCAGCGCCTGCCCCTTGGCCGCATCGCGCGCCATGACGGTGATGTCGCCCACGCCCAGGCTGGTAAGCGCGAACAGGATCGCGCGCGCCGCGCCGCCCGCACCGACCAGCACGGCGCTCTGCCCCTTCCATCTGTCGCGCAGCAACGGCTGGAGGAATCCGCCCGCGTCGGTGTTGGTGCCGATCAATGGCCCGCCCGTTTCGCTCGCGATGGTGTTGATCGCGCCGATCCGTTCCCGCACGCCGCCCGGATCGTCGACATAATCCATCACCGCGATCTTGTGCGGAATGGTGATGTTGCAGCCCAGCCAGTCGGGGTCCGCGCGCCGCCGCAGGAAATAGCTGCCGAGGTCCTCCGCCCGCACATGCGTCTTGCGATATTCCGCTTCGATCTGGAGGGCATTCAGCCAGAAATTGTGGATCAACGGCGATTTGCTGTGGGCAATCGGATCGCCGATGACTTCGGCATAGGGAAGGACGTCGCTCATGCCGCAAGAACGCCGCGTATGCGCAGAAAGTCAAGAAGAGGCAGCAGCGGCAGGCCCTGAATCGCGAACTGGCTGCCCTCGACGCGGGCGAACAGTTGCGCGCCCGGCCCTTCGATCCGATAGCAGCCCACGCACCAGCGCAGTTCATCCCAGTCCGCGTCCAGGTAGGCATCGATAAAAGCGTCGGACAGCGGTCGCACCGTCATGCGCACGCGTTCGATATGGCGCCACAGGACATCGCCGTTCAGAGCCACCACCGCCGCGCTGTGGAGGTGATGGACCCGACCCGACAGACGCTGGAGGATGCGGCGCGCGTCGTCGCGGTTCACCGCCTTGTCGATCATCTCCCCGCGATCCTCGCCCTCGCCGATGGACAGCGTCTGGTCGCATCCGAGCACCAGCGCGCCCGGCACGCGCCGCGACACCTTGAGCGCCTTCAATTCCGCCAGCGCATCGGCCAGTGCGCGGGCGTCGAGGCCATCGGCGCGCAGCGCATCCTTGGCCGCGTCCTCGTCCACTTGCGGAGACAGCGCCTCGAACGGCACCTGCGCTGCGGTCAGCATCGCGCGGCGGCTGGCGCTTTGGGAGGCGAGGACGATCATCCTTCCGCCTCCGCCAGTTCCCGGTCGTTGAACAGGTTGATGATCGCGGCAGCCGCTTCCTCGATCGACCGGCGGGTCATGTCGATCACCGGCCATCCGTTGTCGGCGAACATGCGCCGGGCGAAGGCCAATTCCGCCTGCACCTTGTCGATATCGACATAGGCGGTTTCGGGTGCCTGGTTGAGCGAGAGCAGCCGGTTGCGCCGGATCTGGATCAGCCGCTCCGGGCTGATCGTCAGCCCCACGACCATCGGATGCCGCAACGCATAGAGGCTGCGCGGCGGCGGGGATTCGGGGACGAGCGGGATGTTAGCTGTCTTGTAGCCCCGATTGGCGAGGTAGATGGAGGTCGGCGTCTTGGACGCGCGCGACACGCCTGCCAGCAGGATGTCGGCTTCCTCCCAATTTTCATGACCCACGCCATCGTCATGCGCAATGGTGAACTGGATCGCCTCGATCCGCGCGAAATAGGCTTCGTCGAGGATATGCTTGCGCCCCGGGCGCGTGCGCGTTTCCTGCCCCAGGATGTTGGACAGCGCGTCCGCCACGCTGTCGAGCGCCGCGACATGGGGCAGGCCCAGCGCCCGGCACCGCGTTTCCAGCCGCTTGCGCAAAAGATGATTGGTAAGGGTAAAGAGCACAAGGCCGGGGTTGGCGGCGATTTCCTCCATGATCCGGTCGAGATGGACTTCGGACCTTACCATCGGCCAGAAATGGCGGATCGCCTCGACATTCTCGAACAGACCGATCGCCGCCTTGGCGATATTCTCCAGCGTCTCGCCGGTGGAGTCGGAGAGGAGATGCAGGTGGATGCGCGCCATGGGATATCTCTGTGAGGGGGCTGTGGATAAAGCAAGGGATGAAATTGTGGATAGATTATCCCCTCCTCCTTGTCCCCGAAGCCCGGAATCTTGTCCACAGCCCTCCCACAGGCCGGTTTTTCCATACACAGCCTGTGGATAACGGGGATAACCACCCTGACTCGGACAGCTAAGCGCCACCCGTCCGAGTCAAGTTGTTGGCAAATTCGGGGACTGCGCATAAACCCCGCTGCCAACGGAGCATCTATCTCCATCAACCTTTGAATCTAAATAATGAAGAGAGAGTGGAGATGCGCGAAGACGCCCCTGCCGGCCGGACCGGGAAGCCCCTGCTCGATGTGCTGAGGGGACACGTCGCCGCGATCCCGCCGATGTGGCTCATGCGGCAAGCCGGGCGCTACCTGCCCGAATATCGCGCGCTCAGGGCGCAGAAGGGCGGCTTCCTCGAACTGGTCTACGACAGCGAAGCGGCAGCGGAGGTGACGATCCAGCCGCTGCGCCGGTTCGGCTTCGACGGGGCCATCCTGTTTTCCGATATTCTGATCGTCCCCTATGCGATGGGGCAGGATCTCTGGTTCGAAGCGGGCGAAGGGCCGCGCCTCGCACCCATTGTCGCACAAACCGACCTGTCCGCCCTCACGCCCGACTTCTCGCGCTTCGAGGCCGTGTATGAGACGGTGCGACAGGTGAAGGCCGCGCTTGATCCGTCGGTCACGTTCCTCGGCTTTGCGGGCAGCCCCTGGACCGTCGCCACCTATATGGTCGCAGGGCAGGGCAGCAAGGATCACGGGCTTGCGCGACGCATGGCCTATCAGGAGACGGACCGCTTCGCCGCGCTGATCGACGCGATCGTCGAAGCGACCGTCACCTATCTGTCCGGTCAGATCGCAGCGGGTGTGGAAGCGGTGCAACTGTTCGACAGCTGGGCCGGCAGCCTTGCGCCCGCGCAGTTCGAACGCTGGGTGATCGAACCCAACCGACGGATCATCGAAAAGCTCAAGGCCATCCATCCGGGTGTGCCCATCATCGGTTTCCCCAAGGGCGCCGGTGCGAAGCTGGCCGATTATGCGCGGCGGACAGGGGTCGATGCGGTAGGCGTCGACGAAACGATAGACCCGCGCTGGGCTAACGAAACGTTACCCGAAGGGATGCCGGTGCAAGGTAATCTCGATCCGCTCGCCCTGATTGCGGGGGGCCGGGCGGTCGAGCAGGCGGTGGACACGATCCGCGCCGCCTTCGCCGGGCGACCGCACATCATGAACCTTGGCCATGGCATATTGCCCGACACACCCATTGCGCATGTCGAAGCGTTGCTTAGCTATGTGCGGCAATAAGGAGCTCTGACCTATGGCCTATCTCGGCGCTGCCTATCTGTGGATCAAAGCGGCCCATGTGATCTTCGTCATCTTTCTGATGGCGGGGCTTTTCATGATGCCGCGCTTCTTCGTCTATCACCAGGAAACCGCGCCGGGATCGCCCGAGGACCGCAAATGGGTGGAGCGCGAAACGCGACTGTTGAGGATCATCCTCAACCCCTCGCTGGTGCTCGTCTGGCTGTTCGGCCTGATGCTGATGGTGGAGATCGGCGCGTGGAGCTTCGGCTGGTTCCACCTGAAGCTGCTCTTCGTCCTTGGCCTTTCGGCCTATCATGGCTGGATCGCGGGCTATGTAAAGAAGCTGGCGCGGGGCGAGCGACCGCTTACCGACCGGCAGCTGCGGATGATGAACGAAGTGCCCGGCATCGCTGCCGCGGTGATCGTGATCGCGGTGATCGTGAAGCCCTTTTAAGGGGAGCCTCAGGCCGGATCGACCGCGATATTGTCGATAAGGCGCGTCCTGCCCAGCTTTGCCGCCCCGAGCAGGCGGGCGGGGCGATCCGCCGCATGCATCGGCTCCAGCGTGGCTGCGTCGCACAGCGTCACATAGTCGACGGGATCGAAACCGCTCGCGGCCAGAGTCGCCACCGCTTTCGCCAGTGCGGCTTCCACCGGCTCACCCTTTTCGATCTGCCTTTTGGCTTCGCCCAGCGCGCGCGGGAGCGCCAGTGCGGCCTTGCGCTCCTCGTCGCTCAGATAGGCGTTGCGGGAGGACAGGGCGAGGCCGTCTTCGGCCCGCTGCGTCGGCAACCCGACGATCTCTATGTCGAGATCGAGGTCGGCGACCATGCGGCGGATGACCGCGAGCTGCTGGTAATCCTTTTCGCCGAAGATCGCGACATCGGGTCGCACCTGGTTGAACAATTTGGTGACCACCGTCGCGACACCGTCGAAATGGCCGGGCCGGGCCGCGCCATCCAGCCCCTCGCTGACGCCCGAAACGCCGATGCTGGTGGCAAAGCCGGTCGGATACATGACATCGACGGTCGGCGCCCAAAGAATGTCCACCCCGGCGGCGGACAACATCTGCGCGTCCTTCGCCTCACGCCGGGGATAGGCGTCGAGGTCTTCGCCCGGTCCGAACTGCCGGGGATTGACGAAAATCGATACGACGACATGCCGCCCGTGTCGCCGCGCTTCCTCCACCAGCGCCATGTGCCCGTCATGCAGCGCGCCCATCGTGGGCACCAGGACCAGCGGCTTTCCGTCGCGTCTCACCATTTCCACAGCAGAGCGAAGGGCAGGAACATCACGCAGCGTTTGCACGGGGACAAGGGCTCCGATAAGGGCGTTGGAAGGGGGCTATCCTGCTAAGGCACGGGCCGGCGGGACCGTCAACACAGTTTGCGACAACAGGGATCATCACGCGACCAATGGCCAACGCGCAGCCGCATCTCATCGTCTTCGCCAATGAAAAGGGCGGCACGGGCAAATCGACGACGGCGGTGCATACCGCCATCGCGCTGACGACGCTTGGCCACAGGGTCGGGATGATCGACCTCGATCCCCGCCAGCGCACCGTCACCCGCTATATGGAAAATCGCGCCGAAACCGCGCGGCGTCGCGGCATCGAACTGCCTGCGCCCGATTTTGCGGTGCTGAAGGGCGACAGCATCGACGCGCTGGAGGCGGAATCGGCGGCGGTGGCGGCGGGGAAGGATTTCCTGATCGTCGATACGCCGGGACGCGACGATGCCTTCGCCCGGCACATGGCCGCGCGCGCCAACACGCTGGTGACGCCGATGAACGACAGCTTCGTCGATTTCGACCTTATCGGGCAAGTGGACGCCGAAACCTTCAAGGTCCGCCGCCTGTCCTTCTATTCCGAACTCATATTCGAAGCGCGCAAGACGAGGGCCAAGGCGGACGGCGTCTCGATCGACTGGGTTGTGTTGCGCAACCGCGTCCAGCATCATGATGCACGCAACAAGAAGCGGGTGGGCGACGCACTTATGGAATTGTCGCGCCGCGTCGGCTTCCGCGTGATTCCGGGCCTGTCGGAACGCGTGATCTTCCGCGAACTTTTCCCCTCCGGTCTGACCCTGCTCGACAAGGGGCATCTGGGCGACCTTGGCGTCAGCCACATCGCCGCGCGCCAGGAATTGCGTGAGATGGTGTCGGGCCTCGCGCTCCCCGCCCACGACGGGGCGGCGTCGATGGATATGCTCGGCGCGGCCTGATGGGCCTTCTGGCGCTGTTGCTCGCGGGCCTTGCGGTCTGGCTGATCTGGACGGGAAAGCTGCAACGCATGAGCGCGAAGGACGGCATGGTGCTGGGCGCGGCGCTGGTCGGCGCGGTGCTGGCGGCGAAGGGCAAGCCGGCGATCGGCGCGCCGTTGCTGGTGGGCGCGGCGCTCTTCTTCGCAAAACAGGGCAAGCGCCGTGCCAAGCGCCCCGTGCCCGCTGCGGCGCCCCGTGCCGATACGATCGCGCAGGCGCGCGCGCTGCTGGGGGTAACGCCCGATGCGGACGCCGTCGCGATCCGCTCCGCGCACCGTCGCCTGATCGCATCGGTCCATCCCGACAAGGGGGGCACCGAAGCGCTCGCCGCCCAGATCAACGCTGCGCGCGACATTCTGCTGGCCGATCGCGCCGAACCATGAGCCACCTGTTCCATCCCGCCGTGTTGCGCGAATATGACGTGCGCGGCACCGTGGGGAAAACCCTGCATGAGGCCGACGCCCGTGCAATCGGTCGCAGTTTCGCGACGGTAGTCGCCCGCGCGGGCGGTCGGCGGCTGGCGGTCGGCTATGACGGAAGGATCAGTTCGCCGATGCTGGAGCGCGCGCTGGTCGATGGCGTCACGCAGGCCGGTATCGACGTGGTGCGCATCGGCCTCGGTCCGACGCCGATGCTATATCATGCCGAAATGACAGGCGATGTGGATGGCGGGATACAGATAACCGGCAGCCATAACCCCGCCGACCAGAACGGCTTCAAGCTGGTGCACGCCCATGCGCCCTTCTTCGGCGCGGATATCCAGCGCCTTGGCGACATGGCGGCGCGGGGCGACTGGGACAGCGGATCGGGTCGGATCGAAAGCGCCGACATGCTCGAACCTTATGTCGCGCGGCTGATGCAGGGCTTCGACGGGCGTCCCCTGCGCGTGGGCTGGGACGCAGGGAACGGCGCGGCGGGGCCTGCGGTCGAACAATTGACGCAGCGCCTGCCCGGTGAGCATCACCTGCTCTTCACCCAAGTCGACGGTCGTTTTCCCCATCATCATCCCGATCCTGCCGTAGACGCCAATCTTGCCGATCTGCGCGCGCTGGTCCTTTCCAGACGGCTCGATTTCGGCGTGGCTTTCGATGGCGATGGCGACCGGATCGGAGTGATCGACGCAGAGGGACGCGCCATTGCGGGCGACCGCCTGCTCGGCATCTTCGCCGCCGATATGGTTCGGGCTCATCCCGACGCCCGGATCGTGGGCGATGTGAAGACCAGCCAGACCATATTCGACCGGATCGCCGCGGTGGGTGGGCAGCCCGACATGTGGAAGGCGGGGCACAGTCATATCAAGTCCAGAATGAAGCAGATTGGCGCGGTGCTGGGCGGGGAAACGACCGGGCACCTCTTCTTCGCCGACGATCATCCGGGCTATGACGACGCGCTCTACGCGGCCGTCCGGCTGATCCGCCTCCTGTCCGCCTCTGCTCGCCCCATCTCGGCCCTGGCCGCTGCGATGCCGACAGGCGCGATCACGCCGGAACTGCACATCGCCGTCCCCGATGAGGCAAAGTTCGGGATCGTGGACGCAGTGGCTACTCGACTGCGGCGCGCGGGTGCGGATGTCGTCGATCTGGACGGCTTACGCGTGCGCACCGCCGACGGCTGGTGGCTTCTGCGCGCATCGAACACGCAGGGCGCGCTGGTCGTGCGTGCAGAGGGGCGGGATGCCGCCGCGCTCGCGAATCTGCTTGCGGAGGTCGAGTCGCACCTTGCCGATACGGGTCTTTCGCTGCCCACCGGTCCATAAAATTTCATCAGGGAAAAGTTTTATCGCGCAACTTTCCCTTACGGAAACCGAAGCGTCGCGTTACGATTGCAAATAATGCAATCGACCCCCCGTTTTTCGCATTTGCGGCAGGTCATGCTGCGCTGCAAAAGGGACGGGCCTTTCAGGCATCCTCTCCTAAAACTTCAAGGCCGCCCCTCCGGGCGGCTTTTTTTTGCCCTTTCGATACCGGTCCATGCACTTGACGCCGTAGCGTCAAGCCGACCTGCCCGCGTAACGATGCCCGGACGGCCTGCGTTCGGCGCTGGAAATCCCCTGCAACCTTCCGTAAACGGCAACTTGCAAGGCCGCTCGCGCATCGGTGCCCCCGTCGCATGGCCCAACGAAAGTCGCGTTTTCCAGCAGAGGATCTGCCATGTCCCTTCATCGTCGCTTCGCCTCCAGCCTTCTCGCCACCTTTGCGCTCGCGGCGCCGGGCAGTGCCTTCGCTGGCGGTTTCTATCTTCAGGAACAGTCGCCGATCGAGACCGGGCGTGCCCTGTCCGGCGGTGCCGCAGCGGGCGACGACCCTTCCACCATCTATTTCAACCCTGCCGCGATGACGCAGCTTCAGGGGATTCAGCTGTCGGCGGGCGGCTCTGCGCTGATGCCCTCGGCGCGGCAGAGCAATCGCGGCACCTCCCGCTCGGTTCCTGGCTCGACCCTGCGCGTGCCGGTGCAGGGCAATGACGGCGGCAATCCGTTCGAAAGCGTGATCCCGGTCCCCAGCTTCTACGCCAGCGCGCAGATCAGCGACCGGCTCTGGCTCGGTCTCGGGGTCAACGCGCCTTTCGGCCTGAAGCTGGAATATGAAGACGGTTTTTTCGGTCGGTACGACTCGCTCTACACCGATCTTAAGACCTACAATATCCAGCCCTCTTTCGCCTACAAGCTGACCGACCGCCTGTCCGTGGGCGGTGGCGTCGACGTGCAATATGTGAAAGCGACGCTGACCAACGCGCTGCCGCAATTGTCTCCGCTCGTACCCACCGACGGCTTCGCCAAGCTGAAGGGTAACGACTGGTCGGTCGGCTGGAACGCAGGGCTGTTCTACACCACCGGCGACACCAATTTCGGCGTGCATTTCCGCAAGGGCATCAACCAGAAGCTGGCGGGGACGCAGACCGTGTCCGGCCTGGTGGGCCCGATCGCGGCAGGCAACGGCAGCTTCGCGGCCACCGCGCCGCTCAACCTGCCCGACATCGTCACCGTGTCGATGATGCACAGGCTGACCCCCAGCCTGCGCGCGATGCTGACCGGCAAATGGTACAACTGGTCCAAGTTCAAGGGCATCGCCATCACCTCCGCCGCCGGCACCACCAACAAGGAACTGGACTATCGCGACAGCTATTCGGTCAGCGCGGGCGCGGAATATGACGTCAGCCCTGCGCTGACGCTGCGGGCGGGCACGATGTTCGACCGCACCCCCACCAATCCGCAGCATCTGACGACGCGCGTGCCCGATGGCGACCGCGTCTGGCTGACCGGCGGCGCGACCTTCAACATTTCGCCCGCTGCGGCGCTCAACGTCAGCTACGCCCACACCTTCGTCGAAAAGGCGAACATCATCCGCCCCGACAGCTATTTCCCCGCCCCCGCGACGGTCACGGCGACGACATTGGCGCAGACGAGCGGCAATGCGGATCAGGTGGCGGCGTCGGTCACGCTGCGCTTCTAATATCGCCCGCGAATGACTATAGGGGCTTCGTATCTTACGGAGCCCCTTTTTCATGTCCGACCATAATCCCGGCCTTCGCCCCTGGCGCGACATCGCGCGCCGCCAGAGCCGCCAGATCATGGTCGGCGACGTGCCCGTGGGCGGCGACGCGCCTGTGACGGTCCAGACCATGACCAACACGCTGACGCACGATGTGCGCGCGACGGTCGACCAGATCCGCCGGTGCGAGGATGCGGGCGTCGACATCATCCGCGTGTCCTGCCCGGACGAGGAATCGACCGCAGCGCTGAAGCAGATCGTGCGCGCCGCCCGCGTACCGATCGTTGCCGACATCCATTTCCACTATAAGCGCGCGCTGGAAGCGGCGGATGCGGGCGCGGCCTGCCTGCGCATCAATCCGGGCAACATCGGTTCGCAGGCGCGGGTCAGGGAAGTGGTGGACGCGGCCAAGGCCAATGGCTGCTCGATCCGCATCGGCGTCAACGCAGGCTCGCTCGAAAAGGATCTGCTCGAAAAATATGGCGAGCCTTGCCCCGAAGCGCTGGTCGAATCTGCGCTCGATCATATCAAGCTGCTTCAGGACGAGGATTTCCACGAATATAAGGTCGCGGTGAAGGCGAGCGACGTGTTCCTCGCCGTCGCGGCCTATATGCAACTGGCCGAAGCGGTCGATTGCCCGCTCCACCTCGGCATCACCGAGGCGGGCGGCCTCATCGGCGGGACGGTCAAGAGCGCCATCGGTATCGGCAACCTGCTCTGGGCCGGGATCGGGGACACGATCCGCGTTTCCCTCTCCGCCGAACCCGAAGAGGAAGTGCGCGTCGGCTACGAAATCCTGAAATCGCTCGGCATACGCACTCGCGGGGTCAAGGTGATCTCGTGCCCGTCCTGCGCGCGGCAGGGTTTCGACGTGATCCGTACCGTCCAGGCGCTGGAAGAACGGCTCCAGCATATCCATACGCCCCTGTCGCTGTCCGTGCTGGGTTGCGTCGTCAACGGCCCGGGCGAAGCGCGCGAAACCGACATCGGCCTCACCGGCGGGGGCGCGGGCAAGCATATGGTCTATCTGTCGGGCCTTACCGATCATACGGTGCAGGACGAAGGCATGATCGATCATATCGTGGCTCTGGTCGAAGCCAAGGCGGCCGAGATCGAGGCCGCCAAACTGGAATCCGACACCACCGACGCGGGTAAGGTCGCGGCGGAATAAGGCGGCGCGACCGGTGGCCGCGCGCGGTATCGCCATTCCCTTCGCCGTCTGTTGCCTGGGTGTCGCGCTCTTTTCGGTGATGGACGCGACGATGAAGGGGCTCAGCCTGTCCATCGGCCTCTACAACGCGTTGTTCTGGCGCGCCGTCACAGGCACCGTGTTCGGCCTTGCGCTGATGCTGCTGACGCGCCAGCGTTGGCCGGTCGCGGCGGTACTGCGCATCCACGTGCTGCGCGGGGTTGTGGTCGCGGCGATGGCGGCGTTGTTCTTCTGGGCGATCATGCGGCTGCCCCTGGCCGAAGCCATCGCCCTGTCCTTCATCGCGCCGCTCATCGCGCTCTATCTCGCCGCCCTTTTGCTCAAGGAGCATGTCGGGCGGCAGGCCATCGGTGCGTCGCTGCTGGGGCTGGTGGGCGTCGGCGTCATCCTTTCGGGCAAGCTTTCGGGCAGCTATGCGCCAGATGCGCTGACCGGCGCGGCGGCGGTGCTGGCATCGGCCGTGCTCTTTGCCTGGAACCTCATCATCCAGCGGCAACAGGCGCAGGTCGCGTCCCCGATCGAAGTCGCCTTTTTCCAGCATCTCGTCATGCTCGGCGTGTTCGCGCTGGGCGCTCCGCTACTGGTCGCGACGCCGCCGCTGCACGCGCTGCCTCTCGTGCTGCTGGCAGCGACACTCGCCTTCACGTCGCTGGCGGCGCTGGCCTGGGCCTATGCCCGGGCGGAGGCGCAGCGGCTCATACCCGTCGAATATAGCGCGTTCCTGTGGGCCGCGATCATCGGCTGGCTGGCTTTCGGCGAGCGGGTGACAGGGACGACGCTGGCGGGCGCCTTGCTGATCGTCGCCGGGTGCCTTATCGCCGCGCGCGCAAAGCGGGCGGACCTCGCCCATGTGGAGGCAGGAGCGGTATGAGCGACATCGGCATCAGGGACGCACGGCCCGAAGATATCGACACGATCCTGACCTTCATCCGCGCGCTCGCCGACTATGAGCGCCTCACTCACGCGGTGAAGGCGGATCGCGATATGCTGGCGCGGCATCTGTTCGGGCCGCGCCCGATGGCCGAGGTGCTGATCGCCGAGCACGAGGGCGCAGCGGTCGGCTTCGCGCTCTTCTTCCACAATTTCTCGACCTTCGAAGCGCGGCCGGGTATTTACCTCGAGGACCTGTTCGTGCTGCCGCAGGCGCGGGGGCTGGGCGCGGGCAAGGCGCTGCTCGCCCGCCTTGCAAGCCTTGCGATCGAGCGCGACTGCGCCCGGCTCGAATGGTCGGTGCTCGACTGGAATGCGCCCGCCATCGCCTTCTATCGTGCGCTGGGGGCGCAGCCGATGGACGAATGGACGGTGCAGCGGGTGGACGGCGACGCGCTCTTTGCGCTGAGTTCTGCTGCGGGGTAGGCAGGGGGCGATCCCGGGACGGTTCCCCGTCTACCGCCTCTAGCCTGCCCGCCGCGACGAGCCGCCGCTGCCCACCCTTGACGCAGACTCCCGCCTCGGCGCATTGTGCCGAAACGGAACATTTGGGGGACACAAGCAGATCATGGCCGTCGGGCGCACCGTCAAGAGACAGCCGGAATGGCGCGAAATGCTCAAGCGCAGCCTTATCCGCAGCGGCGCGCTGATCGGCGCGCTGACGCTCATCGCCGCCACGCTGTTCCTCGCTCTCGCGCTGTTGAGCTACGCGCCGAGCGATCCGTCGATGAACACGGTCGCAGGCGATCAGGTCGCCAACATCATGGGGCCGCCGGGCGCGTGGGCCGCCGATTTCCTGCTCTGGCTGCTGGGCGTGCCGGTCGCGCTGATCCTTCCGCTGATGGCGATCTCCGCGCGGCGGCTGTGGGGCGATCAGGACATGAGCGGGTGGAAGGGGCAGTTCGGCAAGAGCCTGCTCGGCATCGCCCTTGTCGGCATCGCGCTTTCCCTGTTCCAGACCGAACCGCTCGTCGGCCTGCCCGCCGGGTGGGGCGGGGTCATAGGGCTCGTCACCGCCAAGGGCATCGCCAGCCTGACCGCGCAGGCCCCCGTCGCGGCGCCCTGGATCAAGGGCGTGCTGATCGTCGTGGCGCTGATCGCGGGTTTATTCTGCTGGTATCGCAGCCTCGCGCTCGAAAAGCCGATCATCGCGCTGCGCCGCCCGACACTTCCCCGCCTCAGCCTGCCGAAACCGGCTCTGGCGCTGGCGGGACCGTCGCCGCGCGAAGAGTTTTTCGACGAGGACGACGAACCGGCGGAGCGAGTCATCACGCCACGGCGACAGGTGTCGAACGAGCCCAAGCCGCCCATCACCATCCAGACGCCCAAGCCCGCGCCGACCCAGCGCGCGATGGCCCCGGTCAGCCAAGACGATCTGTTCGGCAACAGCTCGCTGCCCTCGCCCGACCTTCTCAATCCCATCCCCGCCAACCAGGGCGGCAAGATCGACAAGGCTGCGTTGGAACGCAACGCCCGTCTGCTCGAATCGGTACTCGACGACTTCCATGTGAAGGGCAACATCACCGAAGTGCGCCCCGGCCCGGTCGTCACCATGTACGAACTGGAACCCGCGCCCGGTATCAAGGCGAGCCGCGTGATCGCGCTGGCCGACGACATCGCTCGCAACATGTCCGCGCTCTCGGCGCGCGTCGCGACCATTCCGGGCCGCACCGTCATCGGCATCGAACTGCCCAACGCCCATCGGGAGGGGGTGTCCTTTCGCGAGCTTATCACGTCGGAACAGTTCGGGCAGGAAGCGACCCTGCCGATCATTCTGGGCAAGAATATCTCGGGCGAACCGATCATCGCCGATCTGGCGCCGATGCCGCACCTGCTGATCGCGGGCACCACCGGGTCGGGCAAGTCGGTGGGCCTCAACGCCATGATCCTGTCGTTGCTCTACCGCATGACGCCCGATCAGCTGCGGCTCATCATGATCGATCCCAAGATGCTGGAACTGTCGACCTATGACGACATCCCGCATCTGCTCGCGCCCGTGGTGACGGAGCCGAGCAAGGCGATTCGCGCGCTCAAATGGGCGGTGGAGCAGATGGAGGATCGCTATCGCATGATGGCGTCGATCTCGGTCCGCAACCTCGCCAACTATAATGAGAAGGTCCGCGCCGCCAAGGCGAAGGGCAAGCCGCTGGGTCGTCGCGTCCAGACCGGCTACGACGCAGAAACCGGCAAGCCCATCTATGAGGAGGAGCAGCTCGACTTCCAGCCGCTGCCGCAGATCGTGGTGGTGGTGGACGAACTGGCCGACCTCATGATGACGGCGGGCAAGGAAGTCGAATTCCTGATCCAGCGTCTGGCGCAGAAAGCGCGCGCTGCGGGCATCCATCTCATCCTCGCCACGCAACGGCCGTCGGTCGACGTCATCACCGGCGTCATCAAGGCGAACCTGCCGACCCGCATCAGCTTTTTCGTTACCAGCAAGATCGACAGCCGCACGATCCTGGGCGAACAGGGCGCGGAACAGCTGCTGGGCAAAGGCGACATGCTTTATATGCACGGTGGCAAGGGGCTGATGCGCGTCCATGGCCCCTTCGTGTCCGACGACGAGGTGCGCGTGGTCGCCGATCACTGGCGCGCGCAGGGGCAGCCCGACTATATCTCCGCCGTGACCGAGGAGCCGGAGGAAGGCAGCTTCGCGCTGGACGGCGTCGACCTAGGCGACGACAGCCCCGACGCCCAGCTGTTCCGCAAGGCCTGCCAGCTGGTGTTCGAAAATCAGAAGGCGTCGACCAGCTGGCTGCAACGCCAGTTGCGCGTCGGCTACAACAGCGCCGCCCGCCTCATCGAGCGCATGGAGGAAGAAGGGCTGGTCGGCCCGCCCAACCATGTGGGCCGCCGCGAAGTGCTGCGCGATGAAAACGGCAATCCGATCTGATGGACCGACCGGCGATTGCATATTACGCAACCGCAACAACGTCGTTCGCACTTGCAGCATAACGCGCTGCCCCGCATAAGGAACGGGCCTTTCAGGCATCCTCTCCTAAAACTTTCGGGCCGGTCTTCGTGATCGGCCTTTTTTTTGGGTGCTTCACCGACGCTCGCGCCAAAAATGTTGCTACAACGGAACGACCGGGTTCACAGCGGGTTCAATCGCCACGACCTAGAACCCCGTTTCCCACCATCATGGAGTCGATCCCGATGAAGCGCATCATGGCGCCCTTCATGCTTGCCCTGTCCGTGCCGGCCATGACGCTGGCCGGTGCGGCCATAGCGCAGCAGCAGCCCCAGTCCGATTTGGCGAAGGTGCAATCCTATATCCGCGCCGTCACCACCATGACCGCCGATTTCAGCCAGACCGACCGCAACGGCCAAACGCTGACCGGTCAGTTGACGCTCAGGCAACCGGGCAAAATCCGTTTCCAGTATCAAAAGGGCGTGCCGCTGCTGATCGTGGGCGACGGCAAGGCGCTGACCGTGATCGACTATGACGTGCGTCAGGTTCAGCGCTGGCCTATCGGCAATTCGCCGCTGGGCGCGCTGATCGACCCGTCGAAGGACCTGTCGAAATTCGGCAAGGTGATCGCGACCGACGATCCGTCCATCCTCAGCGTGCAGGCGCGCGATCCGCGCCGTCCCGAATTCGGCACCATCACCATGATCTTCAAGCGTGACGCTTCCGGTCCGGCAGGGCTGACGCTCTATGGCTGGGTATCGCTCGATTCGCAGAACAATCGAACTGCCGTCCGCCTTTCCAACCAGCGCTATGGCGTGCCGGTCGCGGATTCGGCGTTCCGCTGGACCGATCCGCGTCCGCGCGGCCGATCCGGAGGATAAAAAGAGCCTTGGGGGAGACGAACGGAAAAAGCGCCCTTTTCGTTCATCCAGCGCTCATATGGATCGCGCTATCCAAACATCCACGGCGCGAGAGACCACCGGGATTTTCCCCCCTGTTACCCGGTTTCCCCTTCGCGTCGCAAAGCGCTTCAAGGGCGCGATCGAGACCCCCGTTCCATGCCCCCGGAGCGGGGGTCTTACTTTGTGCGTTCTCGCGCCGCCCGCCGGACCTTGCGACCGCTTGCGCAACGATGCGCGCGCTCCTAGGTGGCTTGGCATGGCCGACACGCTCTCCATCTGCTCCTGGAACATCAACAGTGTCCGGGCGCGCATCGACATCGTCGAACAGCTGCTGCGGGACGAAGCGCCCGATGTCCTGTGCCTTCAGGAAACGAAGGTCGTAAACGACATCTTCCCGACCGACATGTTCCGCCGCATGGGCTATGTCCATCAGGTGCTGAACGGCCAGCGGATGCACCATGGCGTCGCAATCTTGAGCAAGGTGCCGATGTGGGAGGACGACCGGCTCGACTGGCAGGCCAATGGCGAAGCGCGCCATGTCGGCGTCCGGCTCGACAACGGCGTGCGGATCGAGAATGTCTATGTCCCCGCCGGAGGCGACGTGCCCGACCGCACGGTCAATCCCAAGTTCGGCCAGAAGCTCGATTTTCTCGAACGCATGATCGAATGGTCCGGCGCGCTCGACGACAAGCCGACGATCCTCACCGGCGATTTCAATATCGCTCCGCTCGAATGCGACGTGTGGAGCCACCGCCAGCTGCTCGACGTGGTCAGCCATACGCCCATCGAATGCGAAACGCTGGCCCGGCTTCAGGCGTCCAACGACTGGGTCGACATCGGTCGCCACTTCCATCCCGCGCCCGCCCGGCTCTATACCTGGTGGAGCTATCGGGCGAAGGACTGGGCGGCATCCGACCGGGGGCGGCGGCTCGACCATATGTGGATGACGCGCGACGTGGCGGAAAAAGCGGTCAGTCACCGCGTCGTCGAATCCGCGCGCAGCTGGGTCAAGCCGTCCGACCATATTCCCATCATTACCGAGTTCGCCTTCCCATGACCGGCCGGACCGCCGCCCGGGCCATCGACGCGCTGCGCCGTGGCTGGCCGATCCGCCTGCGGGCGGGCGACGGTGCCCTGCGGCTGATGGCGGTGGAGGGGGCGGACGCTGTGACGCTGGCGGATTTCGATCCTCTGGGCCGCGCCGACATCCTCATTTCCGCCGCGCGGGCCGAAACGCTGAAGCTTGCGAACCAGCTTGCCGCCGCCGATCCCGATTTGCCCGTGCTGCTGGAGCGCGCACCGTGGATCGACGCGGATGTGGCGACGGCCATTTCCGATCCGGTGCTCGATCTCGCGTCGCCGCTCAAGGGCCCGTTCCGTGCGCTCCCGCTTGTGGCGCCCCATGCCGCCGCGGCGGCCTTGCGGCTCGCCCGACTGGCGGGCATCCTCCCCGCTTTCTTCGTTGCCGCCACCGATGGCGGGGTCGAAGTAGATCTCGATACGCACGATATCGCGACCTATGACGATGCTGTCCATCTCGCTGTCGCGACTCGCGCGCGCCTGCCCGTGGCCACCAGCGAATCTGCGGAAATCGTTGCCTTCCGCAGCCCCGACGAACCGCGCGAACATGTCGCGCTGGTGATCGGGCAGCGCGACGGGACCCCGCCCGTCATCCGCATCCACAGCGAATGCCTGACAGGCGACGTTCTGGGCAGCCTCAAATGCGACTGCGGGCCGCAACTCCACGATGCGTTGAGCCAGATCGCCGACGCCCGCTGGGGCATCCTTCTCTACCTGCGGCAGGAGGGACGGGGCATCGGCCTCGTCAACAAGCTGCGCGCCTACGCGCTTCAGGATCAGGGGTTCGACACGGTCGACGCCAATGTCCGCCTGGGCTTCGCCATCGACGCGCGTGACTTTTCGGTGGCAGCGCGGATGCTCGACCTTCTGGGCGTACGCGCCGTGCGGCTGCTGACCAACAATCCCGACAAGGTCGCGGGGCTGGAGGCGGCGGGGATTGAGGTGGTCGAACGGCTGCCGATCATCCTGCCGACCAATCCGCATAACGAACGCTATCTCGCCACCAAACGCGACCGCACCGGCCACCAGCTGTGAATGTCGTGCGGGTCGCATGCGCTTCGGGCCGCCTGACCTTCGGCGACCTCGACATGCTTTGCACAGTCGGGCGCGGCGGTGCCTGCGCCGCCGACGCGAAGCGGGAGGGCGACGGTTGCACACCGGTCGGGCGCTGGCCCATTCGCGCCGTTTTGCTGCGCCCCGACACAGCCGCGCCGCGCGGCATTCGTCTGCCGTGGCGCTGGGTGCGGGCGGGGGACGGCTGGTCGGACGATCCGGCGGACCCCGCCTACAACCGTCCCGTGCGGCTGCCGCGCGGCTTTTCCGCGGAAACTCTGATCCGCGCCGACGATGCCTACGACGTGATCGTGATCCTCGGCCACAACGACGCACCGCCCCGGCCGGGTATGGGCAGCGCCATCTTCTTCCATCTGTCCGAAGGCCGCCCCACCGCCGGATGCGTCGCTGTGGACAGGGCCGACATGTTGCGGCTGTTGCCGCTGCTTCGTCCGGGCGACGTCATGGACATCGTCGCCTAGGCCATTTCCAGCGCCTGGCCGACGTCGCTCCCCGCGCCCTCCAGCAGGCGGCGCTCCAGCGTCTGCAACCGTGCCTTGCTCTCGATCTTTCCGCCCAGCAGGTCGGTGACGTAAAAGGTATCGACCGCGCGCTCGCCATAGGTGGCGACATGGGCGCTGTGCACCGTGACCTTCGACTGGAACAGCGCATTGGCAAGGCTGAACAGCAGCGCGGGCCGGTCGCGGGCGTTGACCTCGACCACGGTGAAGCGGTTCGACGCCTTGTTGTCGATCAGCACATTGGGTTCGATGCGGAACGCTTCGGCTCGCGTGCGGGGCAGGGGCCGCGCCGACAGCTTGGTGATGAGGCGGTGCCGGTTGGACAGCGAATCCTCGATCGCGTTGCGGATGCGGGTCAGCTGGTCAGGGCTGTGGAACGCGCCGCCCAGCGGGTCCTGCACCAGGAAATTGTCGATGGCGACCCCGTCGCGCGTGGTATGGATGCGCGCGTCGATGATGTTGCCGCCCGCCAGATGGATGGCGCCTGCGATGCGGTAGAACAGCCCCGGATGGTCGGCGGCATAGACGGTGACGAGTGTCGCCCCGCGCTGCGGATAATAATGCGCGGCGATCGACAGCGGCGCATCGCCCGCCGCCAGCATATGCTGGGCATTGTGGATCAGGATGTCGTCGGGTTCGGCGATCCAGTAGGATTCGGGCAGCCGCGCGCTGAACGCGGCGAACTCCGCCTCGTCCATGCCCAGCGCCGCGCGCAGCCCATGCTGCTTGGCGACGACCCGCTCACCCCGGCCCTTCTGCTTGTGGCCAAGGCGCAGCACTTCTTCCGCCGCGTCGTAAAGATCGCCCAGCAGCTGCCGTTTCCAGCTGTTCCAGACGCCCGGGCCCACCGCGCGGATGTCCACCACGGTCAGGCACAGCAGCAGCCGCAGCCGCTCCGGGCTTTGCACCACGTCGACGAAATCGAGGATCGTCTTGTAGTCGGCCAGGTCGCGCTTGAACGCGGTCGCCGACATCAGCAGGTGATAGCGCACCAGCCAGGCGACCGTTTCGGTTTCGGCAGGGGTGAGGCCGAGGCGCGGACACAGATGTTCGGCGACCTCCGCGCCCAATACGCTATGATCGCCGCCGCGACCCTTGGCGATGTCGTGCAGCAGCACCGCGACATAGAGCACCCGGCGCGACAGGATCTTGCCCATCAGTTCCGTCGCGAGCGGATGGTCGGTGCCAAGTTCCCCTTTTTCGATTCGCGCCAGCAGCCCGACCGCGCGGATCGTATGCTCGTCGACCGTATAATGGTGATACATATCGAACTGCATCTGGGCGACGACGCGGCGGAAATCGGGAACGAACCGTCCGAACACGGTCGATTCGTTCATCCAGCGCAGCACCGTTTCGGGATCGCGCGGTGAGGTCAGGACATCCATGAACGCCATGTTGGCGCGGGGATCGCGTCGCACCTTGGCGGTGATGAGGCTCGCGTCCCTGCTCGCCGCGCGGATCGCGCTGGGGTGAATCTGGAGCCCGTGGCGATCGGCCACCGCGAAAATCTCCAGCATCCGCACCGGATCCTGCTGAAAGAAATCGTCGCTCGGCAACGCCAGCCGCCCCCGTTCCAGCACGAAGCCGTCGAGCTTCTTGGGCCGACGGAACATCGCGGGAATGTAGCGCCGCCCCCTGGGGCCCATCTGGTCGTCCAGGTGCGCCAGGAACACCGCCGTCAGGTCGCCCACCGTCTTGGCGTTCAGGAAATAATAGCGCATGAACCGCTCTACCCCCGACTGACCCGCCCGCGCGGTAAAGCGCATCCGGGTCGCGATCTCCAGCTGGAGGTCGAAGGTCAGCCGGTCTTCGGCGCGGCCCGTGATGGTGTGGAGGTGGCACCGCACCGCCCAGAGGAAATCCTCCGCTTTCTGGAACTGGCGAAGCTCGCTCTGCGTCAGCAGGCCGACACCGACCAGTTCCGCGACCGAACGGACCCGGTTCACATATTTGCCGATCCAGAACAGCGTGTGCAGGTCGCGCAACCCGCCCTTGCCTTCTTTCACATTGGGTTCGACGACATAGCGGCTGTCGCCCATGCGCCGGTGTCGATCGTCGCGCTCCTCCAGCTTTTCGGTGACGAAGGCGCGGGCATTGCCCTGCATCACTTCCGCGTCGAAGCGGGTGGAGGTTTCCTCGTAAAGCGCGCGATCGCCCCAGACATAGCGCGCCTCCAACAGGGCGGTGCGTACGGTAAGGTCGCTCTTGGCCATGCGCATCGTCTCGTCGACCGAGCGGCTGGAATGCCCGACCTTGAGGCCCAGGTCCCAGAGCGAATAGAGCATGGATTCGATGACCTGCTCGCTCCATCCGGTCGGCTTCCACGGTGTGATGAAGCCGATGTCGACATCGCTGTGCGGCGCCATTTCGCCGCGGCCATATCCGCCCACCGCAATGAGCGCGATCCGCTCGCCGGTGCTGCGGTCCCCGGAAGGATAAAGATGATGGGTGGTCGCGTCGTACAGCAGGCGCAGAATCTGATCGATGAGGAAGGCGAAGGCAGTCACCGTCTCGCGCCCGCGCGTGGGCCTGGCCTCCAGCCGCCGCGCGACCTCCGCCCGGCCTTCCTCCAGCGCGGCCTTGAGTTCCCGCACGATAAGCGCGCGCAATTGCAACGCATCGCCCCCCTGCTCCTGCGCGAGGGCGTTGATCCTGTCGGATATGGCCCGCCGGTCGATGATGGCGCGGCGCGCGCCGAGGGCGGGGAACTGCATGACCATGGACGCTATCTAGTCGCGCTGCCGCTGCGCGGCCAGTTGTTTCAGACGATAGATGTGATCGAGCGCCTCGCGCGGGGACAGGGCGTCGGCATCGATCGCTTCGATCGCCTCGACGAGCGGATCGCAGGCGTCTTCCTCCTGCGCGGCGGCGGCGGCGAAAAGGGGCAGGTCGTCGAGACCCGCCGCGATGCCGCCGGTCTTCGCCTTGCCCGCTTCGAGCCGCCCGAGAACGTCCTTTGCGCGCCTGAGCACGGCGGGCGGCAGCCCTGCGAGCCGCGCGACGGCAAGGCCGTAGCTGCGGTCGGCAGGCCCCTGCGCCAGTTCGTGCAGCAGGACGAGATCGCCCTTCCACTCGCGCGCGCGAACATGGTGAAGCGACAGCGAAGGCAGGGTTTCGGCGAGCCGGGTGAGTTCGTGATAGTGGGTCGCGAACAGGCAGCGGCAACGATTGACCTCATGCACCGCTTCCACCACCGCCCAGGCGAGGGCGAGGCCGTCATAGGTCGACGTGCCACGGCCCACTTCGTCCAGGATGACGAAGCTGCGTTCGGTCGCCTGGCTCAGGATCGCGGCGGTTTCTACCATTTCGACCATGAAGGTCGAGCGTCCCTTCGCCAGATTGTCGGACGCGCCCACGCGGCTGAACAATCGGTCGACCAGCGTCATCGTCGCCGCTTCCGCCGGGACATAGCCGCCCGCCTGCGCGAGGATGACGATCAGCGCATTCTGCCGCAGAAATGTCGACTTGCCGCCCATATTGGGGCCGGTAACGAGCCACAGCCTGTCACTTTGGGACAGGCGGCAATCGTTCGCGACGAAGGGCTGGCCCTCCCGCCGCAGCGCGTCCTCGACCACCGGATGCCGCCCGCCGACGATGTCGAGGCACTGGCCCGCATGGTCGCCCGCGACGAATTGCGGCCGCGTCCAGCCGCCTTCCGCCGCCCGCTCGGCCAGCGCCGCCGCCACGTCGAGCCGGGCCAGCGCGTCCGCCGCTCTCGCGATATCGCTCTTACGGTCGAGTACCGCCTCGATCAGCCCTTCCAGATGTGCCGCCTCGGCTACCAGAGCGTGCGCGCCCGCCTGTGCCACGCGGCCTGCTTCCTCGTGCAGATCGACCGAATTGAAACGCACCGCGCCGGCCAGCGTCTGGCGATGGGTAAAACCGCTGTCGGGGGCCATCAGCGTGTCGGCGACGCGCGCGGGTACCTCGACATGATAGCCGAGCACTCCATTGTGCCGGATCTTGAGCGAGGAGATGCCCGTCTGCTCGCGATATTTCGCTTCCAGCGCCGCGATCGCGCGGCGTCCGTCGCCCGCCATGCGCCGCAGGTCGTCGAGCGCGGGGTCGAAGCCGTCGGCGATATAGCCGCCGTTCGCCGTCTCGGTCGGGGGAGAGGAGACGAGCGCGCGGGATAGTGCGTCGACCAGCGCGCCATGCCCGTCCAGCGCGGGCAGCAATTGCGCCAGCAAAGGCGGCATGTCCGCGATCCGCCCCAGCCGCTCGCGCAGCATTCGCGCTTCGCCGAGCCCGTCGCGCAGCTGCCCCAGGTCGCGCGGGCTGCCTCTCCCCATCGCCACGCGCCCCAGCGCCCGCCCGATGTCCGGCAGCGAGCGAAGCGCGCCGCGCAGCTGGTCCCGCAATCCCGCCTCGTCATGCAGCAGCCGGACCAGCCCCAGCCGCGCCTCGATCGCGGCAAGGTCCAGCAGCGGCGCCGACAGATCCTGCGCCAGCAGCCGTGCGCCCGCGCCGGTCACCGTGCGGTCGATGGCGTGGAGCAGGCTCCCTGTGCGCGTCCCCGCCGTCGTGGCGACGATCTCCAGGCTCTCGCGCGTCGCGGCGTCGATGGCGACATGCGCGCCCCCCGCCTTGCGCAGCGGCGGGGCGAGGAAGGGCAGCGTACCCTTGCCCGCATGGTCGAGATAGGCGACGAGGCCGCCCATCGCCGCCAGTTCCGCCCGCCCGAACTGCCCGAACCCGTCCAGCGTCGCGACCCCGAACAGGCGCTTGAGCGCGTCTTCCGCCTTCGCGCTTGAAAAGGCGGCACGGTCGAACGGATGGCAATCGGGCAGGTCCAGCGGCGATCCCTGCGCCACCACCGTTTCGCTCGGGCGCAGGCGCGCCAGTTCGGCGGGCAGGTCGCTCACAGGGCAGCACATCGTTTCGAACCGGCCGGTCGAAATATCCGCCGCCGCGATGCCGACTTCGCCTGTATCGTCGCCGCCCACCTGGGCCAGCGCGACGAGCAGATTGTCCCGCCGGCTGTCGAGCAGGGTCTCCTCGGTCAGCGTGCCCGCCGTCACGTAGCGTACGATCGCCCGCGCCACGAGCGTCTTGCCGCCCCGCGCCTTGGCTTGCGCGGGGGTTTCGGTCTGTTCGGCGATGGCGACGCGATGCCCGCCCCGGATCAGCCGGGCGAGATAGGTTTCGGCGCTGTGCACCGGCACGCCGCACATCGGAATGGGCTGCCCGCCATGTTCGCCCCGGCTGGTCAGCGCGATGTCGAGCGTGGCCGCCGCCATTTTCGCGTCCTCGAAGAACAGTTCGAAAAAGTCGCCCATGCGATAAAAGAGCAGGCAATCCTTCGCTTCGTCCTTCAGCGCCAGATATTGCGCCATCATCGGGGTCGGCGGGGGGCTGCTGTCGGACGGGGAAGCCATGGCGAAGGCCGATAACGCGAAGCCGCCCGCGAAACCAGAGCTTCGCGCCGCCCGCAGCAAAATTGCGCGTCTCGCACTTGCCCACAAGAGGATGTTGCCGCTAGGGCCGCCCCATCGTTCCGTTACAGGGGTGCGCACCATGACCGACACGTCCAGCGTGGAATTTTCCGAGCGCGAGGCGCTGTTCTTTCACTCCACCGGTCGCCCCGGCAAGATCGAGATCATCGCGTCCAAACCGATGGCGACGCAGCGCGACCTGTCGCTGGCTTATTCGCCCGGCGTTGCGGTCCCCGTGCGCGCCATCGCCGCGGACCCGGCGACCGCCTACGACTATACGGCCAAGGGCAATCTCGTCGCGGTCATCTCCAACGGGACGGCGATCCTGGGCCTGGGCAATTTGGGCGCGCTGGCGTCGAAGCCCGTGATGGAAGGCAAGGCGGTGCTCTTCAAGCGCTTCGCCGATGTCGATTCCATCGACATCGAACTCAAGACCGAGGATGTCGACCGCTTCATAGACGCTGTCGAACTGATGGAGCCGAGCTTCGGCGGCATAAATCTGGAAGATATCAAGGCGCCGGAATGTTTCGTCATCGAAACCGCGCTCAAGGAACGGATGAACATTCCGGTCTTCCATGACGACCAGCATGGCACGGCGATCATCGCGGCGGCGGGCGTGCTCAATGCCGCGCTCCTGACCGGACGCGACATGAAGGACATGAAGGTCGTGGTGAACGGCGCGGGCGCAGCGTCGATCAGCTGCACCGAACTCATCAAGGCGCTGGGCGTGCGGCACGACAATGTCATCATGTGCGACAGCAAGGGCGTGATCTACCAGGGCCGCACCGAAGGGATGAACCAGTGGAAGTCCGCCCATGCGGTGCGGACCGACGCCCGTACGCTGGCGCAAGCGGTGAAGGGCGCGGACGTGTTCCTCGGCCTTTCGGTCGCGGGCGCGATGACGGCGGACATGGTGACTTCCATGGCCGACCGGCCGATCATCTTCGCGATGGCGAACCCCGATCCTGAAATCCTGCCCCCTATCGCGAAGGCCGCGCGTCCCGACGCCATCGTCGCGACGGGTCGGTCGGACTTTCCCAACCAGGTCAACAACGTCCTGGGCTTCCCCTTCATCTTTCGTGGCGCGCTCGACGTGCGGGCGACGGGCATCAACGAGGCGATGAAGCTCGCCGCCGCCAAGGCCATTGCCGAACTGGCGCGCGAACGCGTGCCCGAGGAAGTGGCGAAGGCCTATGGCCGCTCGCACAGTTTCGGTCCCGACTATATCATCCCTGCGCCCTTCGACCCGCGCCTGATGGAAGTCGTGCCCGCCGCCGTCGCGCAGGCGGCGATGGAAACCGGCGTGGCGCAGCGGCCGATCGAGGATATGGCGGCCTATCGCCAGTCTCTGAAGGCGCGGCTCAATCCCACCACGTCGGTGCTGACCAGCGCCTATGAGATCGCCAAGGCCAACCCCAAGCGCGTCGTCTTTGCCGAAGCGGAGGAGGAGGTGGTGCTGCGCGCCGCCATCCAGTTCCGCGAACTGGGCTATGGCGTGCCGGTGCTCGTGGGTCGGGGCGAGGTGATGGACAAGCTGCGGGCGCTCGGCGTGCGCGATCCCGAAAGCTACGAGCTGCACAACAGCGTCAATTCCCCGCTCGTTCCCGACATGGTCGACCTGCTCTACGCCCGGCTTCAGCGGCGCGGCTATCTCCGCCGCGATTGCGAGCGCATGGTGAACCGGGATCGCCACATCTTCGGCACGCTGCTGGTCAAGATGGGCGTGGCAGACGCAATGCTGACCGGCATGACGCGCCCCTATGCGCAGACGCTGCGCGAGGTGAAGCGGGTGATGGACCCGGCGGCGGGCCGATCCCCCTTCGGCATTCATGTCATGGTGGCGAAGGACAAGACGGTGTTCCTCGCCGACACCACCGTCAACGAACGCCCGACCGCGACCGAACTGGCCGATATCGCGGAAGGGACCGTCGCGGTCGCCCGCCGTATGGGCCACGATCCGCGCGTCGCCTTCCTGTCCTATTCCAATTTCGGCAATCCGCCCGGCGCGTTCATCGAAAATGTGCGCGATGCCGTGAAGGTCCTGGACGAACGCGGTGTCGATTTCGAATATGAAGGCGAAATGACGCCCGACGCGGCGCTCAACCCCGCGGTCATGAAGAATTACCCGTTCAGCCGCCTGTCGGGTCCGGCGAACATTCTCGTCATGCCGGGGCTGCAATCGGCCAATATTTCGGCCAAGCTGCTGCGCGAACTGGGCGGCACGTCGATGATCGGGCCGCTGCTGGTGGGCATGGAAAAATCGGTGCAGATCGCGACGATGGCGTCGAACGCATCGGAACTGTTGACGCTGGCGGTGCTGGCGGCTGGCGGCATCGCGCTCTAACCGAGCGTGGACAGGCATAATCGACCAAGAGGAGTGAGCCGAGTGAGCGACGTGAGTTTCGACAGTGCGACCTTTCGTCGCGTTCTGGGCCATTACCCTACCGGCGTCTGCGTCGTCACCGCCGTGGAGGAGGATGGCGCGCCGGTCGGCATGGTCGTGGGGTCCTTCACTTCGGTCTCGCTCGATCCGCCTCTCGTCGCCTTCTTCCCCGCCAAAAGCTCGACCAGTTGGCCCCGTATCGAAAAGCTGGGCCGTTTTTGCGTCAACATCCTGGCCGCCGACCAACTCGCGCTCTGCCGCCAGATCGCGGGACCGGGGCAGGACAAGTTCCGCGATGTCGCCCATCGCGCATCGGCCAACGGATCGCCGATCCTCGACAATGTGGTGGCATGGATCGACTGCACGCTCGACGCCGTCCACGAAGCGGGGGATCATTATATCGTCCTTGGCCGGGTCGCCGCGCTGGAGGTCGACCGGGCGGAGCGGCCTTTGCTGTTCTTCCAGGGCAGCTATGGCGAATTCGCCCTGCTGGACTGACGCCTCCCGGACACGGACTGGAGGACATAGGGCAGGATATATTACACGTCCTTAACCCTCATGGGTTAAAGCGGGCATTCCTCTTGTCCCCCGGACCGTCCATGACCGCGCTCCTCGTCACCGTCGACACCGAATTGTCCGCCGCCTTCCAGCGGCGTGGCATGACGCTGGCGGACAATATCCGCCTGTCGATCCGGGCGGAGGCGGGCGGCCGGGAAACCGGCATCGGCTGGCAGATGGCAACGCTGGAGCGCCACGGTCTCAAAGGCGTCTTCTTCCTCGATCCGCTGCCTGCGCTGGTGCACGGAATCGATTTTCTGCGCCCGATCGTGGAGCCAATCGTCGCGCGCGGGCATGAGGTGCAGATGCACATCCACACCGAATGGCTGGAATGGGCGAAGGAATCGCCGGTAGGCGGGCGGCTGGGGCGCAACATCGGCGACTTTACCCTTGCCGATCAGGTCGTCCTCCTGAGCCTTGCCAAGCGATGGCTGGAGGATGCGGGCGCACCGGCGATCCGCGCCTTTCGCGCGGGCAATTTCGGTGCCAACGACGACACGCTGCGGGCGCTGGCGCAGATCGGCGTCGCCTGGGACAGCAGCGTCAACCCGGCCTATCTCGGGCGCGATTGCGCTATCGCTGCCGATCCCGCGCAGATTGCGCCGCATCGCCTGCATGGCGTCACCGAACTGCCTGTCTCGGGTATCGCCGACCGTCCCGGCGGCTTTCGCCCGGCGCAGGTGTGCGCCATGTCGGCGGCGGAGATGCGCGCGGGCCTGAGCCATGCTGTGACCGAGCGGCATCCCGCCTATGTCGTCGTCACCCATAGTTTCGAAATGCTCTCCCGCGACCGGCAGCGGCCCAACGGCACGGTCATGGCCCGATTCGAAGCGTTGTGCCGCGCGGCAGCCACGCTCCCCGGCGTCACCGCCGCGGGCTTCGCCGATCTCAATCCCGACCCGTCCTCGGAGCCGACGCATCCGCTGACCCGCGCCGCGCCCGACGGCTGGCGCACCGCGATGCGGCAGGCGCAGCAGGCATGGGCGACATGGCGCTACGAACATAGGCTGGCGCCTGTGTGAGCCAGCATCCGGTCGCTATCGTCATCGGTATGGAAAACGCCATCGCGCTCACCATCGTGCGCGAACTGGGCGCGCATGGCGTGCCCGTCCATGGCGTCGCCCGCGCGCCGGGGTCGATTGCGCTCGCCTCGCGCCATTGCCGCGACTGGTCGCTGCGGCCGCAGGGCGACCCTGCGGACTGGCTCCCCGCCCTCATCGCGCGGACTGGCGCGCGTGCGGTGCTGGCGATCTCGGAGGGCGACCTGCTCGCTTTGTCGGCCCTGCCGCCGCGGATCGGCGACTGCGACATCCTCGTCCCCCGGACAGAGCCGCTCGCCAACGTCATCGACAAGCGCCGCACGCTCGACATCGCGCAGCGGATCGGCCTGCTCGTCCCCCAAACGTGGCAACCTCAAGCGGGCGAAGACTTCGCCGCCCGCGCCGGGGCCATGCACTATCCGCTCGTCGCCAAATGGGCCAATCCGCCGCAAGTCATGGCGGATCTGGAGCGGGCGGGACTGGAATGGATCAAGACCGGCTATATCCACACGCCCCGCGAACTGCTGGCGTTGCTCGACCGCTACGCTTCCATCGGGCGCTGGCCGCTGATCCAGCAATATTGCGGCGGCGTGGGGTTGGGGCAGATGCTTTTCATGGCGAACGGTCGCGCGACATTGCGCTTCCAGCACCGCCGCCTCCACGAATGGCCGCCCGAAGGCGGCGTATCGACGCTATGCCGTGCCGAACCGGATCGGGATCATGCCGCGCAGATGGCGCTGTCCGAACGGTTGCTGCGCGCGCTCGACTGGAGCGGCCCGGCGATGGTCGAATATCGCCATGAGCCAGACACCGGGCGCTATTGGCTGATGGAGGTCAACGGGCGCTTCTGGGGCAGCCTTCCGCTCGCCCACCACAGCGGCGCGCATTTCGCGTGGGAGGCCTATCGCCGCGCCGTGCTCGGGCAGACGGATGCCCCGCCCCGCCCGCGCGAGGGGGTGCGTGCGCGCTACATGGTGCCCGAAACCAAAAGGCTGGCCCGCGTCCTGATGAGCCCCGACCGTATCAGCGACCCCTTTTTCCGGCTGACGCCGATGGCCGATTTCGCTGCCTATGTCACAGGCTTTCTCGACCCGCGCGGGCGCTATTATGTCTTCGCGCCGTCCGATCCCGGCCCGTTCCTGCGCGACATCGGGCAGATGGTCAGGAAAGCCTTGCGCCGGAATAATCGCGGATAAGCCGCTTCACCGCCCGCTCGATCCGGGCGAGGCAGGTCGCCATATAGCGATCGTCGAGGCTGTAGGGATCGTGCAGATGCGGCATCGGCGGGGTCGCCCATTGACCCAGAAGCTGGCGCGGCAGATGCGAAAGGCGGGGATCGGCCGCCAGACGGTGCATCTGCCGCACCTCCATCGCCAGCAGCAGGTCGCCTTCGCGCGGCGCAAAATCGACGGCATCGACCGCGCGATGATCCCCCATCGCATATCCCAGCGCGCCCGCCGCGACGATCGCCGGTTCGTGCGCGGGGCGACCCGTGTCCGTCGACAGGCCGAAGGACGCACTTTCAACGCCCTGCGCCCGCGCTACCATGTCGGCAAAGGCGCTGCGGCAGATATTGCCCTGACACACGAAGACCAGACGCCGCACCGTTTCGGGCCGGGCAGGGGGAGCGACCGCAGCCAGCCCCAGCGCCGCCTGAGGATAGGACAGTAGCAGGCGCACGAGCCCGCGAACGGTGCCGAAGGAAGATCGCATCATGTCTGGAATGCCGGGCCTGTTGGGAATGCGCTGTCGGGCCTTGGCGTATATCATCGTCACGTCTTTGCGGCCATGGCTGCTTTTTCCCGCTTTCGGGCCTTGCGGATTCCCCTTGCCGCCGCTTCGCGCTAGGGAGGCTGCGACTCCCCACCGCGCCCCGCACACATCATGCGATGGGCGTTCCTCTCCACGGTCGGATTCCCGGCGGAAGGATGACGATGCCAGCCCCCCGTTTCTCGCTCCGTCGATTGCGCGCCCTGATGCGCCGCCATGGACCCGAAGCGATGGTGTGGCGTCGGCGCATCGCAATCCTGGGCGGTGCGATCGTAGTCGGCCTCGTCGCGCTCCTGTTCGCGAAGGCGGCGGACGATGCCGGTGCCATGTTCCTGCGTTTCGCCCGCCGCTGGTGGTGGGCGCCGCTGATCGTGACGCCGGTGGGCTTTGCCGGTGTCGTCTGGCTGACGCGTCGCTTCGCTCCTGCCGCCGCCGGATCGGGTATTCCGCAGGTGATGGCCGCGTCACGCGATCCCGATGCCGGGCTCGACCGCCTCGTTTCAGCGCGCACGGTCGTCGCCAAGCTCGGCCTCACCCTCTCCGCGCTGCTGCTGGGTGCATCGGTGGGGCGCGAGGGGCCGACGGTGCAGGTGTCCGCCGCGATCATGGCCTATGCCCACCGCCTGATGGGGATACCGCTGCGCGCCTCTGTCTATATCGCAGGCGGCGCGGCAGGCGTCGCGGCGGCATTCAACACGCCGCTCGCCGGCGTCGCCTTCGCGATCGAGGAACTGGCCGCCGCCTATGAGCAGCGCATGACGCTGCTGGTGATGGCGGCGGTGCTGATCGCCGGTATGGTCAGCCTCGGCCTTGCGGGCGATTATGTCTATTTCGGCGTGATGCATCAGACGCTGTCCGTGCAGCAGGCGATACTCGCCGCGCCCGTCGCCGGGATTTTCGGCGGCCTGGCCGGCGGTCTGTTTTCCCGCGCCATGCTGGCGGCGGGACGGACCGCCTGGTCGCCCATGGCGTGGCTACGCGCCCGCCCGGTTCGATTCGCCGCCTGCTGCGGGATGGCGGTGGCGCTGATCGGCGTCTCGACGGGCCTCACCTGGGGCACGGGCTACCAGACCGCCAACGCCATGATATCCGGTGCCGACGTGCCTTTATGGTTCGGCGGCGCAAAGTTCGTGACGACGCTGGCGACGGCGGTTTCGGGACTGCCCGGCGGCATCTTCGCCCCGTCGCTGTCGGTCGGCGCGGGGGTAGGCGACATGTTGCGCAGCCTCTTCCCCGCCTATCCTCCCGGCGCCGTCATCCTGCTGGGCATGATCGCCTATTTCACCGGGGTCGTGCGCGCGCCGCTCACCGCGGTCATCATCATTTCCGAAACTACCGCCAGTCGGGGCCTGCTCCTGCCCCTGCTCGCGACCGCCCTCATCGCCGACTTCACCGCTCAGCTGGTGTGCAAGGACCGGCTCTATCATGCGCTGTCGCAGAAATTCATGCCGCAGCCGACCAACCCAGCCTGAGGGCTGGAACGCGGCGGCAACGGAATGAAAAATTGGCGGAGACGGAGGGATTCGAACCCTCGGTAGCCCCTTAAGGCTACGACGGTTTAGCAAACCGCTGGTTTCAGCCACTCACCCACGTCTCCGCGCGAATTGGCCCGTTGCAAGGCGGACCGTGGCTAGGGCGCGGCTATAGCGGGGGCTTTGCGACATGGCAACGGTCCTGCAGTGCGATTTTTTACGGGGCGCTGGGCGGCAAAGCATCGGGCCGACGCAATCGCGACTCATGTCGGCTTTCGTTCATTGCGGTTTCAGCATCCTTCCCGCTATTCTGCGCGCTCAAACCGGCCCCGGAGGGTCTGGCGGGGAGTGTAAGAGACATGATGGGCATCACCGGGCGCGCGGGATCGCGGATGGCGCGGGCGGCACTGTGGGCAGGCGCGCTGGCGGGGCTGGCGTTCAGCCCGCTGGCAGGCGCGCAGGTGCGGACGGTCGATCCCAACACCGCCATCGACGCCGATCTTGCACCGCCGCCGCCGCCGCGTACCGCGCCGACCGACCCCGGCGTCGATCCTGCGGTGCGCCACGATCCGCCCGCGCCCCAGCCCGCGCCCGCCCCTTCCGGCGATGCCACCACCGCCACCGGCGCGCCGGTGACACCCAACTCGCCGCCCGCCGCGATCTCGCCGGGCGAATCCTACCAGCAGGACGACCTTATCGGCGCGGCGGAGGGCGTCTTCGGCAAGGGGGCAGAGGGCCTCGCGGGCATCATCGAGAAAGTCCTGAAGGATCAGGGACGCCCGAACGCCTACATCGCCGGGCGGGAGGCGTCGGGCGCTTTCGTCGTCGGGCTGCGCTACGGATCGGGCACGCTCAACCACAAGGTGGAGGGCAAGCGCGAAGTGTATTGGACCGGCCCGTCGATCGGTTTCGACGTGGGCGGCAATGCGTCCAACACCTTCATCCTCGTCTATAATCTCTATGACACGCAGGACCTCTACCACCGCTTCCCGGCGGCGGAGGGCACTGCCTATCTGGTGGGGGGCTTCACCGCCAGCTACCTGCGCTGGGGCGATGTCGTGCTGATCCCGATTCGCCTGGGGGTCGGCTATCGGCTGGGCATCAATGCAGGTTATATGAAGTTCACCGAAAAGCGGAACTGGCTGCCCTTCTAAAGGCTACAGCGACAGGGCGAGCTGTCCGTCCTCCCGGTCGGGCGCATCCTCGCCCTCCAGATTATGGACGCCAAGGCCGAGCAGGCGCGCGCCCATGCGCAGCGGCAATTGCGCCAGCAACAGTTCGCGTCCCGCCTGCGCCAGCTTGTCGGGCGATCGCACGGGGGCGGGAAAGCTGCGGGACCGGGTGATGATGCGGAAATCGGCGAACTTGATCTTGAGCACCACCGTGCGCCCCCACGCGCCCGCCTTGTCGATTCGCCCCCACAGGTTCGCCGCGATCCGGTCCAACTCCGCCACCAGCGCGGCTTCTTCGGTCAGGTCGTCGAAGAAAGTGTCTTCCACGCTCACCGACTTGCGTCCTTCGCGCTCGCGCACCGGGCGGTCGTCCTCCCCCCGCGCCGCGCGGTAGTAATAGCCTGCCGCGCTGCCGAAATGCGCTTGAAGGAACGCCATGTCGCGCGCGCGCAGGTCGGCGCCGGTTTCGATGCCCAGCGCCTGCATCCGCTGCGCCGTCACCGGACCTACGCCATGGATGCGCCGCACCGGCATCGCCGCGATAAAGGCCGCGCCCTCATGCGGGCGCACCACGCACACGCCGTCGGGCTTGTTCTGGTCCGACGCGAGCTTGGCGATGAGCTTGTTGTAGGACACGCCGGCCGACGCAGTCAGCCCCGTTTCCGTGCGAATCATGCGGCGGATGTCCTGCGCGATCTGCGTCGCCGACGCGATGCCCGGCTTGTTCGTCGTCACGTCGAGATAGGCTTCGTCGAGCGAGAGCGGCTGAACGATATCGGTGAAGCGACCGAAAATCTCGCGCACCTGATGCGACACGGCGCGGTATACGTCGAAGCGCGGCTTCACGAACAGCAAATCGGGGCACAGCCGCCGTGCCCGCCCACCCGGCATCGCCGACCGCACGCCGAACCGCCGCGCTTCGTAGGAGCAGGTTGCGACCACTCCGCGCGGTCCGCCGCCGCCCACCGCGATGGGCAGCCCGCGCAGCGCCGGATCGTCGCGCTGCTCGACCGACGCGTAAAAGGCGTCCATGTCGATATGGATGATCTTGCGCGGGGCGGACTCCATGGCACGCCCTTATGGCATAGAGCGGAACGAAAGGTAAACAGCGCGTGTGGCCCGGCGCGACAGCCGCGTTCGGCCGATGCGCTTCAGCCCTTGTCTTTCAGCGCCAGAAGCGCCGCGAACGGGCTTGCCTGCTCTTCGCTCAGGACGCCCGCTTGCTTCAGATAAGCGTCGGCGTCCGGCGATCGGGGAAAGGGCGTCATCGCCAGCGCCATCGTCTCGGCCACCGCCTCGCCCATGTCGAGCGCCTGCCCGTCATAGCCGACGGTGTCGACATCCTGCGCGTCGAGTTCCAGTTCCTCGCCTTCGGGCGGCGTGTCGGCGGCTTCCACTACGAAGCGGAGGGCGAAATCGGTGTCGATGATTTCGGGCACCGGCTCCCCGGTCGCGACGCAGGGCTGCGCCAGCGTCGCACGCACCCGCCCGCGCGCCAGGATCGCGTCCTTTTCCTCGCTCAGGCTATAATCCGCCTCCAGCCGGTCGAGCGCAACAAGGCCGAACCGGCGCGCGAGCGCCGCCCGCTCCGCGTCGTTTGCGGCGATATGCGTCTCGACGGCCATCCGCCGGACCTGATCGACCTTCACCATGCGGGAAAATTCCGGCACTAAAGCCTCCTGGCTGCCCGTCATCCGATATCTCCTGCCAGCATCGCGTCACGGCTGAGGCATCCCAACCGGGTCCAGCGCGCCCGCAACGCACCCTCTGCATGGTCGATCGCGCAGGGATCGACCGGCTCCCCGCGATAGAGGTTGCGACGCAGCGCCTCGGTAAGGTCGCCGCCGCCCTCCAGCGCCGAACGATAGGCGCTGATCCGTCCGCCCAGCGCGCTCATCATCCGCCCGACATGCTTGCCCACGACCACGTCGCCAATTCCTTCCTGCCGCAACTGCCCGTCCATGTCGTCGACGAACAATTCGGTCAGCCACACCGATTCCTGCGCCGCCCCCTGCTGTTCCAGCCGCATCAGCGCCAGCGACAGGATCGCCACGATCATGTCGAACCGCCCGTCCATCGTGTCGGGAACCGCGCCTTCGACATACCAGTGCGGCTGCCGCCCCTCGCGCACGATCGCGTCGTAGAGCGGCCGCAGCCCGGCGCGCGGATCGGCGCGACCCATCAGGCGCTGGAGAAAGGAAGGGGCGGACGGCATGGCGGGCAACTTTTCGTCAGGGTTCGTACAGGTGGCGCGGCGCAGGGCACGCCCTGCCACCCCTTGTGGGCGGCCACGCAATTCCATATTGATCGCTGCGTCGCACGATGCAATGGCGACAATGCAAGTATTCGCCAAGGACAGGCGGGCGCGCCCGCAGGAGACATTCATGCCGCAGTTCAGCCGCCATTCCCGCCGTGGGCGTCTCGTGATCGCCATCGGCCTCAGCGCGTCGCTGCTCGGCACATCGGCCTGCACCCGCATCCGCACGCATCAGGGCTATCAGGTCGACAAGCTGCTGGTCGATTCGGTGCAGCCCGGCATCGACAACCGCGCCTCGGTCGAAGGGACGCTGGGCCGTCCCAGCTTCGTGTCGCAGTTCGGCGAGCAGGACTGGTATTATGTCTCGCGCACGATGCGGGCTCTCGCCTTTTCGAATCCCAAGCCGGTCGAGCAGACGGTGCTGCGCGTGCGGTTCGATCCCGCGGGCAACGTGACGGCGGTGGACCGCATGGGGATGGAACAGATCGCGCGCATTTCGCCCTCGGGCGACAAGACGCCGACGCTGGGTCGCCATCGCAGCCTGTTCGACGAAATCTTCGGCAATATCGGTGCGGTCGGTGCAGGCGGCATGGGCGGCGCGGGCGCGGGCAGCAACACCGGCGGCCCGAACGGCAGCTAGGTCCTTCGTCCGTTCCGGCAGGTCACGCGGCCCGCCGATCCGGTCAGGGCGCGCTTTCGCCCCAGCCTCCGCCGAGCGCCAGGAAGATCGCGATCTGGTCCTGCACCAGCTGCGTGCGGGCGCTTGCCGCCGTCACCTCGGCACTGGCGAGGCTCCGCTGCGCGTCGAGCAGCGACAGGAAGTCGCCCCGCCCGAACCGGAACAATCGCCCTGCCTGCGCCGCCGATGTCGCTGCGCTGTCGCGCGCGCGATCAAGCGCCGCCGCCCGCTCGGCATCGCGGCGATAGGTTTCGAGCGCGCTTTCCGCCTGTCGCAACGCTTCCAGTACGCTCGCGTCGAACCCGGCCAGATCCGCGCGCACCTGCGCATCGGCCTGCGCGATCCGGGCGCGCACCACCGGGCGGTTGGGAAAGCTCCAGCTGAGCAGCGGCCCCAAGCTGAAGCCGAAGCTCGTCGGTCCGCCGATGGCCTTGACCGGCCCCGACAGCCCCACCGACCCGCCGATGCTCACCTGCGGATAAAGATCGGCCATCGCCACGCCCAGCCGCGCGGTGTCGCCCGCGATGGCGCGTTCCGCCTGCCTGATGTCGGGCCGCCGCCGGATGAGCGCCGCGCCGTCGCCCACCGGCACCGGCTGCCCGATGGAGGGTAGCGCCGCGCAACTCTCGACCCCGGCCGGATAGTCGGCGGGCGGGCGTCCCAGCAGCGTCGCCAGCAGGTAAAGCGCATTCTGCCGCTGCGCCTCGAACGCGGGCAGGGCGGCGGCGCTCGCCTCCACCGCCGCCTGCGCGCGGCTCACGTCGAACGACGTGCCTCGCCCACCGCGCGCCAGCCGCTGCGTCGCGGTCAGCGTATCGCGTTGCAGCGCGACGACGCGGCGATTGACGGCCAGGCTGAAATTGGCGGCGCACACCTGCGCATAGGCGCGGGCGGTCGCCGCCGCGATGCCGACGCGCACATAGTCGCGCGCCGCCTGCGCCGCTTCCACGTCCGCGCCGCTCGCCTCGATCGCGCGACGGATGCGACCGTTCAGGTCGAGCGGGTAGGATGCCGCGAGGCCAAGGTCGTAGCTGGCGACGCCCGGCAGGCTGTATCCCGTGCCCGAAGGCCGCGCCAGCGTCGTCCCCGCCGACACGTCGGTGCCGATGGTGCGTCCCGCCTCCGCCTCGCGCAGCACCGCCTGCGCGCGTTCCACATTCGCCCCGGCCTGCCGCAGGTCGGCGTTGGCGGCCAGCGCCTCTTCGATCAGCGTGTCGAGGCGCGGGTCGGCATAAAGCCGCCACCAGCGATCAGGCGGCTCGGCCTGCGCAAAGGCTGCACCCCTCGCCGAATGGAAGGGGCCCGTCGCCGCCGCCGCCGTCGCCGCGCTTTCCGCCGGCGGGCGATAGTCCGGCCCGGCGGTGGCGCAGCCCGACAGCAGCAGCGCGCCTGCGGCTGCGGCGATCCCCTTACGCATGGCGGCATTCCCCTGGCTTCGCGTCCCGCGCCGCCGGTTGCACCGTCACCGTCGCGGTCCGCCCGGAAATCAGGCGGAGTCCGGCGGGCACCCGGTCCAGCCTGACCCGCACCGGAATCCGCTGGGCAAGCCGCACCCAGCTGAACGTCGGTTCGACATTGGGCAGCAGGTTGCCCGCGTTCGACCGGCTGTCGTCGTTAATGCCGTAGGCGATGCTTTCCACCCGCCCGTGCAGTTCCTGCGGCTCGCCCATCAACCGCACGGCGACCGGCGCGCCGATGCAGATGAGGCCGAGCTTCGTTTCCTCGAAATAGCCCTCTACGCGCAGCGAATCGCTGTCGATCAGCGCCAGCGCCTGCGTGCCCGCGCCGACATAGTCGCCCGGATGCAGGTCTAGGTTCGTCACGACGCCGTTGACCGACGCGCGCACCTGCGTGCGCTTGAGGTTCAGCGCGGCGGCGTCGCGCGCGCTCATCGCCTCGGCCAGCGCCGCCTGCGCCGTCGCCACCCGCGCGACATTCTGCTCATGCGTTTCGGCGGCGACCAGGTCGCCCAGCGCCAGGTCGCGCTTCGCCTCGCGCCGCGCCTGCGCCAGCGTCGCCTGCGCGCTTTCGATCCGCGCCTTGGACTGGTCGAGCGCCAGCGCATAGCGCGGCGTGTCGATGACGAACAGCAGGTCGCCCGCCTTCACCCGCTGGTTGTCGCGCACCGCCACCGACGTCACGAGGCCGCTGATGTCGGGGGTCACCCGCACCACGTCGGCGCGCACGCGCCCGTCGCGCGTCCAGGGGCTGCGTTCATAGTGATTCCACATCCAGATCGCGGCGATGGCGGCGGCGATGACGATCAGGATCGTGGCGGCGCTGCGGGACAGGGTGGCGAAAAGCGGCTTCATGGGTTCAGTCCAAGGGAGGGGAAGAGGAAAGCGAGCGCGCACAGGATCAGTACGAAGAGGCTGAGGTCCACCGCGGCGCGATAGGCAAGGAAACGATAGAGGCCGAGCGCGCCGACGACGCGCGTCGCCGCCCAGGTCAGCGCCAGCGCGATCAGCCCCAGCAGCAACAGCGTCGGCACGAAAATGCCGCCCAGCGCGATCTCTCCGGTCATGCGGCGGCTCTCCTATATGCTTCCGCCTGCGGGAAGAGGTTGCGGCGCAGGCTGACCAGGCCCAGCACCCCTTCGCGCTGCACGGCAGGGCGGGGATGGGCGGCGAGGTCGCCGATGGCGGCGTCGATGGCGTGCAGCAGGGCGGGGTCGGCGGGCGCGGGCGCAACGGGGTCGAGGCCGCGATAATGGTGCGCCACGCCGCTCAGCACATGGGCGAGCGGTTCCGCCTCCGCCGGGGGCAGCGCGATCCGCACCTGCTTGAGTTCCCCGATGGCAACCCCGGTGCGCAGATCGCGGAGCGCGTCGTAGAGCGGCGCGCCGCTGTCCGCGCGCGTGGCGGCAAGGCGGGGAGCGAGCAGGGCGATGCGGTCGAGCATCCGGTTGATCCACCCGCGCACGTCAGGCGCGCTCATCATCGTCGCCCGATTGGCGATGTCGCGCCATCCCGCGCGCACCGTCCGCGCGATGGCGCGCTCGGCCCCCGCCGATTGCAGCAGCCCCGCCATCACGATCGCAAAGAAAATCCCCCCGATCTGCGCCACCGCACCGTTGGCATAGTTCTGGAACGCGCCGACATAGCGGTCCGACAGCAGCACCGGGCTGCCGAGCCCCAGTAGCGTGGGCAGCGCGATCCCCATCCAGCGCGGCGACGCCATCATCGCGCCCAGCACCAGCAGCGGCGGCGCGTAGGCCAGCGCCAGTTCGCCGAACCCGTCGAGCCGCGGCATGATCGCATAGCCATAGAGCGCGCCCAGCGCCGTCGCCACCAGCGTTCCGATCATGAAGCCCTTGAGCGGCGCGAGCGGATTGTCCTGCGCCGCGAACAACGCCAGGAACACGCCCGCCAGCATCACTGCCGTGCCCCCGTCGTGCCAGCCGCTGCCGATCCACAGCGCGCTGCCCACGACTATCGTCAGCCAAGCGCCGAACGCCGCCCGCGCCGCGCCCGCATAATCGCGGTGCAGCGCGCGGCTGCCGCGCACGGCAAGCAACTGCGCCACGCGCGGCGTCACGGCGGCGCGGTGGTGCGTCGCCATCTGGTCGTGCAGGTCGCGGCAATCGCGATGCGCAGCGATCAGCGTCGCGAGCCGGGCATAGAGGCTGAGACGCAGCATATCGGCCCAGCCGCTGTCCGCGCGCAGCGGCGGCTCCATCGCGGCGCATCGGTCGATCAGCGCCTGCGCCCGCGCCGCGCGGGTCGCATTGTCGACCACCGGCGAATCGAGCCAGTCGCGCACGTCGGCGATCAGCGCCTGCGCCGGGGCAGGGGCCTGCCCGCCGCTGACCGCCTTCAACTGCGCCAGCCGATCCTCCACCGCCGCGCCCAGCGGCAGCAGCAGCGACAACTGGTCCTGGAGCGCGCGCACCGTGCGCACGCGCGGCGCCTGGCGACTGAGGTCGTAGGGCAGGTGGATCGACATCTGGTGCAGTTCGGTGATGTCCTGCGCCAGCCTGCGCCGTTCGGCGTCCAGCCCCTCGACCGGATCGACCGCGATGGCATCGCGCGACCAGCGTTCTGCGTCGCGCAGCATCGCCTCCACCCGCGCCAGCAGCGCGCCCGTCACCGATCCGGGCAGGATGACGCTGTGCACCAGGCTGCCGCAGGCGATGCCGATCAGGATTTCCTGCACCCGCAGCGACGCGACGGTGAAGATGGTCTGCGGCGCATCCACCGTCGGACAGACGATCAGCACGGCGGTATAGCCCGCCAGCACGAACATGTAGGATCGCGGCGTCCGGTCGAGCAGCGACACGAACACGCACAGCCCCAGCCACGACGCCAGCGCCAGCACCAGCAGTTCAGGTGCGTTCACCAGCGGGGGCACGACCGCGACGGCGAACATCGCGCCCACGACCGTCCCGATGGCACGGAACGCCGCCTTCGATACGACCGCGCCCGCCATCGCCTGCGCCACGATATAGCTGGTGAGGAACGCCCAATAGGGCCGCTCCAGCCCGATGCTGAACGCCACGAACAGGGCCAGCATCGCCGCGGCGTAGCTTTTCAGCGAAAAGAGCGCGGCAGGAACGCCGAACCGCTCGCTCATGGCCGGCTCTGGCGCTTCCGCTCCCCGATGCGCGCGCCGATCAGGTCGAGCAATCCGGCGGTCAGTTCGATCGCCTCGTCGGGAATATCGGTCAGGATCGATTCGCGCAGCGTGCCCAGCCTTTCCTCGATCCGCAGGACCAGCGCTTCGCCCGCGTCGGTCAGGCCGATGAGGTTCGCCCGCTTGTCCTGCGGGTGGCGGACTCGATGGATGAGGCCCGCACCCTGCAACTGGTCGAGCGTGCGGACGAGCGAAGGCTGCGCCACGCCCATCGCCTCGGCCAGTTCGGCCTGCCGCGCGGGGCCGTCGCGCTCGATATGGATAAGGCACCAGCTCGCGCTGTTTGATACGCCCAGCTCGCCCAGCATATCGTCCGCCACACGCCGCCACTGGCGGGCGACGGCGGCGATCTTGTGGCCCAGCAGGCGGCGATGCTCCGGAGTCGACATAAACGTTAGGTAGCTAACTAACGAAAATTTTCAACTATGGTTCGACTGTCTACGTCGCTGTCTCGCAAAAAAACGCCCCGACCCACGGGTCGGAGCGCTTTTCCTTGCTCACACGATGGGAATCAGGCGCGTCGGGTGCCGTTGAACGCCGACGCGCCGAACGCTCCCAGTTGCATCGTCCCGGTGATCGCGTCGCCCTGGACCTCCGCCTCGCATTCCAGCGTCATCGGCATCGGCATGGTCATTTCCATCTTCCAGGTCAGCTTGTTGCCCGCCACCTGTCCTTCGGTCACGTCCAGCGATCCCATCATGCCTGCAAAGGTGCCGTTGAAGCGGTCGCCGCTGCTGATGACGGTGAACACACCCTTCTGGTCGCCCATCGGAGTCTTCGCGACGCAATCGTAAGCGCCATCGACTTCAGCCATCTCATATCTCCTTTACGTGTCCGTCAATCGGCCAGTGTGCCCATTTCCACCGGCAGCCCCGCCGCGTCAAGTTGCGGGCGCACCAGCTTGGCGTCCCCCACCACCACCCAGATCAGCCGGTCGGGATCGATCGCCTCGCGGGCGGCCTTGTCCAGATCGGCAGCGGTCATCGCGCGATAGGTTTTGGGCAGCGTCTCGTAATAATCGTCGGGCCGACCGATCAGGTCGTTACGCATCATCGCCGACAAAAGGTCCGACGACGTTTCGAAACTCCCCGGCAGCGACAGGATCTGGCTGTTGATCGTCTGGTTGCGCTCGGCCTGCGTCGTGCCCTTCGCGGTCAGATAATCCCGGATGTCCTGGCGGGCAGCGACGATGGACTCGCCCGTCTTGTCGGTCTGCACGGGTGCGAAGACCAGCAGCGGGATTGTATCCTTGACGCCGGGCAGCGCGGTCCCGGCGGAATAGGCCCACCCCTTCGTCTCACGCAGGTCGGTGATGAGCCGCGAGGATGTGGAACCGCCCAGCACTTCGTTCGCGGTCTGGAGCGTCACCGGATTGTCGGTGCCCTTCTTGCCGGTGAGGAGGCCCGCGAGAATCATCGACTGCGGGCTTTGCGGCTTGTCGATCAGGACGATCCGCGCCGGGCGCGCCATCCGGTCCATGCGGAACGTCTTGACCCCTTTGGCCGCAGCCGCCGGCTTCCAGTCGCCGAACCGCTTTTCCAGAAGCGGCATCAACTCGCCCAGCGTCGTGTCCCCCGCGACGAATACGGTCGCATTGTCGGGACGCAGCCATGTGTCGTGGAACCGGGTCAGGTCCGCCCTCGTCACCGCCTTGACCCCGGTTTCGGTGCCGGACCCTGTGAACGGGATGCCGTAGGGATGCGCCTGCCCGTAGAGCAAAGGCGGCAGCATCCGCTGCGCGATGGCCATCGGCTCGGTCTTTTCCGCCTTGATGCGGGTCAGGATCTGTCCGCGCAGTCGTTCCACCTCCTCGGGCTTGAACGCCGGGTTGCGGATCACGTCTGCCAGCAGGCCGAGCGACGCGTCGAGATTGGGCTTAAGCGCAAACAGGCCGACCGTGGTGCGGTCCATGCCGTTGGCCGCGCTGATCGCCGCGCCCAGCCTTTCCTGTTCCTCGGCGATCTGCCTGCCGGTGCGAGTGGCGGTGCCTTCGTCCAGCAGCGCGGTGGCAAGGCCCGCCGTGCCGAGCTTCGCCCGGTCGTCCGCCGCATTGCCCGCATCGAACGCCACCGAAACGCGCACCGTCGGCACCGCCGTCCGTCGCGCGAACACGACCTTGATCCCGTTTTTGAGCGTCGCGCGCTCGACATCGGGAAAGTCGAGGTCCTTGACCGGTTGGATCGGCGGCTCGGCCACCCTGGTGGGGGCAGGGGGCGCGGCGGCGGCGGGTGCGGACGATCCAGGTTGCTGGAAATAGGCCGGGCGATGGGTCGCATTCCCCGCCAGCGCATTGTCCGCAGCGCTCCGTTCGCCCGGCGCGACCGTCAGGCGCAGCACGGGGCGGCCCAGCCATTTGCGCGCCGCCGCGCTGACCGACTGCGGCGTGGCGGCGGCATAGACGGCCAAGTCCTTCTTGTACTTCGCCGGATCGTTCGAATAGACCGCGCCCTCGGCCAGCGTCACTGCCTTGCCCGAAAAGCCACCGACTTTCTCCAGCCCCGAAATCGTACCCGAAGCCTGCCCCGTCGCGGCGCGCAGCACCTCGTCCGCGCTCGGCCCCTTGGCGAGATAGTCGGCGAGCAACTGGTCGAGCCGCCTGCCCACTGCCACCGGATCGGTGCCCGGCTTCACGTCCACCGTGATTTCGGCGATGGACAGCTTCTCGAACGGCTGGATGCTGGCTTTCACCCCGACCGCGACCTTCTCGTCGCGCACCAGCACATTGTCGAGGCGGGATGACGCCAGCCCGCCGAACACGGCCATCGCGATGTCGAGTTGCGGCAGATCGGCGGAATTGACGCCCGGCACGATCCAGTTGCGATACAGCCGCGTCGCCGCGACATTGTCGTGCATGACGACCTCTGCATCCTTGGGCAGCGTCGGCACGGTCGCATCGACATCGACGGGCGCGGGGCCTGTCGGGATGTTGCCGAACCACTTGCCGACCTTCGCCTTCGCCGTCGCCGCGTCGATATCTCCCGCCAGCACCAGCACCGCGTTGTTGGGGCCGTAATGCGTCTTGAACCAGCTCTGCACGTCCGCAAGGCTCGCGGCATTGAGGTCCGCCATCGACCCGATGGTAGAGTGGCGGTAGGGATGGCCTTCGGGCAGCAGTGCGGCGAGCTGCGCATATTCGACCAGGCCATAGGGCTCGTTCTCGCCCATGCGCTTTTCATTCTGCACGACGCCGCGCTGGGTATCGAGCTTCTTCTGCGTCACCGCGCCCAACAGATGTCCCATCCGGTCGGATTCGAGGAACAGCGCCCGGTCCAGCGCGCCGGTCGGCACCGTCTCGAAATAATTGGTGCGGTCGAACCAGGTCGTCCCGTTCCAGTCGGTCGCGCCGATATCCTCCAGCCGCCCGAAGAAGGGGCCGTCCGCATTTTCCGAACCGTAGAACATCAGATGCTCGAACAGATGCGCGAAGCCGGTCTTGCCGGCAGGTTCGAAGCGCGATCCGACATGATACCATACGGACACGGCCACGATGGGTGCCTTGCGATCGGTATGGACGATGACGCGCAGGCCGTTGGGCAGGCGGAACTCCTCATAGGGAATGTCCACCTTCGCCACCAGGCTGGACAGCGGCGCAGGCGCAGCGGTCGCGGTGGCGCTCTGCGCTAACGCCCCGGCACTATGGGTCAGGGCGAGCGCGGACAGGCCGACCATCAGGGTAAGGCGGCGCGACAGGGGAGACAGGATCATGGAAGGCCTCTTGCGTTCGGCGGGGACCGGCGCGGCGACGAATGCGCCACAGATGGCCGCACCATAGCGGGGCAGGGGGACCGTGCAATATGGATAAACGACGCTCGCCGCGTGTGCTGCCGACCACGCGCCAATATTGCGCCTGGCCCCTTGTGTTGTTTTTGGGCAACACTACATTCTCGGCATTCAAGTGAGAGTGGGATTTGCGATGAACCTCGAAAAATTCACCGACCGTGCCAAGGGCTTCCTCCAGTCGGCGCAGACCGTGGCGATCCGGATGAGCCATCAGCGGATCAGCCCGGAACATCTGCTCAAGGCGCTGCTGGAGGATGAGCAGGGCATGGCGTCCGGCCTGATCCAGGCGGCGGGCGGATCGGCGCAGGTTGCGCTGCGCGACACCGACGCCGCGCTTGCCAAGGTGCCGTCCGTCTCGGGCAGCGGCGCGCAGCAGACGCCCGGGCTCGACAACGATGCCGTGCGCGTACTCGATTCGGCCGAGCAGGTCGCGCAGAAGGCGGGCGACAGTTTCGTGACGGTCGAACGGCTGCTCCTGGCGCTGACCCTTGCCACCACGACCGCCGCTGGCAAGGCGTTGGCGGCGGCGGGCGTGAAGGCTGAGGCGCTCAACGCCGCGATCAATCAACTGCGCGGGGGGCGCACCGCCGATACCGCAGGCGCGGAGGATCGCTACGACGCGCTCAAGAAGTTCGCGCGCGACCTTACTGCCGCCGCGCGCGAGGGCAAGCTCGACCCGGTCATCGGTCGCGACGAGGAAATCCGCCGCACGATCCAGATCCTCGCGCGCCGTACCAAGAACAACCCTGTCCTCATCGGCGATCCCGGCGTCGGCAAGACGGCGATTGCCGAGGGCCTTGCGCTCCGTATCGCTCATGGCGACGTGCCCGATACGCTCAAGGACCGGACGCTGATGGCACTCGACATGGGCTCGCTGATCGCGGGCGCCAAATATCGCGGCGAGTTCGAGGAACGGCTGAAGGGCGTACTCGACGAAGTGAAGGGCGCGGACGGCCAGATCGTCCTCTTCATCGACGAAATGCACACGCTGGTGGGCGCGGGCAAGTCGGAAGGGGCGATGGACGCGGGCAATCTACTCAAGCCCGCCCTCGCGCGTGGCGAACTGCACTGCATCGGCGCGACCACGCTCGACGAATATCGCAAATATGTCGAAAAGGACCCTGCTCTCCAGCGGCGGTTCCAGCCCGTCTTCGTGGGCGAAGCTACGGTTGAGGACACGATCTCGATCCTGCGCGGCATCAAGGACAAATATGAAACGCACCATGGGGTGCGCATCGCCGACAGCGCGATCGTCAGCGCCGCGACGCTGTCCAACCGCTACATCACCGACCGTTTCCTGCCCGACAAGGCGATCGACCTGATGGACGAAGCGGCGAGCCGCATTCGCATGGAGGTGGAGAGCAAGCCCGAGGAAATCGAAAATCTCGACCGCCGCATCATGCAGCTTCAGATCGAGCGAGAGGCGCTGCGCAAGGAAAGCGATCAGGCGTCGAAGGACCGTCTCGCGACGCTGGAGGGCGATCTCGCCAATCTGGAACAGCAGTCGGCGGAACTGACGACGCGCTGGCAGGCGGAAAAGGACAAGATCGCTGGCGAGGCGAAGCTGAAGGAACAGCTCGACGCCGCCCGGCTGCAGCTGGAACAGGCGCAGCGTTCGGGCGAATATGCGAAAGCGGGCGAACTGCAATATGGCACCATCCCCGGCCTCGAAAAGCAGCTGGAGCAGGCGCAGTCCGCGTCCAAGGGCGCGATGTTGCGCGAGGAAGTGACCGCCGAGGACATTGCCGCCGTGGTTTCCCGCTGGACCGGCATCCCGGTCGACCGGATGCTGGAGGGCGAGCGTGAGAAGCTGCTCGCCATGGAAAGCGAGCTTGGCAAGCGGGTCATCGGCCAGGCGGACGCGGTAAAGGCCGTGTCCACCGCCGTTCGCCGCAGCCGCGCCGGGCTACAGGATCCTAACCGTCCGCTCGGTTCCTTCCTCTTCCTCGGCCCCACGGGCGTGGGCAAGACCGAACTGACCAAGGCGCTCGCCGGATTCCTGTTCGACGACGACAGCGCGATGGTGCGTATCGACATGAGCGAGTTCATGGAAAAGCATTCCGTCGCTCGCCTCATCGGTGCGCCTCCAGGCTATGTCGGTTACGAGGAAGGCGGCGTGCTGACCGAAGCGGTCCGCCGCCGCCCCTACCAGGTCGTCCTCTTCGACGAGGTGGAAAAGGCGCATGGCGACGTGTTCAACATCCTGCTTCAGGTGCTGGACGATGGGCGACTGACCGATGGACAGGGCCGCACGGTCGATTTCACCAACACGATCATCGTGCTGACATCGAACCTCGGCAGCCAGTATATCGCGGGCCTGGGGGACGAGGACCCGGTGGAAAAGGTGGAGGATCAGGTAATGGAGGTAGTCCGTAGCCACTTCCGCCCCGAATTCCTCAACCGGCTCGACGAGATCGTCCTCTTCCACCGGCTGGGCGTGGCCCATATGGCACCGATCGTCGACATCCAGGTCGCCCGCATCGGGCAACTGCTGAAAGACCGGAAGATCAGCCTCGACCTGACCGAAGGCGCACGGGCGTGGCTGGGACGGGTGGGGTACGACCCGGTCTACGGCGCAAGACCGCTCAAGCGCGCGGTCCAGCGCTACCTGCAGGACCCGCTCGCCGACCTCATCCTGCGCGGCGAAGTCCCTGACGGCGCAACCGTGCACGTCGAGGATGGCGATGGGGCGTTAAAGCTGGATGTCGGATAATCCAGCCCGACCGGGCATCTCCAAACGAGAACGCCCGGTCGGACATGGTCAAGTCGGCAAATGACGATACAAGGGATCATGCCCCAAGCCAGCGACATTGCGATCCACTCTGACATCGACATCCTCGCATGGCAGGAGTTGTTTGGTGCCAGACAGCGCATCCAGATACCGAACTTCCTGACCGCGTCATCGGCCGACACCTTACGTGACCATCTCCAAAATGAAGTTGATTGGACGCACGTTATCAATGGCGAGGAAAAGGTGTTCGAAATCGCGAGCGGCGACTTTGACGCACTGGACCCAAGCGTAAGGAAGAGGCTGAACATCGCTCTCTACGAAAAGGCCGCGTCCGCCTTCCAATTTCAATTCGACAATCGTCGCGTGTCCGACATCGATATCCAGCAAGGGGTTGGAGACGATCTGCTCCATCATTTCGGGCAATGGATCAACAGTCCGCAGACGCTCGGCCTCTTTCGGAATGTGACGGGTCGACAGGATATCGGTTTCGCCGATGTGCAGGCCACACGCTACAGATCCGGCGATTTCCTGACCGGTCATGACGACGTCATTCCCGGCAAGGATCGGCTATTCGCCTATGTCTTGAACCTGAGCGACAATTGGCGCACCGAATGGGGCGGGTTGCTGCTGTTCCATGATGTCGACAGTCGCGTCGCCGAAACCTTCGTCCCGATCTTCAATTCTATCAGCCTCTTCAGTGTCGGTCAGCCCCATAGCGTCAGCTACGTCACGCCCTTCGCACAGGAAGAGCGGCTGTCCATCACCGGCTGGCTGCGTAAGGGCGTCGCCTAGCTCAATCTCGCAGAGCCGAATCGAAGCAGCGACGAATATCCGCAGCTTTTCCCTGCCAAAACGACAATGGGCCGCCAATCGCTTGGCGGCCCATCATTCTTACGTTCCGTTCTCGGATCAGAAGCGTAGGCTTGCAGTCATCGAGAAGCGGCGACCCAGCACATCGTAGATGGTCGGGAAGGTGTTGCTCTGCTCACCGTTACCACCGTTCTGCGTGCTTGCAGCCAGCGGCGGCGTCTTGTCGAACAGGTTCACAATGTTGCCACGCAGCGTGAAGTTGTCGTTCACGTGGAAAGCCGTCGACAGATCGAAGTAGTTGATCGCCTTGAAGCGTTCCGAAGCATAGACCGTGTCTGGATCGTCGTCATGCGACGAACCTACATAGCGCCAGAAGAACGACAGCTCGAACTTTTCGGTGTCCAGCGTGGTACGGAACGTGTGGCGCCACTTGGGCGTCGGAACGCCGCAGTTGGCACCGAAGGCCCCGGCGCAGTTGTAGGTCAGGTTCTGACCGACGACCGGCGTGAAGTCGTTCTTCAGCAGACGCGTACCATCGAACGAGAAGATCAGGTTGGCTTCCTTGCCACCCAGAATCTCGCCGATGCCGATACGATAGGTAGCGTTGGCGTCGATACCACGGTTCTTCAGGCCGCCGCTGTTGACGTAACCGTCGCGGAAGCTGTCGATTTCACCGATCGAGTTACGCGAGATACGGCTGCAATAATCCTGGTTGAAGCTGTTGAAGCACAGGTTGCCGATCGACTGCGTACCCACACCGCTGGTGATGTAGTTATCAATCTTGATGTTGTAGTAATCGACGGTAGCGCTGAAGCCGCGCAGAGCGCGAGGCTGGAACACGACACCGACGGTATAGGTCTTCGCCGTTTCTTCACGCAGACCCGAGTTACCACCGAGGAAGCGAACCGGGTTGACGTTGTTCGGATCCTGGATGGCCGCGTTGCCGATGTTCGTCAGCGGAGCGCCCGCTGCGTTGAATTGGGCGACGCAGATCGCGTTCAGCTGGCCGGTACGAGCTGCGGCAGTGCCGCACTGGTCCGCATTGCCATCGAAGCTGACAGTGTTGCCGAGGAACAGTTCGTTGACGCTCGGACCGCGAACGGCCTTCTGATACTGACCACGGAAGGTGATGTCTTCTATCGGCGACAGTTCAGCGCCAGCCGACCAGGTGAAGACGTTGCCGGGCGCATTCGAATATTTCGAATAGCGAGCCGCACCGTTGAGGTCGAGGCGATGGATGATGCTGTCACGAAGCAGCGGCATGCGGACTTCGCCGAAGAACTCGGTCACGTTGTACGAACCCGAGGTCGCCTGACCGGGGTTAAAGCCTGCGACGTTACCGCTTGCAAGATAGGTGTCGGGGTTAACCGAACCGGCTTCCTTGCGGTATTCCACACCTGCCGCGACACCCACACCGCCTGCGCCCAGATCGAAGATCGAGGGGTTGGTGACAGCGAAGGAAGCGACCTGCGTGGTATAGGTTTCGACGTTGGTCGCGGTGATCGCCAGGTTCTTGGCTGCCGCATCGCTCAGCTGATCGAAGCCGAAGATGTTGGCGGGAACGCAACCCGAAGCGCGAGCCGAGGCGTCGGCGCAAACCAGGGCACCGTTCAGTAGAACGTTGTTTGTCGCCTGCAGGAACTTGTCGATCGCGACGTTACCGGCCTGACGCTGCGTATTCTTGGTGTGCGAATACATGTAGTATGCGTCGTAGCTGAAGCCAGCGCCGATATCGCCCTTCATGCCGGTCACGAAGCGATAGGCATTGCGGTCGTCGTCGTTGATGCGCGGGCCAAGCTGCGTCGTGCGATAGTTGAAGTTCGCGTTCACATAGCCGTTGCCGTCGGTATCCAGCGTGCGCAGCGCATTCTGGAGAGCAGGCGTGAAGAAGGTCGAGTTCACGTAGAGCGGGATCTGGCCGATCACGCCGTCGCCGAAGGGCGTGCCGTTGCTGATCGGGGTCGGAGCCAGCTGAGCGGCGACGCGATTGTTGACGAACTGCGCTTCCAGGTAAGGCTGGAACGCATCGCTGATTTCATAGTGGGCCATCGCCGACACGACGAAGCGCTTCTGCGGCACCTGCAGATAGTTGATCGGCGCATAGTTGTATGCGTCGGTCGCACCGACATAACAGGTGTTGACGCTGCCGGCGAAGTCCTGCGTGTCGCAGCCCAGGCCCGAAGCGGCGCCGAGGCCGGGGACGGTGATGCGGCCCTGCGGAACCGACGGCGAACCGCCCGTGGTGAAGGTGCCGTCACCATTGTCGACCAGAGCGTTGCGAGCGAAGCCGCGCGCACCGGCCAGAACGGCCTTACGCTGCGTGTAGCCGACAAACACGGTCGCGTTGCCGCGGCCATCTTCGAAATTGCCACCGATCGTGCCGTTGACGTCCCAGACGGCACCGTCGCCGCGGTCGGTCAGGTCATAGCTGCTGTTGACGGCAACGCCCTGGAAGTCACGCTTCAGGGTGAAGTTGACGACACCGGCGATCGCGTCCGAACCATAGACAGCCGACTGGCCACCCGTCACTACGTCTACGCGCTCGATTAGTGCGGACGGGATGGTGTTGAGGTCGACGATCTGGTTGACGTCGTAAGACATGTAGCGACGGCCGTCGACCAGCACCAGCGTACGTTGCGAGCCGAGACCGCGAAGATTGACGGTGGCGACGCCGCCGCCGGGGTTGTTCGATGCAGAACTGGTCGTCGCCGTCACCTGCGGCAAGTCGTTCAGCACGTTTTCGATGTTGCTAGAACCGCCCTTGAGGGCGATGTCGCCGGCGCTGACGACGTTCAGCGGGCTGGTGCTGTCGAGGTCAGGGCGTGCGATACGCGACCCGGTAACGACGATGACCGATTCACCGTTCGCGTCTGCAGCCTGCGGCGCATCCTGCGCGACCGCAGCCGTCGCGATCAAAGACACGCCCAGGATCGCCGGAGCGGCGCTGGCACGCAGAAGTGCCCTCTTCGAAAATGTTTTCACGGTCCAGTCCCTTGCTCTGGAGTTTGGCAGATCATCTGCCACTTAAGTGGCCCAGACAGGGGGACTTGGTGCCCGACAGCATTCCCCCCATATGGATCGGGTGAAACTGCAAGGGGTTAGGCGCGCTGTAAAGCGGGCGAGAAGGACATGCTCTGCTTTTGGAGTGCTATGTATCAAAAATGCAACAACGCGAAGCGTCGGCGTTTTGCGGGGTGCGGCAAGATAATTACGTCGGCCGTTCCTTTGGTGTAGCAAAGATGCTTCTTATGTGATGTGAGCGGGCGACATGCATTGCCGCGCAGGCGCGGTGTTGACGCATCTGGCTGGCAGTGCATTGATGTGGCGACATTCAGGCAGGGATCCGGATATGATGAAGACAGGCTTGTTGGCGAGCGCCGTCGCGGGGGTGTTGATGAGTGGGGGAGCGGTCGCGGCACCCAAGTTGCAGCCGCGTCCGGAAATATTTACCAACCTCCTGCAATGCCGCGGCATTGCCGATAATGCGGAACGGCTTGCCTGCTTCGATCGACAGGTAGGCGAGATGGACGTGGCTGCTCAGCGAGATGAAGTGGTCGTGCTCGATAAGAGCGAATTGAAGAAAACGCGAAAGACTCTTTTCGGCTTTTCATTCCCCAAATTGCCTTTCCTGGGGGGCGGGGATGATGACGATCAAGCAAGGGAAGAGGGTTTCAGCCATATCGAAACCACAATCGGGTCACTCCGCGCGCTTGGCTACGACAAGTGGCAGATCGGGCTGGAAGACGGAGCGCAGTGGATGACCACCGAAGCCATTACCGGTTCTGCGCCCAAGGTGGGCCAAAAGATCGAGATCCGTCGCGCCGCCATGGGCAGCTTCTTGGGCAAGGTGAACGGCGGTCGGGCGGTTCGGATGAAGCGCGTTCGCTGATCAACGAGCGTTCGGCATCGGCCCTGCCACCAGCATGGGGTCGATGCGGGCGTCGTTCCATTTCATGCCCCAGTGCAGATGCGGTCCCGTGGCTCGACCGGTTGCACCGATCGCGCCGATCCGTTGCCCCTGCCGGACATGGTCGCCGACCCCCACGTCGATGCGGGACAGGTGCAGGAAGGCACTGTTGAGGCCATGACCGTGGTCGATCATCAGCAAGTGCCCCTCCAGCGTATAAGGCTTGTCGCTGGCGGCAAGGATCACGACACCGTCGGCCGGCGCGACGACGGGCTCGCCGGTCGCCCCGGCCACATCCACTCCGCTGTGATAGGCGCCGGGCACGCCCTGATAGACGCGCTGCGACCCAAACAGGCCGGATATGCGACCGATGCGCGGCCATACGAAGGATTGCCGCCACCCGTCCGCATCGGTCACGATCCTGCGAGCGGCAGCGATTGCGTCCAGTTCGGGGCGCCGGATCGCCAGGAAGGCGTCATTGTCCTTTGTGGGGCGCAGCGGCGCGTCGATCCTCTCGATGCGCCAGTCCCGTGGCGCAACCGTCAGGCTTCGGTCAACGGTGCGCCCGTCCCGCAAGCGGGCCTGAAGCCGCGCGGCGGGCAAGGCATCGCGGTCGAAACCGATAAGGAACCGTCCATCGGCATCCATGGCAACGGGCTTGCCGTCGAATTGCAAGGCCATGGTCCCATCGGGTGCCTGTCCCGTCACGATCCCGCCCTGCACGGGCGTGCCCGTCAGTGCGAACCCTTCCGCCCGGCTCGACGCGACCTGCTGCGGAAAGGCCGGAGCCACCGGCAACAATGCCGCCGCCGCCGAGACGATCAGCATGGCCGGCCTCATCGGATAACGCCCGCTTTCAGCGCCGCTTGCGTGGACGCTTCGGCGTTCGCATAGGGTTCCTGTCGCGCGACGCTCCAATAGCGCAACTGATCGAGCGGGATGCGTTCACCGCTGACGGCGCAGACGACATGATCCCCTGCTTGCAGCACGCGGAAACTGTAGGGCAGGTAGCGGAGCCGGGCGGGCCGGTCCCGGTTGGACATCAGCATAGATCGGCCTTTCTTTCGGTCATAGGGAAAACAGGTCCTGTTGCGGTGCATCCTCGCGGTCGCGCCCGCGCCGTGGCGGACGGGGCGGGGGTGCGACGGCGCTTTCCGTCACCGCGGCGCCGACAGTACCGTCGTGGAAATGCAGCGTCACCGCGCCCGCTTCCCGCGCTGTATCGACGCTGCGCACGACCCGGTCGCCTGCCATCACCCGCGCATAGCCCCTTTGTAGCGGCAGGTCGGGGTCGAGCGAGGCGAAATGGCGGGACACGCGATCGAGCGCAGTGGTGCGCTCGGCGAGCGCGCGGGTAAGAGTATCGGGACGCAGCGTCAGTCTGTCCAGCCGTTCCCCCGCCCGGCGCACATATTGGCGCAGCAGCGGCGGGCGCAGCGCCGCGCCCGCGTCGCTCAAATGCGCGCGCGCTTCCGCCAGCCGGTGCCGCATCCCATGTTGCAATGCCAGCGTCGCATCGTCGAGCCGCTGGCGTTGAGGGCTAAGCAGCGTATCGGGCGTCGGCATCAGCCGCACCTGCATGTCCAGCCGCTCGCGTGCCTGGGCTGCGCTGCGGCGCACCGCGCGTCCCGCGCGCAACCCCATTTCGCCAAGCCCCGCCAGCAGCTCGGCCCGCACCGGCACCGCCATTTCCGCTGCTGCCGTCGGCGTCGGCGCGCGCCGGTCGGCGGCGTAATCGCACAGGGTCGTGTCCGTTTCATGCCCCACCGCCGAGATGATCGGAATGGTGCACTCCGCGACCGCTCGCACCACAATCTCTTCGTTGAAGCTCCACAGATCCTCGATCGATCCGCCGCCACGCGCCACGATCACCAGGTCGGGACGCGGAAGCGGACTTCGGTCGTCCATCGCGGAAAAGCCGCGCACCGCCGCTGCCACCTGCTCCGCCGCGCCCTGCCCCTGCACCAGCACGGGCCACAGCAGCACGTCGGTCGGGCAGCGATCCGAAAGGCGATGCAATATGTCGCGGATGACAGCGCCCGTGGGCGACGTGACGACGCCGATGGCCCGCGGCAGGAAGGGAAGCGCCTTCTTGCGCTCCGGCGCGAACAGACCTTCGGCCGCCAGCTTGGCCTTGAGCTTTTCGAGCAACGCCATCAGCGCGCCTTCGCCCGCCAGCTCCATGCGGTCGATCACGATCTGATATTTGGACCGCCCGGGATAGGTAGTGAGCTTGCCGGTGGCGATCACTTCCACCCCATCCTGCGCGGCGAAGGCTAGGCGCTGCGCCCCGCCTTTCCACATCACCCCGTCGATAACGGCATTGTCGTCCTTGAGGCAGAGGTAGAGGTGCCCCGAAGCCGCGCGCTTGAACCCCGAAATCTCGCCGCGTAGCCGGACATGGCCGAACCGGTCCTCCACTGTGCGCTTCAGGGACGCGGACAATTCGCTGACGGTCAGCGGCGGCGCGTTGTCGCCGGCCCGCTCCTCGGCTAACAGGCGACCCGAACTGTCATAGGCGTCATATTCCGGGGACATGGGCGAAATGAACATCCTTCTGTTGGGCGGCGGTGGCCGCGAACATGCGTTGGCGTGGAAGCTGGCGCAATCGCCCCGGCTGTCGACCCTTTATGCCGCGCCGGGCAATCCGGGCATAGCCCAGCATGCGCAACTGGTCGACCTCGACGCCACGGATCATCGCGCGGTGCTCGATTTCACCGTCCGTCATTCGATCGGCCTTGTCGTCATCGGCCCGGAAGCGCCGCTGGTGGACGGGCTCGCCGACAATCTGCGCACCATCGGCGTACCGGTCTTCGGCCCTGGCAAGAAAGCGGCCCAGCTGGAGGGGTCGAAGGGCTTCACCAAGGATTTGTGTCAGCGTGCGGGCATCCCCACCGCCGCCTATGTCCGCGTCACGAGCAAGGATGGCGCAATCGCCGCGCTCGACGATTTCGCGCTCCCCGTCGTCATCAAGGCGGACGGCCTCGCGGCGGGCAAGGGCGTCATCATCGCCCAGACCCGCGATGAGGCGCTTGCCGCCCTGGACGACATGTTCTCGGGCGCGTTCGGCGCGGCGGGCGAGGAAGTCGTGCTGGAGGAATTCATGACCGGCGAGGAAGCGAGCTTCTTCGCACTGACGGACGGCAGCGTCATCCTGCCCTTCGGCTCGGCGCAGGATCACAAGCGCGTGGGCGATGGCGATACCGGTCCCAACACCGGCGGCATGGGCGCCTACAGCCCCGCGCGCGTCCTGACGCCCGATCTGGAGCGTCAGGTGATCGACACCATCGTCCGCCCGACCGTCGATACGCTGGCCGCCGATGGAATGCCTTATTCGGGCGTCCTCTACGCGGGCCTTATGCTGACGGACGAAGGCCCCAAGCTGATCGAATACAACGCCCGCTTCGGCGACCCTGAATGCCAGGTGCTGATGATGCGTTTCGACGGCGACCTCATCGATCTGCTGCTGGCGGTGGCGCAGGGGCGGCTGGCCGAACAGGGGCCGGTCACGCTGGCGGATCGCACGGCGCTCACGGTCGTCATGGCGGCGAAGGGCTATCCCGGCACGCCCGAAAAGGGTGGCGCGATCGAAGGGATCGAAACGGCGGAATCGACAGGGGCGAACGTCTTCCACGCGGGCACCGCGCAGCGCGACGGCAAGCTGGTGGCAAGCGGAGGGCGCGTGCTCAACGTCACGGCGACCGGCGGTTCGGTGGCGGAAGCGCAGGCCGCCGCCTATGCCGCCGTCGATGCCGTTGATTTCCCGACAGGCTTCTGCCGCCGCGACATCGGCTGGCGCGAAGCGGCACGCGAACGCGGTTGACGCCCTTGCGCATCGGGGCGCGATATCCCTAGATGTCGCCGGAACCGACACGGGGAGAGCGCGATGCAGGAATTCTTCATGGACTATGGGCTGTGGCTGCTGATCGGCCTGCTGGTCGTCATCGCCCTCGTTTTCCTCCTGTCGGGCAAGCGCAGGGACGATGCGGAAACGCAAGCGCCCCCTGCCACCGTCGTCGACGCCCCGGAAGTCGAAGTCGCGGCGATCCCGCCGGCAGCGCCGCAGCCCGCCTCCCCGCCTTCAGTGTCGCCCAGCGCGCCGCCGGTAGAGCCCGATCCTGCCCCGCTCGCCGCCGCGCCCGAACCGGCCTTGCAGCCTGTGGCGGCGGCATCGGACGGGCAGGCGGACGATCTGCTGAAGCTCAAGGGCGTCGGGCCCAAACTGCACAATCTGTTGATCGAACTTGGCGTCACCCGCTTTTCCCAGATCGCGGACTGGTCGGACGCGGACATTGCCGCCATCGACGCGCGGCTCGGCAATTTCAAGGGCCGTCCGGTGCGCGACCAGTGGGTGGATCAGGCGAAATATCTCGCCGCCGGCGATATCGCGGGCTTCGAGGCGAAATACGGAAAACTCTGACGGGGTTCAGTGGCTTGCAGGCACTGCGTCCGACTGGCGACGGATCAGCTGATAGTCGAGCTTCACCTTGCCGATGATGTCTTCCGCCCCGTCGTCCTGACTGCGAAAGCGCATGGCGAGCAGGCCGATGGCTTCGCGGCTCATGTCGCGGATCGGTTGGCGGATGGTTGTCAGCGCAGGCCAGATCGCGCTGGCGAGCGGCGTGTCGTCGAAACCGCAGATGCTGATGTCGGCGGGCACGTTGATGCGCCGCTGGTGCGCGACCGTGATCGCGGCGGCGGCCATATCGTCGTTGCAGGCGAAGATCGCGGTAGGCCGCTCGTCCAGGGTCATCAGCCGCTCTGCGGCATCCAGTCCTGACCGGTAGCTGAAATCGCCCGGCACGATGAGCGCCGGGTCGATATCGATCCCATGCTGCGTCAGCGCATCGCGAAAGCCCTGCACGCGCCGCGCATTGGCCCTGTGGCGCGGGTTGCCCTCGATAAAGGCGATCCGCCTGTGACCCAGTTCGATCAGGTGCCGGGTGAGGTCGTAGGCGGCGTGGCGGTCGTCGGTTCCGACCGCCAGCATGTCAGGCCCGTCGCGATCCGGCGCGACCGACACCACGACGATGTCGCGCGCGCGCAAGCCCTCCACCAGTTCCTCCCAGTCGCAGAGCGGCGGCGGCAGGATGACGCCTGCGACGTGCGCCTGTGCCACCTGGTCGACGATCTCGGCGGCGAATGCGCCGGGCGCGCATTGTTCGACGACCAGATGCAGATGACGCAGTGGCGCTTCGCTGAGCGCGCCCAGCAACAACTCGCCCAGATAGGCGGAGGTCGTGCTGTTGCTGTGGAGCAGCGCCACGCGCCGGTCGGCGCTGCCTGCCAGGGCGCGGGCCGACGCGTTGGGCACATAGCCCAGTGCGCGCACCGCCTCCTCTACTGCCCGCCGCGCCTTGTCGCTCACCAGCGCCTTGCCGTTGATGGCGCGGGATGCGGTCATGACGGACACCCCTGCAAGGGCGGCGACATCCCGGATCGTGGGCAATTTGGCAGAGCGCGGCTTTTCCATCGTCCCCGTTCCTAGCGTGGAACGGGGACGAGGCAAATCATCCTTAAGGACGGAAAGCGCCGGGGATCAATATTGAACCGTGACCGTCACCGCGCGACGGTTCTGCGCCCATGCCGCTTCGTCGGAACCCAGCGCGGCGGGCCTCTCCTTGCCGTAGCTGACGGTCGTCATGCGGCTGGGCGCGATGCCGAGCGAGGCAAGATAGTTTTTAGTCGCATTGGCCCGGCGTTCGCCCAGCGCGATGTTGTAATCGCGCGTGCCGCGCTCGTCGGCATGGCCTTCGATCGTGACGCGGACGCTCGGATTCTGCTGCAACCAGGCGGCCTGGCTCTGAAGCGTCGCCTGATCCTGCGCATCGACGTCATATTGGTCGAGGCCGAAAAAGATGCGGTCGGACGCAACCGATGCCATGAAATCTTCCTGGCTGCCCTTGCGAACGGTGCCGGTCGATGTACCGGTCCCACCGGTCTGGCTTCCCATCCCGGCACTGTTGTCGACGGGCGCCGGCGGCAGTTGCTTGGGCGGTTTCTTGGAACAGGCGGCCAGCGCGATGACGGCGGTGGCCGCGATCAGGGTCCGGGACAATTTCATCGGGGTCTCCTCTTCGAATATGTCGCCTGTCCACCAAAGATGCGCCATGGTCTGCCTAAGGCGCCGGGCGGTCAAGCGGGGCGGGGTGGTAGGTCGGTATCGCGGTTCAGGGCAGCAACGGTCCCCAGGCCGGGTCCGATCCGCTGAGCGGAGTCGGGATGCGCCGTTCGTTGACGCCGGTCAGATCGACCTGCCACACTTGGCTGCCGCCGTCGCGACCGGGAGTCGTGCGGAAGAATTGCAGCACCCGGCCGTTGGGCGACCATGTCGGCTGTTCGTCCTGCCAGCCGTTCGTCAGGATGCGCTCATTGTCGCCGCTGGGCGTCATGACCGCGATCTTGAAGTCGCCCGACAGCTTGGTGAAGGCGATGAGGTCGCCGCGCGGGCTCCATTCGGGCGTGGCATAACGGCCTCCGCCATGGCTGATGCGGCGCTGGTTCGATCCGTCCGCGTTCATGACATAGATTTGCTGCCCGCCCGACCGGTCGCTTTCGAACACGATCCGGCTGCCGTCGGGTGAGAAGCTGCCGCCGACATCGATGCCCGGCGAGGTGGTCAGCCGTACCGGCGTTCCGCCGCCGACGGGGATCTTGTAGATGTCGGTGTTGCCCGACACCGCCATGGAAAACAGGATGGTCCGCCCATCTGGCGACCAGCGCGGCGCGAAGGTGGGATTGTTGCTTTCCGTCACCAGCTTTTGCTGCCCCGTGCCGATATCGTAGATGTAGATGCGCACCCGGCTGCCCAGATAGCTCACATAGACGATCGACTTGTAATCGGGCGAAAAGCGCGGCGTCAGCGCCAGCGACTGGCCGTTGGTGATGAACCTGTGGTTCGCGCCGTCCGAATCCATGATGGCGAGCCGTTTGGTCCGGTTCCCCTTGGGGCCGCTTTCGGCGATATAGGCGATGCGGCTGTCGAAGAAGGGGCTTTCGCCCGACAGCCGGGCATAGATGGCGTCCGCGCATTTATGCGCCGCGCGCCGCCAGTCCCTGGGCGAGACGACATAGCCCTGCCGCGTCAGCTCCTGCTTCAGCGCCACGTCGTAGAGATAGCATCCCACCGTGATGTCGGCTTCCCCGCCGCTCGTGCGCACGAAGCCCTGCACCAGCGCCTGATAAGCACCCCATTTGGCGTAGGCGGGGTTGGTCACTTCGGGGAATGCGACTATAGGCAGGCCGCCCGGCCCCGATGGATCGAACAGGCCCGATCCCTTAAGGTCGGACGCGATCACCTCGGCGATCTTGCGGCCAAGATCGGTGGCGCTGCCCGCAGGCGTATCGGCTTCCTGCTGAGCGGGGAGAGGGGGAACGGCAATCTTGAGATTGCTGTCGATGTCGCCCGTCACGTCCACCGAAAGCTGCGCCATGGCGGGCGCTGCGATCGTCGCCGCCAGTGTCGCGATGGCCAGCGACAGGCGGTGCCAGAAAATGCTCTTCATCGGTTCAGCCTCGCGTCAAAGCGGAGTGGCCGCAGCCATTTCCATTGGTCATAAAATTCGCCGGGTAAATTCCGGAAAGGCGACGCCAGTTTCACCGCCTGGATCGCGCGCTCGGCATGAAGCTTCGCCTGCGGGCGGTTGCTGGCGGTGACGCCCTGCTGGTCGATCACTTCCGGCTGGCCCACGACATTGCCGTTCTGGTCGAGCCGCACTTCCAGCAGGGTCACCAGCTTGTCGGCGTCCGCGCCCGAAGGCGGGCGCCAGTGCGGCTTCAACTGCCGCCGGATTTCGGCGTCCAGCGCGGCTTTCTGCTGTGGCCCCATCGTTGCGGCGGCGGGCGGCGCGGCCTTGCGCGGAGCGTCGTCGCTGGTGTCGATGCCTTTGAGGAAATCCTTGCCGAGCAAAGACCCACGCGGCTTGTCCGCCTTGCCCTGGCCCGATGGCGCAGCCGCCGCCTTGGCCTTTCCTTCGCCGGTCTTTGCAGGAGCAGCGGTCTTGGCTTCGCTTTTCGCCGGCTTGGCGGACGTGGAGGGCTTGGCGTCCGTCTTTGTCGGCTTGGATGGGGCAGGCGCGGCGGCCTTGGGCTTTTCCGGAGCGGATTTTGCCTTGGGTGCGGGCTTTTCCGGCGCAGGCTTGGGCTTTGGTTTGGGCTGCGCCTTCGCCACCTCTTTCCGGGGCGGCGTGGGCTTGTCTTTCGGTTTTGCCGGTTCTTCCTTCGCCACTTTTTTGGGAGGCGGTGGCGGAGCGGGCGTCGGCTTGGGCTGCGGTTGCGGCTTGGGCGGCGGCGCGGGTGCAGGCTCAGGCTGCGGTTCTGGTTCGGGCGCGGGTTTGGCGTCTTCGGTCGGTCCCTTCTCGGGCGCGACACTGGGCGGCGGGGGCTGGGTCGACACCTGCGGCGCGCTCGATTGCAGCGCTACGTCGTCCACCAGGCTGACGTCCATCGGCGGCGACTTGAGCTTGATCGGATTGGGCGTCGCCAGGAACCCGACCGACAGCAATCCGAACAGCAGGACATGCCCCGCCGTCGCGACGCCCAGGCCGATCTTTTCCGCGCGCTCCATGATCCTGACCTATGGCCCCTATTCTGAACCGGCGCTGACATCTCGGGCTTCGCCCCCACCCTCGGCACCGGTGCTGACCAGTGCCACCTTGTTGAGGCCCGCGCGGTTGAGTTCGCCCATCACCCGCATCACCCGCCCATAGTCCAGCGCGGTGTCCGCGCGCAGAAAGATTTGCGGCGGCTCCGCCTTGCCTGCGTTGGCGGACATGATTTCGGCGAGACGATCGGGCAGGTCGGCGTCGCTGATCTGCGTCTCGTCGATGAAGAGCCCGCCGTCGCGGTCGATCGACACCACGGTCGGCTTGGCGTCGGCGTCCAGCCCCTTGGCGCGCGTTTCGGGCAGGTTCACCGGCACGCCCGTCACCAGCAGCGGCGCGGTCACCATGAAGATGATGAGCAGCACCAGCATCACGTCGACCAGCGGCGTCACGTTGATGTCCGCCATCGGCGCGCGCCCGCGCCCGCGACGGCTGGAGGGCGGCCCGGACATCGCCATTATCGCGCGCCCCTGCGGACAGCGGAGCCGCGGATCATCGCTGCGCCTCCAATTCGCGGCTCAACGTCGCGTAAAAGCCGTCGGCAAAGCGCGACAGAGCGGATTCGAGACGATTGATGCCATGGCTGAAGCGGTTGTAGGCGATGACCGCCGGGATCGCGGCGAACAGGCCGATGGCGGTCGCGAACAGCGCTTCGGCGATGCCGGGCGCGACGACCGCCAGGCTGCTATTCTGTTCCGCCGCGATCGAGGTGAAGGCCCGCATGATCCCCCATACCGTGCCGAACAGGCCGACGAAGGGCGCGACCGACCCGATCGTCGCCAGCACGTTCAGCCGGTCGGACAGGCGGTCTATCTCCGCCGCGATCGCGCTCGCCATCGATGTGGAGAGGCGGTCGCGCGTGCCTTCGCGGTCGATCACCCGCTGCGCGGTCGAGCGACGCCATTCGGTGACGCCCGCCGCCATCACCTTGGCAGCCGGAAATTCAGCCTTGCCGCGTGTTTCGTAAAAGCGGTCGATATCCTCCGCCTTCCAGAAATCGCCTTCGAAAGCGCGGCTTTCCTTCGACGCGCGACGCAGCGTCACGGAAAAGCCGATGATGATCGCCCAAGTCCAGATGCTGGCGAGCAACAGGCCGATCATCACGCCCTTGACGACGATATCGGCCTGAAGAAACAGCGCCAACGGGGAGAGGGTCGCGGCGTCGGATATCGCAGCGGCAGGCAGGTTGAGGCTCATGGGTGAATGTCTTCCCCTTGCAACAGGCGGGTGTAAATGTCGGTCCAGGCTTTCGGCTGGCGCTGCGGGCGGCCCTGCGGCGTCAGCCAGGCGACGGCGATGCGTGCGGTCGTCAACTCTTCATCGTCCCGCACGACCGATTGCGCAATGGTGCAACTGGCCGCCTTCACTTCGGTCACGCGGCTCACGACCGTCAGGTCATCGTCCAGACGCGCCGGGCGGCGGTATCGGATCGACAGGTCGGCGACGGCATAGACGCCATGCCCGCCCTCATGCTCGCCGCGCTGGTCGATGCCCGCGATGCGCAGCATGTCCGACCGCGCGCGTTCCATATAGCGCAGATAATTGGCATGGTAGACAAGGCCGGAAAGGTCGGTGTCCTCGAAATAGACGCGCAGCGGAAAGTGATGCACGGCGGCCACGAAGCGTCCGGACGCGGGCATCAGGGTGGGCAGGGACATGGGGCGGCTTTTAACCATGGCGCAGGCGCGACGCAAAGCGGGAAATCGACGGGCCTAGGCGATCCGTCGGCACTTTTTCGTCTTCCTGCCTCTCGGCAAACGGACAGGGCTCTCCCTCTGGTGGCTCGACCGGCGTGGCGCTATGGCGAAGGGCAGCTTTTTGGCATGGAGGGAAATGACGGATGAAGGATTTTCAGACGATCGGCGTGATCGGCGCCGGCCAGATGGGCATCGGCATTGCCCAGGTGTCCGCTCAGGCGGGCTATGACGTCATCCTGTCCGACATCGACCTGCCCCGTGCCGAAAAGGGCAAGGCGAACATCGCCAAGCTGCTGTCGCGCGCGGTCGAAAAGGAAAAGATGACGCAGGCCGACGCCGACGCGACGCTGGCGCGCATCGCCCCCGTGGGCGAGATCGCCCCATTAAGCGAGGCGCAGTTCGTGATCGAGGCCGCGACCGAGCGGGAAGAGGTGAAGCGCGCGATCTTCGCCGATGTGGGCAAGCTGCTCGCCCCCGACGCTATCCTCGCGACCAACACATCCTCGATCCCCATCACCCGACTGGCGCAGGCTGCGCCCGACGCGGGCCGGTTCATCGGCCTCCATTTCTTCAACCCCGTGCCGGTCATGGTTCTGGTCGAGGTCATCCGCGGGCTTGCCACCGCGCCCGAAACGGTCGCTGCGGTGGAAGCCTATGCGACCCGGATCGGCAAGACCGCGGTCCATGCGTTCGACGCGCCGGGTTTCGTGGTGAACCGCATCCTGCTCCCCATGCTCAACGAAGCCGTGTTCGTGCTGGGCGAGGGCGTGGGCAGCGTCACCGACATCGACCAGGGTTGCAAGCTCGGGCTCAACCATCCGATGGGCCCGTTGACGTTGCTCGATTTCGTCGGCCTCGATACCGCGCTCGAAATCCTGAACGTGTTTCTCAGCACGACCGGCGATCCCAAATATCGCCCCGCACCGTTGATGGTGAAATATGTCGAAGCGGGCTGGTATGGGCGCAAGACCGGGCGCGGCTTCTACGATTATTCGGGACCGGAACCGGTGCCGACCCGCTGACCGGGCGTCATGCTGCGCTCAGACCGTGTTTCTTCATGCAGTGGCGCAGCTGGTCGTAGGTAAGGCCCAGGCCCTTGGCCGTCGCGCGCTGGTTGTAGCGGTGCCGCTCCAGCGCCGCGCGCACGATCGCGGCCTCATGCGCGTCGACGGCGGCGCGCAGGTCGCTGATCGCATCGAGGGCGCAGGATAAGGTCGCGGGCGCTGCTCCTGCGGGCGGGGCGGCGACCGGCGCCTCCGCCCCGCGCGGCATGAGGGACTTGGGCTTCCACGGCGACGCGAAGGGATCGAAAGTGATGCGGCTGATCGGTCGGCTCGGCTCGTCCCAGCGATAGACCGCGCGTTCCACCACATTGCGCAGTTCGCGCACATTGCCCGGCCAGTCATGCGCTTCCAGCTCGGCGGCGCAGGCGGCGGAAAAGCCCGGCCATTGCGGCCAGTTGAGTTCCGCCGCCATGCGCCTGCCGAAATGATCGACCAGCACGGGCACATCGCCTTCGCGCGCGCGCAGCGGGGGGAGGGTGATGACCTCGAAACTCAACCGGTCGAGCAGGTCGGGGCGAAAGCGCCCGGCATCGGCGGCGGCGGGCAGATCCTCGTTCGTCGCCGCGACGATGCGCACGTCGACGCGCAGCGGGCGCGATGCGCCGATGCGTGTCACCTCGCCATATTCGATGACGCGCAGCAGCCGCTCCTGCGCGGCCATCGACAATGTCCCCAGTTCATCGAGGAACAAGGTGCCCCCGTCCGCTTCCTCGAACCGGCCCGGTCGCGCCTTGGTCGCGCCGGTGAACGCGCCCTGTTCGTGGCCGAACAGTTCCGCCTCGATCAGCGTTTCGGGGAGGGCGGCGCAGTTCATCACGATCAGCGGTTCGCCCCAGCGGGGGGAGAGGTGGTGCAGCCGCTCGGCGATCAATTCCTTGCCGGTGCCCCGCTCGCCGATCACCAGCACCGGCCGGTTGAGTTCGGCGGCACGCCCGGCCAGCTCGACCGCGTCGAGGAAGGCGAAGCTCTGGCCCACGAACTGCGTATTTTTCTCCATGCGCCAACTTATGGTGAAATTTCCTATTCGTTGGCAAGTGGCATGTTTGCCTTGGGCCGCCGCATAAGTTAAAAAACGGCAGAAAACTGGGGTTTTTGGCAAATTGGCACGGCCTCTGCAATGCTATGGGCAATCCGCACCGAAACAGCGGAACCACATGAAGGCCAAGGTTCAGGGAGTATCGAAATGCAAAAGGAAACCACCAACGTTCGCGAAATCGGCCAGCTTATGTCTGTCGCCATCGCCGCCGTCCTGTTCGGATCGACCATGGTCCTTTCGGCGGTCGGTCCGGCCCGCGCCAGCGAAGCCCCCGTTCTCGCGATCCATGACGCCCCCGCTTCCATGCGCTATCTGGCGTAAGGGAAGCGATATCAGGCCGGGGCGGGAAGCCCCCTCTCGCCCGCCCCGGCATCGCACATGAGACAAGACCAGGAGTGACGTTCAAATGGGTATTTTCTCCCGCACCCGCGACATCATCGCCGCCAATGTGACTGACCTGCTCGACAAGGCGGAAGATCCGGCGAAGATGATCCGCATGATCATCCTCGAAATGGAGGAAACGCTGGTCGAGGTGCGCGCGTCCGCCGCCCGCACCATTGCCGACCAGAAGGAAATGCGCCGCCACATCGCCAAGCTGACGGCTTTGCAGGACAGCTGGACCGACAAGGCGCAACTGGCGCTCAGCAAGGATCGCGAGGATCTGGCCAAGGCCGCGCTGGTGGAAAAGCAGAAGGCCGCCGACATGGCCGAGCAGCTCAATCACGAGATCTCGACCCTGGACGAGGCGCTGGCCGCTTCGGAAGAGGACATCGCCAAGCTTCAGGCCAAGCTGCGCGAAGCCCGCGCTCGCCAGAACAGCATCGTCACCCGCATTCAGAGCGCGGAAAATCGCCTGCGCGTGCGCGAAGCCTATGCCGGTGAGAAGGTCAACGAAGCCTTCGCCCGTTTCGACATGCTGGAACGCCGCGTCGACATCGCCGAAGGCCGCGCCGACGCCATGAACCTGGGTCAGCAGCCCAAGACGCTGGAAGAAGAGATCGCCGAGCTCAAGTCATCCGACAAGGTCGATGCCGAACTCGCCGCGCTCAAGGCGTCGATGAACAAGGGGGGCTGAACCGATGGAAGACATCTTCCTCCCGATCATGGTCTGCGGCATGCTGTTCATCGGCATGCCCTGGCTGATCTTCCACTATGTCACCAAGTGGAAGCAGGCGCCCAAGATCACCGATGAGGACGAGAAGCTGCTGGACGAACTCCACCTTCTCGCCCGCCGCATGGAAGAACGGCTGCAAACGGTCGAACGGATCGTCGCCGCCGACAATCCCGATTTCCGCCCCGCACGTCCGCAGGAGACGGACGACTACAGCTTCGACCGGAGGAACTGACATGAGCGCCCGCCGTACCAAATTCTACCTCGACAAGAAGAATGGCAAATGGATGGGCGTGTGCTCGGGCATCGCCGACTATACCGGGATCGATGTGGTCTGGGTCCGGGTCGGCGCCGTCCTCATCACGCTGATGGGTGCCTTTCCCTGGTCGCTGATCGCCTATTTCGCCGCCGTCTACTTTGCCGACAACAAGCCTTCGGGCCTCTATGCCGACCGGGACGACGAGAAATTCTGGCAGGGCGTGCGCACCAACCCTGCGCGCTCCACCCGCGATGTGCGCTCCAAGTTCCGCGACATCGACCGCCGCCTGTCGGACATCGAAATCTACTATACCAGCCGCAACACGCGCCTCGCCGACGAAATCGACAGCCTGCGCTGAGCAGCCCGAGACGAAACAGGGAGATCAATCATGCAATGGTCCTGGCTCTTTCCCGTCCTGATTTGCGCCTGTGTCGCGGGCGGTACGATCCTGAACACCTGGATCCGCGCGAAGCACGGCTATCCCCTGGAGGATGATGCCGGAAACAGCGTTCATCGAATGGACGCCGACGCCGGTCGAAAAATCGATCTCCTATCGAGCGAAAACGAAAAGCTGACGGGCCGCATCAGCCGCCTTGAGGAACGGATCGCCGTGCTGGAGAGGATCGCCACCGATCCCGCCGTCCGCACCGCCCGAGAAATCGACGCGCTGCGCTGACCCGGTCGCGCAAGGAAGGAAGACATATATGAATTCGTTCGAAATGGTCGTCGCCATCATCGCGATCGTCGGCATCGTCCAGATCGTGAAGGCCAAGATGGGCGTCGTGCGCCGCGACCGGGGCGAGGATTTCGCCCATCGCGGTCCGGACCCGGAGGCCGAGCGCCTGCGGGCCGAGGTCAAGGGGCTGAAGGACCGGGTCGCCGTGCTGGAACGCCTCGCGACCGACAGTTCCACCGCGCTGGAGCGGGAATTCGACAAATTGCGCGAGCGCGACTGACCGCTCGGCACGCTTCGACAGGGAGGCACTCCATGCAAGACCCCACTCTCTACATCACCCTGGCGACCACCACCGTTGCAGGTGTCGCCATCGTCGCGGTCACGGCGCTGCGCGGCTGGAACGGCTGGCTCGACTATAAGCGCGCCGAACTGATCGGCCAGCCGCGCGAAAGCGCGCCGCCGTCAGCCGCCGCGCGGATCGAGGTCGCCGACCTCAAGGAACGCATCCGCAAGCTCGAAGCGATCGCGGCAGGCGTCGACCTTTGATGCGCTGGACGGGGGTCTGCCCCGTCCGCGCATCTCCGAACGATCAGGCCCTGAGGCTTCCGCCCAGCTTCTGCGCCGCCTTGACGATCGCAGCGCTGATCGCTTCCAGCTCTTCCTGACCGAAGCTCTTCTCGCCCGGCTGCAACGTCACCTCGACGGCCAGCGACTTTTGCCCTTCGTCCACGCCCGGCCCGGCGAAGACATCGAACAGGCGCACGTCGACGATGCTCTTCTTGTCCGCGCCTCTGACCGCGCGGACCAGGGCGTCGGCCTCCAGATCGGCGGGAACGAGGAAGGCGAAGTCGCGCTTCACCGCCTGGAGCGGCGGCGGCGCATAGGGCGCGCGAAGCGATCCGCTCCGCCGCCGCGCGGGAATGGCGTCGAGGAAGATTTCACCCGCGACCGTCGTGCCGGTCAGGCCGAACTGTCGGGCAAGGGCGGGGTGCAGCACGCCATATTCGGCCAGCACCGCCTTGGGGCCAAGCCGCAACGTGCCGGACTGGCCCGGATGATAGGCCGCCGACGCGTCGCCGAAGTTCTGGAGATTGGCGACCGGCGCGCCCGCCGCGGCCAGCAGCGCCAGCAATTCGGCCTTGGCGTCGAACGCGTCGAACGCCTGCGCCTTGCCCGATCGCCAGCCGCGCGCGGTCTTCTCGCCCGCCAGCACGAAGCCCACCGTCGCTCGTTCGCCCTGTGCGAAATAACGGCGACCGATCTCGAACAGGCGAACGGACGATGCCCCGCGATCCATGTTGCGCCGCGTCGCCGACAAAAGCCCCGGCAGCAGCGAGGGGCGCATGACCTTCAGTTCCTCCGATATCGGATTGGCGAGCGTCCAGTGCCCGCCGCCCACGCTTGCGGCTTCCTTCTCGGACAGGAAAGACCAGTTGACCGCTTCGGCAAGGCCGCGTGCCGCCGCCGTCCGGCGGACGCGCCGCTCGACCAGCTGTTCGGGCGTGGCGGTGGGACGCGCGACGCCCGGCATGCGGGGCAGGGGTGTCGATGGCACATGGTCCAGCCCGACGATCCGCACCACTTCCTCGACGATGTCGGGCCATCCGTCCACGTCGCGCCGCCAGCTCGGCACCGTGACGGTCCACTCGCCGCCCACATCGACCGGCATTCCGTCCTGATATTCGATGCTCCGCGCTTCGCCGCTGACGGCAAAACCCAGCTTGGCGAGGATGCGCTTCTGTTCGTCGGCGGGCACATCTACCCCGGCCAGCGCCAGGCACCGTTCGGGCCGATAGGCAATCGTCCGGGGAACCACCGGCGGCGCACCCACGCGCGTCGCTTCGCTTGGCGTACCGCCGCACAGATGGGTGACGAGGAATGTCGCGATCGACAGGCCGTCGTCGAGGAAGGCGGGGTCGACCCCGCGCTCGAACCTTCCGCGCGCGTCGGACGCAAGGCCGAGCTTCTGCCCCGTCACCGCGATCCGCTCCGGCGTGAAATAGGCGCATTCGATCAGCACGTCGGTCGTGCCGTCCTGCGCGCCCGAATGTTCGCCGCCCATGATACCGCCGATGTCGTGGACCGCCTCGTCGTCGGCGATCACGGTCATCGTTTCGTCGACCGTATAGGTCTTGCCGTTGAGCGCCAGCACCTGCTCGCCCGCCCGGCCCCGCCGCGCAACGAGCCCGCCGCGGAGCGTGCCGAGGTCGTAGACGTGCAGCGGGCGCCCAAGGTCGATCATGATGTAATTGGTGATGTCGACCAGAGCGCTGATCGGCTTCTGGCCGATGGCTTTGAGCTGCTTTGCCATCCATTCGGGCGACGCGCCGTTCTTCACCCCGCGCACGATACGGCCGTAGAAGGCGGGGCAGCCTTCGGCATCCTCGATGCGGATGTCGGGGCCGGGGCCTTGTTCCGCGATCTGCGGCACGATGATGTCGTTGAGCGTGCCGAGACCCGCCGCCGCCAGATCGCGCGCGATCCCGCGCACGCCCATGCAGTCCTGCCGGTTGGGCGTCACCGACACGTCGATCACCGGATCGTCGAGGCCCGCCCACCGGGCATAGACCTGGCCCACCGGCGCGTCGTCCGCCAGTTCGATGATCCCGTCATGATCCTCGCCCAGTTCCAGTTCGCGGAAGGAGCACATCATGCCGTTGGATTCGACGCCACGGATCGCGGTCTTCTTGAGCACCATGCCGTTCACCGGCACCACCGCACCCTCGACCCCGAACACGCCGACCAGTCCCGCGCGCGCGTTGGGCGCGCCGCATACGACCTGAAGCGGCACGCCGTCGCCCTGGTCGACGGTCAGCACCTGCAACTTGTCCGCCTGCGGATGCCGTTCCGCTGTCAGCACCTTGGCGATCCGGAACGCGCCCAGCTTCTCCGCCGGATTTTCGACCCCCTCGACCTCCAGGCCGATGGCGTTCAGCGTCTTGAGGATAGTCGGCAGCTCCGCATCGGTGACCAGATGCGTCTTCAGCCATGAAAGAGTGAACTTCATGCGCCCACTCCCCCGCTCAGTGTCGGCACGTCGAGCGCCGAGAAACCATAATGTCTAAGCCAGCGCAGATCGCCGTCGAAGAAGGCTCGCAAGTCGTTCATCCCATATTTGAGCATGGCGAGGCGGTCGACCCCGGTGCCGAAGGCAAATCCCTGCCATTCGTCGGGGTCCAGCCCGCATGCCTCGATCACGCGGCGGTTGACCATGCCGCTGCCCAATACCTCCAGCCATCCGCCGTCGCTCGCGTCGCCATCGCCGCCGATGATCCGCTGGCCGTTCACCATCGTGTAGCCGACATCGACCTCGACCGACGGTTCGGTGAAGGGGAAATAGCTCGGGCGCAGGCGCAGGACGATGTCCTCCCGCTCGAAAAACGCCTTGAGGAAAGTTTCCAGCGTCCATTTGAGGTGGCCGAGCGTGATGCCCTTGTCGATCACCAGCCCTTCGATCTGGTGGAACATCGGCGTGTGCGTGGCGTCGCTGTCGCTGCGATAGACGCGGCCCGGCGCGATGATGCGAATGGGGGGCGTTGCGCTCATCATCGTGCGGATCTGCACCGGCGAGGTGTGCGTGCGCAGCAGCATCTTCCGGCCCGTTTCGTCATCGGGGAAATAGAAAGTGTCGTGCATCGCCCGCGCGGGGTGCGTCTCGGGAATGTTGAGCGCGGTGAAATTATGCCAATCGTCCTCGATCTCCGGCCCCGTTGCGACGGAAAAGCCCAGATCGGCGAAGATTTCCGCCAGTTCGTCCATCACCTGACTCACCGGATGGACGCTGCCCTGCGGAGCCGCGTCGACGGGCAGGGTCATGTCCACTCGCTCCGACGCCAGCTTCGCGTCCAGCGCCGCCTGCTCCAGCGCCGCCTTCCGGGCCGCGATCGCCGCCGTCACGCCTTCGCGCAGATCCTGGATCGGAGGCCCCTTCTCCAGCCGCTCGTCGGGCGACATCGCGCCGAGCGTCTTGAGCAGCGCCGTCACCACCCCGCTCTTGCCGAGTGCACCCACGCGCAGCGCGTCGAGCGCGTCGAGCGTATCGGCGGCCTCGATGTCGGCGATCAGGCCGGCTTTCAATGCGCTTGTTTCGGTCATCTTCTTTTCTCAATGCCTGTGCTGGCGGAACAGGACGCGCCTTAACCGCGCGCGGGCCGCAAGGAAAGGGTCAGGCGCGCGCGCCCAGCAGCGCCCCGCCGAAGCCGATGAAGAGCAGCCCGGTCCCCCGATTGAACAGCTTCTGCCGGTTGGCAGGTTCCAGCCAGCGGGCAAGGCGCGTGCCCCCCAGCGCATAGACGCCGTACCAGAAGCTCTCGATCGCCACGAAGCTGGCGATGAGGATGCCGAGCTGGAGCCAGAAGGGGCGGTCCAGCACGATGAATTGCGGGAAGAGCGCGGCGGCGAATACGATCAGCTTGGGATTGGACAGGCCCGTCAGCAGGCCGGTGGCATAGAGCGCGCGGTCCGACCGCACCGGTTGCGCCTCGCCCTTCTTGCCCACCGGCGCGCGCCATGCCTTGATGCCCAGCCAGACGAGATAGGCAACGCCTGCATAGCGCAACGTGTCGAACAGGCGCGGCGATGCTTTCAGCAAGGCGCCAAGGCCCAGCGCGGACGCGATCAGGCACAGCAACACCGCGCTCATCAGGCCCGCCATGGTCCTGATCGCCCGGCGCGGGCCATGGGCGATGCTCTGCGTCATCACATGCAACATGTTCGGCCCCGGCGTCGCCGAAATCAGGAAAACCGCCGTGACGTAAATCCACCAGAGATGCAGCGACATGGAAACGCCCCCTCGACTGACAAACGAAAAGGGCGCCGAAGGCATCTGCCCCGGCGCCCTTTGACGATCTTGCGATCCGTCGGATCAGGCCGCGGGCAGCGCAGCCTTCGCCTGGGCGATGATGGCGCTGAACGCCTCGCCTTCATGCATCGCGATGTCGGCCAGAACCTTCCGGTCCAGTTCGACGCCCGCCAGCTTCAGACCGTGCATGAACTGCGAATAGGTCAGGCCTTCGGCGCGAACGCCTGCGTTAATGCGCTGAATCCACAGACCGCGGAAGGTCCGCTTCTTCACCTTGCGGTCGCGATAGGCGTACTGGCCGGCCTTTTCGACGGCCTGGCGCGCGATGCGGATGGTGTTCTTGCGACGGCCGTAATAGCCCTTCGCCTGATCCAAAATCCGCTTATGCTTCGCCTTGGTGGTTACACCACGTTTGACACGTGCCATGGGTCAGAACTCCTTACTTGAGGCCATAGGGCGCCCACAGGCGCACATGACCGGCATCGGCGTCCGACAGGACGGACGTGCCGCGGTTCTGACGGATATATTTGGCATTGTGGCTGATCAGGCGGTGACGCTTGCCAGCGACGCCATGCTTGACCTTGCCGGTGGCGGTGAACTTGAAGCGCTTCTTCACACCGCTCTTGGTCTTCATCTTGGGCATTTTCGTCTCCTTTGTCAGCGCGACGATTACAGACAGCCACGGCAGCCCTCGTTAGCCGGGCGGTCTCACTGAATATCGCGAACGGCGGCCCTTAGTAGCCCTGCTGCAAAAAGGCAAGCGATTCGCCGTGTCGCCGTCAGGGATGGTGGTGGTCGTGCCCTGAGTCATGGATCGCTTCGAGAACGTCCTCCAGCCGTGCCGGATCGCCCAGCGCCAGCACATGGCCTGCGCTGTCCGCCGTCAGCGGCTCCCCGTTCCAATCGCACATCAGACCGCCCGCGCCCTCCACCACCGGCACGAGCGCAGCGAAGTCGTAGCTCTGCAAGCCCGATTCGATCACGATGTCGAGGAAGCCCGACGCCAGCAGCCCGTAATTATAGCAATCCCCGCCATAGACCGGCCCTTGGCGCGGCGAACCGCCCGACACCGCAGCGACGAGCGCCATATAATGCGGCACGTCCCCATCGGCGAAAAGGTGCGGGCTGGTCGTCGCGATGCCGGCGCCTTCCAGTTTGGAGCAGGCGCGCGTGCGCACGGGCTTGCCGTTGAAGCAGGTCGGTTGGCCGCTCATCCCGGCCCAGCGTTCGCGTGCGACCGGCTGGTCGACGATGCCGATTGTCGGCCACCCCCCTTGCGTCAGCGCGATCAGCGTGCCGAAGATCGGCCGCCCCGCAATGAAGCTGCGCGTTCCGTCGATGGGGTCCAGAATCCACACCCGCTCGGCATCGGCGCGATCCGATCCATATTCCTCGCCGACGATGCCGTCGCCCGGCCTTTCCTTCTCCAGGATCGCGCGGATCGCCGCCTCCGCCGCGCGGTCGGCCTGCGTGACGGGCGACTTGTCGGCCTTCACCTCCACCTCGTAGCGCGCGCGGAAGAAGGGGCGGATCGCCTCGCCCGCGGCATCGGCGAGGCGGTGGGCAAGGGCAAGGTCGTCGCGGGTTGTCATGGCGCAAGGCCCTAGCGGATCGCTTAAGCCTTCCGCAACCGTGCCGTTCTAGACAGGCGACGGGAAAGGGGCGGACATGGCGCTGATTGGCTGGATCGTGAGTTTCCTGGCGCTGTTCGGCGGCCTGGCATTGCGGCAGGACATGCCGATCGGCGGTTCGGACACGATATCCGACCTGCTGATCGCGCTTGCGGTGCTGGCCTGCCCGATGCTCTGGCGCGAAAAGCCGCTCGGCATTTCGCGCGGGCAGCGGATCGTCGTCGCGCTCATCCTCTTGTGCGCAACGCCGCTTCTCCTGATGCCGCCGACCTGACGCGGTTCAGTCGAACAGGCTGGACACCGAACTTTCGTCCGCGATGCGCTTGATCGCCTCACCCAGCAGCGGGGCGATGGGCAGGTGGCGGATGCGCTGGGCGCCGTTGACCGCGTCGGTGCCCTGGATCGAATCGGTGATGACCAGTTCGAGCAGGTCCGACGCCTCGACCCGCGCCACCGCGCCGCCCGACAGCACGCCATGGCTCACATAAGCGACGACCTCTTCCGCGCCGGCGGCCTTGAGTGCATTGGCCGCGTTGCAGAGCGTGCCCGCCGAATCGACGATATCGTCGATCAGCACGCAAAAGCGGCCCTTCACGTCGCCGATGATGTTCATGACTTCCGATTCGCCCGCGCGCTCGCGCCGTTTGTCGACGATGGCGAGCGGCGCGTTGTCGAGCCGCTTGGCGAGCGCCCTCGCACGCACCACGCCGCCCACGTCAGGCGACACGACCATCAGGTTGCGGTCGCCGAACCGCGCCTGGATATCGGCGGACATGACCGGCGCACCGAACAGATTGTCGGTCGGAATGTCGAAGAAGCCCTGGATCTGGCCGGCATGGAGGTCGACCGATAGCACCCGGTCGGCGCCCGCCGTGGTGATGAGGTTGGCCACCAGCTTGGCGCTGATCGGGGTGCGGGGGCCGGGCTTGCGGTCCTGCCGGGCATAGCCGAAATAGGGGACGACCGCCGTGATCCGCTTGGCCGACGCGCGTTTCAGCGCGTCGATCATGATCAGCAGTTCCATGAGGTTGTCGTTGGTGGGATAGGCCGTCGACTGGATGACGAACACGTCCTCGCCACGCACATTCTCGTGGATTTCGACGAACACCTCTTCGTCGGCGAACCGACGCACGCTGGCGTCGGTCAGGGGAATCTCGATATAATCGGCGATGGCGGCCGCGAGCGGCTTGTTGGAATTGCCGGTCATGAGCTTCATGGCCAAGACTCCCCGAAATGACGTGACGGAACGATGACGGTACGCAAGACGCGGCCCCTGTAGCGGCGGGCGACGCGGGTGGAAAGGCGTTTTGCGCCCGTACGCAAAATCGACTAGGGCGCGGCCCATGACCGAAAAACTCGTGATCGCCCTGGCGCAGGCCACTCAAAGCGTGGGCGACCTTGCCGCCAATGCCGACGCGATGCTGGAATGGCGTGCGCGCGCGACCGGTGCGGACCTCATCGTCTTCCCCGAACTCCAGCTGATCGGCTATCCCCCTGAGGATCTGGTGCTCAAGCCCGCGCTGTTGGACCGCGCGAACGAGCAGCTGGACCGGCTGGCGCAGGCGACCGCGGACGGCGGCCCGGCGATGCTGGTGGGCACTGTCGTCGCGTCGCAGGGCGTGCTCTTCAACGTCGTCGCCCTGCTCGAGGGGGGGGCGGTCACCGCGATCCGCCAGAAGCGCGAGCTGCCCAATTACGGGACGTTCGACGAAAAGCGCCTCTTCGCCCCCGGCCCGCTGCCCGCGCCCATCCCGTTCAAAGGTGTCCAGATCGGTGTCCCCATCTGTGAGGACATCTGGTTCCCCTTCGTCACCGCGCATCTGAAAGCACAGGGCGCCGATATCCTCATCAGCCCCAACGGCAGCCCGTTCGAGGTGGACAAGGACGACCGCCGCATCAACGCCGTCGCCGGCACGCGGGTGCGCGAAACGGGGCTTCCGCTCGTCTATCTGAACCGCGTCGGCGGGCAGGACGAACTGGTGTTCGACGGGGCGTCGTTCGTCATGAACGGCGACCTCACGATCGCGCACCAGCTGCCCGACTGGGAAGAGGCGCTGGCATTCACGCACTGGGAAAGGCGGGACGGTCGCTGGACCTGCGTTCCGGGCGATCGCCATGCGCTCGACGATCGACCGGCCGACATCTACAACGCGATGGTGCTGGGCCTGCGCGACTATGTGAACCGCAACCGGTTCCCCGGCGTCGTGCTCGGCCTGTCGGGCGGCATCGATTCCGCCCTGTCCGCTGCGGTCGCTGTCGACGCGCTCGGGGCAGACCGCGTCTGGTGTGTCATGATGCCCTCGCGCTTCACCAGCCGGGAAAGCCTGGACGATGCGGTCGAATGTGCGCGGCTGCTGGGCGTGCGTTACGACAGCATCCCCATCGAACCGGCGGTCGGTGCGTTCGACGCGATGCTCGGCCCCGTGTTCGAAGGCCGCCAGCGCGATCTTGCCGAAGAGAATATCCAATCGCGCATTCGGGGCGTCACGCTGATGGCCCTGTCCAACAAGTTCGGCCATATGCTGCTCACCACCGGCAACAAGAGCGAGATGTCGGTCGGCTACGCCACCATCTACGGCGACATGGCGGGCGGCTATTCGGTGCTGAAGGACGCCTACAAGACCACCGTCTTCGACCTCAGCCGCTGGCGCAATACGGCCAGGCCCTCGCTCGGCCTCGGGCCGTCCGGCCCGGTGATGCCCGACCGCGTCATCACCAAGCCGCCCAGCGCCGAACTGCGCGACAACCAGCGCGACGACGACAGCCTGCCCCCCTATGAGGTGCTGGACCCCATCCTCTACGGCCTGGTCGAGGAGGAATTGTCGGTGGACCAGCTCGTCGCGCGCGGTTTCGACCGGGACACCGTCGCCCGGATCGAGCGCCTGCTGTACGTCGCGGAATATAAGCGCCGCCAGTCGCCCCCGGGCGTCAAGCTCGGCTCCCGCAATTTCGGGCGCGACCGCCGCTATCCCATCACCAATGCCTTCAGGACGACATGACAGTCACCACCCGCTTCGCTCCATCCCCGACCGGGCACCTGCATGTCGGCAACATCCGCGCCGCGCTTCACAACTGGCTGTGGGCGCGCAAGTCCGGCGGGCGGTTCCTGCTGCGGCTCGACGACACCGACCTCGAACGGTCGCGCCCGGAATATGCCGATGCGATCCGCGCCGACCTCCGATGGCTCGGCCTCGACTGGGACGGGGAGGAGAAACAGTCCGACCGCTTCGCCCTTTACGAAGATCGGTTTGCGGCGCTGAAGGCCGAGGGGCGGGTCTACCCCGCTTACGAAACCGCGCAGGAACTCGATCTGCGGCGCAAGGTGCTGCTCGGGCGCGGCCTGCCCCCGGTCTACGACCGCGCCGCCTTGTCGCTGACGCCTGCGCAGGTCGCAGCTTTCGAAGCGGAAGGGCGCGTCCCGCACTGGCGGTTCAAGCTCGATCATGACACGCCGATCGTCTGGACCGATCTCATCCGGGGGGAGCAGCGTTTCGACCCCCGATTGCTGTCCGATCCGGTCATCCGCCGGGCGGACGGATCGTGGCTCTACATGCTGCCGTCGGTCATCGACGATATCGCGATGGGCGTCAGCCATGTGCTGCGGGGGGAGGATCATGTTTCCAATACCGCGACGCAGATCCAGATGTTCGACGCGCTCGGCGCGCCGCTCCCGTCCTTCGCGCACGAAGCGCTTCTGACCGGCACGGAGGGCAAGCTTTCGAAGCGGCTGGGGTCGCTCGGCGTCGCCCATTTCCGCGATCGGGGGATCGAACCGGCGGCGCTCCTCTCCCTGCTCGCGCGCCTTGGGAGTTCGCAACCGGTCGAACCGTTCGTTGACGTGGCGCCCTTGATCAATTCGTTCGATTTCGCCCATTTCGGTCGTGCGCCCGCCCGCTTCGACGAAGTCGAACTGGCAACGCTCAATCAAAAGATCGTGCACCTTCTTCCCCACGAAGCGGTGGCGGATCGCTTGCCCCAGGGCATGGATGTCGCCGCTTGGGACGCCATCCGCCCCAATCTCGAAACGGTGGCGGGCGCGGCGGACTGGTGGCGCATCGTCACCGGACCTGTCGATGCGCCGGGACCGGACGCGGATGACCGGGATTATCTGGCGGCGGCGCACGCGATCCTGTCGGACGTCTCCTTCGATGCGGACATATGGCGCACGCTGACCGGCGTGCTCAAGGATCGGACCGGGCGCAAGGGCAAGGCGCTGTTTCTGCCGCTGCGCCGTGCGCTGACCGGGCTCGATCATGGGCCGGACATGGCGCTGCTCCTGCCGCTGATCGGGCGGGACGAAGCGTTGCGGCGCCTGTCGGTCTAGGCCATCGCTTCCAGCGCCTGGCCCACCGCCAATATGCCTTCGGGCGACGCGGCAAAGCCCATATGGGTGCAATCGACCTCGATCGCCTTGTCCCGCTCACCCGCACGACCCTTGGCGCATTCGGGCAGGATCACGCCGTCGCGCCGCGACCACAGCGCAACGGTGGGCACCGGGGGCTTTTCCTCGCGCGTGCAGGGGAAAGGCGGTCTGTCGACGGGAAAGCCCGACACCAGCTGATAAAGCCGCCAGGCGTGATTGGCGCGGGGATCGCCCGAAAAGGGGGTGCCCATCGTCACCACGCCGCCGACCTTTTCCGGCGAAAACTTGGCATATTCGCGCGCATAGAGCCCACCCAGGCTCCAACCCACCAGCGTCACGGGCGCGCTGCTTTGCTGCCGGATCGCGTCGACGCGCGCGTCGATCTTTTCCAGGCTGTCGGGACGCGGGCCGAAGTTCCGCCCCATGCCCCAGTCATGCGCGGCAAATCCTGCGGCGGTAAGGATATGCCGCATCCATTCCATCCGCTGTTCGGACGCCATCAGGCCGGGGATCAGTAGAACCTGCCGCCCGTCCCCGTCGATCCGGGAGGCCAGCGCCTCCGCCTGTGCGCGCGTACGAGCCAGGTCGAAGGGCAGGCTCAGATTGCCGAGCAGATGCTGCAACGTCGGCACCTGCGGCGGGCGTGGCCCGGTCGCAAGGCGATCCTTCCAGAAATGGCTGACATATTGAACGGCAGGCGGCACGGCGACGACAAATCCTCATGTCCCGTGCCACGGGCGACGGGGAAAGATGACATTGTCGTGACAAACGCACCCTGCGTCCATCGGTTTCGACGACCGCGACGAACGGTTCGTCGATTGTGACAGCGCTTTTAGGGCGCGAGCGGAGAGGTCTGCGCCACAGCCCCGCCCTCGGCGGTGCGAAGCTGGCGCGGTTCGAGGATCGCCGCCGTTTCGATGAGGTCGAGCGCGCGCCGCGCTTCCATGTAACGCCGTGCCGCCTGCATCCAACCGTCCGCGATACGGTTGCCGGGCATCTTCTGCACTTCCAACAGGGCGGCATTCACGCGCCCGCTGTCGATGTAGCGCAGCGCGCGCTCCATCGCGACTTCGGGCCGGGGGGAGGGCGTGGCCTCGCGGCGGATCGTCACCAGCTCACGCGCTTCGCGCGCCACCATGTCCCACCAGCTGGCGCCTGCCGGCGGCTTGGTCAGCCGGTCGGCAATGCCGTTCAGACCTGCGCGCAGGTCTATCAGTGTGATCGGCTCACGCGCGGCATTGATGATCGCGGCGACGGCGCGCGGCTGGGCCTGCCCGAAGCGCAGCCGCAACTGCCCCTCGACATAGCCGAGCGGCTGTCCGCTATCGAGCGCACGCCGCGCGGCGAACGCGACCAGCAGCCCTTCGGCGCGCGCGGCATTGCCCGACGCGGCCTGCGCCTCGACCACGATCCGGTTCAGCCGGTCCTCCAACTGCGCGATGCGCCCGTCCAGCATCTGTTCGGCCTGCGGAGAAAGGGGCGCTGCGGCGCTGCGGGCGGGCGCTGTCGCCGGGGCCGAAGCGGGCGCGCGGGCTACCCCGGTCTGCGGTTGTCCGCTCCGCTGTTTCTGCATGAAGGGCCATGCCCAGATGGTGCCGCCCACGCCCAGCGCGAAGGCGATAACGGCAAGGAGGATGACCGGCATTGCGCCTCGCCCGCGCTTCGGGCTGGGCGCTCCGGCGCCGCCAGCCCCCTCCTCCTCGCTCATTCCGACCCTTTCACCGCTCATGGCGCAGTCATTCGCACAATCGGCGGGCGAGGGCCAGCATATCGTCGTCGCGCGGCGACGCCGGGTGCGTGGCGCTGGCCCATCCCCTCCCGCAGGCGTGCGCCGCCGCGGCGCTGATGGCGACGACGTGCAACCCTGAGCGGGCGGTTCCGACCAACTGTTCCGCCAGCCGTTCGCCCGCACGCGGGGAATGGACCAGCAGTATCGATCCCGGCTCCGCGTCCGCCGCCAGCGCGGGGTCGTGCGGCAGCGCCGCCATGCTGTATACGGGAATGCGCGTCACCTGCAGCGGCCCTGCGTCCATGGCCGCGACCGTCGTGCCAGCCAGGTGCAGCACCCGCCTATGCCCATCCGCCGCGATGCGCCGTGCAATCGCACTGCCGTCACCTTCTCCGCACCCCACATCGGCAAAGCCCGCGTCGGCCATCGCCTGCGCCGTCGCGCTGCCCACCGCATAGGCCGGGATCGCGCGATACCGATCGATCCGCCCGCCTGCCAGTCGCACGCCGTTGGCGCTGGTGAACAGCAGCGCGTCGAAATCGCCGGGCGGCGGCGGGACCCACGCCACGGCCCGCGGCGCGAAGAGCGGATGCACCCGCACGTCCATGCCCATCCCCCGCGCCCTGTCCGCCGTGCGGGTGGCGGCAGGTTGGGGACGCAGAACGATGATGCGCCTCATCCCTCGAACAGTGCGCGCAGCGCCGGGCTCGCCCTGTCGAGCAGGGCGCGACCGACTTCTTTTGCCGCCGCCCGGTCGTCGCGGGACAGGCGGCATTCCTCGCGCACCGTTTCCGTGCCGTCCGGGCTGATGATCTCGGCGCGCAGGCGAACCGCCCCATGCTCGATCACGCCCAGCGCGGCGATCGGCGAATGGCATGTGCCGCCCAGCGCCTCCAGCACCGCGCGTTCGCTCATCACCGCGTCGAAGGTGTCGCCATCGTTGATCGCGGCCAGCGCTTCGAGCACCGCGTCATTGTCGTCCAGCGTCTCGACCCCGACCGCACCCTGCGACGGGGCGGGCAGCATCGTGTCGACCGGCAGCGCCGCGCCCACGCCCTGCTGCTCCAGCCGGTCGAGGCCAGCTGCCGCCAGCAATGTCGCATGAACCTCGCCCGCCGCCAGCTTGGACAGGCGCGTCGCCACATTGCCGCGGAACAGCGTGATCGTGGCATCGGGCCGCAGCCGCCTCACCTGTGCCGACCGGCGCGGCGAGCTGGTGCCGATCAGCGGCTGGTCGGGCAGCGCCTCGAAACTCTCCGCCCCGATCAGCCGGTCGCGCACGTCCGCGCGGGGCAGCATCGCGGCGATGCGGAATTCGTCCGGACGGATCGTCTCGACATCCTTCATGCTGTGCACGGCAAAGTCGATCGCGCCCGACACCAGCGCCCGGTCCAGTTCCTTGGTCCACAGCGCCTTGCCGCCGATGTCGGCAAGCGCGCGGTCTTGAATGCGGTCGCCGCTGGTCTGCACGGTAACGATCTCGATCGCCTCTTCGCCCCAACCGTGCGCGGCCATCAGCGCCCGTGCGGTCATATGCGCCTGCGCCAGCGCCAGCGGCGATCCCCTGGTGCCCAGGCGCAACGGTCTGTCTGTCAAAAACATATCCGGCTTGCTCTACTGTCCGGCGGCATTAGATGGAAGCGGCAATGACCATCATCCTGGGCCTGGAATCGAGCTGCGACGAAACCGCCGCCGCGCTGGTGAGCGCGGACGGTCGCATTCTCGCGCACCGCCTCGCCACGCAGGAGGAAGCGCACCGGCCCTATGGCGGCGTGGTGCCCGAAATCGCCGCCCGCGCCCATGTCGAGATGCTGACTCCGCTGGTCGAGGCGGCGCTCGCCGACGCGAAAATGACGCTGGCGGACGTGGACGTGATCGCCGCGACGGCGGGACCGGGCCTCATCGGCGGCGTGATGGTCGGCCTCGTCACGGGAAAGGCGCTGGCCCACGCGGCTGGCAAGCCATTGATCGCGGTCAATCATCTGGAAGGGCACGCCCTCTCGCCCCGCCTTGCCGACCGCGACCTGCGCTTTCCCTATCTGCTGCTTCTGGTGTCGGGCGGCCATTGCCAGTTGCTGCTGGTCAAGGGGCCGGGCGATTATGCGCGCCTTGCCACCACCATCGACGATGCGGCGGGCGAAGCGTTCGACAAGACCGCCAAGCTGCTCGGCCTCGGCTATCCCGGCGGGCCGCTGGTGGAACAGGCGGCGGCGCGGGGCAATGCTGCCGCCGTGCCGCTTCCCCGCCCGCTGGTCGGTACGCCCGAGCCGCATTTCTCCTTCGCGGGGCTCAAGAGCGCGGTCATGCGCGCTGCCCAGTCGGGCCGGTATCGCACGGACGATATCGCCGCATCCTTTCAGCAGGCGGTGATCGACTGCCTGATCGACCGCACCCGTCGCGCGCTGGATCGGTGCGACGGCATCGCGGCACTGGTCGTCGCCGGGGGCGTCGCGGCCAACGGCCCGATCCGCGCCGCGCTCGAAACGCTTGCCGCATCGCGCGACCTGCCCTTCGTCGCGCCGCCGCTCTGGCTTTGTACCGACAATGCCGCCATGATCGCCTGGGCGGGGGCCGAGCGTTATGCCGTGGGACTGGTCGACGACCTGACGGTCCCGGCAAGGCCGCGCTGGCCGCTCGATCCGACGGCGGAAAAGGCGCGGGGAGCGGGGGTCAAGGCATGAAGGCGGGAATCATCGGGGCAGGCGCGTGGGGCACCGCGCTGGCGCAGCTCATGGCGGCGGATGGACAGGACGTGGCCCTGTGGGCGCTGGAGCCGGACGTGGTGGACGCGATCAACATGCGTCGCGAAAATCCGCTTTATCTGCCCGGCATCGCCCTGGCAGCCGGCATCCGCGCCAGCAGCGCGATGGCAGACCTTGCCGATTGCGACCTGCTGCTCGTCGTCAGCCCGGCGCAGCATCTGCGCTCCGTCGTGGCGCAGGCTCCGGCAGGCGTGCCGCTCGTCCTGTGTTCCAAAGGGATAGAGGCGGGCACAGGCCTTCTCATGTCGCAGGTCGCGCAGCACGCGCAGCCGTCCTCGCCCATCGCCGTTCTTTCCGGCCCCACTTTCGCGCATGAGGTGGCAAAAGGGCTGCCGACCGCGATCACGCTGGCCTGCGAGGACAAGGATCTGGGGCAGCGGCTCGCGACGCGGATCGCCCGTGCCTCCTTCCGCCCCTATGTGTCCGACGATGTGATCGGCGCGGAGATCGGCGGCGCGGTCAAGAACGTGCTCGCCATCGCCTGCGGCGTTGCGGAGGGGGCGGGCCTTGGCCTCAACGCCCGCGCCGCGCTCATTTCGCGCGGCTTTGCCGAAATGACGCGCTTCGGCCTTGCGCGCGGGGCGCGGGCGGAAACGCTGGGCGGCCTTTCGGGGCTGGGCGATCTCGTCCTCACCTGCTCGTCTACCAATTCGCGCAACTTTTCGCTCGGCAAGGGGCTGGGCGAGGGGCAGAGCGCCGCCGACCTGCTCGCCAATCGCCGCACCGTGGCCGAAGGCGCGCATACAGCGCCGGTGCTGCGCGACGCGGCGCGCGCCGTCGGCGTCGAAATGCCGGTGGTGGAAGCGGTCTGTGCATTGCTGGCCGACGCCGCGCCGCTGGGGCACGTGATCGACGCGCTCCTCGCGCGTCCGCTGCGCCCCGAATAACCCGTCGCGCATTAGCCCGAAACTCCCTACAAGCCGTCCGCAGCGATGACCCAGGCCCAGCCTCCCCTCACGGCGACGGATCGCACCCTTCCTGACGACAGGGACGATATCGCCGCACTGGCGAAGGGCGGGCGCACGAATATCTTCGGTTTCCTGCTTCGGCTGGCGGCGCGGCTGCCCTTCCTGTTCATTGCCGGGCGCTGGTACGGCGCGGATGCGCTCGGGCGGTTCGCCTATGCGGTGCTGGTGGTCGAATTCGTCGCGCAGATCGCGACGCTCGGCCTCAAGCGCGGCCTTGCCGGCGCGCTCGCGCAGACGGAGCGGCCCCATGCCCATGTCGTCACCGACGCCATGGCGGTAACTTTGTTTGCCGCCGTGCTGGGGGCCGCGATCCTCGTCGCCTTCCCCCAGGCGATGTTCCCCAACAGCACGATCAACGGCCTTGACCGGCTGCTGGCGCTGACCGTGATCGCGGTCGCGGGATCGGACGTCGCACTTGCGGCCTGCGCCTACCGGTTCGACGTCGGCGCGACCGTGCGCGCCCGCGCGATCATCGAACCGTGGGCGATCAGCATCGGTGCCTTCGCCTTCGCCTTCTATTCCAAGCGCGACGGCCTCATCCTGTCCTATGCCGTATCGATGATCGCGGCGCTCGTCGCCTCGCTGCTTCCGCTGGCGCGCCATTATGGCGTGCCGCGCGGCTGGCGGCCCGATCCCCTGCGATTGTGGCGGCTTGCCCGGCGCAACTTTCCGCTCGCGGCGGCGGACGGCGTGGAGTGGGGATCGCGGCGGCTCGACATGGCTATCCTCGGCCTGTTCGTCAGTCCGGCGGTCATCGGCATCTATTATGTCGCGCAACAGGTCGCGTCCCTGCCGCAAAAGCTCAAGACCAGTTTCGACCCCATCCTCGGTCCGGTCATCACCCGCAACCTTGCGGAAAACAATCTGGGGGCGATCGCGCGGCAGGTCAGCCAGGTCGGCTTCTGGATCATCGCGGCGCAGGCGGGCATCGCGCTCGCGCTCGGCATTCCGGGCGAAGCGGTAATGGGTCTGGTGGGGCCGCATTTCGTCGGCGGCACAGGCGCGCTCGCTTTCCTGCTGCTCGCCGAAGTCGTCGCCGCGACGGCGGTGGTCAGCGAATCGGCGCTCGTCTACATCGCGCGCCACCGCAATCTCATGATCTCGCTGGTCATGATCGGATTGCAGGCCGCTTTCAGCTTCATCCTGATCCTTCTCGCCCGGCACATGGGGTTGCCCGTGATGTGGATCGCGGCGGCGCCCGCGCTGGCGCTGTGCCTGGCGCTCGGCGTCAGCGCGCTGGTGAAAGCGCGGCTGCTCTCACGCCTGCTCGACGCGCCGATCAACGCATGGCGCTGGCCGCTGCTGATCGCGGCGGGTGTCGCCTGCGTCGTGGGGGCGGCGTTCGTGTCGGTGCCGCCGCGCTACGAATGGGTGGAGCTGGTGTTCGGGGTCTGGGCGATCCTGGGCGCCTATGGCATCGTCATCTGGCGCTGGGGCTTTGGCCCGGAGGATCGGACGCTGTTCCGCAAGCAGAAGGCGGCGGACTGACCCGCCGCCTTCCGTTCAGTGTCGTCAGGCGAACAGGCGGTCGCGGATCACCACCAGATCGTCTTCGGGCCGCGCGCCCCAATGCGCGATCACTTCCGCCGCCGCCGCCGCGCCCAGCGCCAGGCAATCCTCGACCGAACGCCCTTCGATATGCGCGGCGAGGAACCCGGCGGCGAACAGGTCGCCTGCCCCTGTCGTGTCGACGATCTGGCTGACCGGCGCGGCGGGCGCTTCATACCGCACGCCATCGACGATCGCCACCGCGCCCCGTTCGCCCCGCGTCGACACCAGCACCGGCACCTTGCCGGCAAAGCGCGACAGCGCGCCGTCGAAATCCTCGACCTCCGCCAGCGAACGGATCTCACCTTCGTTGGAAAAGAGGATGTCGATCAGCCCCTGTTCGATCAGGTCGATGAAATCGGCGCGATGCCGGTCGATCACGAAATTGTCGGACAGGGTGAAGGCGACCTTGCGCCCCGCGTCCCGCGCCGCGTCGATGGCGGCGCGCATCGCCGCGCGCGGCTGTTCGGGGTCCCACAGATACCCTTCCAGGTAGAGGATGCCCGCAGACCGGATCATGTCGAGGTCGAGCGCGTCTTCGGGCAGGAATTGCGACGCGCCGAGGAACGTGTTCATCGTCCGCTGCGCGTCGGGTGTCACCAGGATCAGGCAGCGGGCGGTCGGCACATCGCCCTGCACCGCAGGCGTGTCGAACCGGATGCCGAGCGCGCGCACGTCATGCGCGAATACCGCGCCCAGCTGGTCGTCGTTCACTTGTCCGATGAAACCGCACGCCTTGCCCAGCGCAGCCAGCCCGGCCAGCGTGTTCGCCGCCGATCCGCCGCTGATCTCCTTCGCCTGGGGCATGTCGGCATACAGCGTTTCGGCCATTTCCGCGTCGATCAACTGCATGCCCCCCTTGGTGAGCGCATGTTCGGCGAGGAACGCGTCGTCGCTGCGGGCGAGGACATCGACGATGGCATTGCCGATGGCGACGACGTCGAGGGTAGGGGCGGAAGCGGTCACGCGAGGTCCTTCGGAAAAGGGAGAAAAATTTCGCTGTCTCTACCGACGGGGGCGGACCGGCGCAACGCCGCTGATTGACGGGGGCGGCAGGCGGGGGGATAGGATGGGTCATGGTCCTCCACGCTGCCTTGCGCGCCGTCCCCTCGATCTTCCAGGCGGCGGCCCTGCGCCTGCTGGGCAAGACGCTGTTGCTGACGCTGCTGCTCTTCGCAGCGCTAGCGGGCGGATTGTGGGCGGTTGTCCATGGCCTGCGCCTCTGGCTCGGCTGGGGCGGCGGGAGCGCGGCGGAAGCGACCGCCACGGCGCTGGCGCTGGTCGCGGCGGGGTGGCTGCTGTTCCGCGCGACGGCGATGGCGGTGATGAGCCTGTTCGCGGACGACATCGTCGAGGCTGTGGAGCGCGCCGATTACCCGCATGTCGCCGCGCGGCCTGTCGGATGGGGGCGCAGCGTGCGGCTCGCGCTGGCATCGCTGCGCCGGACCGTCGGCTGGAACCTGCTGGCGCTGCCCGCCTATCTCGTGCTGCTGGTGACGGGGATCGGTACGGTCGGGCTGTTCCTCGCCCTCAACGCCTACCTGCTCGGGCGCGACATGGCCGATCTGGTCGAACCGCGCCATCCCGCGCTGGCGCCGGTTTCCCGCACCGGCCGGTGGCTCATGGGGCTCGTCTCGGCGCTTCTGTTCCTCGTTCCGCTGGTCAACCTGCTTGCGCCCGTCTTCAGCGCGGCTATGGCGGTGCACATGCTGCTCGGGCGAAAGACACGGCCATGATCCCATCCCGCCTCGCTCCCATCCTGCTGCTCGCGCCTCTTGCGGCCTGCGGCGGCGTGGTGCCTGCCACCGGCTATACGCCCCCGCCCGCCGGTCCGCCCGCCAGCGCGTTCCTGAAACAGGGGCCGCTCATGGGGTCGGACGCGAAGGCGCTGACCCGCCTGTTCGGACAGCCCCGCCTCGACATTCGCGAAACGACCGTACGCAAGCTGCAATTCGCGAACGGGCGCTGCGTGCTCGACGCCTATCTCTACGCGCCCGCGCAGGGGCGGGAGCCGGTGGTGACGCATGTCGACGCGCGCACGCCTGCCGGGGCCGATGTCGATCCCGCAGGGTGTGCGACCGCGCTTCAGGCGAAATAGCCCGCGCCCGCCAGCTGCTCCACCGCCCATCGCGCCGCTTCCGCCACCACCGGATCGGCGTCGTCCAACAAAGCCTCAAGGCGTGGGATCAGCCCCGCGTCGCCGCTGTTGCCCGCCGCGATGGCGGCATTGCGCACCATGCGGTTGCGCCCGATCCGCTTGATCGGCGATCCGGCGAAAATCTCCCGGAACGCCGCGTCGTCAAGGTCGAGCAGGTCGGCGATGGCGGGCGCGGCCAGTTCCGCACGCCCGACGAATGCCCTGTTCGCCGCCGCATGGTCCGCGAACTTGTTCCACGGGCACACCGCCAGGCAATCGTCGCAGCCGTAGACGCGATTGCCGATCCCTGCGCGCAGGTCGTGCGGGATCGGCCCCTTATGTTCGATGGTGAGGTAGGAGATGCAGCGCCGCGCATCGACCACATAGGGCGCGGGAAAGGCGTCGGTCGGGCAGGCGGCCTGGCAGGCGGTACAACTGCCGCAATGGTCGCGTTCCGGGCCGTCGGGTTCCAGGACGATTTCGGTATAGATCGCCCCCAGGAACAGCCAGCTGCCATGGTCCCGGCTAACGAGGTTGCTGTGCTTGCCCTGCCAGCCAAGGCCCGCACCCTGCGCCAGCGGCTTTTCCATGACGGGGGCTGTGTCCACGAACACCTTGAGGCTGCCCGCCTGCTGCTCCACCAGCCAGCGGGCAAGCGCCTTCAGCGCCTTCTTGACCACATCGTGATAATCCTTTCCCTGCGCATACACCGATACCCGCGCACGGTCGGGCACGTGGGCGAGCGCCAGCGGATCGCGCCTAGGGGCATAGCTCATGCCCAGCATCACGACGCTGCGCACGTCGGGCCACAGCCCCTTGGGCGAACCGCGCTGCTCCGCCCGGTCCTCCATCCACAGCATGTCGCCATGATGCCCTGCGTCCAGCCACGCGCGCAGCCGCTGCCCGGCGCCCGGCGCGGCGTCGGCGGTCGCGATCCGGCACGCGGCGAAGCCCAAGCGCGCTGCCTCGCTTTTCAGCCGCTGTTCCAATGTTTCTATAGGCACGGGCACGGGTCCAGCTTATCAGGGCGGAATGATCGGCGACACACCGGCCCCTGCGGCAGCTCCCTACCCCGGAAACGCGGTCGAAGGCCATGGCCTTGTCAAGATTTTCAGCGGCTTCCGTGCGGTGGACGGTATCGACATCGCGGTGCCCGCCGGCACCATCTACGGCATTCTCGGCCCCAATGGCGCGGGCAAGACCACGCTGCTGCGCACGCTGCTCGGCATCGTCGATCCCGACGAGGGCCACCGCACCCTGCTGGGCGCGGACCAGCCGCTGCGCATGGCGCCGCAGGTCGGCTATCTGCCGGAGGAGCGGGGCCTCTACCCCTCGATGAAGGCGTTCGAGGCGATCGCCTTCATGGGCGCGCTGCGCGGCCTGCCGCTGGCCGAGGGGCGCAGGCGGGCGAAGGCGATGCTGGAGACGCACGGCATGGGCGCATCCGTCGAAAAACCGGTTCGCCAACTGTCCAAGGGGATGGCGCAGACCGTGCAGCTGTTCGGCACCATCGTCCACGAACCCCGCCTCATCGTACTGGACGAACCCTTTTCCGGTCTCGACGCCATCAACCAGGAAAAGCTGGAGGCGCTGATTCGCGAACAGGCCAGGCGCGGCGTCACCATCCTTTTTTCCACGCATGTCATCGCCCATGCCGAACGTTTATGCGAACGCATCGCCATCGTCGCGGGCGGGCGCATCCGGTTCGAGGGCACGCCCGCGCAGGCGCGCGACCGTCTGCGTCCGCAGGTGCGGCTGCGCACCCACGCCGTCGACGGCGCATGGCGGCGCGCCCTGCCGTCCGACACCGTGGCGCAGGACGGTGCATGGCATTTCACGCTCCCTGACGGGGGGATAGAGCCGCTGCTGCGGGCGCTGATCGACAATTCGGCCGGGATCGAAAGCCTGTCGATCGAACGGCCCGGGCTGCATGACGCCTTCGTCGCCATCGCCGGTCCCGACGCTGCGCGGGCGATGGATGCCCGCCCGCAGGAGGACGCCGCATGAGCGCATTGTGGCGCGCCGCCCTCGTCATCGCCCGGCGGGATTTCACCGCCGTCGTGTTCTCCCGCACGTTCCTCTTCTTCTTGCTCGGCCCTCTGCTGCCGATCCTCATCGGTTTCGCCTTCGGCGGCCTCGGCGACAAGATCAGCAGCACCGACCTTCGCCCCGTGATAAGCGTCGCCATGTCGGCGCGGGACAATGCCGCGATCGGTCGCGCCCATACGCGTCTCGTCGAACGCATGGGCGACAAGGCGATTGCCCGCGTCCGCCTGATCGCTCCCACCGACGATCCGCGCGGCCTGCTCGCCCGGCCCGGCAACGGGGCCGTGGCGGTGCTCACCGGCACTTTGTCCCGCCCCCGGCTGACGGGCAAGGCGGAGGATCTCGACCGGCTGCAAGGCGATGTGAGCCTGCTTTCCACCGCCGCCCTGGCCGAGCGGACGCTGCGCTTCGTCGCGGTCGAGCGGCAGGAAGTCGCCACCAGCCTCGGCGCGCAGGCGCAGGGCCGACTGCTCGTCGGTCGCGTGGCGCAGGTCATCATGTTCTTCCTCACCATCCTGCTGGCGGGCATGATCCTGTCCAATCTGGTGGAGGAAAAGACGAACAAGATCATCGAGATTCTCGCCGCCGCCGTGCCGATCGACGCGATCTTCCTCGGCAAGCTGATGGCGATGCTGGCGATGAGCTTCGTGGGCATCGCCTTTTGGGGCGGCACGGCCTTCGCCGTCTTCGCAGCGCTCGGCGGCCAGCCTTCGGCCCTGCCTGCGCCCGCAGTCGGCTGGCCCGCGTTCCTTCTCCTCGCCATCCTCTATTTCGCGATGGCCTACACGCTTTTGGGGTCGCTGTTCCTCGGCATCGGAGCCCAGGCGGCAACGGTGCGCGAAGTGCAGACGCTCAACATGCCGATCACCATGGGGCAGATGCTGATCTTCTTGTTCGCCAGCTATGCGGTGGAACATCCCGGATCGACGGCGGAGGTCGCCGCCTGCATCTTCCCGTGGAGTTCGCCCTTCGCCATGATCGTGCGCGCGGCGCAGGACGCCGCGCTCTGGCCGCACCTTCTCGCGCTGCTATGGCAGGCGTTATTCGTCGGCTTCATCATCCGCGTCGGCGTCGTCCTATTCCGCCGGCATGTGATGCAGTCGGGCGGGCGTTGGTGGACGAATCTGTTCAGGCCCGCGACAGGCTGAACGGCGTAGGAGCCCTATCATGAACCGGCGGCATTTTCTTGGCGGGCTTGCAAGCGGCGCGGGCGCGCTTGCGCTCTGGCAGTTCCTGCCCGGCGAGGCGGAAGCCGCCTATCCCTACACTCTCACCGACGCGCAATGGCGCAAGAAGCTCAGCCCCTGGGCCTATAAGGTGTTGCGGCAGCAGGCGACCGAATATCCCGACAGCAGCCCGCTCAACCGGGAGCATCGCAAGGGCGTCTTTTCCTGCGCGGGCTGCGCGCAGAAGCTGTTCGGCTCGACAACCAAGTTCGACAGCGGCACCGGCTGGCCCAGCTTCTGGGCGCCGCTGCCCAGGGCGGTCGCGACGAGTCGCGACCTGGACCTCGGCTATGCCCGTACCGAGGTGCATTGCGCGCGCTGTGGCGGGCATCTGGGTCATGTCTTTGATGACGGCCCGAAGCCCACCGGCAAGCGTTATTGCATGAACGGTGTCGCCATGGCTTTCACTCCCGCCTGATACGGTAGAGCCGCAGGGGAGCCTTCACCGGCACCGGCTCCAGCCAGCCGGGCACGACGCCCCGTTCCAGCATCGCCGCCAGCCCGCGTGGATTGTCCTTCGCGTAAATCCTGTTCTCGTTAAGGCCCTCGCACCCCACGACATAGGCGGCGCTCGTCCGGCCGATGACCGCACGGGCGGCGTCCGGCGCATCGACGAACCCGTCGATCACCGCCGTGATGCCCACCGCGTTGCGGTGATGCGCCGTGCCGATGACATTGTGGTGCGTCTGCACGAGGATATCCGGCCCCATGTCGATGGGCGCGAACAGCGTTGCGGGCGGTAGCGCCCTGAGCGGTGCCAGCACCTGCGCCGCGCGGCAGTTGACCGCAGGCCGCTCGGCCCCATCGTCCTTCGACGCCAGCGCCGCCCAGGCCGAACACAGCCCCACCGGGGTCAGCATGACCAGCGCCACCGATCCCAGCACACGCACGGTCGCCCGACTGTCCGCTTGCGCCCGGCGAAATGCGGCAAGGATCGCCCAGGCGATGCCGGGCAGTGCGAAGACATGCGCGACCGACAAGGCGCGCATCACCATCACCGACACCGCCGCCGCCCCCGCCAGCAGCGCGGCGGTCACCAGCCAGCGCGCCCGCTCGCCTCCCCGCGCGCAGCGGGCCGCCGCCAGCGTGGCTGCCATGCCGACCAGCGCGGGCAGCAGGATCAGGCCCTGCAATGCGCGGGTCTGTTCCCAGATCGGGCGACCCTCCATCACCTGGAGATACCATAAACGATAGGCGACCGGGCCGAGCGCGGCGAAGGGATCGCCGGTGACGCACGGCCCGCCCGTGATCGCGAAGAGCGCGACCGCAACGCCCCCGCCGAGCATCGCGATCGCCAGGCGACGCGTGGCGCTGCCCAGCCCGACGATCCGGGCCGCCACCGGAACCGCGACCGCCATCGCGGCCAGCGGCCAGACATAGGCGTAGGACAGGGCATCGCAAAAGCGGATCAGCGCTGCCCCCGGTCCCCGCAGCAGGACGAGCAGCGGCAGCGCGCATCCCCCGAGCGTCGCGGCATAGGCGACGAAGCGTTTCGATTCGTCCCGGTCGATCCAGTGGCGCAGCGCGAACAGCGCGCCCAGCAACGCCGCATAGGGCAGCGCCTCGCTCGAAATCTGGAGCCAGACCGCCAGTGCGATCCCGGCGACCATCCCGCCGCGCCCCGTGCGTGCGTCCAGCGCGCCTGCCAGCGCGACCGCCGCCAGCATGATCTGCCACCCATGATGGTCGATGCGCAGCGGCGTGAACTGGACGAGGATGGTCGGCGTCACGCACAGCAGCAGGACAGCGCCCAGCGCTACCTGCGCTCCCGCCAGCCGGCGCGCCGCGACGAAGATCGCCGTGGCCAGCCCGCCCAGCAGCAACAGCGGCGTTGCGATCATCGCGACCAGTTCCGCCCCGGTCGCACCCATAAGCGGGCGCAGCATCAGGATGATTGCGGCGATGGGCATGTCGACGATGCGGCTCCAGTGCATCGGGCCGCCGATGGGCGGGTTCACCCGATGCTGGCTCACGTCCCAGAACGCCTGCCCCGCCAGCCAGTCGCGCACCTGCGCCAGCCGCATCGCATCGTCCGGATCCTTGAAGCCGAACGTTGGATATGCGCCCCGGAACAGCCACAGCATCGCCGCGCAGCACAGCAGCCACGCGATCAGCGCGCGCGGGGCGGCGGTCCGCACGTCAGGCGCGCGCAAAGACGCCATAGCGGCGGATCGCATAGACGGCGAGGAAGCTCACCGGCACCGCCAGCGCCTTGGCCGTGGCGGGCGGCAGGCCGATGGCGGTGAGGCCGCCGACAAGGACGGTGGTGACCGCCAGCCCGGCGAGCGCACTCAGCGCGAACCCCGCGCATTGGGCGGGCGACGCGTCGGCATCGCGGAGGAATACGAAGCGGACGCTCAGCAGCCAATGGACCAGCAGGCCGGCGCAATAGCCGCCCGCCGCCGCGCCCATCGGCCACAGCCCCGCGCGGGACATGGCCATGAAGACCAGAAAATCGCACGCGAGTGCGCAGACGCTCGCCAGCAGATAGCGGGCGAAGGTCATCCGCATCAGGACGATCGCCATCGCCTTCGCCATGGGATCAGGCGGCCCGAAGCCGCTCGGGCACGGCGCGCACGCTGCCGAGCGCGGCCTGCGCATCGGCGTCGGCACTTTGTCCGCCGATCTGCCCTTCGTCGCCCGCTTCATGATATTCGGCATCTTCGTTGACCTGCCACACGTCATGGATGCGCGCGCCCGCGACGATGTTCCGGACGGTCAGCATCGCCGTCATCATCGCATGATCCTGGTTGTTGTACCGGTGCATCCCGTTCCGCCCCACCATGTGCAGCGTCGGATAGCGTGCTTCCAGCTCGGTGCGCATCGCCAGCACGTTGGCGGCATAGGCGTCGTCATAGACGGGGTAGGCCTTTTCCTGCCGCACCACAGCGCCGCCCACGACATCGTCGGGTCGGCACAGGCCGAGGATCGCCATTTCCTTCGTCGCGAGCGCGATCAGGTCGTCGTCGGCAGAGGCCCACAGTCCGTCGCCCTCGAAACAGAAATATTCGAGGCCGACGCAGGCGAGGCTCGGGTCGGGCACCATTTCGGGCGACCAGCTGCGGAAATTCTGGATACGGCCGACCTGCACCTTGGAATCGTGAATGTAGATCCAGTTGTCGGGAAAGATGTCTTCGCCCTTCACCATCAGCGCGACGGTCAGGAAATCACGATATTTAAGGTCCATCGCCGCAGGGAGCGACGCGGGCAGGGGATGGATGCGCGCCGCAAGCTCACGCATGGGCGCCGAGGAAATGACATGCGCGGCGTCGATCGCGACGTCGCCGTCCGGCCCCTGCGCCACCAGTCGCCACCGTCCGTTCGCGCGATCCTCTTCCAGCCGCTTGAAGCTGTGCCCCATCAGCACCCGGTTGCCGCCCGCCACCACATGATCGCGCGCCGCGTCCCACATCATGCCGGGGCCGAGGCGGGGATAGCGGAAGGTTTCCAGCAGCGTCTTGGTCGCCATGCCGTCATTGGGCTTTTTGTTCAGGCCAAGGCTGCGCTTGAGGCCGTCGGTGACCGCGCCCCACAGCGAAAGCCCCTTGATCCGCTGCGCCGCCCAGTCCGCCGACATTTCGTCGCATGGCATCCCCCATACCTTTTCGGTGTAGGTCTTGAAGAAGATCGAGAACAGCCGGTGGCCGAACGCATTCACCGTCCAGTCCTGGAACGAGCGGACATGGCGGTTGGGAAAGAGTTTCGCCTTGGCAAAGCTCGCCATGCACAGCGTCGAACGCCACAGACCGAGGTTCCACAACGCCTCGAACGCGCGCAGCGGATAGCTGTAGAATTTGCCCTCGTAATAGATGCGGCTCATGCGCGGACGCTGGATGAAGTCGTGCGGCAGGATCTCGTTCCACAGGTCCACGACCTGCTGCGATTTGGAAAAGAACCGGTGCCCGCCGATGTCGAACCGGAATCCGTCCCGTTCCACCGTGCGGCTGATCCCACCGACATAGGTCGGATCCTTTTCGATCACGGTGACCGACAGCCCCTGCTTGGTCAGCAGATAGGCGGCGGTCAGTCCCGCCGGTCCCGCGCCGATGATGGCGACATCCACGGCGGCATCCACAGGGCGTTCGGTGCGCGGCATCACAGACGGGTCCTCGGGCTTGTCCTTCATGTCTGCCGGAGTGAAGGAAATCCTCTAAGGACTGGTTAATGGCCGGTAAGGATGATGCCGTCGGCAAAACGCCAAAGGGCCGCCCCGACGATGCGGGACGGCCCTTGATCCACCGCGTGACGCGGGGGTGTCAGCCCATGCGCTGCGCGAGCGTGTTGAGATCGTTGCGCGCGCTGTCGATCGCGCTGCCGTAACAGGTACGATAATCCTCGGTCACCGGCATGATCGACCCGCTCATGTAACCGCACACCTGCTTGGACGCACGGATCAGGCGATAGTCGGCGCGGCGCAGGTCGGACCGATTCGCAAGGTTGAGGTCGGTCAGCGACACCGTCATCGACCGCGTCTGCGATCCGGTGCTGCCATCGACGATCACGTCCATGTCGGTGCTGCCCGCGCTCGCGACGCCGGGAAGGGAAAGGGCGAGGGTGGCGGCCAGCGCCGCCAGCATCTTGTTGGTCATCCAAGGTCTCCTGTCGAACGAAGTTCGCCCCACGTCTGACATGGAAGCAGGGTCGCGCTCTAAATAAGTGCACGCCCCGTGCTTGAAAAGAGGCCACTTGGCGGAAAATGGCTGATTTCCGCGCTTTTTGCGAATGCGAAGATCAGCCGGGCAGGCAGATCAACGACTTAGTGCCGGAAATGCCGCATCCCGGTGAAGACCATGGCCAGCCCCGCCTCGTCCGCCGCCGCGATCACTTCGTCGTCGCGAATCGAACCGCCCGGCTGGATCACGGCCGTCGCACCGGCCTCGACCGCCGCCAGCAATCCGTCGGCAAAGGGGAAGAAGGCGTCGGACGCGACCGCCGAACCGACCGTGCGCGGCGTGTCCCAGCCCGCCTTTTCCGCTGCGTCCTTCGCCTTCCACGCGGCGATGCGCGCCGATTCGAGGCGGTTCATCTGGCCCGCGCCCACCCCTGCGGTGCTGCCGTCACGGGCATAGACGATGGCGTTCGACTTCACATGCTTCGCCACCGTCCAGGCGAACAGGCAATCCTTCACCTCCTGCTCGGTCGGCTGGCGCTGCGTCACGACCTTGAGCTGGTCGCGCGTCACCCGTCCGTTGTCGCGGCTCTGCACCAGCATTCCGCCCGCGATGCTCTTCATCTGAAGGCCCGGACGCGCCGGATCGGGCAGGTCGCCGGTCAGCAGCAGGCGCAGATTCTTCTTTTTCGCAAAGATCGCCCTTGCATCCTCGTCCGCGTCGGGCGCGGCGACCACTTCGGTGAAGATGCCGCTGATCGCTTCGGCGGTCGGCCCGTCGAGCGGGCGGTTGACCGCGATGATGCCGCCGAACGCGGACACGCTATCGCAGGCAAGCGCAGCCTCATAGGCTTCGATCAGCGTCTCGCCGGTCGCCACGCCGCACGGGTTGGCGTGCTTGACGATCACCACGGTGGGCGGCCCGTCGCGAAACTCGCTCACCAGCTCCAGCGCGGCGTCCGCGTCGTTGTAGTTATTGTAGGACAGTTCCTTGCCCTGCACCTGCCGCGCCTGCGCGATGCCGTTGGCGGACGGCCCGGTCGGCAGGTAGAGTGCGGCGGACTGGTGCGGGTTTTCGCCGTAGCGCAGGGTCGCGCCCAGCCGGTTCGATACCGACAGGCTTTCGGGGAACGTCACGCCCTGATCGGCGAAGGCGAACCAGCTGGCGATCGTCGCATCGTAGGCGGCGGTCGCGGCATAGGCCTTGGCCGCGAGCATCCGGCGGAAGTCATAGCTGGTCGCGCCGCCCTTCTCGCCCATCTCCGCGATCAGGCGGGCATAGTCGGCGGGATCGGTCAGGATCGCCACGCTTTCGTGATTCTTGGCGGCGGAGCGGACCATCGACGGGCCGCCGATATCGATATTCTCGATGATCTCCTCGCGCTCGGCGCCCTTGGCGACCGTCGCGGCGAAGGGATAGAGGTTGACGACGACAAGGTCGATCGCGCCGATCCGATGTTCGTCCATCGACGCCACATGCTCGGCATTGTTCCGCACGGCGAGCAGGCCGCCATGCACCTTGGGGTGCAGCGTCTTGACCCGCCCGTCCATCATTTCGGGGAAACCGGTGAGGTCCGAAATGTCCATGACGACAAGCCCCGCCTCGCGCAGCGCCTTCGCCGTGCCGCCGGTCGACACCAGTTCCACCCCATGCGCGCCGAGCGCCTTGCCCAATTCCACCAGCCCCGTCTTGTCGGACACGGACAGAAGGGCGCGCTTGATGGTCACGTCGGTCATGGAAAGGCTTTCTCTTAGGGCACGGACAGGACGGCGTTGCGCGGTCCCTTAAGCGTCCCTTCGGGAAAAATACAGCCCCGCGTGCACCAGGCGACCCCGGCCCACAACACCACGCCCGCGATCAGGTCGACGACATAATGCCCGCCGATGCCGATGGTGGACAGGGTGACGACTGCGCACCACAGCAGCGCTGCCTGAAACGGCCATCCCGTTCCGCGCAGGGCGAATGGGACGATCAGTGCCAGGATCATGTGAAAGGACGGCATCGTGACGATGCCGCTGAACCGAGCCATGTCGAGCGAGGGTGCGTCGCCGGACCGGTAATAGGCGACGGCAGCGAGGTGGTAGTTTCCGCTGCCGGGGGGCAATCCCTTCGTTCCGTCGACGGCATGATACACCATGCTGCCAATGGCGGGCCAGAAAACCGATGCCGCCGCCGCCGCCAGAATGCACGCGCTAAAGGCCGCCGCCAGTTCCCATGCGCGCTCCGCCCGCTGGGTTAGAGACAGCGCCAGCGCCAGCAGAAAGGCAGCTGGAAAGCTGCTGACATAGGCCGCTGCCAGCCAGTTGCCCCAGACTGGACTCAGGGCCAGCTTCAGGGCAAGGCGAGGCGTGCCGAACCCCATGGCCCGGTCGGCGGCTGCAAGACTCTCGTCAACGTAAGGAAAGCGCAGGCGCAATCCTGCATGGCTGATCACCGCCGCCAGCATGCAGGCGAGGATCATCATCGCCATAAGGCCGGTCGCGTCGACGACACGGGGATCGGGCCGCCAGCGCGCATAGACGATGTGGGCTGCCAACAGCAGGATGGCGGGCAGGCCGACCGGCAGGAAACTCTGGGCGACGGTACGCATGCCGCTGGCGAGGACGACCGTCACCGCGCCCGGCACGCTGAGCGCGACCGCGATCCAGCCGATGCGCCGTGCGGGACCGGAAAACGGGGAATTGGATGGCGAGGGATGGCTACCGGGCATGGCTGCGAACCCTAGCGACCAACCGTTAACCGACCGTCACGACCAGTCTGCCCTCAACCCATCCGCTTGAACAACCAGCCGATATTGGACCCGCCCGGCAGCGCCTCGGCGCTCACCACCAGCTGGCGCGTGGGATGCGGTCGTCCGTCGCCGTCGACCCACAGGCCTTCCTCGACGGCGAGCATGCCTGCCCCGGTGCGGAACTGCCACATCGTGCCGCTGTCGATGCGCAGCACCGCGCCCTGGCTGTCGGCGGTCAGCGTGGGTTCGACGCCGGGCGCGAGATGGAAGCGCAGCTGCACCGGCTGGCGCACCGGCTTGCGGCGGCGTTCGGCGGGCGTCAGCATATCCTCGCCCCGCACCTCGCGCCCGTCGCCGCTCACCATCAGCAGCCGGCGGTGGACATAGCCCAGCCGCCGGACATAGCCGTCATGGCTGATGTCGATGCGGCTGCCATTGTCCATTTCCTGCCGGGTCAGTTCGACCTCGGTCACGCCCTTGCCCAGCGTTCCGTCGGGCTGCAGCGCGGTCGAATTGCTATCGTTGAGCACCAGCGTGCTGTGCGCTGCCGTGGTGCGCAACCCCTGCGCCAGGTCGCGCGGCACCCATGCGCCTTCCAGCGCCGCGCCCCCGCAATTGACGATCAGGCGTTGCGGCCCGTCGCTGATCTCGATCGCGCCGGTGGACGCGCAGCCAGCCGCCGCCAGATGCGCGACCGGCGGCGGCGCGGCATCGACCTGCACGACGGTCGCGCCCGCCGCGATCCGCTGATACCCCCAGTCGCGCGCCTGCCGCAGCGGGCGGGCGCGCACCCTGCTCGCCTCCACCACCGCGCGCACGGTGTCGGGGGCAATCGCGCCCGCACCCTGCCAGTTGCCAAGGCCGCCGTCGCCATGAGCAAGGCCCAGCAGCGCGGGAACCGCGCGCGCCAGCGCGTCGCCGATGCAGGGCGGGGGCGTTTCCCGCCGCACCTGATACACCGCCTGCACCATGGTCAGCAGCATCACCGCTTCCATCTGCGCCAGCGGCGATCGCGACACGATGCCGCCATCGCCATGGAAGCCGCTGTCGATTGCGCGCTTCATCCCCGCTTCGCCGAAGACGCGCCGCGCTTCGCCGCCGGGGATCAGCAGCGCGGCGGCCAGAATGCCGCCCCACGCGGCAAGGCGCGGCAGGCCCATCGGCCCCTTGTCGGCACTGCGGTCGAGATGCCGGGCGGTGCGCGCGATGCAGTTCAGCACCAGAGATCGATAGACAAGGTCGCTCGAAGACAGGATCAGCGGCGCGTGCGCGGTCCAGAACAGCAGCCGCCATCCTGCATTGTCGGCGCGCCATGCCGGTTCGCTCGGCGTTTCGGCGTGCGCCTCCAGCCATTTGCGCATGATGCTTTCGGCAATCGGCGCGCCCTGTTCCCGGCTGGCGCTCGCGGCCAGATCGCGCAGCCAGCGGAAGCTGTGCAGATAGTCGGCAAAGGGAGAAGGCAGATCGAGCCGCGCGAAGTCGAGCGAGGCGATAATCTGCTTCTGCCCCCGGAACAGCAGGTAGCCCGCCCGCAACGCCGCGCCCGCCCGCGCGTCCCCGGGCACCGCGTCGTCAGGCACGGCGAGCAGCTTCAGCGGATATTTGCCCTTAAGCCGCCGCCCGTGGATCGGCGTCTTCCAGCTGAGCAAGTAGAATTGGTTGGCGATCCGCTGCGCCAGCGACAGCCCCTTGTCATCCGCGACGCGGATGAGCCGCTTGCCCTGCTCGATGCCGTCCTCTTCCGGCTCGGCGGCAGGGCTCTGGCCCTTGCGGGCGGGGAGGCGGCGCGCCTCGTTCACCCGCCCCGCAGCGCCCGGATATTGTCGGCATAGGCGCCCGGCCCGCCACGGAAGGTCGCCGTGCCGGCGACCAGCACGTCCGCGCCCGCCGCAATCGCCTGCGGCGCGGTCGAAAGATCGATGCCGCCGTCCACCTGAAGGCGGATGTCACGGCCCGACTTCTCGATCATCTTGCGGATCGCCTCGATCTTGCGCAACTGGTTGGGGATGAAGCTCTGCCCGCCGAACCCGGGATTGACGCTCATGACCAGGATCAGGTCGACGTCGTCGATCAGATAATCCAACATCTTGGCCGGGGTGCCGGGGTTCAGCACCACGCCTGCCTTCACGCCCAGCGACTTGATGTGCTGGACGGTGCGGTGGATATGCGGCCCCGCTTCGGGATGGACGGTGACGATGTCGGCGCCCGCGTTCACGAAGGCGTCGATATAAAGGTCCACCGGAGAGATCATGAGGTGCACGTCGAACGGCTTTTGCGTGTGCGGGCGCAGCGCCTTCACCACCGCCGGGCCGATGGTGATGTTGGGCACGAAATGCCCGTCCATCACGTCGATATGCACCCAGTCGCAACCGGCTTCGTCGATGGCGCGGACTTCCTCGCCCAGCCGTGCGAAATCGGCGGAGAGGATGGATGGGGAAATGAGGACAGGACAGGTCATGTGACCGTTCGCCTTAGTGCCCGTCCGGGCAGAGGGCAACGAGGATTTTCGGCGATCCGAACGTGGGCGGCCCGCGCCTGCCCAACCTGTTCAAAGCATGACGAAAATGGCCGGCGCCAGCCCGCGCGAAGGTGCGGCGTCGCGGGGCAGGAGCTGCTTTGCCCCGTGCAGTGCGATCACGTCTCCCTGCGCGTCCAGCACGGGCGCTGCGACAAGGCGCATCGCGCAGCGCCCGCCGTCCGCCCGGTCGATGTCGACGTCCAGCGTGAAGCCGCGCTTGTGGCCGATCGCATAGGCACGCAGCCGCTCCATGGCATCGCGCGAATCCGGGGTATAGAGCGCGGCCGCCCGGCATCGGTCGACCGGCGATCCGCGTTCCAGCCCGAACAGGTCGTAAACCCCCACGCTCCAGCTCAATCGGTTGTCGGCAAGGTCGCACCGCCACAGGCCCAGCCCGCGTTCCGCCAGCGCCTCCTCATGCTCCGCTGCATCCGGGTCGAGCGCGGCGGTCGAAAGATGCGCGCGCAGATCGAACAGCGGCCAGCTATGGTGCAGCGGTAGCGGTTCGACCGGACGCATGAGAACCCCTTTCGTTACGGCGGTGACCCTAACCGAAGCGGGGTTAACAATCTCTACGGTCTTTTTGTCAGGGCGGCGATGAAGAAGCCATCGGTGCCGCCCTGCGCCGCCAGCGTATCGGGCAGGGTGCGCAGCCACCCCTCGGGCGTGGGCGCGATGCCGTCCGGCAGGGCGCCCGCTTCGGGCGTCGCCAGCGCGAAGTCGCCGCGATCTTTCAGGAAGCGTTCTACCTGATCCTCCCCCTCCGCCCGTTCGAGCGAACAGGTGGCATAGACGATCCGCCCGCCCGGCTTCAGCCACCCGGCCGCACGGGCCAGCAGTTCGGTCTGCAATTCCGCCAGCTCAGCGATCTGGCGCGGGCCGATGCGATGGAGCACGTCGGGATGGCGGCGGTAGATTCCCGTCGCCGAACAGGGCGCGTCGAGCAGGATCGCGTCGACCGGCGCATCCGGTTGCCACTGGCGCAGGTCCGCCTGCACCGCCTGTGCGTCCAGCCGTGTGCGCGCCAGATTTTCGGACAATCGCTCCAGCCGCTTCTTCGACTGGTCCACCGCCGTCACCTGCCATCCCGCTGCGGCCAGCTGCATCGTCTTGCCGCCGGGCGCGGCGCACAGGTCGAGCGCGGTGCGCCCGCCCCCGCCGCCCAGCAGCCGCGCGGCGCAGGATGCCGCGATATCCTGCACCCACCATGCCCCTTCGGCAAAGCCGGGAAGGTCGGGGATCGCGACCCCTTCGGGCAGGCGGACATGGCCGGGCGCGAAAGAAGCGCCCCCCGTTCGAACTGTCCACGTCGCTGTCTCGCTTGCGTCGCGCAAGCTGATGTCCACCGGCGGCCTCACCGCATAGGCGCGCGCTGCCGCCTGCGGCATCGCTTCGCCCCATTGCGCGGCCCACCGGTCCGCCACCTCGACGGGGAGCGTCGGCGGATCGGGCAGGATCGGTGTCGCACGGGTCACGGTGCCGAACACGCCATGCACCAGCTTGCGGGGCCCGCCGTCCACCAAAGGGAGAGCGGTCGCGATCGCGGCATGGGGCGGCGTGTCGAGCTTCAACGTCTGGGCAAGCGCGATGCGCAGCACCATCCGTGCCTTCGCGTCGTCGGGCAGCACCTGCCTTGTCGCTCCGTCGATCAGGGCGTCCAGGTCGGGCAAGTGGCGCAGCACCTCGGCCGCGATGGCATGGGTCAGCGCCCGGTCTTCCCGCGGCAATCCCTGTCCCGCGCCGTGCAGCGCCTGTTCCAGCGGTTCGCCGCGCCGCAGCACCGCGTCGAGGAGCTTCAGCGCCGCGCGGCGGGCGGGCAGGCCGGGGACGTCTTCGGGGCGGGGGGCGGGGCGGCGGCTGGGCATGGGCAGGCGGTTAGGCCAATCCCGGCCAAAAGCAACCGTCCTTCGTCAGCGCCGGTGCGGGTCCAGCGCGCTGCGGGGGCGGGCCGGCGTCGCCACCGGGGCGAGTGCGGATGCCGTGCGCGACGCGGGTGCCAGGGCGGGCGCGCCCATCTCCGCTGCGATGTCCTGCAACGCGGCGATGCGCTTTTCCGTCGCCGGATGGGTCGAGAACAACTCGCTCACATGCGTAGGGACGATGTAGAGTTGTGCCGTCGCCGGATTGCGCGCCGCCACCGGGTTGGGGATGGCCTGCGCCGCACCCGAAATCCGAGCGAGCGCGGACGCGAGCGCACGGGGATTCCCGCTGATCTCCGCGCCCGCGCGGTCCGCGCCATATTCGCGCGTGCGGCTGATCGCCATCTGCACGATCATCGCGGCGAAGGGGGCGACCAATACCGCCAGCAGGCTCCCCGCGATATTGCCATGCCCCTCCCGATCGCCGCCGCGAAAGAACAGGCCGAAATTCGCCAGCATCGAAATCGCGCCCGCAATCGTCGCCACCATCGTCATGATGAGCGTGTCGCGATGCTTCACATGGCCCAGTTCGTGCGCCATCACGCCCGCCACCTCCTCGCGGCTCAGCATCGACAGCAGCCCGGTGGTCGCGGCGACGGCGGCGTTCTGCGGATTGCGCCCGGTCGCAAAGGCGTTGGGCGCGTCCTGGTCGATGATATAGACGCGCGGCATCGGCAGCTGCGCCCGCTGCGCAAGGTCACGCACCAGATTGTAGAAATCGGGCGCGTTGGTGGCGTCGACCTCCCGCGCGTCGTGCATGGACAGGACGATGCGGTCGGCGTTCCAGAAGGTGAAGAGGTTCATGCCCGCCGCCGCCAGCAGCGCGACGATCGCCCCGCCGGTGCCGCCCAGCGTATAGCCCAGCGCCATGAACAGGGCGGTCAGCGCCGCCAGCAGCATGGCCGTCTTCATCCCGTTCACTTGCAATACACTCCTTCCCCGCCCAGATAGCGGGTTCAAGCTGAATATGGGGTTGACCGGCCCCGCCCGCAATTTGAAAAGGCCGCCGCCATGGGAACTTTCAACGGCAAGCGTCCGGCGCATGTGAAGCCGCCCGAGCATCTTTCGAAAAGCCCGCCGCTGCCCGCCCCCGATCCCCTGGACGCGCCGTCGCGTAACGACGAGGAACTGAGCCCCACCCGCTACGGCGATTGGGAGCGCAAGGGAATCGCGATAGATTTCTGATATTTCGCACCACGCTTCGCCGATGATTATGCACGATTGACGATGGATCGTGCCGCTGGCGCGAGGAGCCTTGCCGCCTGCTCTGGCCTTATCCGTCCGGCCCTGTGCACACCGCCATGCAAGAGGGAGACAAGAGCGTGGGTGTGCATCTGGTTGCTGACATGACGACGAAGACGGTTTCGGATTACGCGCCGGAGGATGCGGCGCTGCTCTGCGCGGTGGGGCGGCTGGTTTGCGCCTGGACGATGCTGGAACAAAGCCTGGAAACCAAGATCGGGCTGATGCGCGAGGCGATGGGCGATATCCGCACCGTGGGCGCGCGCACGCGGCCCAGCATGGCGAAACTGATGACCGAATTGCGCACCATGGTCGCCATGCGCGACCGCCGCAACGCCAGCGCGCTCACCGAAATTTCGGAGATCGAGCGCAACATGCAGCGCATCGACCGTTTTCGCGCGCTCATCATACAGGGATTTCATCAGCCAGCGGAGGGGGGCTTCACCTGCCGCGATGGGCGCAACAACATCCAGCATATCGCGCTGCATCAACTCGAAGCGGAAATCGCGGCGCTCGAAACCATCGCCACCCGCCTGCTCGCCGTCTAGATAGCGTCAGCCGCTTCGCTTGACCTTTCTCGCAGGCGCGGCAAAGACAATGCAACTGCGTCCACAGGGGAATCGACCTTGACCAAGCGTATCCGCAAAGCCGTCTTTCCCGTAGCCGGCCTCGGCACGCGGTTCCTGCCCGCGACCAAGGCGGTGCCGAAGGAATTGCTTCCCGTCGTCGACCGTCCGCTGATCCAATATGCCGTCGACGAAGCGCGCGAGGCGGGGATCGAACAGATGATCTTCGTCACCGGACGCGGGAAGGGCGCGATCGAGGATTATTTCGACATCGCCTTCGAATGCGAAGTGACGCAACGCGAACGCGGCAAGGACCTGTCGGCGCTGGAGGGTACGCGGCTCGATCCGGGCAATGCCGTATTCCTGCGCCAGCAGGAGCCGCTCGGCCTTGGCCACGCGATCTGGTGTGCGCGCGACATCGTCGGCGACGAACCGTTCGCGATCCTGCTGCCCGACGAATTCATGAAGGGCGCGCCCGGGCGCGGCTGCATGAAGCAGATGGTCGACGCCTATGAAAAGGTCGGCGGCAACCTCGTCTGCGCGCTCGAAATCCCGATGGAGCAGACACCCAGCTACGGCGTCATCGATCCCGGTGCCCGCGATGGCGCGTTGACGCAGGTCAAGGGCCTTGTCGAAAAGCCCAAGCTCGGCACCGCGCCATCCAACCTCATCCTGCCGGGCCGCTACATCCTTCAGCCCGACGTGATGAAAATCCTCGAGACGCAGGAAAAGGGTGCGGGCGGCGAAATCCAGCTGACCGACGCGATGGCATCGCTGATCGGCAAGCAGCCCTTCCACGGCGTCACTTTCGATGGCCGCCGTTTCGACTGCGGGTCGAAGGCGGGCTATATCGAGGCCAATTTGGCCCTGTCGCTGGAGCGCGAAGACCTGCGCGAGCATATTCGCGCTTTCGCGACCGAGGAACTGGCTCGCTGATCCTATAGCGGGGGCATCGTACCCATCAGCAGCAGCGCCACGCCCGACAGGGCGATGGCGCTGCCCAGGGCAAGCTGGGCGGGGTGGACCATGCGACGGATGGGCAGGGCGACGGCGGTTTCGATTCTGGACATGCGTCCGATATAGGACGCTATCCTCGGACGGTCGCGTCGATTATTCCGCTCACTTCCATCGACGGAAGCGATCAGGCATCTACGCCGACCGCAATATATCCCCTTCCAGCTTCTCCTACGCCTCGCGCGGCGCTTGAGGATTGGATGCGCAGCGCAAACGTGCCATGGGCGACGACCGAATCGCTGAGCAGGATATCGAACGCGAAACCGTCAGACGCCGCTGCGTCGCTCGCTCCCTGTGGGAACGGCGCCCGCCGCGCGCCCGGCGCCACGGCGGTGCCGTACCGGGCTAGCCGCGCGGCGGGACAGCGTCAGAACGGCACTTCATCGTCCAGATCGTTGTCGAAATTCGGCCCACCGGCACGCCCGCCGCCGAAATTGCCGCTACCGCCGCCTTGCGAGCGTCCACCGCCCTGGCCGCCATAGCCGCCGCCCGAACCGCCGCCCTGACCGCCGAAATCGTCATAATCGCCGCCACCAAAGCCGCTGGAGCCGCCGCTCCAGTCGGACACACCCTGGCCGCGCCCGCCGCCGCCCTGACCGCCGCCACCGCCGGGCGCACCGTCGAGCATCGTCAGGACCGAACCCAGACCCTGCAACACGACTTCGGTCGTGTAACGGTCGTTGCCCTGTTGGTCTTGCCACTTGCGGGTGCGCAACTGGCCTTCGATATAGACTTTCGACCCCTTGCGCAGGAAGCGTTCGGCCACGCCTACGAGACCTTCGGAAAAGATCGCGACGCTATGCCATTCGGTGCGCTCCTTGCGCTCCCCGGTCGTGCGGTCCTTCCAGTTTTCCGACGTGGCGATCCGCAGGTTGCACACCTTGCCACCGTTCTGGAAGCTCTTGACCTCCGGATCGGCACCCAGATTGCCGACCAGAATGACCTTGTTGACCGAGCCTGCCATGATTCCTCCGATGCGTTGATCGGCCCTTATAGTCCCGCAGCGCTCGCAGTCCAGAAAGTGATACCGGCTGCCACATATGCGAGCAGGAACAGGTAACCGACCATGAAAAGCGGCCATTTCCACCCGTTCGTCTCCCGCCGCGTTACCGCGATGGTGGAGATGCACTGGGGCGCGAAAATGAACCAGGCGAGGAAAGCGAGCGCGGTGGGCAGCGGCCACTGGCGTTTCAGCCGGTCTCCCAGGCTTTGTTCGAGCGCCGCCTCGTCGCTGCCCGCGTCGATCGAATAGACGGTCGCGAGCGCAGACACCGCCACCTCGCGCGCGGCCATCGCGGGGATGAGCGCCAGCGATATGTCGCGGTTGAAGCCGACCGGTGCCAGCACGACCTGCAACCCGCCCGCGATCCGCCCGGCGATCGAATGATCGACCTGGCTGGTGGGATTGCCGTCCGGCACGCGCGGGAAGCTGAGCAGCAGCCACAGGATCACGGTCGAGGCAAAGATGATCGTGCCCGCGCGCTTCAGGAAGATGACCGCGCGCTGCCACAGGCCGAGTAGAATGTCCTGCGGGCGCGGCCACTGATATTTGGGCATTTCCATCAGGAATCCGCCGCTCGTGCCCTTGGTGACCGTCAGTCGCAGGATCAGCGCGACCAGCATCGCGCCGACGATCCCTGCGACATAGAGGCAGAAGAGGACGAAGCCCTGCAAGCCGATGCCATAGCCGATGTCGCGCGCCGGAATGAAGGCACCGATGATGACGGCATAGACCGGCAGCCGGGCCGAACAGGTCATGAGCGGGGCGATGAGGATCGTGGTCAGCCGGTCCTTGGGGTCGGCGATCGTGCGGGTCGCCATGATTCCAGGCACCGCGCAGGCGAAGGAGGAGAGGAGAGGGATGAAAGCCCGGCCCGACAGGCCGACCTTCGCCATCAGGCTGTCCATCAGGAAGGCGGCGCGGACCATGTAGCCGGTCGCTTCCAGCATCAGGATGAAGAAGAAGAGAATCAGGATCTGCGGCAGGAATACAATCACCGACCCAACGCCGTTGATGACGCCGTCCACCAGAAAGGACCGCACGATACCGTCTGGCAGCGTTTCGCGCACCGCCCCGGCGGCGGCTTCGGCCACCCCCTCTATCATCGCCATCGGCGCGGCCGACCAGCTATAGACCGCCTGGAACATGACGAAGAGCAGCGTGAGCAGCAGGATCAGGCCTGCCACGGGATGCAGCGCCACCCGGTCCACCGCCGCAGTCAATCGTCGCGAGGGCGTTTCGCGCACCACGGTCGCGCGGGCGATGCGCCGCGCTTCCTTGCGGGTGGCTTCGAAATCTCGGTCGGGCCGGGCCGGGGCGGGGGCCTGTGCGCCGCCCAGCGCCGCGCCCAGTTCCTCGCGCAGATGGTCGAGACCGCGCTTGCGTACGGCGACCGTCGAAACCACCGGCACGCCCAGTTCGCGCGATAGGATCGCCGCATCCAGTTCCAGTCCGTCGCGCGTCGCCAGATCCACCATGTTGAGCGCCAGCACGGTGGGAAGGCCCAGCGCGATGAGTTCCAGGGCGAAGCGCAGATGATTGTCGAGGTTGGACGCATCGACCACGATCACCAGTGCGTCGGGGCGCTTCTCGCCCGCTTGTCGCCCCAGAACCATGTCGCGCGTCACCTGTTCGTCCGGGCTGCCGGGCGACAGGCTGTAGGTGCCGGGCAGGTCGACCAGTTCGACCGGACGGCCATCGGCCAGCGCCAGACGGCCTGCCTTGCGCTCGACGGTGACGCCGGGATAGTTGCCCAGCTTCTGCCGCGCGCCGGTCAGCGCGTTGAACAGCGCGCTCTTGCCGGCATTGGGATTGCCGACCAGCGCGACCAGCGGCGTGGCGTTCACGCCGCTTCGTTCCGTGTGCCGGCTGTCGATGGATCCTCCGCGCCGGTGCGCACCGTGACGGCGGCGGCATGGACGCGGCGCATGGCGATGGTCATGCGGCCGATGCGGCACGCGATCGGCCCCCGGCGCAGCAGCCCGCCATGGTGCAGTGCCTCGACGCTTGCGCCCTCGCACAGGCCGAATTCGCGCAGGCGCTGGCCTTCGGCATCGGTCAGGGCCGACCAGTCGATCCGATCGACATAGGCTGGGTGCCGCAGGGGCAGGTCAGTCAGGCGCAAGGGCTTCCACTCGCTCTATTCTTCTGCGAGCGACTATCAATATCCTTAAGGATTGACCAGCATATATTCACGCCAGCGACGGTTCACACGACCGGATAGCGCAGCCGACCGATGAATCGCGACAGGCTGAGCCGTTCGCCGCCGCCCGCGCCCTTGATCCTGCTCTTCCATTTTTCGAACCGCATCACATCCTCGACCCGGCGGGCCAAGAAGGCGCGGGTTTCGGCGCGATCCTCGCTGTCGTCATCGAGGAAGGCGATGAGCGTGGCGGCGTAGAGCGCCGTCAGCGTCGCACGCTTGCTGTAATGGTTGAGGTCGGTGGCGGTGTCGCCCGCTGCGCGCCACATCGCGTCCGCCGCGCGCCAGGCGAGCTTGCCCGCGCGCGGTGCGTTGGTCGGCAGCGCCAGAATGGCAAGCGCGCGACGCAGCGCTTCCTTGTCGGGCGCAACGATGGCGAGACGCGCTTCGACCAGCGCGACGATCTTGCGCCGGATGGAGAGCGTCGCCAGCGTTTCCGGCGGCAGAGCGTCGACCATGGCCGCGTCGATGCTGGCGAACCATGCGTCGATCATGGCGACTGGGCCGTCTGCGAAGGCCAGCTGCGCCACATCCTCGTCCACGCCCTTTTCGCGCGCCGCCATCGCAACGGCGGGGGGGCGCCATCCGTCGAAGGCGGCGTGGCGCGCCAGCACGGGAGCCAGCAGCGCGCGGATTTCGTCCAGGGTCAGGTCGTCGTTCATGCCCGTCAATCTAGGCGCGCACGGGCAACCGCACAAGCACCAGCGCCGCCGCCACGGCGCTGGCGCCGAACAGTTCGGCAGGGCTCAGCCATTCGCCGAACATCCACCATCCCAGCACCACCGACACCGCCGGTTGCAGCAGCAGGCTCAGCCCCAGGATCATCGGGGAAAACCACCCGACCGCATAGGTGAGCAATCCTTGTCCCACCAACTGGCTCGACAGCGCGAGCATCAGCAACGGGGTCCAGTCGCGCGGCAGGATCGCCTCGCCCAGCGCCCATGCGCACAGCAGCAGCACCGGCGTGCTCGCGACACTCGATCCCGCCAGCACGGTCCAACTGTCCAGCCGCCCGCGCGCCTTCTGCACGACCAGCAGGTAGACCATGTAGGAAAGCCCCGCGAACAGGCAGAGAATGTCGCCACGCAGGTTGCGCGCCGACAGTTCGTAGCTTCCCCCCATCAGCACCAGCGCGCCCGCCGTGGCGAGCGCCAGCGCCGCCGCCTGCGGCCCTGTGGGCCTTTGCCGCAGGACCAGCAGCGCCCATGCGGGCAGGAACAGGCCGCTCATGTTGCCGAACAGCGTGGCGTTGGCGACCTTGGTATAAAGAATGCCCATGTGCCACGCGCCAAGGTCGACCGCAAAGACGATGCCCGCCCACATCAGCGCGGACCATTCCCGCCGCGTGGGCGGAACGCGGCGCAGCCCCGGCAGGGCGAGGAGGACCAGAACCGGCAGGGCGATTGCCAGCCGCCAGAACGCAGCCGCCACCGGCCCCACATCCGACATGCGCACCAGCACTGGCCCAAGGGGAAGGATGATGTTGGCCAGCACCAGCGCGGGGAACGCCAGTCGGGGCATCGGGTTTGATGCGGCAGGGGTTGAAGTGGCCATCGCGGCTCCCTAGCTGGCTTTGCGCATCAAGTCCCGTTGCAAAATGCAACTATCATGACGATGGAGACTCCTTTTGACCACCTTGTTCGACCCTGTGAAGCTGGGTGCGATCGACGCGCCCAACCGCATCCTGATGGCTCCGCTGACCCGGGGGCGCGGCACCCGCGATCATGTGCCGACGCCGATCATGGCGGACTATTACAGCCAGCGCGCGGGCGCGGGCCTCATCATCAGCGAGGCGATCGGCATTTCGCGGCAGGGACTGGGCTGGCCCTATGCGACCGGCCTCTGGAACCGGGATCAGGTGGACGGGTGGCGGCGCGTTACCGATGCCGTCCACGATGCGGGTGGGCGGATCGTCGCTCAGCTCTGGCATATGGGGCGGCTCGTCCACAGCAGCGTGACGGGCGAACAGCCGGTGTCCTCCAGCCCCGTGGCCGCGCCGGGCCATGCCCACACCTACGAAGGCAACAAGGACTATGAAACGCCGCGCCCGCTCGACATTTCGGAAATTCCCCAACTGCTCGACACCTATGCGACCGCCGCGCGCCATGCGATGGCAGCGGGGTTCGACGGGGTGCAACTCCACGCGGCCAACGGCTATCTGATCGACGAATTTCTCCGCGACGGCGTCAATGCCCGTGAAGACGCCTATGGCGGCAGCCCCGAAAACCGCGTCCGCCTGTTGCAAGAAGTCACCGCGACGCTGGTCGACACTATCGGCGCGGACCGCACCGGTGTGCGCCTGTCGCCCAATGGCGATACGCAAGGCACCGACGACAGCAACCCGCTCAGCGTCTTTCCGGTCGCGGCGCAGGCGCTCGATGCGCTCGGCATCGCCTTCCTCGAATTGCGCGAACAGCAGCCCGACGGCACCTATGGCGCAAGCGACGTGCCGCCGCTGTCGCCGACCATCCGCCAGCATTATCGCGGGCCGCTGATCCTCAACAGCGATTTCGACGGGGCAAAGGCGCAGGCCGCGCTCGACGGCGGCGTGGCCGACGCCATCGCTTTCGGTCGGCCTTTCCTCGCCAATCCCGATCTTGTGGAACGGATCCGCCTCGGCGCGCCGCTCAATGCGTGGGATTCAAAGACCTTCTACACGCAGGGCGCCGAAGGCTATACCGACTATCCCACGCTCGACCGCGCGCCCGCGGACGCCTGACCGGGGAGGAGGGCGGCGCGCATATCGGCGTGCCGCCCCCTGTTCTTACATCCCGAACTTTTCCCGCAGGCCGAGCATGGCGATGGCGGCCTTCGCCGCTTCGCCACCCTTGTCCTTCTGGTCCGGGCGCGCGCGCACCAGTGCCTGCGCTTCGTCCTCGACCGTCAGGATGCCGTTGCCGATGGCGATGCCGTCCATGCTGAGCGCCATCAGGCCGCGCGCGCTTTCGTTAGACACCACCTCGAAATGATAGGTTTCGCCGCGGATCACCACGCCGATGGCGACGAAGCCGTCATAGCGCCCGGTTTCCGCCGCCAGCGCGACCGCGCCCGGGATCTCCAGCGCGCCGGGCACCGTCGCCACGTCATATTTGTGCCCGCCCTCGTCCAGTGTGGCTTTGGCGCCTTCGATCAGCAGGTCGTTCAGATGGTCGTAGAAGCGCGCTTCGACGATCAGGAATTTTGCCATGGGATGATCCTTACAATTCGATAGGACGCTGCCCGACCACGGCGAGGTCGTAGCCGTCCAGCGCGATCAGGCTGTGTTGGGAGTTGGTCAGCAGGATCATGTCGTGCACGCCGAGGTCGGCGAGCAGTTGCGCGCCCACGCCATAATCGCGCAGTTCGTCCATGTCCCCCTGCGCCGCGCCCCTGTTTCCCCATCGCGTGATGGACTTGGACAGGAAATTGTCTTCCTCCGATCCGGACAACAGGACGACGAGGCCCGACCCTTCCTGTCCGATGATCTCCATCGATTTGGCGAGAAGGCCGCTGCGGTGCCCGTTGGCGCCGTAAACATCGTCCAGCAGCGAAAGCTGATGCATCCGCACCAGCGTCGGCTGCTCCGACGAGACATGCCCCTTCTGCAACACCATCTGTTCGGTGCGGGTCGCCCTGTTGTAGAAGGTGATTGCCTTCCAGTCGCCGCCCCATCTGCTGGTGAAGGCCGATTCGGCGCGGCGTTCGACCATGTGATCGTGCCGGCGGCGATAGGCGATGAGGTCGCGGATCGTCCCGATCTTCATCTTGTGCCGCTGGGCGAAGGGGATGAGGTCGTCGAGCCGGGCCATTGTCCCGTCGTCCTTCATCACCTCGCAGATGACGCCGGAGGGGTTGAGGCCCGCCAGCCGCGCCACGTCGACTGCCGCTTCGGTATGTCCGGTGCGCACCAGCACGCCGCCGTCCTTGGCGACGAGCGGGAAGACGTGGCCGGGCGTCACGATGTCGGCGCGGCCCTTCGACCCGTCGATCGCGACCGAGATGGTGCGCGCGCGGTCGGCGGCGGAAATGCCGGTGGTCACGCCTTCGCGCGCCTCGACCGATACGGTAAAGGCGGTTTCGTGCCGGGTGCCGTTGTTGCGGCTCATGAGGTCGAGGCCGAGCTGGTCGACGCGTTCCTTCGTCATCGCCAGGCAGATCAGCCCGCGGCCATGCTTGGCCATGAAGTTGATCGCATCGGGAGTCGCCATCTGCGCCGGGATGACGAGGTCGCCTTCATTTTCCCGATCCTCGTCGTCGACCAGGATGAACATGCGGCCGTTGCGCGCTTCGTTGATGATCTCTTCGGGGCTGGCGAGCGCGGTGCCGCCCTCGCGCTTGAGCAGATAGGCTTCCAGCTTGCCGAGCGTGTCGGCGGTGGGGTTCCAGTCCGCCTCGCCCAGCTTGCGCAGCGAATTGGCATGAAGCCCGGCGGCGCGGGCCAGGCCCGACCGGGACATGCCGCCATCGGTGACGAGGTTGCGGACGGTATCGAGCAGCGCGGACGACATGAAAACGACTCCTTCCCTCCAAAACGGGACAAGTCAGATATCACATCAAGATGTGATAAATGCAAGATGCAATCACATCGCGCGAGCCCGCGCCCCCTGCATCCGGTCGAGGTAACGCGCCAGAACGTCGATCTCCAGATTGACTTTCGCGCCTTCCGTCAGTCGCCCGAGCGTCGTTACGTCCCAGGTGTGCGGGATGAGGTTGACGGAAAATTGCGCGCCGCCATCGACGTCGCGCACCGCGTTGACCGTCAGCGATACGCCGTCGACGGTGATGCTGCCCTTGGGCGCGATCAACGGGGCGAGCGACAGGTCGACTGCAAAGACGACCTTGTGCGAATCGCCGTCTGGGGACACGCTGGTCACGGTGCCGATCCCGTCGACATGCCCCGTCACGATATGTCCGCCCAGTTCATCCCCGACCTTGAGCGCGCGTTCGAGGTTCAGCCGCCCGCCTTCGTCCCACAGGCCCGGCGCGGTACACGCCACCGTTTCGGCCGACAGGTCCACCGCGAACCAGTCCGCGCCCTTTTCCACCACGGTCAGGCACGCACCCGAACAAGCGATCGACGCGCCGATGGCGACGCCGTCCATGGCATAGCCGCACCCGATGACGAGATGCAGGTCGCCACGCTGCTCATGGGCACGGATCGTGCCGATGTCGGTGATGATGCCGGTGAACATGAACAAACGGTCCTCTGCGCGATGGGGCGAGGTGCGTGATCTAGGCGTTGCGCGTCGCCTCGTAAACCTCCAGCCGGTCGACGCCCAGCATCCGCGTATCGGTGAGCCGCCAGCGCCCATGCGCCTGCGCAAGGTCGGCAAGGCCGATGTCGCCGATCCCCGCCAGCCCTTCGCCCAGGACGATGGGCGCGCGATAGAGGAGCAACCGGTCGACGAGGTCGGCGCGCAGGAACGATGCCGCCGTGGCCGCGCCGCCCTCCACCAGCAGGTGATCGACGCGGTCGAGCGCCGCGATCTCTTCGGGCGCGCCGATCCTTTCCCAACCCGCAGGCGCGTCGCCCCGGCTCAGCAGCACCCGGCGGGGCGACCGGTCCTCCAGCCCCGGCAAACGCACGTCGAGGCGCGGCGCATCGGCACGCAGCGTCCCGCCGCCCACCAGGATGGCGTCATGCCGCGCCCGCTCGCCATGGGCATGGGCGCGCGCGTCCGGCCCGGTGATCCAGCGGCTGCTTCCGTCGGCCAGCGCGATCCGCCCGTCGAGCGACAGCCCGAGCTTCAGCGTCACATGCGGCCGCCCCAGCGTCTGTCGCAGCACGAAACCGCTCATCGCCCGTACCGCCTGCGCCGCCATCAGCCCCATCTCGACCGCGACGCCCTGGTCGCGCAGCCATTGCGCGCCCTGTCCGTTCGTGCGGGGGTCGGGATCGCGCAGCGCGATGACGACGCGTTTCACGCCCGCCCGCGCGATCAAGTCGGCGCAGCGCGGTCCGCGGGGAGACAGATGGAAACAGGGTTCGAGCGTCACATAACAGCATGCGCCATGGGCGCGGTCCATCGCCTGTTCCAGCGCCTGGGCCTCGGCATGGGGACGACCGCCCTTCTGCGTCCATCCGCGTCCGACGACATGGCCGCCCCGCACGATCACGCAGCCGACGTTGGGATTGGGGGTTGCAAGCCCCAGCCCGCGCCGCGACAGGGCGATGGCTGCGGCCATGAAGCGCCGGTCGTCGGCTGGCGAAACGCTCCCGCTCAGGGCTGCGCCACTCCGGCCTGCGACCCGCCGGGTTTCGCGCCCTTGCCGGTGCCTTCCGCCTTGGCGAGGCGTTCGTCCAGCATGGCGTCGATGGCCTTCACCGCTTCCTTGCGTCGGGCGGTATTGCGCTTTTCCTCGTCGCGCCATTCGATGCCGAACGCGTCGGCATAACCCTGCATCTTCTTCTGCTGCTTCACCAGCGCCGCCTCTCGCTTGGCGAAGTCGATCTTCTGCTGGAGGATGATCGCGGCATCGGACCGGTTGGCGTCCCAGCTTTCGACATAGATGATCTTGTTGCGCGTGGGCATGGTGTTCGTGTTCGCATCGATCACGAACGTCCACACGATCACCCATGTGATTGCGACGGAAAGGCCGAGCAGCGGCCATTTATGCTGCCGCTGTTGCTTGAAATAGCCCCAGAAGTCGCCGAGCGCGCTTTTCGGGGACACAGGACGGGGAAAGATCGCCATGCCCCTCCTATAGGCCAAGCCGCCCGCCGATGCAAAAGGGCTCGTGGCGCGCGCATGTGGAAAACCTTCGCCTGGCGGAGGCAATACCCCGTGAAGGCGAGTGGCTCGGGATCGGCGTGCGGTGGACCGTCGGCACCTCATACGATGCAATCGCACGCTGTCGCGGATCGCGGGGCGGAAGCCGTTTGCCCAGCGCTCGGTGCCGTTTCTCCTCCCGGATGTCCGGCCCGTCTCTAATGAGATAGTACAACATGACATATGCTTCGTCGCGAAAATGCGTTTCAGCTGTCTACTTCGCTGTCTCGCAAAGCCGGACAAACGCCATCCGACCCAGCCGGAAAACCGCCTCAGACCAGCGTGTCGACGGTGTGGATGACAAGGCCGACCAGCCCGCCGACCAGCGTCCCGTTGATGCGGATATATTGCAGATCGCGCCCCACCGCGCCTTCCAGTCGCGCCGTAATGGTGCCCGCATCCCAGCCGCGCACCGTATCGCTCACCAGCCGCACGATCGCGTCGCCGTAGCTTGCGGTCGCGCCCACCGCCGCACGCCTGACGAACCGGTTGATGACCAGCCGCAGCCGTGCCTCCTGTTGCAAAGTGCCGCCCAGCGCCCGCAGCGCTTCGCCGAAACGGCCCGCCATCGCCTTGCCCGGATCGCGCACCGCACGCAGCAGCCCGGCCCGCGCCTGTTCCCACATCCCTTCGATCCAGCGTTGCATCGCCGGGTTGTCGAGGATCTCGTCACGGATCTTCGCAATCTTGGCCTGCATGGCGATGTCGAATTGCAGGTCGAACGCCAGCTTCGCCATCCCCTCCTCGGCCTTGATGCGCAGGCTGTGTCCGGGGTCTTGCACCATGTCCGCCAGCATTTTGCGCAGCCCGGTCAGGATCGCGCTGGCGAGATTTTCGTCGAGGCCCGTCCAGCGCATCACCTTGCCTGCGCGGTCGTGCACGATCTGGCGGATCAGATGCTCATTGGCTTCCAGCGCGCGGTCCGCCCACTGGATCAGGCTGTCCATCACCGGCGCGTGACGCCCGTCGCGCATCGCCGCCTCCATCGCCTGCCCGATCAGCGGTCCCAAGTTGATCGCGCGCAGTCTCTGGCCGATCGCGCCTTTCACCATGCCGCCCAGCCGCTCCTGGTCCAGCGCCTCCAATATGTCGGCGACCAGCCGTGAAGCCCCTTCGCGCAGCCGCCCGTCGCCGCCCGAGGGGCTGGCAAGGAACCGGCCCGCCGCCGCCGCCACATCCATGTGCCGCATCCGCCGTGCGACGACGGCGGGGGTCAGGAAATTATCGCGCAGGAAAACCGCCAGCGTGTCGCCGATCCGGTCCTTGTTGCGGGGGATGATCGCGGTGTGCGGGATTGGGAGGCCGAGCGGGTGGCGGAACAGCGCCGTCACGGCGAACCAGTCGGCCAGCCCGCCTACCATCGCCGCTTCGGCAAAGGACTGCACGAAACCGACGGCGGGGTGGAGATGCGCCGTCGCCCGCGCGGTAGCGAACAGCGCCGCCATCGCGAGCAACATGCCTGTCGCCACCATCCGCATCCGCCGCGCCGGATGCGGGGCGGCGAGCGTCGTGGAGCGAGACAGGCGAAACGGCGTCATCACCGCTGAACGGTTACGCGCCCGTTTCGTTCAGGCAAGCACGATCTTTCGAACACTCGCTTTCGGGGTCACTCGGCCGGTTGAACCAGCCCGCCTTCCTTATCTTCGGGCTTGTAGGTCAGCAGACCGCGACCCAGCTTCGGCCCCAGCCAGCTTTCCAGGCCGATCGCCAGGCTGAACACCGCCGGCACGATCACCAGGGTAAGGACGGTCGACAGCAGCAGGCCGCCGATAACGGTGATGCCCATCGGCGCGCGCCATGCCCCGTCGCCCGACAGGGACAATGCGGTCGGCACCATGCCCGCGATCATCGCCACAGTCGTCATGACGATCGGCTGGGCGCGCTTGTGCCCGGCGTCGATGATCGCCTCGCGCTTGGGCACACCCTTTTCCATTTCCTCCAGCGCGAAGTCGATGACGAGGATTGAATTCTTGGCGACGATGCCGAGCAGCATGAGGAGGCCGATGAACACCGGCATCGATAGCGGCTGGCCCGCGATATGCAGCGCGAGCGCGCCGCCCAACGGCGCGAGCAGCAGCGAGCCGAGGTTCACGAACGGCGGCATCACCCGCTTGTACAACAACGTCAGCACCGCCAGCACCAGCAGCACGCCGGAACAGACGGCGATGACGAAGCTCTGGAGCATTTCCAGCTGGAACTTGGCTTCGCCCGCGTTGATCTGCTGCACGCCCTGAATGCGACCGTCGGTGATCGCCTTCATCGTCGGCAGCGCGTTGATCTTGGCCATCGCCTGACTGGTGACGAGCCCCGGTGCTAGGTCGGCGCCTACCACGATCCGCCGGATCTGGTTGTAACGGCGAATCTGGGTCGGGCCTGCGCCAAAGCTGATGTCGGCGACGACGCGCAACGGCACGGAGCCGCCGTCGATCGTGGGGACCGGCAGGTTCTGGATCGTGGCGATATCCTTGCGGCTTTCTTCCGACAGGGAAACGCGAATCGGAATCTGGCGGTCGGAGAGCGAGAATTTCGCGGTGTTCTGGTCGATGTCGCCGATGGTGGCGATGCGGATCGACTGGCTGAGCGCGGCGGTCGTCACGCCCATGCTGGCGGCAAGGTCCATACGCGGCTTGATGATGATTTCGGGCCGCTGCATGTCGCCCTGTACGCGCGGATCGCGCAGTTCCTTGAGGCCCGCCATCTCCTTGACCAGTTGGTTGGCGGTCTTTTCGAGCAGCACCGGATCGTCCGATCCGAACATCATGATGACGTCGCGACCGAAGCCGCCGCCCGACTGCGACTGGAAGTTGACGCGTGCGTCGGCGATCGTCTGAAACTGGGGCGCGATCTTGCGCTCCCACTCGACGGAGGAGAGCGGCCGGTCTTTCTTGAGCGTCAGGTAGATGTCGGCGTTGGTGGGATTGATGTCGGCGAAGGCGGCATCCACCGTGTCGGTGTCGGCGGCCAGCAGATCGGCGACCTTGCGGGTGATCGCGGTGGTCTGGGCCAGTGTGCTGCCCGGCACGGTCTCGATCTTCACCTGGCTGAAGTCGGTGTTGATGGTCGGCTGGAAGGTCATGGGCAACGTTGCAAAGGCGACGATGGTCGCGACAAACGCCAGCACGCCCGCGCCGAGCGTCCACATGCGGTGGTCGGTAAAGATCCCCGCGATCCGGTTGCGGAAACCGCCCCGCGCCCGGCGCGCCTTGGCCCTTCGATCCTCCAGCGACCATCGGAGCACGCTCATGTACCGATCCATCAGCCAGCCTTCGCCGTGCGTCGTCTCGCCATGGGCTTTGAGGAAATAGGCCGCGACCATGGGCGTGATGAGTCGCGCGACGGCCAGACTCATCAGTACCGACACGACGACGGTCATGCCGAAGGAGATGAAGAACTGACCGGCAAGGCCCGGCATCAGCGCCACAGGCAGGAACACCGCCACGATCGCCATCGTCGTCGCCAGCACGGCAAGGCCGATCTCGTCCGCCGCGTCGATCGACGCCTGATAGGCCGATTTACCCATGCGCATGTGGCGCACGATATTCTCGATCTCCACGATGGCGTCGTCGACCAGAACGCCCGCGACGAGGCTGAGCGCCAGCAGCGAAATGCTGTTCAGCGTGAAGCCCATCATGTCCATGAACCAGAAGGACGGAATCGCCGACAACGGAATGGCGAGGGCGGAAATCATCGTGGCACGCCAGTCGCGCAGGAAGAGAAACACGATCACGACCGCCAGCACCGCACCCTCGATCATCGCGGACATGGCGCTGTGATACTGGTCGCGCGTATATTCCACGCTGTCGTAAAGCTGCTTGTACTGGACCTTGGGATTTTCCTTCTTGAGCTTGTCCAGCACCTTCATCGCTTCGTCGTAGACGGTGACGTCGGACGATCCCTTGGCCTTGGCTATGCTGAAGCTCGTTACCTGCCGACCGTTCATCAGCGAAAGAGTGCGCTGTTCGGCATACATATCGCGGACGGTCGCAAGGTCGGACAGCTTGACGGTACGGCCCCCGGAAATCGCGATCTGCGTTTCGCCCAGCGTGCGCGCGTTGCGCGCGTTGCCGAGCACGCGGATCGACTGTTCCGCCCCGGCGATCTCCGTCCGGCCGCCTGCCGCGTTGATATTGACCTGCTGCAACTGGTTGTTCACCTGCGCGGCGGTGATGCCGTAGGCCTGAAGCTTGGCAGGGTCCAGGATGACGCGGATTTCACGGCTGACGCCGCCGCTGCGCTTGACCGCCGCCATGCCGGGAATGGACAGCAGCCGCTTCGCCACCGTATTGTCGACATACCAGGACAATTGCTCCAGCGTCATGTCGGTGGCTTCCGCGCTGAAATAGGCGATCGGACCGCCATCGATGTCGATGCGCTGCACCTGCGGTTCCAGAATGCCCTGGGGCAGGTCGCTGCGAATCTGGTCGACCGCATTCTTGACGTCGTTGACTGCGCGGTCGACCGGCGTTCCGATCTTGAACTGCACGTTGGTGAGCGACTGGCCTTCCGATGCGAAAGACGTGATGTCGTCTACCCCGCTGATCCCGCGCACTGCCGCCTCGATCCGCTGCGTCACCTGCGTTTCGAGTTCGGTGGGCGCAGCGCCCGGCTGGACCACGGTCACACTCACCAACGGAAAGCTGATGTCCGGATTCTGGTTTACGTCCATCCGCAGGAAGCTGACGATGCCCGCCATCACCAGCGCGGCGAACAGCACCAGAGGGGTTACCGGATTACGGATCGCCCATGCGGAAATATTGCGAAAATTCATGACGCGCTTCCTTCACCGGTCGCCGACGGCAAACCGTATCCTTTCTTGCCGCAGCAAGGCCGCGCCCTCGTCTTTACGGGCGGGCGGCCATTTCCGGCTTCACCTTCTGCCCGGGCGTCAGGAACGCCCCGGCGGAGGTCACGATCTTTTCCGCACCCGTAATGCCGCTCGTCACCGCCGCACCCTCGTCGGACACCTGGCCGATGGTGACGTCGCGCCGCTCGACCTGGTTCTTTGCATTGATGACGTAGACGAAGCTGCCCTTGGAGTCGCTCTGTATCGCCGATTCGGGCAGCAGAGGCGCGCTTCCGGATCCGCTGGTGACGAGCGCGGAGGCAAAGCCGCCCGGACGCAGTGCCGGATCATAGGAAAGGGCGATGCGGGCGATGCCCTGACGCGTCTGCGGATCGACCACGGGCGAAACCTGCCACACTCGGCCCGCAAAGCCGCGCGTTCCACCGATCGGCGTCACCACCGCGCTGTTGCCGGGGCGCACGTTCAGCAGATCGGCCTCCGACATCTGCGCGCGCATTTCGATCTCGCCGCCTTTGGCAAGGCGGAAGAGCACGGCAGCCCCTGCGCCGACGATCTGTCCCGGCTCGACGCTACGGGTCAGCACCAGTCCGGCATCGGGTGCCCGGATATCGAGCCGTCCGGTGCGCGCCTGCTGTTCCTTCAACTGGGCGATGGCTACGTCCACGCGCGCCTGCGCGGCATCGCGATTGGCGGTGCGCTGGTCGATGTCGGCGGCGCTGATGAAGCCTCGGCCTACCAGCGCCTTGGCCCGGTCCAGCTGCGCCTGCGCCAGCTTGGCATCGGCGCGCGCGACCTCTACCTGCGCGGCGAGCGAGCGCCCCTGCTGGGTCTGGACCGATCGCTCGACGCTGGCGAGCACCTGCCCCGCGCGCACCCAGTCGCCCGGCTGCACCAGCACGCGCGTCACCATGCCGCCTTCGCCCACCACGCCTACCGGCATGTCGATGCGCGCCGCCAGCGATCCTGTGGCGCTGATCGACCGCGCGACCATCGATTGACCGGGGCTGATGACCGTCACGACCGGCACGGGCGCGCTCGGTGCCTGCGCATCGCTCGCCTTGCCCCCGCGCATCGATATCCAGGCGGCAGCGGCGATCAAAACGACCGCCAAGCCCCCGCCGACCATCATCATCCGCTTGCGCCGCGCGCGTGCCGCATCCTCGTCAATGGCGATCACTGCGTCCCCCAGCAGCTGCGTTTCATAGTTCATGCCGATTCCATCTTTCCGGCGCATCGCCCCTTTGCGCCGACTGTATTATATAAATATAGCACCGCGCTCAAGCCCCAATTACCACGGATGATCCCCGTGAGGCAGAGCACATAGTCCAGGAAAAGGTCGTAGCGACAATCGACTGGCGGCGCACAAGGATCGACCGACGACAGGTTTGTCACGATAGCGTATCGGGTCGCGGGAATCACGCGATTATGATGATGCTGTGCTGCAGGTTCGGTGTCGAAGGCAGTATCATCGACTTGCGCGTGGATTGTCGCCTGTCGGCTGACCTGGGCGCGGTCGGGATATGCAGGCCGCGTGGTGTGAATTTATGCGACAGGGGAGGGTATGGGTTTCACTCGGCGCTATCGCGATCCGGGCGACGTATCGTGACCTTGCGGTGCTACGTCGACAATAAAAAGGGCCGCGCCATCTTGTGGCACGGCCCTTTTGATGTTGGTTCCGGATAAAGGCGCTTAACGCACCGAACCGCGACGAACCAGATTCACGATCGCCAGCAGGATTACCGCGCCGACCAGCGACACGAGGAAGCTGTACAGCGTCAGGCCGGCATTGTTGATCGAACCGCCGCTGAAAATCAGGCCGCCGACAAACGCGCCGACGATACCAACGACGATGTTCAGCAGAATGCCCTGCTGCGCGTCAGTGCGCATGATCATGCTCGCAAGCCAACCAATGATGCCACCGACTACAAGCCACAGAATGATGCCCATGTTACTCTCCTTGACCACGCCCCCAGCGGGTTGGGTGCCGGTTCAACGGAAGAGCGAGCCAGTCGTTCCCTTCGCAGGAAATGATTCCGGTAAGGAAACCATCATTGCAACCCGCCGTTGTGCGCCGCTCATGCCACGGACATGGCCCGAAATGACAAAAGGAGCCGTCGGACTTTCCGACGACCCCTTTTCTGTTCTGCACGATGCCCGCGATGGGAACGGTCAGTATTTCTGCTGCCGTTCGTACAGCGACTTGTAATATTGGATCCGCGTCACGCGCAGCCCGTGCATCCCGGACCGATCGACTGCGCGCTGCCACCCGGCGAATTCCTCCAGCGTCAAGTTGTAGCGGGCGCACGCCTCGTCGACGCTGAGCAGACCGCCATTGACCGCAGCCACCACTTCCGCCTTGCGGCGCACCACCCAGCGGGTCGTGTCCCGTGGCGGCAGGCTGTCCAGCGTCAGGGGTTCTCCAAGCGGCCCGACGACCTGGGCGGGCCTGATTTTCTGGTTCTCTATCATTCTACCCTCAACTATGCGGCGATGGCCTTGCCGAATTCAGCAGCGGAAACCTGTTATCTGGATCAGCCCTGAAGATCGGCTAAAGTCCCACGGTAAACGCTGCTTTCATCTTTCCCTGCCCCCGATAAGTCGGCTCGCGACCGGCGGGTTGAAACTTCCCGCCAGACGCACGGCTTCGATCGTGCCGCTGGAACGTGGCGCGAAAACATCGGCCAGTTCCTGAATCCAGTCGTCGGTTCCATCCTGCCCCCGCAGCATGCCCGCCACCGCCCTCGCCGTCGGGCTGGCTGCCTGCGCCGCTGCCGTGGCGGCGCGCAGGAAAGGCCAGACCGGCTCTTGGGCCCGGTCGGCGGGGCGGGTCGATCCGGGCCTGAGCCCGCCACCCCGAAGAAAACTAAGATCCATTCCCCCTTTGTAGGGACAAATGGATAAGGCCCGGTAAACCCGCCCCTCCCAGATTGTGCGGTTCGACCGATTTTGTCGCCCGATCGCACCATTTGTCGGTCCTGCGCGGTCATATTTCGTTAACTTTGCGCACGGGCCCGCACTGCACTATATGCGCGCCCATGCAGCCCCAGTTCCAGCTTGCCGAGCCGCTTTCGAAGCGGCGTATAGTCGTCGCCATGTCCGGCGGCGTGGATTCCAGCGTCGTCGCGGCCCTCGCCGCCCGAACGGGCGCGGAAGTCATCGGCGTTACGCTCCAACTCTACGATCATGGCGCGGCGGTGGGCCGAACCGGCAGTTGCTGCGCCGGGCAGGACATCCGCGACGCGCGCGCCGTGGCCGACCGCATCGGCATCGCCCACTATGTCTTCGATTACGAAAGTCGATTCCGCGATTCGGTGATCGCCGATTTCGCAGATGAATATATGGCGGGCCGCACGCCCATTCCGTGCGTGAAGTGCAACATGGGCGTCAAGTTCACGGATCTGTTTCAGATCGCGCGCGATCTCGGCGCCGACTGCCTTGCGACCGGCCATTATGTCCGCCGGGTGGAGGGCGCGGTCGGTGCGGAACTGCACCGGGCCGCCGATCCTGCCCGCGACCAGAGCTACTTCCTCTTCGCCACGACGCAGGCGCAACTCGATTATCTACGCTTCCCCTTAGGTGGACTGCCCAAGCCGCAGGTACGCGAGATCGCGGCCGAACTCGGCCTTTCGGTTGCGTTGAAGCCCGATAGCCAGGACATCTGCTTCGTTCCTGACGGCGACTATGCGAAGATCGTCCGAAAGCTGCGCCCCGATGCGGAGGAGGGCGGCGATATCGTCCATGTCGACGGGCGGGTGCTGGGCAGGCACCGGGGACTCATTCATTATACCGTGGGTCAGCGCAAGGGGCTGGAGATCGGCGGACAGCCCGACCCGCTCTACGTCGTGCGGCTCGATGCGGAGGGCCGCCGCGTGATCGTCGGGCCGAAGGCGGCTCTGGCCGTATCGGGCGCGCGCCTGACCGACATCAACTGGCTGGGCGGCGATTTCGCCGGGCCGCTGACCGCGAAGGTCCGGTCGATGGCCAAGCCCGTGCCTGCGCGGCTGGAATCGGATCGCCTGCTCTTCGACGCGCCCGAATACGGTGTCGCGCCCGGTCAGGCGGCGGTCCTGTATGCGGGCGACCGCGTGCTGGGCGGCGGCTGGATCGCCAGCACGCAAGGCGCGATGGCGGACGCAGCCTGAACTCGCGCACTTGAGGCCGTTGATACGAACGGGCGCGCAGCTTGCCCTTTGCGGCCCCTGCGCTTAAGTGCGCGGGGTTATGAATCGCCCGCTCACTTTCGCCATTCCCAAGGGGCGCATCCTCGAAGAGGCGCTGCCCCTGCTCGCCAAGGCCGGTATCGAACCGGAGGCGGAATTCCACGACAAGAAAAGCCGGGCGCTGCGCTTTGCAACCAACCGGCCGGACGTGTCGATCATCCGTGTGCGTGCGTTCGACGTGGCGACCTTCGTCGCGCATGGTGCGGCGCAGATCGGCATCGTGGGATCGGACGTGGTCGAGGAGTTCGGCTATTCCGAGCTCTATGCGCCGGTTGACCTCGACATCGGCCATTGCCGCCTGTCGGTCGCCGAACCCGAAGGACTGGCTGAGGAGGATCAGGCCGCGCTCAGCCATGTGCGCGTCGCGACCAAATATCCGCACCTGACGCGCCGCTATTACGAAGCGCGCGGGCTTCAGGCGGAGTGCGTGAAACTGAACGGCGCGATGGAACTGGCCCCCTCGCTCGGGCTGTCGCGACGGATCGTGGATCTCGTGTCCTCGGGCGCCACGCTCAAGGCCAATGGCCTCGTGGAAACGGATGTCATCATGCAGATTTCCGCCCGGCTGATCGTCAACCGCGCCGCATACAAGATGCGGTCCGCCGACCTTGCACCGCTGGTCGAGGGTTTTCGTGCCGCCGTGGGGGTAAAAAATGCCGCTTAGGCTGGATACGAGGGACGCGGCCTTCTCGGCGGCTTTCACCATGCTGGTCGATGCGCGGCGCGAGGCGGACGAGGACGTCTCCCGCGACGTGACCGCGATCCTCAGGCGCGTGCGGGCGGAAGGGGACGATGCGCTTGCCGACTATACGCAGCGGTTCGACGGTCATGATCTCGACAGCAGCGGATGGGCGGTCACTGCAGCGGAAACCCGCGCTGCGCTCGATACCGTTTCGACCGAATTGCGCGATGCGCTCGAACTCGCCGCCGCGCGCATCACGGCCTATCATGAGAAGCAGAAGCCGCAGGACAGCGACGGGGTAGACGGTGCCGGCGTGCGCCTGGGCGCGCGCTGGACCCCCGTCGATGCCGCCGGCCTCTACGTACCGGGCGGGCGCGCAGCCTATCCCAGCTCGCTGTTGATGAATGTGATACCGGCCAAAGTGGCCGGAGTTCGGCGCATCGCGATGGTGACCCCAACGCCCAAGGGGGAGATCAACCCGCTCGTCCTTGCCGCCGCGCAGATCGCGGGGATCGAGGAAATCTGGCGCATCGGCGGGGCGCAGGCGGTGGCCGCGCTTGCCTACGGCACCGGGCGCATCAGGCCGGTCGATGTCATCACCGGCCCCGGCAATGCCTGGGTCGCGGAAGCCAAGCGGCAGCTTTACGGCGTCGTCGGCATCGACATGGTGGCCGGACCTTCGGAGATCGTGGTCGTCGCCGACGGTCGGAACGATCCCGACTGGATCGCCGCCGATCTGCTCAGCCAGTCGGAGCATGATCCCACCAGCCAGTCGATCCTGCTGACCGACGACGCGGCCTTCGCCGATGCGGTGGAGCAGGCGGTCGAACGGCATATTCCGGCCCTTTCCACCAGCGCGGTCGCACGCACGAGTTGGGACGCCAACGGCGCGATTATAATCGTGCGCGATTTCGCGGAGGCGATGCCGCTGGTAGACCGGCTCGCGCCCGAGCATCTGGAACTGGCGGTGGACGATCCCGACGCCCTGTTCGCGCAAGTGCGCCATGCCGGGTCGGTTTTCCTGGGGCGCATGACGCCCGAAGCCGTGGGCGATTATGTCGCAGGCCCCAACCATGTGCTGCCGACCGGTCGCCGCGCGCGCTTTTCCTCCGGTTTGTCCGTGCTCGATTTCATGAAGCGCACGAGCTTCCTCAGCCTCGACGCCGACGCGATTCGCGCGATCGGCCCTGCGGCAGTCGCTCTGGCCGGGGCGGAAGGGTTGCCTGCCCATGCCGCGTCGGTGGCGTTGCGCCTGTGCTGAGACCGGAGTAGGGGACCGCGCATGAACGATCGCTCCAAATCCCGCTCCGCCGCGCGCCTTGCCGCGGTGCAGGCGCTCTACCAGCTCGAGATGGAGGGAACGCCCGTCCACATTCTGCTGCACGAATTCCATCAGCATCGCCTTGGCGCGACGATCGAGGATGTCACCTACGCGCAGGCCGAAGAGCCTTTCTTCGACGATGTCGTGACCGGCGTGGACAAGCGCCGGGCGGAGATCGACGCGCTGATCGCTGCGCGTCTTTCGAGTGGATGGAGCCTGGAACGGCTCGACAAGCCGATGCGGCAGATCCTGCGCGCGGGGACCTACGAATTGCTGGCCCGCAAGGATGTGGGAACCGGCACCGTCATCAGCGAATATGTCGATGTGGCTCACGCCTTCTACGACAAGCGCGAGGCGGGATTCGTCAACGGTCTGCTCGATGGCGTTGCAAAGGACGTGCGCGCCTGACATCGGCCCGGCGGGCGTGGCGGCATGATCGTGCGCATCCGCAACCGAGCCGCCGTCATCGCGCATGGCCTTGGCCGCTGCCATGCCCTAAAAGCTGCCTATGATGGCGGATGAACAGGATTTTCTCGCACGTCTGCGCAGCCGGGCGACTCACGACGCGGCGCGGGGGTTGCTGGACGATGTCGCTTTGCTGACGGTTGCCGATGCGCGACTCGTCTTAACGAGCGACACGATCGTGGAGGGGGTCCATTATCTGCCGGACGATCCGCCGCAGGATATCGGCTGGAAACTGGCGGCGGTGAACCTTTCCGATCTGGCGGCCAAGGGCGCGCGGCCTGTGGCATGCCTCCTCAATTACAGCCTGTCGGGCGAAGGGGCATGGGATGCCGCTTTTCTGGACGGCCTGCACGCCGCGCTCGACCGATATGCCATGCCGCTGGTCGGCGGCGATACGGTGAAGATGCCGTTGGGTTCGGCGCGCAGCTACAGCCTGACCGCCATCGGCGAGGCGCCGGACATCGTCCCGACGCGATCGGGTGCGCGGGCGGGGGATCGGCTCTATGTGACGGGGCCGGTCGGCGACGCTGGTGTCGGCCTCGACCTCTTGCGCGACGATCCGGGCGCGTCCGGTCCGCTGGTCGAAGCCTATCGCCGGCCTCGCCCGCGTCTGGCCGAGGGCGCGTTGCTGGCACCGCTCGTCGATGCGATGATGGACGTATCGGATGGCCTGCTGATCGACGCGTCGCGCATGGCGCAGGCGAGCGGGGTCGGGATCGTCATCGACCATATCCCCCTGTCGTCCGCCATGGAACAGACGAGGGGGGCAAGCGTCGCGATCCAGATGGCGGCGGCACAGGCGGGCGACGATTATGAACTGCTCTTCGCCCTGTCGCGTGGCATCGCTCCGCCGGTTCGAGCCATCGCGGTGGGCGAGGTGGTGGACGGCACCGCCCTTTCGCTGCGCATCGACGGCGTGAATATGCCCCTGCCCGACCGGCTGGGATGGAGCCACGGCTAGCCCGCGCCGCCCAGAACGTTGATCGTGAAGGCGAGGATGCCGAGGTTGAACAGGAACGCAGCGAAGCAGTGGAACAGCGCTGCTCGCCGCACCGCGGTGCTGGTCATCGCCACATCCGAGGTCTGGAACGTCATCCCCAGCGTGAAGGCGAAATACAGAAAGTCCCAGTAGCCCGGTTCCTTCGTCTCGGGAAAATCGATGCCGCCGCCATCATGTCCCCTCGCATCGGGCAGATAGAAGACATGGGCATAATGCATCGCATAGACGAGATTGGAGAAAATCCATGCGATGAGCAATGTCGCCAGCAGCAGCGCGATGGAGGCTGCGTCCGGCCCGCCATGCTGGCTCACCGCCGCGCCCACCGCTACCAGGATAACGAGCGATACGATCCCCGTCATCAGCAGCATCAACTGCCGGTTCGCATCGTTTGCCGCCGCCTTGCGCCGCATTTCGTCAGGCTTGGCGTCGATCAGCGGGGCGACCGAACCGATGAAGGCGAGTGCAGCGATATCGAACCCCGCCATCACCGCCTCATGCCATGGCAGAAGCAGCGCAAAAGGCATGGTGAGAGCCAGCAGCACCAGGAATAGTCCGTAGCGCCAGGGCAGAAGGGAGGATGTGCGCATCGCGATGGATGAAAGGCGCAATCGGACCGCTTGGCAAGGCTTTTACAACACTGCCGCAACCAACCCCCGCGCCTGCGCCTCATTGGCTTCCAGATACCAGTTTTCCGGCGCCTTCTGCATCACTTCGTCGACAGTGATGTCCGACCCCATGACAAGATTTTCAAATCCCTCATTCTGGATTTCGATGGAACACTGAATTTCGTGCAGGCTCGCCTTCAATGTCGCGATGCAGGTGCTGAGCGGGCCGGAAAGGTTGATTGTTTTGGTAATGATCCGTTCGTGGATCATCACCCGCGTTCCCCGTGTCAGATAGCGATTTTCCGTCGCGAAGAAGCTCATAAAGGTCGCGCCTGCCGAATAGACGGCAGTCTTGCCTAGGAAGACCAGCCTGCGCTGCGGGCACAGGTCCGAATGAAACCGAATGTCCTCGCCCATCATGCGCGCGATTTCGGGGTCGCCGCCCAGGGTCGATATCTCCACCACCACAACCCCTTCCTGCGGCGCACCGGCGAGGGCGCTGCGGAAATGCAGATACATCGACTGATCGACATTCCCCGACAGGCTGATGGCGGGAAACTGGAAATCCCTCGGGGTCAGGAGCGGCGCACTCATCGTCGGCATGGGCAAATCCTTGGATTTTGAAACAGATTGCGCTGCACTACGCATGGGCCGCCGAAATGTGCCGCGCTTTCTGCTGGCGTGTGGTGCAACAGGCTGTAAAGAACAGACCATGACCAGGGGGTGGCTGCGATGATCGCGAAACTGAAAGGGCTGCTCGACAGCACGGGTATCGACCATGCCATCATCGACGTGGGCGGTGTGGGCTATCATGTGGGGGCGTCTTCCCGCACTCTGGCGGCGCTCGGCACCGTAGGCGAAGCGGTGACCATCCACACCGAAATGCTGGTGGCGGAGGATTCGATCCGGCTGGTGGGCTTTGCCCGCGCCGAGGAACGTGACTGGTTCCGTCTTCTTACCCATGTTCAGGGCGTAGGATCGCGTGTGGCGCTGGCGATCCTCTCGGCGCTCGAACCGCTGGAACTGCATCGGGCGGTGGCGATGGGGGACAAGGCGATGATCGCGCGCGCGAACGGTGTCGGTCCGAAACTGGCGCAGCGCATCGTCAACGAACTGAAGGACAAGATCGGCGTTGCCCCCGCCGGGGGGCCGGTGGGTGCCGGGGGCGCGGTAGCGATGCCGGTCGGCAGCATGAGCGCCGACGCGCTTTCCGCGCTTCAGAATCTCGGCTTCAAACCCGCCGAAGCCAGCAGCGCGGTCGCTGCCGCCGAGGATGAGTTGGGCGACGGCGCCAGCCTTGACGCGCTCGTCCGCCTCGCCCTGCGGAAGGCGGCGAAGTGAACGAAGACGACCGCCTCGTGACGCCCGGTCGCCGTCCCGAGGATGTGGATGCCGCGCTGCGGCCCAAATCGCTCGACGAATTTGTCGGGCAGCAGGCCGCGCGCGAAAACCTGCGTATCTTTATCCAGGCGGCGCGATCACGCGGCGATGCCCTCGATCATGTGCTGTTCTTCGGGCCTCCGGGATTGGGCAAGACCACGCTGGCGCAGATCGTCGCCAAGGAAATGGGCGTGGGATTCCGCGCCACATCGGGACCGGTGATCGCCAAGTCGGGCGACCTCGCCGCACTGCTCACCAACCTCGACGAAGGCGACGTGCTCTTCGTGGACGAAATCCATCGCCTGAACCCGGCGGTCGAGGAGGTGCTCTACCCCGCGATGGAGGATCGCGCGCTCGACCTCATGATCGGCGAAGGACCGTCGGCCCGGTCCGTCCGCATCGATCTGCCGCGCTTCACGCTCGTGGGCGCGACCACGCGTCAGGGATTGCTCACGACGCCGCTGCGCGACCGTTTCGGCATTCCCGTCCGCCTGCAATTCTACACGGTCGAGGAACTGGAGCTGGTCGTCCGCCGCGCCGCCCGCCTGCTCGACCTGCCCATCACCTCCGACGGCGCGGTCGAGATTGCCCGCCGATCCCGCGGAACGCCGCGCATTGCGGGTCGCCTGCTGCGCCGCGTGCGCGACTTCGCAAGCGTGGCAGGTGCGCCTACCGTGGATCGCAAAGTCGCCGATGCCGCCCTTCAGCGCCTGGAAGTCGACCAGCTCGGCCTCGATCTCATGGACCGGCGCTATCTCATGATGATCGCGGATATCTACAGGGGCGGCCCGGTGGGTGTGGAAACGCTTGCCGCCGGCCTGTCGGAGGCACGCGACACCATCGAGGAAGTGATCGAACCCTATCTGATTCAGTTGGGCCTTATTGCGCGGACCGCGCGCGGGCGCTGTCTCAACGGCCCGGGCTGGAAACATCTGGGCCTCAATCCTCCCGCCAATATTCAGGACGGCCTGTTCGACTGACGTCACGCGCCCGAAAGGCATGGCCGTTACGGCAAGGCGCGGTTATAGCGTCGTGCATCGCAGGCCGCGCAGCAGACGCGCCGGAAACACCGCAGGAGTCGAGCCTTGAAGGCGATCGAGAAATTTCCCAACCTCGTCACCATGTTCTTCGCGCGCGCCGCCGAAAAAGGCGACGCTCCCTTTTTGTGGCGCAAGGAAGCGGGGCAGTGGCAACCGCTCGCCTGGTCGGAGGTCGCGCGGCAGGTGGCTTCACTGGCGGCCGCGCTGAAGGCGCAGGGGCTGCGTCCCGGCGACCCGGTGATGTTGGTGAGCGAGAATCGTCCCGAATTCTGCATCGCCGACCTCGGCATCATGGCGGCGGGCTGCGTGACGGTCCCGACCTATACGACCAACACCACGCGCGATCATCAGCATATCCTGACCGACAGCGGCGCACGCGCGGTCATCGTCTCGACCGCCAAGCTGGCACAGGCGCTGATGCCTGCCGTCGTCCGCTCCCAGGCGAGCTTCGTCATCGGGATGGAGCCGCTGCGCGGCGCGCAGGGCACGTCGGCCTGTCACCTCTGGAGCGACCTCATCGCCGCCCACCCGGCAGACGTGTCCGCGTGCGCGGCGGCACAGATCGCCCAGCGCAGCGACCTTGCCTGCATCATCTACACCAGCGGCACCGGCGGTGCGCCGCGCGGCGTGATGCAGCATCATGGCGCGATCCTCCTCAACTGCGAGGGGGCCGCGGCCGTGGTGAACGAGGATTTCGGCATTGCCGATGAAGTGTTCCTTTCCTTCCTCCCGCTCTCCCACGCCTATGAACATAGTGGCGGGCAGTTTCTGCCGATGCTGATCGGCGGACAGATCTATTATGCCGAGGGGCTGGAAAAGCTCGCCTCCAATATTGAGGAGACGCGCCCTACCATCATGGTCGTCGTCCCCCGCCTTTTTGAGGTATTGCGCGCCCGCATCATGAAGGCGATCGAGAAACAGGGGAAATTTCCCGCCTATCTTCTGGGCCAGGCGATGCGCATCGCAGCCAAGGAGCAGGCCGGCAAGGGCAGCATCCTCGACGCGCCGATGAAATTGCTGCTGTCCCGCTTGCTGGTGCCGAAAATCCGCGCCCGCTTTGGCGGTCGCATGAAGGCGCTGGTGTCGGGCGGCGCGCCGCTCAACCCCGATGTCGGCCTGTTTTTCGATGCGATGGGGCTGACGCTGTTGCAGGGCTATGGCCAGACCGAGGCAGGGCCGGTCATCAGTTGCAACCGGCCCAAGGCTGGCATAGCGATGGAAACGGTCGGTCCGCCGCTCGACGGGGTGGAAGTTCGCATCGCGGAAGACGGCGAAATTCTGGTGCGCGGTGAACTCGTCATGCACGGTTATTGGCGTAATCCGGCGGAAACGGAAAAGGCGCTCAAGGACGGCTGGCTCCACACCGGCGACATCGGAGAATTCGACGCGAAGGGCCGCATCCGCATCACCGACCGCAAGAAGGACCTGATCGTCAACGACAAGGGCGACAATGTGTCACCGCAAAAGGTCGAAGGGATGCTGACGCTCCAGAGCGAGATCGGCCAGGCAATGGTCCATGGTGACCGGCGGCCCTATCTGGTGGGCCTGATCGTACCCGACGCCGAATGGACGCGGGAGTGGGCGCAGGTTCATGGGATCGCGCCGGGAAGTGTTGCTGAAAATCCCGCCTACATGACGGCGTTGCGCGCGGCGGTGGACAGGGTGAACGCGGACCTGTCCGTCATCGAACGCGTGCGGCGCTTTATCCTGGCGGACGAGCCGTTTACCATCGAAAATGAGCAGATGACGCCCTCGATGAAGATCCGTCGGCACGTCATCCGCAGGGTCTATGAGGACCGACTGGACGCACTCTACAAGGGTTGAGGATTTCGGGCTATGTGCGTCAGCGCCCGAATTTCTTCTGCACCTTTCCGTAACGCAGCTTGCGCGTACCCGGCTTGCCCTCGGTCGCCCGTCCGCGCGGTGCGGCAACCTGCTGATCGGCGGGCAGTCCCAGCTCTTCCGCCTCCAGCTTGCGAATTTCGTCGCGGATGCGCCCGGCCTTCTCGAATTCGAGATCGGCGGCGGCGGCGCGCATCTTCTTCTCCAGATCCTCGATATACGCACGCAGATTGTGGCCGACCATGTGCGCGCGGTCGTCCAGCCCGGTGTCGACCGTGACCTGATCCCTCGACGCGACATGAGCGATGATGTCGCCGATGTCGCGTTTGATCGTGGTCGGCGTGATGCCGTGTTCCAGATTATAGGCCTGTTGCCTTTCGCGCCGACGCGACGTTTCGTTAAGCGCGCGCTCCATCGATCCGGTGATCCGGTCCGCATAGAGGATGACCCGTCCCTCGACATTGCGCGCGGCGCGCCCGATCGTCTGGATGAGCGATGTTTCGGAGCGCAGGAAGCCCTCCTTGTCCGCGTCGAGGATCGCGACCAGCCCGCATTCGGGAATGTCGAGCCCCTCACGCAGCAGATTGATGCCGATCAGCACGTCATAGACACCCAGCCGCAGATCGCGGATCAACTCGATCCGCTCCAGCGTCTCCACGTCGGAATGCATGTATCGGACCTTGATCCCCGCTTCGTGCATGAATTCGGTCAGGTCTTCGGCCATCCGCTTGGTAAGCGTGGTGACGAGCGTTCGATAACCCTGCGCCGCGACCTTGCGGCATTCGTTGATGAGGTCGTCGACCTGATCCTCGACCGGCTTGATCTCGACCGGCGGGTCGATGAGCCCGGTGGGACGGATGACCTGTTCGGAAAAGACGCCGCCGGTCTGTTCCATTTCCCACGGACCGGGCGTTGCCGACACGCTGACCGTCTGTGGCCGCATCGCGTCCCATTCGTTGAAGCGGAGCGGGCGGTTGTCGATGCAGCTCGGCAGGCGAAAGCCATATTCGGCAAGTGTGATCTTGCGTCGATGATCGCCGCGCGCCATCGCGCCGATTTGCGGCACGGTCTGATGGCTTTCGTCCACGAACAGGAGCGCGTTTTCGGGCAGATATTCGAACAGCGTCGGCGGCGGCTCGCCGGGCAGGCGACCGGTCAGGAAGCGGCTGTAATTCTCGATTCCCGCGCAGCTGCCAGTCGCGGCGATCATTTCCAGATCGAAATTGGTGCGCTGCTCCAATCGCTGCGCCTCCAGCAGCTTGCCCTCCGCCACCAGTTCCTTGAGCCGTTCTGCCAGTTCGAACCGGATCGCTTCCATCGCCTGTTTGAGCGTCGGGCCGGGGGTGACATGGTGACTGTTGGGGAAGACCTTCACATAATCGAGGCTGGCGATCTTTTTGCCGGTCAACGGGTCGAACTCGACGATATCCTCGATCTCGTTCCCGAAGAAGCTGACCCGCCAGGCGGTATCTTCGTAATGGCTGGGAAAGACTTCGAGATTGTCGCCCTTCACCCGGAAATTGCCGCGCGCAAAGCCCGCGTCGTTGCGTTTGTATTGAAGCGCGACGAGCTTGCGGATGATCTCCCGCTGGTCCTCGACCCCGCCCTTCTTCATCGAGAAGGTCATGGCCGAATAGGTTTCCACCGACCCGATGCCATAAAGGCATGACACCGACGCTACGATGATGACATCGTCGCGTTCCAGCAGCGCCCGGGTCGCCGAATGGCGCATCCGGTCGATGCTTTCGTTCACGCTCGATTCTTTTTCGATATAAGTGTCGGAGCGCGGCACATAGGCTTCGGGCTGGTAATAGTCGTAATAGCTGACGAAATATTCGACCGCGTTTTCAGGGAAGAAGCTCTTGAATTCGCCATAGAGCTGGGCGGCGAGAATCTTGTTGGGCGCAAGGATCAGAGCCGGGCGCTGCAACGCCTCGATGGTCTTGGCCATCGTGAAGGTCTTGCCCGATCCGGTGACGCCCAGCAAGACCTGATCGCGCTCGCCCTGCCGCGCAGCTGCGACCAGTTCCGCGATCGCGGTCGGCTGGTCGCCGGACGGCGCATACTCGCTCATCAGCTGGAAACGCTTCCCGCCCTCGCTCTTTTCCGGGCGCGCCGGACGATGCGGGACGAAGTTCTGGCCGGTTTCCGGCTCGGACAGATCGGTGCGAATTTGAATTGCCATCGCGCCTTGATATGGTGTGGCGGCAAAAGGGGTGCAACCGGGAGAAACAAGCGATGCGTACGACCGTCTGGACGATCATGGCCCTGGCCACGCTCCTGTCCGCATGCTCCCAGAAACCCGGCGACAAGGCGGACGACATCGCCGCGACGGACGCCATGTCCAAGGCCGAGGTCAAGGCGCAGGTCGACAAGGTGCAGTTGAAGCCCGGCCAGTGGGAAGGGCGCTTTGCGATCCAGGATATCGACATGCCGCAGATGCCGGACGGCGTGAAGGCAGAGATGAAGCGCATGATGAGCCAGCACGTGCTGCGTTACTGCGTCACGCCGGAACAGGCGGCCAATCCCAGCGGCGACATGTTTTCAGGCCAGGAGAACAAGGATTGCACCTACGGCAATTTTTCGGTGTCGGGCGGCAGGGTGAAGGGGCAGCTGTCCTGCAAGAATGGCGGAGGCACGATGAACGCCGCGATGAGCGGCACCTACGCGCCGGAAAGCTTTGCCATCGACATGGATATGAAGATGCGGGATGGCCCCCGCGACATGGCGATGACGGCGCGATCGGAAGGGAAGTGGGTGGCATCTACCTGCAACAAGCGGCCGTAAATGCGCAACGCTGTCCAACGCCGCTGAATGGCAAGATCGCCGGTGTATGGGGGCGATCCTGAACAGGCGGAGTGAAGCCGGAGCTTGCTGGCTGTGCGGACGCGATTTGGGACGCCGCGTGGAATGGCATCATCCGGTGCCCAAAAGCCGGGGTGGCCGCGCTGTCGAGCCCGTGCACCCCATCTGCCATCGTGCGATCCACGCGTCTTTCGGCAATGCCGAACTGGCGCGTTTCCATGGCGACCCGGCGGCTTTGCGGGCGCATCCCGCGGTGGCCCGCTTTCTTGCGTGGATTGCGGACAAACCACCGGATTTCCATGCGCCGACCCATCGACGCCGCTGAATTCGCTTGCGCTTTTCCGTGCCACGGTAGAGCTTCCCTGCCACGTTCCGGGACAGGGGCAAGGGAGAGGCATGATGATTAGGACGATGGTCGCGGCGCTGCCGCTGACGGCTGTGCTGGCTCTGGCGGCATGTGGCGGCGATCCCGCGCCCGCGCCGCAGGAAGAGGAAAAGCCTGTCCTGATGAAGGCAGGCGAGTGGGAACTGGCGCGCAAGACCACCGGGTATAACACGCCGACCGTCACACCCGCCGAATATCAAAAGGCGTTAAAGCAGATCGGTGAGGAAAAGATCTGCATCTCCGTCGACAAGGACGGTTTGCCCTCCGCCGACGCGATTGCGGGGGATGAAGGCAGTGGGTGCAGCTACAAGGACAAGATGGCGCGCAAGGGGCGCCTGATCGCGACACTGGGCTGCAAGGCGGGGAAGGGCACGTCCGAGATCGCGGTAGAGGGCAATTATACCGCCGAAACGCTGACGCTCGGCACCACCATGACCAAGATGGAGGACGGCAAGCCCGTTCTGCGCACCACCCACGACCTTAGCGGACGACGCGTTGGCGATTGCCCCGCTTCTCGATAGTCGCGTCAGTCCAGCGCCCGGATCGCGCGCTCGTCGCATCGCCGGGTTTCAGCCGGGACCGGACTGAAGACGGGCACGCTCAGCGCCTGTCCGATCCGCAACGGGGCGAAGCGCCGGGCGGGAATGCCCGCGCATCGCAAAGCGAGCTTCAGCATCCGTGGCGGCGTGTCCCACTGCTCGTAGGACAGACGAAACGTGCCCCAGTGGATCGGGATCGCGGTGGATGCGCCGAGGCGCTTGAACACTTCGACCGCCTGGAGCGGCCCGATATGTGCGTCCGACTGCATCTGCCCCCTCCAGAAACGGAACGCCCCGATCGGTATGAGTGCCAGCCGGATCGGACCGAAACGGCGCGCCTCATAAGGCCATCCCATGTCGCCCGCGCCGGTATCGCCTGCAAAGAAGATGTTGCCCGCCCGTGTCTCGATGACGAAGCTCGACCAGAGCGCGCGATTGCGATCCGTGCCCCAGCGGCTGCCCCAGTGATGGTTGCGCGTCACATGCACGCGATAGTCGGGGCAATGTTCATAGGCGCCGCACTGCACCACCGCATCGGGTGCAAGGCCGTTCAGGGCCGCCCCGCTGACAGATTGGCCCCAATCCAGTGCCGTCGCAGGAATATCGGCCTGCTTCAGGATCGTGTCGTTGCCGAGACTGGTGACGATCCGTGGCCGATCCCGCTCCCACAACCGTTTAAGGGTCGGCAGGTCCATATGGTCATAATGGTTATGGCTGATGACGATCAGGTCGATCCGGGGGAGGTCGCCGAAACGAATGCCGACCTGCGCTACTCGCCGGGGGCCGAAGGGCGGAAATGGGCTGGCATAGTCGGACCAGATCGGATCGGTCAGGATGTTGAGCCCGGCCGCCTGGACCAGCACCGTCGCATGACCCACCCACGTTGCGACCATCCCGCGCGGCGCTGCGAACGGAGCGGGGCGGGTGGGCTTTACCGCGATCGCGTCGGGCCAGCGCGGGCGGTCATCACGCCCAAGCAACCAACGTAGCACAAAGCCCTGCCTGCCGGTGCCCGGCGGCGCGGGCGCGCCAATTTCTCCATCGGGATTGAAGAAGCGCGAGCCGTCATAATGGCTGCCTGCCGGCCCGCGATAATAGATGCGGTCGAGGAAGGGCGGGACGATCGTGATCGCCAGGCACAACGCAACGATCAGGAACAATAGTGCGATACCCGTCCCTCGGGCGATCCGTGTCAGGCGGTGGAAGAGGGCGGCGGCGGCGGTCACCGGCCCGACATAGCGCAGCCAGCGGCGCGGGCAAGGCTCATCCAGGCGGATGGCCCAGATCAGGCCATCCGATCAGCCCTGATCGCGATAGGCCATTTGCAGGATGCCCCAGTGATGCCCCTTCACGTGGATCGACGCGATGACCTGTTTCAGCAGGATCACGTCGCCGTCGGCGGTGAGGCGGCGATAGGCCTTGATGCGGAAGGGTTTGATCGTGGTGCACTCCACGAGCGTATCCTCGCCTTCGAATATCGAGCCCTGCCGCGAATATTCCTGGTTCCATTTCACGTCGCCGGGGCGCTGGGGCTGGGCGCGTTCGGGCATGGCGATTGCGCCGAAGGCGTTGCGATCGGTGAACGTCATGCCGAACAGACCGGGATAGGCCCGTGCCATGTCCTGGCACTTGCGCGCAGCGGGGAGCATGATCGCCTGTACCGGATGGGAAAATAGCGGCGGGTTGCTGCCCGCAATCGGTTCATATTCGGCGCGCAATATCTCGGGAAGGCCGATGGTGCCTGCGTCGATGGCGGCTTCGACTGCGGCGGACACCGCCATCGCGCTTTCCAGGCAAAAGCGGATATAGGGCGAATCGGGAATATCGACGCCACTTTCCGCCAGATATTGCAGCAATTCGTTGGTGTCTTCGCTCGCGGTGAAGACACGGCCGGACAAGCGTTGCAGGCCATCGGCGTTATCGGTCGATGTGCTGGCGAGCGCGGTAAGGCCGGATCGGATTTCCCCGGCCGATCCGACCATCGAGGCAATCCGTTCGGCCACCGTCTCGCTGTTGCTCGACAGATCGAACATCAATCCGCCCAGCCGATCGACCAGCGCCTCGATATTCTTCGTGTCGTTGAGTGCGGTGCGCGCGGTCTGCGCGCCGCGCGTGATGCTTTCGAGCATGCCGCCCGCTTCGGCGGTGAGCGCGTCGATCGATTGTTCGATGGTATGAGTCGCGGCAGCGGTTTCCTGGGCCAGCTTTTTCACTTCCGACGCAACCACGGCAAATCCCCGCCCGGCATCGCCTGCGCGCGCCGCCTCGATCGTCGCATTCAGCGCGAGGAGGTTGGTCTGGCTCGCGATCCCGCTGATGACGTTGGTCACGTGCGCCACGGTCTTGAGCGCCTCGCCAAAGCCATCGAGCTTGCTGTGGACGCGGTTCACCTGTTCGATAAGGTCGACGAAATTATAGTTGGCGGCGGACAGCTGACGGCCCGAATCGTCGATGATCGCGCGCGCCGCGACCGCCTTGTGCCGCGCATCCTGGCCAGCCAGCGATACGCTGTCGCCATCGTGGGACAGTTGCGTCGCAGCACCGCTGATCGCTTCGATCGTGCGGGCCTGTTGGGTCACACGCTCGGCCAGTTCGCTGATGTCTGCCTGAAGATCGAGCGTGCGGAGCCCAAGGTCGCCAGACAATTTGGCGACCTTCATGACAGCCGTTGAAACGGCTTGCGATTGCGCTTCTTTTCCCACGCACCCATGGCTAACCCAGCGTGGTAAAGGAAGCGTTATCGGTATGATAGCATCCCGATTCAGCCCATCGGCATGAGTATGCCGAAGAATGACGAAGCGTGGCGGGCAATGCTCGCGGTTCACCTGCGCGGCGCGACGGAGGCAGGTGTTCGGCGCGTATAACGATCGCGCACGATTGGTCGATGTCAGTCCTGGAATGTGTTGCCTGCATACAACGCACGGCAATATTTCGACATGAACGCTGCGGAGCAGGACACGACAGTCACCGTTGCGCCACAAATCGCGCCTAGCCGCCCGTCATCGACCGTCGATCGTCAGAGGGGCCACTTCATCGTGACGGCGGACCGACCCTGTCATTGTATGAGGTTCCTGTCGTGACTTTCTCCCACACCGGCCGCGCGCTGCTGATGCTTTCTTCCGCGCTTGTCGCTGCGCCTTTCGTCACCGCCGCCCGCGCGCAGGACAGCGCCGCCAGCGCGCCTGCCGACGATCAACTCGGCGAAATCGTCGTTACCGCCGAACGCCGCTCGGAAAATCTCCAGAAGGTGCCGGTGTCGGTCGGCGTCGTTCAGGGTGATCAGCTGCGCAACTTCACCGCCGGCGGCGGCGACATCCTCGAACTGGCGGCTCGCGTGCCGGGGCTCTACGCCGAAACCACCACGGGCCGTATCTTCCCGCGCTTCTACATTCGTGGCCTCGGCAACATCGACTTCTACCTGGGCGCGTCGCAGCCGGTTTCGATCATCCAGGACGATGTCGTGCTGGAACATGTGGTGCTGAAATCGAACCCGGTCTTCGACGTCAACCAGGTCGAGGTTCTGCGCGGTCCGCAGGGTTCGCTCTTCGGTCGCAACACGACGGCGGGTATCATCAAGTTCGACACGATCCGCCCGACCATGGACTGGCAGGGCCGTGCGCAGGCGAGCTACGGCAGCTACAACACCGTCACCTTCGACGGCGGCGTTGGCGGGCCGATCGTTGCCGATAAGCTCGCCTTCCGCGTATCGGGCCTCTATCAGCGTCGCGACGACTGGGTGGACAACAACTACACCGGAACCAGCGCCGACGGCACAAAGCCGGGCAAGGACGTGATGGGCGGGTTCGAGGAAAAGGACGCGCGGCTCCAGCTGCTGCTCCAGCCCAGCGAAACGCTTTCGATGCTGACCAGCGTCCATGCCCGCGATTATTCCGGCACCTCGACCCTGTTCCATCGCGGCGCACTCAAGAAAGGGTCCAACGACGTGTCGGGCGAACCGCGCGGCATCGTCTCCTACGACGAAGCGAACGACAATCCGCAGGCTTACAAGAACTATGGCGCCGCGGAGCATATCGCGATCGACATGGGACCGGTCACGCTGACGTCCATCACCGCCTATGAAACCACCTCTGGCTATAGCCGGGGCGATACGGACGGCGGCGCTGCCGCCAACTATCCGGTGGCAGGGGTTCCCAATGGCTTCGGCCAAAGCCAGGGTCAGGTGCGCGATCTCGACCAGCTGAGCCAGGAAGTCCGCCTTGCCAGCAACGGCAACGACGCGTTCAAATGGCAGGTTGGCGGCATGCTGTTCGACAGCCGCGACACGACCGATTTCTACCAGCGCGCCTATTTCCTGACGACCGCCGCGCGCAACCCCAACAACTGGGTACGGTTGCGCAACAAGAATGAGAGCTGGGCGCTGTTCGGGCAGGCGAGCTACGAACTCGTCCCCGGCCTGACCATCACGGCAGGCGGTCGCTACACCAAGGACACGAAGGAAACGCGCCTCGTCCGCGCGACCGCCAATGTCGCGGGCGTTTCGAGCTACACCGGTCGTCGCTTCGTCAAGCTGACCGGCAAGGAGCCGAGCTGGGACGTAAGCGCGCTTTACGAAGTCAGCCCCGAAGTCAGCCTTTATGCCCGCGTCGCGCGCGGCTTCCGCGGGCCGACGATCCAGGGTCGTTCGGCGGTGTTCAACAGCGACTTCACCACGGCGGATTCGGAAACGATCATGTCCTATGAAGGCGGCATCAAGACGAATCTGCTGAATAACCGCCTGCGTTTCAACCTGACCGGTTTTGCCTGGAAGGTGAAGGATATCCAGCTCAACGGCAACGATGTGAACGGCAACGGCGTGCTGTTCAACGCCAAGGCGGCGAAGGCCTATGGCCTCGAAGCCGACCTCGAAGCGCGCCCGGTCGAGAATTTCACCCTGTCGGCGGGCGTCAGCCTGCTGCATAGCGAGATCGACGACAACAATGTCTATGCGCAGGTCTGTGCCCTGAACGGCGTTGTCGTCTGCACGGTGCAGGACCCGACGATCACCGTACCGGGACGCGGCGTCTTCGCGCAGATCGACGGCAACCCGCTGCCCAACGCACCCAAATACACCGCCAACATCGCCGCCCGCTATGACATCCCGCTCGGCAACGGCGGCAAGCTGTTCGCGTCGACCGACTGGAATATCCAGGGCTACACCAATTTCGTCCTCTACCGGACGAAGGAGTTCTATTCGAAGGGCGACTTCGAAGGCGGCCTCAAGGTTGGCTACACCGCGCCCGACGGTCGCTACGAAATCGCTGCTTTCGCCCGCAACATCACGAACGAAAAGAACCTCAAGGGCGTGATCGAAAATTACATGGCTGCGGTGTTCAACGAGCCGCGCATCATCGGCGTGTCGCTGAGCGGCAAAATCTAAATCACTTTCGCAAATCGGAAAAAGGCGCGCCGCTCATCGGAACGGCGCGCCTTTTCTTTCCGGTCGACATTCGAATGACATGCCCGCCCGTACGCCCGTACCTCGCGACGGGTGGGCATCGGTTCACGCCTGTTCGAGCAGCCCTTCGCGCTTGATCTTTTCCTGCCATACCAGCGGGGCGAGACGATGGACATTCTGCCCTTCGCTGTCGACCGCGACGGTGACGGGCATGTCCTCGACCGTGAATTCGTATATCGCTTCCATGCCCAGATCCTCAAAGCCTACGACCTTGGCTTCCTTGATGGCCCGCGCGACCAGATAGGCAGCGCCGCCCACTGCCATCAGATAGGCGCTCTTGTGTTTGGCGATGCTGTCCGTTGCCGCCGGGCCGCGCTCCGCCTTGCCGACGCAGGCCGCAAGGCCCTGTTCCAGCATCATGTCCATAAACTTGTCCATGCGCGTCGCCGTTGTAGGACCGGCGGGGCCGACCACTTCGTCGCGCACCGGATCGACCGGACCGACATAATAGATGACGCGTCCTTTGAAATCGACCGGCAGGCTTTCGCCGCGCTCCAGCATGTCGGCGATCCGCTTGTGCGCGGCGTCGCGTCCGGTCAGCATCTTGCCGTTCAGCAGCAGGCGGTCGCCATGCTTCCAGCTTTGCACGACTTCGGGCGTCAGCGTGTCCAGATCGACACGGATCGCTTCCTTGCTGGGTTTCCAGTCGACCTGCGGCCATTCGGACAGCTTGGGCGCTTCCAGATAGGCCGGGCCGGAACCGTCGAGCGTGAAATGCGCATGGCGCGTCGCAGCGCAATTGGGGATCATAGCAACCGGCTTGCCCGCCGCATGGCAGGGATAGTCGTAAATCTTGACGTCGAGCACGGTGGCAAGGCCGCCCAGGCCCTGCGCCCCGATGCCGAGCGCGTTGACCTTGTCGAAAATCTCGATGCGCAGTTCCTCGATCTTGTTCTGCGGCCCCCGCGCCTTCAACTCGCCCATGTCGATGGGCTCCATCAGGCTTTCCTTGGCCAGCGCCACCGCCTTTTCCGCAGTGCCACCGATGCCGATGCCCAGCATGCCGGGCGGGCACCAGCCCGCGCCCATTTGCGGTACCATATCTAGCACCCAGTCGACGATCGAATCGGATGGGTTCATCATCTTGAACTTTGTCTTGTTCTCGCTGCCGCCGCCCTTGGCCGCGACATCGACGATGACCTTGTTGCCCGGCACCATCTCGACATTGAGCACGCAAGGCGTGTTGTCCTTGGTGTTCTGGCGCGAAAAGGCCGGGTCGCGCAGGATCGAGGCACGCAGGCGATTTTCGGGGTTCAGGTAGGCGCGGCGCACGCCTTCGTCCACGACCTCCTGCATCGAACGGCTGTTGTCGTCCAGGCGGCATTCCATGCCCCATTTGACGAAGACGTTGACGATGCCGGTGTCCTGGCAAATCGGGCGATGCCCTTCCGCGCACATGCGGCTGTTGGTCAGGATTTGGGCGATGGCATCCTTCGCCGCCGGATTGGCTTCCGCCTCATAGGCTTTGCCCAGCGCGCGGATGTAATCCATCGGATGATAATAGCTGATGAACTGGAGCGCGTCGGCCACGCTCTCGATCAGGTCGGCGGTCTTGATGACGGTCATCTTGCCCATATCCCTATGTCTGCCGCCCGCCCTGCACGGCGGGGCTTTTGCACGGGCGGCTATAGGGTTTTGGGCAGGACCGTCAATGTGAGGCGTCGGCCGACGCTGCTTGCGTTCTCATTTCGCGGGAGCGTGAGGCGATATGGGGTCCTGCGCCGCGCGAGATTGGCGGGCGTCTCGATCGACGATGCATGGGTGAATCGGACGCGCACGCTTTTGCGTGGCAAGTCTCAATTTATTTTTTCTTCGCGCAATCGCTCTTGCGTTTTCGAAGGGGCAGGAAAGTCGGCGCGTCGCCACCCCGGCGCCGCCCGGCGGAGTTATCGTGTCGGCGACCTGAGTCCCGGAACCGTCATTTACCCTCTTGCGCCATCGGACGGCTATGGCACTATCCGTGGTATCGGGTTAACGGGGGTTACCCAACAGATTGTGATTGCGACGCCGGGGCACTATCTTGGCAAAGGGGCGTTCAGTCCCGGCGATCCGCTCTGCTGGGCCCTTTTCCGTCCCCGTGCCGGTCGGTCATGGCAGGATGTGCGGCATAACGTCGCGAGCCGCTTGACCGAATCGAACGGAACAGGAACATTCAGGGGCTCGTATGGATTTTCGAGAGAGTGAACAAGGTGGCGACGTGGCGACTGTAATGGACGATCTGCTGGAAGCGACGAAGACGGAGGCACCGATGCAGCCTGCTCCCGCCATGCCTGCGCCCGAACCCTCTTCCTCCTCGAAGATCGAGGCGCGGCGGTTTCCCGTCACGACCGACGCGACGCGCGACGCGCTCCTGACCGAATTCGGGAAGGATACGCTCAATGACCGTTACCTGCTGCCCGGCGAATCCTATCAGGACCTGTTCGCGCGCGTCGCTGCCGCCTACTCCGACGATGCGGGGCATGCCCAGCGCGTGTACGACTATATCTCGAAACTTTGGTTCATGCCTGCGACGCCCGTGCTGTCCAACGGCGGCACCGGGCGCGGCCTGCCGATCAGCTGCTATCTCAACAGCGTCGACGACAGTCTCGAAGGGATCGTCAACACCTGGAACGAAAATGTCTGGCTCGCGTCGCGCGGCGGCGGCATCGGCACCTACTGGGGCAATGTGCGTGGCATCGGCGAGCCGGTGGGCCTCAATGGCAAGACCAGCGGCATTATCCCCTTCGTGCGCGTGATGGACAGCCTGACGCTCGCGATCAGCCAGGGCAGCCTGCGCCGCGGTTCTGCCGCCTGCTATCTCGACATCTCCCACCCGGAAATCGAGGAGTTCCTCGAAATCCGCAAGACAAGCGGCGATTTCAACCGCAAGGCGCTCAACCTCCACCACGGCGTCCTTCTCACCGACGAGTTCATGGAGGCGGTGCAGGACGGCGCGGAATTCAACCTGCGCAGCCCCAAGGACCAGTCGGTGCGCGGCACCGTCAACGCGCGTGCACTGTTCCAGAAGCTGGTCGAAGTGCGCCTCGCCACCGGGGAGCCTTATATCGTCTTCAACGACACCGTGAACCGCATGATGCCCAAGCATCATCGCGACTTGGGGCTCAAGGTGTCGACATCGAACCTCTGCTCGGAAATCACGCTGCCCACGGGCCGCGATCATCTAGGTCAGGATCGCACTGCGGTATGCTGCCTTTCGTCGATGAATCTCGAAACCTGGGACGAGTGGAAGGATCACCCGACCTTCGCGGAAGACATCATGCGCTTCCTCGACAATGTGCTTCAGGACTATATCGACCGCGCGCCCCCCGAAATGGCGCGCGCCAAATACAGTGCCAGCCGCGAACGGTCGGTGGGCCTGGGCGTCATGGGCTTTCACAGCTTCCTCCAGGCGCGCAACATCCCGTTCGAAGGCGCCATGGCCAAATCGTGGAACCTGCGCATCTTCAAGCACATCAATGCCAAGGTGAACGAAGCGTCCATGCTGCTCGCGCAGGAGCGCGGTCCGTGCCCGGACGCCGCCGACATGGGCGTGATGGAGCGATTCAGCTGCAAGATGGCAATCGCGCCCACCGCGTCGATCAGCATCATCTGCGGCGGAACGTCCGCCTGCATCGAACCGATTCCGGCCAATATCTACACGCACAAGACGTTGTCGGGCAGCTTCGCGGTCAAGAACCCCTATCTTGAAAAGCTGCTTGTGGCGAAGGCCAAGGATTCCACCGCCGTGTGGAACTCGATCCTCGAAAAGGGCGGATCGGTCCAGCATCTCGACTTCCTGACGCCGGAAGAAAAGGACGTGTTCAAGACCAGTTTCGAAATCGACCAGCGCTGGCTGCTCGAACTCGCGGCCGACCGCACGCCTTATATCGATCAGGCCCAGTCGCTCAATCTGTTCATCCCGGCGGACGTGGAGAAATGGGATCTTCTGATGCTCCATTTCCGCGCATGGGAACTGGGCATCAAGTCGCTTTACTATCTGCGGTCGAAGTCAGTGCAGCGTGCTGGCTTTGCCGGTGGGGTGGAAGCGGACAATACGATCGACGCCCCCAGGTTCGAAATCGGCGAGACCACCGACTATGACGAGTGCCTCGCCTGTCAGTGAGGAATGCGCGGTGAGCGGCGCGGCGGAGCGATCCGCCGCGCCCGTCGCCTCACTCTTCCTCTTCGAACGTCACCGCGACATCGGCATTGGCGCTCAGACGCACCGTGCCATCGCTCTCGACCTCCGCGATCAGGCCCTGGCTGATATAGTGATGATGCCCTTCATGGCTACCGGTAGCGCCCTCGACCTGCGCCCCGCTGTCCTTCTTGGTCAGTTTGATGCGGTCGCCTTCCACATGGTCGACGGTGCCGACATGGACGCCGTCGGCGCCGATGACTTCGGCATGTTCCTTGATGCTGGTCAGATCGACCATGATATTTCTCCCGTGCCGGAAATGGCTCGGCTTCAACGCCCCGCTTCCGCCCCGGTTTCCACCGCTCTTCCTTCGTAACGATTTCGCCCGGAGTATCCCGATGTCCCTTCTTCAAGCCTCCAAGGTCTACAAGCCCTTCGAATATCCCTGGGCCTATGAATATTGGAAGCGCCAGCAGCAGCTGCACTGGCTGCCCGAGGAAGTGCCCTTGGGCGAGGATTGCCGCGACTGGGCGCAGAAGCTGTCCGATCATGAACGCAACCTGCTGACCCAGATCTTCCGCTTCTTCACCCAGGCGGATGTGGAAGTGCAGGATTGCTACCACGAAAAATATGGCCGCGTGTTCAAGCCGACCGAGGTCAAGATGATGCTGACCGCATTCAGCAACATGGAAACGGTGCACATCGCCGCCTACAGCCATCTGCTCGACACGATCGGGATGCCCGAAACCGAATATTCCGCCTTCCTCCAATATAAGGAGATGAAGGACAAGCACGACTATCTGTCGCAGTTCGGCGTCGACACGGACGAGGATATCGCCAAGACGCTCGCCATGTTCGGCGGCTTTACCGAAGGGCTCCAGCTCTTCGCGTCCTTCGCGATGCTGATGAACTTCCCGCGCTTCAACAAGATGAAGGGCATGGGGCAGATCGTCAGCTGGTCCGTCCGCGACGAAACGCTTCACTGCGAAGGCATCATCCGCCTGTTCCATGCCTTCGTGAAGGAACGCGACTGCCTGACGCCGCGCGTCAAGGAAGACATCATGGACATGTGCCAGAAGACCGTCCGTATCGAAGACGCGTTCATCGACCTCGTGTTCGAAATGGGCCCCGTGCCCGGCATGACGCCCAAGGACATCAAGAAATATGTCCGCTACATCGCCGACTGGCGGCTGGGCCAACTGGGCCTCAAACCCATCTATATGATCGACGAGCATCCGCTTCCCTGGCTCACCCCGCTGCTCAACGGCGTCGAGCACGCCAACTTCTTCGAAACCCGTTCAACCGAATATTCGAAGGCCGCGACGCGGGGCCAGTGGAACGATGTCTGGGACGCCTTCGACCGCCGTCAGAACGTCAAGGCCACCGCCGCCGCCAATATCGACGAGGACGGCCCGGACATGTTCAAGGCTGCGGGCATCGCAGCGGAGTGATTTGAAATAGCGAAAGGCGACACCGCGCCAACGGTGTCGGCTTTCGGCCGATCGGAACGTCGCCCCGAACGGCAGGGCAGAACATAGGTCCGACCCTCGGTTTACCGGACCCTATCGTTTCGTGCTTTCCTTAAGATCGGCTTTTAGAGAAGCTTGGCGTGTGCGTGATACGCGCAAACGGTCGAGTTCAATATGATGGCTTTCGGCGCCGGTGCCGCATCACTCGGATAGCTTCCATGAGTTTTTAACCTCATTGCGTTACTGCGCCGAGCCCATGCTCCCCACACCCCGCCTCCGCACCATATTCACCAGCCGCTGGTTCGCGCTGCTCTGGGCGGTACTGGTCATCCTGACGGCGATCAATCTCGTGGGGCCGGGGGAAGACAAGCCCGCCGATACCGTCAACGCCAGCGGAGCGGACGGCCTTACCAAAGATCAGCGCGCCGCCATCGCCAACGCGCTCTGATCCGGTCGCTCTCGCGCGTGCACTGGTAGCTAGCACCGCCCTCATTTCTCACGGTCCTGTCCTTCAGCGCGATGTCGCTGACCGAATCCGCCGCGACGCCCGCTTTTGGGCATCCCGGGGGAAGGGCACTGTGCCCTCCCCAAAGCCGCCTCAACCCAGATCGTCGTCTTCGCCGGTGACGGTATCGTACAGGTCGTCGCCGTCGTCCTTATCTTCCGTTTCGCCGAGGATATCCTCCTCGTCGTCCATCTGCGGCTCCCCGGCATAGGCGTCCATGTCGATGTTGCCGGACCGGTTCATGGCGTTCATCTTCTCGACAAGGTCTTCCATGTCGTTGGGGACGAGTTGGGCGGGATCGGTTCGCCCGCCGCGTTCGCTGTCCTGCGCGAGGTCGGTCTGACGCGTGCGCGCGTCGTCCGCGACATCCTGCGCCTGCGCGCCGCTGTCGTCCTGTTCGCTATTCTCTTCGATCTCGCGATCGGGGGTCGGGCGCTCCATCGCTGGTCTCCTCATAAGGGGTGGAGCGCATCCAACGGCCCGCGCGGCGCGCTGTTCCGGCGAAAGCGCTGGACAGGGGGATCGCCAGCGGCCAAAGGCCGTCCCGATCCTTTCGCACCGCAACAGGAATCCCGCGCATGCCCCGCCAGCTTATTTCCTCCGGCTCGCCGTTCGAGGCGCAGGTCGGCTATTCCCGCGCCGTCGTCCAGGGCGACTGGTGCTTCGTCGCGGGCACCACGGGCACCGATCCTGAAACCAAGCTGATGCCCGACGATGTCGTCGCGCAGGGGCGCAACGCGCTCGACGTCATCGGCAAGGCGCTGCAACAGGCTGGCTTCTCCTTTGCCGATGTGGTGCGCGTCACCTACTACATCACCGACGCTGCCTATTGGGACGTGATGGGCGAGATCGCCGGCCCCGTATTCGGTGCCATCCGCCCGGCGGCCAGCTGTGTGGTCGTCGGCCTGGTGAAGCCCGAAATGAAGATCGAAATCGAAGTCACCGCCTTCAAAGGGTAATGCCTGAAGGGCAACAAGGGTCTGCACCATGATCACCATGTACGGCATCAAGAATTGCGACACGATCAAGAAGGCCCGCAACTGGCTGGACAATGAACGCGTCGTCTATAATTTCCACGACTACAAGGTGTCGGGCGTGGACAAGGGACGCCTGGAGGAATGGGTGATGGAGCATGGCTGGGAAACCATCCTCAACCGCTCCGGCACCACCTTCAAGGCGCTCGACGCGGGGGACAAGGCGCATATCGACGCGGACAAGGCGATCCTCCTGATGCTTGCGAACCCATCGATGATCAAGCGCCCCATCCTCGACACGGGCAAGGGCACTATCGTCGGTTTCAAGGCGACGACCTACGAGAACGCGCTTCAGGGCGTGAAGGCCTGATGCTACGGGGGGTGTTTCATGCGGGACTGCTTTTCCTCATGAGCCTTGCCCCCATTGCCGCTGCCGCCGCCGATCCGATCCTCATCGCCCATCGCGGCGCGAGCGGCGAGCGGCCTGAGCATACGCTGGCCTCCTACGAACGCGCGATCGACGAAGGCGCGGACTATATCGAACCCGATCTCGTGCTGACGAAGGACGGCATTCTTGTCGCACGGCATGAAAACGAGATCGGCGGCACGACCGATGTCGCCGAGCATCCCGAATTCGCCGAGCGCAAGACGACGAAGACCATCGACGGCGCGGCCGTGACCGGCTGGTTCACAGAGGACTTCACGCTTGCCGAACTGCGCACGCTGCGTGCTCGTGAGCGGTTGCCCGATCTGCGCCCCGCCAATGTCCGCTTCAACGACCTTTATCTTATCCCGACCTTCGAGGAGATATTGAAGCTGGTCCGCGCGAAGGAAGCCGAAATGCACCGTCGCATCGGCATCTATCCCGAAACCAAGCATCCGACCTATTTCGCGAAGCTCGGTTTGCCGCATCAGGATGCGTTGCTGACGCTCCTGTCGAAATATGGCTATGAAACGCAGGCCGACCCGGTCTTCATCCAGTCGTTCGAGGTCGGAAACCTCAAGGCATTGCGCGCCGCGACCCGACTGCGGCTCATCCAGCTGGTCGATGCCGAAGGCGGACCGGCGGACCTGCCGGGATCGACCTATGCCGACATGCTGACGCTCCAGGGCCTGAAGGATATCGCGACCTATGCCGATGGCATCGGCCCTTCCGCCGTGCAGGTGGTCGCGCCCGAAGGGCCGACCGCGCTGGTCGGACGAGCGCATGATGCAGGTCTTCAGGTCCATGTCTGGACGCTTCGGATGGAAAATCCCTTTCTTCCCGAACAATATCGCCGCCCCGACGATCCGCAGGGACGCGGCGACTTCACAGGCTGGGTACGGGCCATCGTTGCGTCGGGTGTCGACGGCTTCTTCAGCGATTTTCCCGGGCAGGCGAGGGCCGTGCTCAAGCCCTGACCTAAGCGCTTGCCAAACCTTGCGCGGGCGCGAATAACCGACCTATGTTGTCTCAGAAGACCCGTTACGCCATCCGCGCGCTGCAACATCTCGCCGATCGCTACCGCCAGGGACCGGTCCCCCTGAACGAGATTGCAACGCGACAGAATATTCCCGCCAAGTTCCTGACCGTGATCCTTTCCGAATTGTCGCGCGAGGGGCTGGTGGCGACGCAGCGCGGGAGGGACGGGGGCTATTGGCTGGCGCTGGCCCCTGTCGACATCAGCTATGGTGATATCGTCCGCCTGACGCGCGGATCGCTGGCGCTGACGCCATGCGCCAGCCGCTTCGCGCACGAAAGCTGCACCAACTGCCTGCCCGAAACCGAATGCCGCCTCCATCGCGTGATGCTGCGCGTGCGCGACGAGACGGCGCGCGTGCTCGACGGCATCAGCCTTGCGGAACCAATCGCAGTGGGCGCGGACGACTGACCCTTGCGTGGGGGCGGACGCTCCGCCACATGGAAGCTCATGACCCAGCCGCCGCTCAAAGCCGCCATCGTGCCCGTCACGCCGCTCCAGCAGAATTGCACGCTGTTCTGGTGCACCGGCACGATGCGCGGCGCATTCGTCGATCCCGGTGGCGACCTGCCCGTGCTCAAGCACGCGACCCAGCAACAGGGCGTGACGATCGAAAAGATCCTCATCACCCACGGTCATATCGACCATTGCGGCCAGGCGGGCATCCTCGCCCAGGAACTGGGCGTCCCCATCGAAGGACCGCATGAGGAGGACCGTTTCTGGATCGACAAGCTCCAGAGCGAGGGCGCGAAATATGGAATCGAAGGACAATCTTTCGCGCCTGACCGCTGGCTGGTCGATGGCGATCGGGTGACTGTCGGCGACCTGACGCTCGACGTCTATCACTGTCCCGGCCATACGCCGGGCCATGTCGTCTTCCATCACGCGCCCAGCAAGCTTGCCATCGTGGGCGACGTTCTGTTCCAGGGGTCGATCGGCCGCACGGATTTTCCGCGCGGCGATCATCGACAATTGATCGACGCGATCACCGGCAAGCTCTGGCCGCTCGGGGGCGATACCGCGTTCGTGCCGGGTCACGGCCCAATGAGCAATTTTGCCCACGAACGGCGCAGCAATCCCTTCGTCGCCGATTCGGTACTGGCGGGCTGAGCGATCAGCGTTGCGCCATAACGGGTGGCGCTGGCACGTCGCGCGTCGCGCCATAGGCCATCGTGAGCGCCGTCACAGCCAATGCTGCCGTGATGGTCCAGGTCAAAAGTATCCCGCCCGCGCGCCACATCGTCGGCTCGTCCGCGTCCATGCCGAACGCGTGCGCGATTCGCGCGACGACGTAGACCAGCGCCGCGATCCACAACCATAGGGAAGGCCCCGCCGCCAGTTCGACGAGTCCGCACAGGATCAGCACGATCGGCGTATATTCGATGAAATTGGCTTGCGCGCGAATGCGCTTTGCCAGCAGGGGATGACCGGCATCGCCATGCAGCACCTTGTCCTTGATGCGGAAGCGCACGCAGCGGCTCGCCAGCCACAGGTTCAGGAGCGCACAGGCGGCGGCGAAGGTCAACGTAATGGGCATCGGCATGGGTCGGCATCCTCTTTTCCGGTCCGCCGCACTCTAGGCCCGGCGCGCAGCGGGGCAAGGAAGCACTTGCACGGCGGCCAAAACGCGCTATAGGCGCAGGGCTTCGCGATCACCCGGGCCGCATGGGTCTGCGGCGCCGTTGGCGTCGTTATCTCATGGGATACCGGCCAGTCGCACAACCAGATCGAAATATGGAATAAGGTGCCGACATGGCTGTCCCCAAGCGCAAGACTTCTCCTTCCCGTCGCGGCATGCGTCGCAGCCACGATTCGCTTCGCGTCGAGGCTTTCAACGAATGCCCGAACTGCGGCGAACTGAAGCGTCCGCATCATATGTGCGATGCCTGCGGCCATTATAACGGTCGTGAAATCGTCGCCGTCGGGGCGTAAGTTTCTCCTCTACGCCTCAAAGGGGTGACATAAAGTGTCCATCCAGCCGCGAATCGCCATAGACGCGATGGGCGGGGACGAAGGCGTGCGCGTGATGATGGCGGGGGCTGCACTGGCCCGCCGCCGCCACGACGGATTGCGCTTCACCCTGTTCGGCGACGAGGCGCAGATCAAGGCGGCGCTGGACGGCCACCCCAATTTGCGAGCGGCTTCGGACGTGGTCCATGCCGACACCGTGGTCGACGGGTCGGACAAGCCGAGCGTCGCGATCCGCAAGAAGTCCAGCTCGATGAGCATGGCGATTGCAGCGGTGAAAGCGGGTGAGGCGGGGGCTGCGGTTTCCGCAGGCAATACCGGTGCACTGATGGCGATGGCGAAACTTGCGCTGCGCACCATGCCCGGCGTCGACCGTCCCGCGCTTGCCGCGATGTTGCCGACGCTTGGCGACAATGACGTCATCATGCTGGATCTGGGCGCGAACACCGAATGCGACGCCCGCAACCTCGTTCAGTTCGCGGTGATGGGCGCGGCCTACGCCCGCATCGCCTTCGATCTCGATCGTCCCCGCGTCCGCTTGCTCAACATCGGCACGGAGGAACTGAAGGGCACCGACGAGATCCGCGACGCCGCCGCCGTGCTGCGTGCTGCCGACAATCTTTCGCTTCGCTTCGACGGCTTCACCGAAGGCGACAAGATTTCAAAGGGCGACACCGATGTGATCGTGTGCGACGGCTTTTCCGGCAATGTCGCGCTCAAGACGGCGGAGGGAACGGCCCGTTTCGTCACCGATGTCTTGCGCAAGGCGTTCACCAGTTCGTTGCGCTCGAAAATCGGCTTTCTCATATCCAAGCCCGCGATGCACCTCCTGAAGCATCATCTCGATCCCAACAATCATAATGGCGCAGTCTTCCTCGGCCTCAACGGCGTCGTGGTGAAAAGCCATGGCAGCGCGGATGAAAAGGGCGTGGCCAACGCCGTTCACGTCGCCGCCCGACTGTTGGAGGAAGACATCACCCGCCGCATTGCAGCCGATATCGCCGACATGCAGTCGCTTTCGGCCGCCGCGTCCCGATTGGAGCAGCCCGCCAAGTGATCCGCCGCTCTCTCCTGCTGGGCACGGGCTCCGCTTTGCCTGCGCGCATGGTCAGTAACGCCGAACTGGCGCAGACCGTCGACACGAGCGACGAATGGATCGTCGAGCGCACGGGCATCCGCAACCGCCATATCGCGGGGGAGGGGGAAACGACCGCGACGCTGGCCGCTGACGCCGCGCGCCATGCGCTGGATGCCGCCGGGCTCGCCGCGCAGGACATCGACCTCATCATTCTGGCCACCGCCACGCCCGACCAGACCTTCCCTGCCGCCGCGACGAAGGTGCAGGCAATGCTGGGCATCGACGATTGCGTGGCGTTCGATGTCGCCGCCGTCTGCTCGGGCTTCCTCTATGCGGTCACCGTTGCCGACAGCATGATCCGTTCGGGCGCGGCCCATTGCGCGCTGGTGATCGGCTCGGAAACCTTCAGCCGCATTCTCGACTGGGAGGATCGCGGAACCTGCGTCCTCTTCGGCGATGGCGCGGGTGCGGTCGTGCTGGGCGCGCAGGAAAGCGCCGACGGCGCGCGCGGCATCCTGGCGACCAGGCTTCACGCCGATGGTCGGCACAACCAGCTTCTCTATGTCGACGGCGGGCCGTCCACAACGCAGACGGTCGGCAAGCTGCGGATGAAGGGGCAGGAAGTGTTCCGCCACGCGGTCGTGAATCTGGCGTCGGTGCTGGGCGAAGTGCTGGCGCTTGCCGATCTTTCGGTCGCCGATATCGACTGGCTGGTGCCGCATCAGGCCAACGCCCGCATCCTCGACGCCACCGCCCGCAAGCTCAAGCTGCCGCCCGAACGTGTGATCGTCACCGTGGACCGGCACGCCAACACGTCCGCCGCGTCGGTGCCGCTGGCGCTCGACCTTGCGATGCGCGACGGGCGGATCAAGACGGGCGACCTCGTGGTGCTCGAAGCGATGGGCGGCGGCTTTACCTGGGGGGCGTGCGTCCTTCGCGTTTAAGCAGACGCAAAAGCTTGCAAAATTCGCAAAAATCACGCACATTCCGCATGCCGAGGGGGCGACGAGAGAATCGTTTTTTGGGGGTCGGGCATGAGTGGTAACGGCACTTTGACGCGGGCGGATCTGGCGGACAGCGTCAATCGGCACGTGGGTCTTTCGCGGGCGGAAGCGGCAGCACTGGTCGAATCCATTCTCGAACATATGTCGAGCGCGCTGGAGCGGGGTGAGAACGTCAAGATTTCCAGTTTCGGCACTTTTGTCCTGCGCGACAAGACGCAGCGCATGGGCCGCAATCCCAAGACCGGTGTCGAAGTACCGATCGAGCCGCGCCGGGTGCTGACCTTTCGCGCCAGCCAGACGATGCGCGACAAAGTGGCGGCGTCCTGACGCGCCATCGGGGCGTTTCGTGGCAATCGGTTGACGCCTCGCCCTTCATGGGTGCACCATCGTGCCCATGAAGGAAGAGGGTGCTTTTCTGACGATCGGCGAACTTGCTGGCGAACTTGGCGTAGCGCAGCATATCCTGCGCTATTGGGAGACCCGTTTTCCTGCGCTCCGTCCGCTGCAACGGTCGGGCAACCGTCGCTACTATCGACCCGCCGATGTGGAACTGGCCCGCAGGATCAACCGTCTGCTCCATGTGGAAGGCTTCACCGTCAAGGGTGCGCAAAAGGTGTTGGAGGATGAGCCCGCGTCCATGCCCCCATCCACGCCCCAGCAAGATGCGACGCTCCTGTCCCGGCTTCAGCGTATCCGCGATCAGCTTGCCCGCGCTATCGGCGATTAGGCCGCATCACTTCTTCGGTGTGCGATAGGGAACGAAGTCGCCCAGTGCGCACGCGCCCGTCTGCATTCCCGTCATAAGGTTCGCCGTGGTTGCAAAATCGCCCCGGCACATTTGCGACCCGAAACTGCGCAGGATCAGCGTATCGCCTGCTGTCAGCCCGCTGCACCCCCCGATCAGATCATTCTTGTAAACCAGCTTACGGTTGACCCGATACAGCACGACATTGTTGCTGATGACCTGGAGATTGGTGGCCGGTGCCCGGCTGATGCACGCCACCTTCTCGCCCGGCACCTTGCCCGCCAGCGCCTTGTCCAGTTCGGACGTCTGCTTGTCGGTCAGCGGGCGCGGTTCATAGGCGCCGGCACAGGCGGCAAGCGCTATCGGGGCGGCCAGCATCATCCATGCGCGCATTCTTTCTCTCCATCGTCCCGCGTCTTCCTGCGGAGAGGACGCCATTCTCGTCCCCCAACCGTCAGGCCGCATCCTTCGCCGCACGCCGCGCCGCCAGTTCCTCCACGCTTGCCGCGCGCAGGAACACATTGGTCGCGCGTTCCGCCGCGATGGTGGTCGGCACCGTCGCTTCGCCCCGTTCGCGCAGCGTCTCCACCTCGACCACGCGCCGGGCGATGTCCGCATTGTCTGGCTCGACGGTTAGTGCGAAGCGTCCGTTGGACAGCGTATATTCGTGAGCGCAATAGACGGCGGTGTCGTCGGGCAGGGCAGCCAGCCGCTGCATATTGTCGAACATCTGCGCCGCCGTCCCTTCGAACAGACGACCGCAGCCCATGGCGAACAGCGTATCGCCGACGAAGACCATGCCATCGTCGGCCAGATGATAGGCGATATGCCCCGCCGTGTGTGCGGGCACATCGATGACGCGCGCCTCATGCTGCCCGATGCGCACATGGTCGCCCTCGGCGACCATCACGTCCAGCGTGCCGATCTTGCCCGCTTCCGCCGCCGGACCGGTGATCTTGCACCCGGTCGCCGCCTTGATGCCTGCGTTGCCGCCGACATGGTCGGGGTGCCAATGCGTGTTCCAAATCTGCCCGATCGTCCAGCCCCGCACCCGCGCTTCCTTCAGCACCGGTTCCGCGACGGCCGGATCGACGACCACCGTGTCGCCGCTCTCCCCGTCGTGCAGCAGCCAGACATAGTTGTCGGACAGGGCGGGAATGCGGACGACTTCGATCATGGCCGTCACCATTCGCCGACATTGGGCATCGAAGCCCAGGGTTCCGCAGGTTCCAGCCGGCCGTCCTGCAACAGTTCTACAGAGATATTGTCGGGCGTTCGTACGAACGCCATGTGCCCGTCGCGGGGCGGGCGATTGATGGTGACGCCCGCGTCCATCAGCTTTTGGCACGTCTCGTAGATATTCTCGACCCGATAGGCGAGATGACCGAAATTGCGGCCCCCGCCATATGTCTCCGCCGGGCCGCCGTCGGCGGGCGGCCAGTTGTATGTCAACTCGACCTGTGCATCCTCGTCTCCCGGCGCTGCGAGGTAGACCAGCGTGAAGCGCCCCTGCTCGCTGTCGAACCGCTTCACTTCCTGAAGACCGAGAAGCGAGAAGAAGCGGGCCGTCGCCTCGACATCGGTGACGCGGATCATGGTATGAAGATATTTGGGCAAGGATCGGCTCCGTTCATCGCTATAAAGCAACGGTTCATCTATTGAGTGGCAGATGCTGCTATAGATAGTGCGGCACCGCCCCGCACGGAAGAGGAGCTATATCATGGGATGGGATATGCGCGACAGGGTCATTCTGGGCAGCGCTGCCGTGCTGGCGTTCGGAATGATCGCGGGTGGCTATTTCCTGGGAGACGGCCTTACCCGTGCAAAGGCGGCGGACCGGTCCGTAACGGTGCGCGGCCTTGCGGAAAAGGACGTGACGGCGGATCTCGCCACCTGGTCGATCAGCTATTCGGCCACCGGATTCGACCTCCCCACCGTGCGCGCCGAAATCGACGCGAACACCAAGGAACTGCGCGCCTATTTCGAGGGGCTGGGGTTCAAGCCGGATGAACTCAAGCCGGTGGGCGCTGGCGTCAACCAATGGCTCAACAACGGCGTCAGCACCATCACCATCACGCAAAAGATGCTGCTTCGCACCAATGACATCGCCCGCGCGCAACGGGCGGTCGCGCAACAGTTCGATCTCGTCCGGCGCGGCGTTACGCTTCAGGAAGGGTCGGGAATGCGCTACAGCTTCACCAAGCTGAACGACGTAAAGCCCCCAATGGTCGCTGCCGCCACGCGGGACGCCCGCGCCGCCGCCGAGCAGTTCGCCAAGGATTCCGGTGCCGATGTGGGGGGCATCAAGAGCGCGACGCAGGGCTATTTCTCGATTGAGCCCCGCGACGGCGAAGGCGGCGAAGGCGGCAGCGACACGCCCTTCAAGAAAGTACGCGTCGTCACCACCGTCGACTTCTACCTTCGCTAAAAGGTCAGCAGCGGCCGCGGCGGCGTTCGCGCCGGGTGCAACGGTCCTTGTCGCCGATGATCGCGCCTGCCGTACCGCCGATCACTGCGCCCTCCGTCGTGCCCAGGCCGGTCGCGCTGCCCACGATCGCTCCGCCTGCGCCGCCGATCAGGCCGCCCCGCGTCGCACCGCGCGAACACGCGCTGGTCGCGGCTGCGCCGACCACCAGAAGCCCGATCGCAAGCCCGTGTTTGATTCTACTGTCCACTTCGCTGTCTCCTTTGTCATCCCGCCGCCGGGCCAACCTGCGGGCGCATGGCGATGTTCCGTGACAAAGTCTTGCTGAGGCGTCCTGTGCTATTTGGAAGCCGGGGCAGGAGCGGGGGATGCAAGCCGGGTCAGATTGTCCGCCGCCGCCTTGCCCGCCGGGGATGCGGGCGATAGCCTGACCGCGCGCTGCCAGGCGGAACGGGCGACATCCTCATGCCCCGTCAGCACAGCGATATTGCCTTCCTCAAGCGCCACGCTGGCATCGTCCGGCGACAGTTGCACGGCACGCGCGATATGCGCCTGCGCCAGGCTCATCTCGCCTGCTCGCCGCGCCAGCGTGGCGGACAACAGCCAGGCGAGCGGGTCCTTTGGCGCATGAGTGAGCGCGGCATCGAGCGACTCTCGCGCGCCTGCCGTATCGTTCAACGCGACCAGAGCCCGGGCCCGGTCCAGATGCACTTCTCCCTTCTCGAACCCGTCAGGCAGCCCGCGCGCCAGCGCCGCATCGAAATCGTTGCGCGCCTTGGCCGCATCCCCGCTCGCCAGCGCGGCGTTGCCCGCCTGGGCCCAGAGCCGGGCGGCCTGCGCCATTTCGTTGCTCCGCTCCGCTTCTTCCGCCGCCTGCTCGAAGGATACGATGGCAGGAGTCCAGCGCTCGGCACGGGCGTAGGCAAAGCCCATGCAGTGCCGTGCGTAGAAGCTCCCGCCTTCGATCCGCCATTTCTGCGCAAAGGCGATGCCCGCATCGGGCGACTCGACCGCCGCATCCAGGCATTGCTGGAACGGAACGGCGAACTTTTCCGGCACCGGAATCTTCCCATCCTCGCGCGACGGCACGGCAGCGGACGATTTCGCCGCCGCCGCTTCCGCCGAGGCGGCAGACGCCGCTGCGGCCCTTTCCTCCTGCTTGCGCTGGCGACTGCGGTTCATCACCGCTTCGATCTCGGGATCGTAGGCTTGGAGTAGAAGGGGAAGGAAGAACGGCATCAAAGGCTTTCCAGCAGAGCGTCGACGGTGCGGATCAACAGCGCGATGTCGCAGTCGCGAGAGAGGCGATGGTCGCCGTCCTTAACCAGTAGCGTCTGCACATCGGATGAACGCAGCTGCACCGCTGTGCGCAACGCGATCTCCCAAGGCACGTCCGGGTCGGCCTGACCCTGAAGCAGCCGCACCGGACAGTCGATCGCAATGACATCGTCCAGCAGGCGGTGCGCCTGCCCCGACTGCCAGAAAGCCAGCGTCGTCACATAAGGCTGATCGCCATACGGGGTGGGTTCCTCGATCCGCCCCTCCGTTGCAAGCAGCGCCTTGTCCGCGTCGGTAAAGCCCCATTGCGTGAAATCGGGCGCGGCGGCTATGCCGACGATCCCCGCCACCCGCTCCGGCCGCACCAGCGCTACCAGCAGCGCCAGCCATCCGCCCATTGACGATCCGACCAGCACCACCGGTCCTTGCGTCAGCCCGTCCATCATCGCCAGCACATCATCGCGCCAGCTTTCCAGCGTCCCGTCGACGAAGCGTCCGTCGCTTGCACCGTTCCCCGCATAATCGAGCCGCAGCATCGCATGTCCTCGTCGACACGCCCAATCATGCAGCGCCACAGCCTTGCCCCCCTCCATGTCCGACATATAGCCCGGCAGGAAGATCAGCGTCGGACCGCTTCCGCCCGTATGACGATAGGCGAGACGCAGCCCATCGGCTCGGCTGAAATAGGCTGGCGGCAGGACGTCGGTCATCGGAAGGTTTGTTCCTTGGCAAGATCGGGTCCGTCCCTTACCCCGCCTTTTGCCCACGACCAAAAAATAATGCCCCGGCGCGTTGACAGCCCCCAACCCACCGGTTAGAGGCGCGCTCCTACCCCGTGCCCAGATGGCGGAATTGGTAGACGCACCAGCTTCAGGTGCTGGCGATCGCAAGGTCGTGGAGGTTCGAGTCCTCTTCTGGG
>NZ_QFOA01000129.1 GCF_003248505.1 Sphingobium sp.
TGCTGCGGATCGAGAACATCGTTGCAGGAATGTCGAGTGGCAGGATGACAGGGCTGCTCGAGGTGGAACAGAGATACGGTGCTATACGTCCCAAGCTGACAATCGACCTCAAGTTCGCCGGTGGGCGCCTCGAGACGGTGATGGGCACCAAGGATATCACGGGCCCACTCCAAGGGCGCGTTGCATTAGTAGGCACGGGCGACACCATCCGAGAGGCATTGGGGACGGCAAATGGCCGCGCGGGACTGGCCGTGGAGGGTGGGACGATAAAGCGCACCTTCGCGGCTGTCTTGGGGCAGGATTTAGGAAAGGCGATAGGCACAGTCCTGCGTGACAAGGACGCGGTGGTCCCGTTGCGATGTCTTGTAGTCGGTTTTGCAGCTACCCGGGGTGATTTGGTAGCCAACCAATTCGTTGCAGACACGGCTATTTCATTGGGGACTGGAAAGGGGCTTATCTCGCTCGCGTCCGAGAGGATCAGCCTCTCGATCAGCGGTCAGTCCAGAAATCCGAGCGCCCTCAGACTGGAGGATCCGATCGGGGTAGGTGGAACGCTTTCCTCACCGACAATCTCTGCGGCTGGCGAACCACCAGGGAGCAAGCTCGACGGCGGCTCGGTTTTCTCTGCGGTTGGTAAGTCGATCGGTCGGGCTTTGGGAATTGGTAAGAAAGAACGGATCTCCGTCACTCCAAATCCCATCGACTGCAGAGTAGCAGCGCGTCAGGTCCTCTGAACCCGACCCTTGGTCGACCAACTAGCTGATCAACGGTCGAGGGCGGTGCAGCCAGGGCGATCAACCGCTCTCACTTGCCGGGTTTCGATAGCCGCTTGGCATTGCCGCTGACCCGCCTGTGGATCGGCGCTATAGAATTGGAGGGAAGGTTGATCAGCGAGGCGGCTGCCGCGAGGTTCTTCTCCGCGAGGCTGAACATCTCGGCTGGTCCCATGCGAGCCATGGACGCGTTTCCCAAAGCACGCGCATTCGCCTCCGTCGCTGAACGAAAGAGGTTGGCGCTGCGTTCGAAGTGTCGATGCGACTGGCCGAAGGCCTTCGTCTTCTCTGACACCATTAGGGTCAGCTCCCTGTGATTGGCCGCCCAGGGGTTGAATATCGCGGCGCCGATTATCGGCAGTCTGGCACCGAGAATTGTCGGGATACCCATCGCAGTCTCGGCGAGGGCGATGTTGGCCTGCATGACTTGAAACGGCCATGTCCATAGCGCCGTGAGATGCTCGAGCGTCCGCATAGGTCGATCTCCATTGCTGCAATGCAGCAACGCTGGATGCGTTATTTGGCTCCATAGTGACAACTACAACGAAGGCGGAGAAGCTGGCCTTTAGAGGGCTGGAAGCGCCTGGGTCGCGAAGCCCCATCCCTTGAGCGCCTTTTGCCGTTCTATGAGCGCCTCCGCGTCGTCGATGCTGAAGGGGTGGGCGTCCTCCATCTTACCGAGTTCGTCCCACCCGATGGGGATCGCCATTGGCGCGCCAGCCCGGGCCCGTGCGGAATACGGCAAGATGGCCGTGCTGCCGCGTTGGTTGCGAAGCCAGTCGATGAAGATGCGTTTCGCTCGCTTCGCCTTGCTCATTGTCGCGACGAAGCGGTCAGGCTCCGCTTCGCTGAGTGCCCGCGCGAAGCGCGAGGCGAAGTCCTTGTGTTCATCCCAGCTATGGCCAGGAGTAAGTGGCACGACGACATGCACGCCCTTGCCACCTGACAGCATCGCAAAGGATACGAGGCCGATGTCGCTGAGATGATCGCGGATGTCCTCGGCTGCCTTCCGCACCTTGGCGAAGTCCATTCCCTCGTCTGGATCAAGATCAAAGATCATGCGGTCGGCGTCAGCGCGCGAAGCCCAACCATGAAACTCGATAGTCCCCATCTGGACGCACTCCAGGACGCCTTCTGCATCCTCGACGAAGATGTAGTCTTCGCTTCCTCCGTCCTTCTCGCGGATAGGAACCTGCCGCACGTGCTTCCCGAATGTCCCGCCGTCGTGCTTCTGGAAGAAGCACTTCTTCGCACGACCTTGAGGACATCTCACCAGACTGATGGGCCGGTTCGCAAGAAAGGGTAGCATGAGAGGGGCGACGCGCTGGTAGTAGTCAGCGAGATCGCCCTTCGTCTGGCCGCTTTCAAATATTTCGCGATCACGATTGCTGATTTTTATTGAGGTCTCGACGGTCGGCGCCTTCTTCGCCCGTTCGGGGTTTACGGCCTTTACCGGCTTGTCGGACCGGAGCCCTAGGAAGCTGCCGTGGCGAACGCGACCCTCCCCGGTGAACTCGGCGAAGGCGATCTCCGCGACGAGCTTGGGCCTGATCCACTGTGCGCCGCGTGCTTCAACCCGTGGAACGTCAGCCGGCGGTTCATCGACAGCGATTTGAGCCATCGCCGCTTGAAGGCTTTCCATTGTGTCAGCATCGAAACCAGTGCCGACCTTGCCTTTGTAGATTAGCTTCTTTCCTTCATATTGGGCGAGGAGCAGCGACGCGAACGGGCGTCCCCGCGCGCTACTCTTCGTCCAGCCGATTAGAACAAACTCCTGCCGACGCGTGCACTTCACTTTCACCCAGTTGCGTGTTCGGTCGCTCCGGTATGGCGCATCGATCCGCTTGGCGATGATCCCTTCCTGTCCCGCCTCACACATCGAGCGGTATAGCTTCTCGCCCATGCCAATCACGTGGTCGGAGACGTGGATGGGATCCTCGGCGTCGGCAAGCAGAGCTTCGAGCCGTTCCTTCCGCTCCATCGTGGTGAGCGGCTTCAGATCCATGCCGTCGAGGGACAGCAGGTCGAATGCGAAGAAGTGGAAGGGCGTGTCCTCACGCTGAGAGCCGTGACCGCGCTTGAGGACCGATTGTAGGGCCGAGAAGCTCGGATTGCCGTTCTCTCCAAACGCTACGATCTCGCCGTCGATGAGCGCGGAGGGTAGGTCCAGCTCGGCAATCGCCTTGACGAGCGGTGTGAACTTCTCCGTCCAGTCCAACCCGTTGCGTGTGTAAAGCTCTACACGCGATCCACTTACTGCGATGAGCGCCCGATAGCCGTCATACTTGATCTCGTGAAGCCAGTCGTTGCCGGTGGGCACGGCATCGACAAGCGTCGCGAGCTGTGGCTTCACGAAGCGGGGAAGGGGGCCTTGCGTCGAACGAGCCTTGGATTTTCTCGACTTGTGCGTCACCTCCGCGTTGTGGGCGTGCGCTTCCGCCATCTTCTTCGCGAAGGTCTTCCCTTTTGCACCGGGAAGCGACTGTGTTCCCTCCCTATCAGCCTCGATCTCGGCCATCGTGCGGTCGGTTAGGACGCTGGTGAGTGAACGGTCGACGAGCGTGTCGCCGCTTCCCGCCTCGGCATCGTCGATCTTGCGCAATAGCCAGTTTTCGCGCTTCTCGCCCGGCCGGCCCTTCATACGGACGAGCAGCCACTCGCCCTTCATCCGCTCGCCATGCAGGATGAAATGGAGATGCCCGTCCTTGAGGTCGTCAGCGCTCTTGCCGGGGATCGGCTCCCAAGTGCCGCGATCCCACAACATGACAGTGCCGCCGCCATATTCGCCTTTCGGTATGCTCCCCTCGAACGTGCCATAGTCCAGCGGGTGATCCTCGGTTCGGACAGCGAGGCGCTTGTCGTTGGGGTCGAGGCTGGGCCCTTTAGTCACGGCCCAGCTCTTTAGAACGCCGTCGATCTCCAGTCGGAAGTCCCAATGCAGGCGGGTGGCTGCGTGCTTCTGAACCACGAAGCTGTTCCCGCCCTTCTTGGCGACCTTGCCGCGGGGCTCTCGCGTGCGCTTGAAGTCGCGCTTCGCGTTGTATGGCGCGAGGGCGTCCCTAGTGGCCATCAGGCCGACTTGCGGCGTGCGGGCGCCTTCTTTTGTGGGGTCTTTGCCGTCGCTGCCTTCTTGGCCGGTGTGGACTTGCGTGATCCCTCACCGGCCGACTTCTTGAGCGCTGCCATCAGATCGATCACATTGCCGCCCTTCCGGTCAGCCGGCTCGTCATCGACGTCCTCGAGCACGCGTTTGCCCTTCGACTTCTTCTTCTTGTCGATCAGGCGATGAAGCGCATCCACATAGCGGTCCTTGAATTCCTCCGGCCTGAAGGGAGCGGTCTTCTTGTCGATGATGCTGACCGCGAGATCGAGCATGTCTTCATCGGCAGTGTCGGCAGGTAGGCCGCGGAAATATGTCTGCGCCTTTGTCACTTCGTCTGCGTATCGGAGCACCTCAAGGATCATGCCGCGCCCGCACGGCTTCAGCGAGACGAGCAGCTCGCGTCCACGCACGGAAAGTTGGCCGAGGCCGACCTTCTTTGTCTGCCGGAGCGCATCGCGCAGCACGGCGTATGCCTCCTCAGCCAGGTCATCTGCGGGGACCACGAAGTAGGGCTTCTCATAGTAGAGAACGTCGATGGCGTCAGCCTCGACGAACTGGACGAGTTCCAGCGTTTTCTTGCTCTCGATCTTTACCGCATCGATCTCGTCCTGCTCGAGCAGCACGAAGTTGTTCTTGGAGGTCTCGTATCCCTTGAGGATTTCGTCCCGGTCAACCGGTCCAACGCCACTCACGACCTTCTCATAGTGGATTGGCTTGCCAGTGGGCTCGTGGATCTGCCGGAACGACACCGCCGCGCCCGACTTTGTCGCAGGATAGATTTCAACAGGGATCGAAACGAGCGCCAGCTTGATCTGACCCTGCCAGTATGCGCGTGTTGCCATCGGTGAACCTCCAGCGGTCCAGCGACCAAAACGCGAGGAAGTTCCTTGCAGAAGTCTTTCGAGACGAAGATTGTTACGCTCGAAGCACTATCGTGTAACAGGATACTAAATGGACGAAGAAGATATCCTGAAACTGATCGCCGAACTCCGGGTCGCGTCCGTCAATGTGGTGTAAATTCGGGTGTGGCCAGCGGGCTGCATTTTCAGGCGGCCTTGGGTGTAATCTGTAGCGGCTGAACCTCCTCGAT
>NZ_QFOA01000130.1 GCF_003248505.1 Sphingobium sp.
CCTGATGATCGACATCGCGGCGCGGGATCACCTCATGCCCTGTCAGCAGTGCCTCGGTCTCGCGTCGGCCATGGGTTTCCACGACGCCGATGACCACGTCGATCCCGGCCTGAAGACGCTGCATCCCGTCGGTCAGCATCTCATAGGTCTTGCCGACGCCGGGCGCCGCGCCGAGGAAGATTTTCAACCGCCCGCGGCCTTCCTGCGCCGCTTGACGCAGGAAGGCCTCTGGATCGCGGCGGTCTGGGTCGTTCATCGCCCCTTGTTAGCGCCGATGCGGTCGAGCCGTCGATTGATTTCGAGCACATTGACGCGCGGTTCGCCGAACAGGCCCAGCCAGGGCCGTTCGATGCTGTCGTCGACGAGGGTGCGCACCTTGTCGGGTTGAAGACCGCGCACACGGGCGACGCGGTCGACTTGATAAAAAGCCGCATCGGGGCTGATATGAGGGTCGAGCCCCGATGCGGAGGCAGTCACCAGATCGGACGGAACTTCTTGACCGGGTGATGTCCTGTTGGAGGCGAGGTCCGTCTTCACGCGATCTATGAGCGCGCGGGAGGTCGGGCCGAGATTGGAGCCGGAGGAGGCCATGGCGTCATAGCCCTTGCCCGCAGCCGACGGACGACCGTGGAAGTAGCGGTCGGCGGCGAAGGACTGACCGATCAGGGTGGAGCCCACGAGCTTGCCATCCTGTTCGATGAGGCTGCCGTTGGCCTGGCTCGGGAAAGCCAACTGCCCGATGCCGGTCAACGCCAGCGGATAGGCGATGCCAAGCAGCGCGGCGAACAGCAGTGTCATGACGAGCGCAGGGCGCAGCGAAGTGAGGATGTCCTTGTTCATGACGAAATCCTTCAGGCAAGACCCAGGCCATTGACGGCCAGATCGATGAGCTTGATGCCGACGAACGGCGCGATCAGGCCGCCCAGCCCGTATATGGCGAGGTTGCGGGCCAGCAGCGGGCCTGCGCCGATCGGCTTGTAGGCGACGCCCCGGAGCGCGAGCGGGACGAGCATCGGGATGATGATCGCGTTGAAGATGATGGCGGACAGGATCGCGCTTTGCGGTGTCGCCAGACCCATGACGTTCAGCACGCCGAGACCGGGATAGAGCACCACGAACATTGCCGGGATGATCGCGAAATATTTGGCTACGTCGTTCGCCACCGAAAAGGTGGTGAGCGCTCCGCGTGTCATCAGCAATTGCTTGCCCAGGCCTACCACCTCGATCAGCTTGGTGGGATCGCTGTCGAGATCGACCATGTTGCCCGCCTCGCGCGCGGCCTGCGTACCGGTGTTCATCGCGACGCCGACATCGGCCTGCGCAAGGGCGGGCGCGTCGTTGGTGCCGTCGCCGCACATGGCGACGAGGCGGCCGCCCTGCTGTTCCTTACGGATAAGGGCGAGCTTATCCTCCGGCGTTGCCTGTGCGAGGAAGTCGTCGACGCCCGCTTCCGCCGCTATCGACGCAGCGGTGAGGGGATTGTCGCCGGTGATCATCACCGTGCGGATGCCCATCTGGCGCAGTTCGCCGAACCGTTCGCGGATACCCGCCTTCACGATATCCTTGAGGAAGATCGCGCCCAGCAATTCGCCGTCCTTCGCGACCGCCAGCGGCGTACCGCCCGCACGACCGATTTCGTCGCTGATGCGGCGAAGCTCTTCGGCGACCGGGGTGGTGGCAGTGTCGGGATGCGCCCGCAGGATCGAATCCACCGCGCCCTTCTGGATGGTGGTGCCGCCGAAGCGCACCCCCGACACGCGCGTCTGGGCGGTGAAGGGAATGACCTCCGCGCCTTCGGGCAATGCCTGCGCGCTCTGGCCGAACTTGTCGCGGGCAAGGACGACGATCGAGCGGCCCTCGGGCGTTTCGTCGGCGAGGCTGGCGAGGAGCGCGGCTTCCGCCAGCGTGGTTGTCGTCGCCTTGCCCACGGGGCGGAATTCGGTCGCCTGCCTGTCTCCCACGGTGATGGTGCCGGTCTTGTCGAGCAGCAGCACGTCGATGTCGCCTGCCGCCTCGACCGCGCGACCGGACTTTGCAAGGACATTGAAGCGCACCAGCCGGTCCATCCCCGCGATGCCGATGGCAGACAGCAGCGCCGCGATGGTAGTGGGGATGAGCGTGATGAGCAGCGCGGCGAGGATCGAGACGGGGATCGATCCGCCGGCATAGCTGGCAAAGCCCGGTATCGTGCCGACCGCGATCAGGAAGATGATGGTGAGGCCGACGAGCAGCAGCGTCAGGGCGATTTCGTTCGGCGTCTTCTGCCGCTCGGCCCCCTCGACCAGCGCGATCATCCGGTCGAGGAAGCCCTGCCCCGGATTGACGGTCACGCGGACGCGGATTTCGTCCGAAATGACGCGCGTGCCCGCCGTGACGGCAGAGCGGTCGCCGCCCGCTTCACGAATGACGGGCGCGGATTCGCCGGTGATCGCCGCTTCGTTGACCGACGCCACCCCGGCCACGACTTCGCCGTCGGAAGGGATGAGGTCGCCGGTCTGGACGAGCACGACGTCGCCCAGTTTCAGGACGCTGGCGGCGACGGTCTCAAACTCGCGCCCGTCGCTCTTCAGGCGCTTGGCGGTGAGGTCGGCCTTGGTCGCGCGGAGCGAGGCGGCCTGCGCCTTGCCCCGCCCTTCGGCGAGCGCTTCGGCAAAGGTGCCGAAGAGAACCGTCAGCCACAGCCAGATCACAAGCTGAAGCTTGAAGCCCATGGCAAGACCATCATGCCCGACGACGAGCAGGACGGTGAGCAGCACCGCCACCACGGCGGTGGTGAACATCACCGGGTTGCGGATCAGGTCCTTGGGATTGAGTTTGCGGAAGGCGTCGCCGATGGCCGGGACGATCAGGTCTGCGGTAAAGAGCGATGGGGACGCGGTGCGTGCCATGATAAAGCTCCGATCAGAAAAGCTGGCCGCGGATCATCGCGAGATGATCGGCAATGGGGCCAAGGGCGAGGCCGGGCAGGAAGGTCAGCCCGCCCAGGATGAGGACGATGCCGACGAGCAGGCCGGTCCAAAGCGGTCCGGTCGTGGGGAAGCTGCCGGCAGTTTCGGGCACATATTTCTTGGCAGCCAGTCCACCGGCGATCGCCAGCATCGGCACGATGATGAAGAAGCGACCGATCCACATCGCAACGCCCAGCAGGCCGTTGTAGAAGGGCGTATTGGCGGTCAACCCGGCGAAGGCGGATCCGTTGTTCCCTACCCCGGACGTGAAGGCGTAGAGGATTTCGGAAAATCCGTGCGGTCCCTTGTTAAGAGGTCCGGCCAGCCCCGCAGGCAAAACCGCAGCGATGGCGGTGAAGCCGAGGATGACGAGCGGCAGCACGGCGATCGCCAGGACGGCGAGCTTCACCTCGCGGCTTTCGATTTTCTTGCCCACATATTCGGGCGTGCGTCCGACCATGAGACCCGCGACGAACACCGCAAGGATCGCGAACAGGAGGAAGCCGTAGATTCCCGCGCCCACGCCGCCGACCACGACTTCGCCCAGCTGGATGTTGAGCAGAGGGATCATGCCGCCCAGAGCGGTGAAGCTGTCGTGCATCGCATTGACCGCGCCGCAACTGGCGGCGGTGGTGATGACCGAGAAAAGCGAAGAAGCGGCGATGCCGAAGCGGACTTCCTTTCCTTCCATATTGCCGCCGGCGACGCCGAGGCTGTGGAGGATGGGATTGCCAGCCGATTCCTGCCAATAGGTGACCGCAACGCCGATCAGGAAGATGGTGAGCATCGCTGCCAGGATCGCCCTGCCCTGCCTGACATTGCCGACCGCCTTGCCGAACGTGTAGGTCAGCCCCGCGCCGATTGCGAAGATCGACAGCATCTGCACGAAGTTCGTGAGCGCGGATGGATTTTCGAACGGATGCGCCGAATTGGCGTTGAAGAAACCACCGCCATTTGTGCCCAGCATCTTGATCGCTTCCTGGCTCGCGACAGGTCCGAGGGCAATCGTCTGGCGTGCGCCTTCCAGCGTGATCACATCGACCGACGCGGAAAGTGTCTGGGGAATGCCGCTCGCGATGTAGAACAGCGCGATCACGAAACAGGCGGGCAGCAACAGGTAAAGCGTTACGCGCGTCATGTCGGCCCAGAAATTGCCGATGCCGCTTGCTTCCCGGCGCGCGAAGCCCCGGAACAGCGCGAAGGCGAGCGCGATGCCGGTAGCCGCCGACAGGAAATTATGCAGCGTCAGCGCCAGCATCTGGCTGAGCGGCGACATGGCGGCTTCGCCCGAATAACTCTGCCAATTGGTGTTGGTCGTGAAACTGATCGCCGTATTGAAGGCGAGGTCCGCGCTGTTACCTGCGTAACCCAGCGGATTGAGCGGCAGAGCACCCTGAAACCGCAAGATCGCATAGGTGAACATCAGGCCGACAGCGTTGAAGATCAGCATGTGGACGGCGTAGCGCCGCCATCCCTGCTCCTGTGCCGGGTCGATGCCGGACAGCCGATAGAATCCCGCCTCGACCGGCCCCAGCAACGCGTGAAGCGGCGTGCGGCGTCCTTCGTAGAGGGCGAACAGCCATAGTCCCATCGGCTTGGTAACGGCGAGGAGAATGGCGACGAAGGCGACAATGAGCGCCCATCCCTGGAATGTCATGGATTGGCCTCCGCGATCAGAAGCGTTCGGGGCGGGCAAGCACCGCCACGAGATAGAGAAGAAGGCCGAGCGCGGTGATGGCCGCCAGCCAGAGGTCGATTGTCATGTGCATGGCCCTTCCTTCAACCGTTGTCGCACAGCGCGGCGTAGCCAAGCGTTGCGGCAAGCAAGCCGAGGATGAGGCCGATCCAGAGGATGTCCTGCATTGTCTGTCTCCCGCACGGCGTCGGGGCCACGCGATATGCGGCGCCGATTCGTCTGCGGTGGTTCAAGTAGGTGAGCGGGGCGTTTGAAATCGAGAGACAGGACCGGCGCCGCGCATAGTATT
>NZ_QFOA01000026.1 GCF_003248505.1 Sphingobium sp.
TCCGCGGCAGGCGCGAGCGGACCAATGGGAACGGAATTCGAGGATGAAAGCCCGAACGCTGCGCAAATTGCCTCTTGATTCCTTTCATTGGAGAATTTCGATGCCGAACTTCGGTAAAAGAGGACGCGCGCCCAAAGCCTGGATGGCTGCGGGCCTCACGCTCCTGCCCCTCATCGCCATGGCCTCGCCGGGTCACGCGCAATCGATCCAGGCGCTGCCCGACCAGACCAGTATGATCCGGCTCTCGAACCGCGACGTCAATCATCTCGTCTGCCAGGGCGGCGAGATCGAGGATGTCAAATTCTCCGCCGAGAAGGGCCTCGCGGTCGAAAAAGGCGGCGGCGATGCCTGGGTCAAATTCCTCGTCCGCGAAAGCGACGACAGTGGCCAGATCACCCGCACCTATGTGACGAGCCCCTCGGAGTTCTTCGTCACCTGCAACGGGGCCATCTACCCGCTCTACGCCGAACCCTCCGATATTCCGGCCCAGACGATCACGCTGATGCCCGGCGCCCGCCAGCGCGCCCACGCCAATGAGGATCTTCTCGCCCCGCTGGCCGAGGAGGATCGCGCCGTCTCGATCACCCTTTCGCTGCTTCAGGACAGGGTGCCGGCCAGCTTCTCCGAGGTCGCAACAGTTAGTCGGCAGATGATCATCCCAGCCGCGCCCGCGCTGCGCGTCACCGAACGCCGCCGCGTCACGATCGAGGGCGCTGACCTCAACGCATCGGAATATCGGATCGAGGCGGCGAGCGACATTGAGGTAGATGAGCGCCTCTTTCTCGACGCGGCCCTTGGCACCCGGATTTTCAGCGCAACGCTCGACCGACTGTCGCTGCGCGCCGGTGAAACGGCCCGACTTATCATCCTGCGCCGGGGAGACGGGCTATGAGCGATGAGCGACAGGATATGCCACAAGGCGCTGACGAACCCGGATCGCCCGCGCAGGGCAGCGGCGCCAGGGGCCATTCCCGGCCAACACGCCCCGCATCTGCACCGACGGACAGGAATAACAGCGTCCTCCATCTGCGCGGTCCAGCCCTTCTGGATCTGAAGGCACGCTGGGCAACGCTCAGCCCACAGCAGCAATTGCGCGCGCGGCAGGCCGCCATCGCTGTACTCGTCGCCCTGTTTGGCTACGGCCTCTATTCCGCCTCCAATAGTGAGGAGGAAACCAGGCCCCAGGCGCCGGCAGCCTCGAAGCTCGACATGGGCGCGGGCCTTCGCGGCGACAGCCTCGAGACGAAGGTGCGCGGCGACCTCAAGAAGATCCTGGATGGACAAAATCTGCTGGGCGACCGGGTCACGGCCATCGAGGAAGGCAAGATCGGGATTGGCGGCACGGCATCGCACGAGGCTGCCGAGGGCGATCTCCCCAATGCCATGCCGGGCGATATTCCTGCCTTTCCGCCCAGTCCCAGTCCAAGCGACCTCGACCGCGCTGACGGCAGTCTGCCCGCGCCGCCGATGCCGAGTGGGCCGGCTGCACCGCCAGCACCGCCGGTCGAACGCCAGATCGGCGCGATCGGCGCTGCCACCAGCGCAGTCGTAGCGGAGGGATCATCCACTCCAAATGGCGCTAAAAAAAAGACCAGGACGATCTATTTGCCACCTGGTTTCATGAAGGCACGGCTTTTGACCGGGATCGACGCACTCGCCAGCCGGGACGCGACGAGCAACCCCGAACCGCTCATCGCCCGCGTCCAGGCCCCCGCCGTGCTTCCCAATGATGTGAAGGCCAATCTTTCGGGTTGCTTCGTTATTGGCAACGCGACGGGGAGTCTCGCCAAAGAGCGGGTCGAGGTACAGCTCATCTCGCTCTCCTGCGTCGATTTCGATGAGCGTTCGGTTATCGATCAGCCGATCAAGGGCTTCTTCGTCGACACTGACGGCAAGAAGGGGCTTTCAGGCAAGGTCGTCACCCGCGCCGGCGCCGCGCTCGCCCGCAGCTTCATCGCCGGCACGATCGCCGGGGTCAGCCAGAGCGTCGAGAATACGTTCGGCAACACTTCCACCTCGGCGCTCGGCACCGTTCGGTCTCTGGATGCGGGCGACGCGCTCAAAACCGGCATCGCCGGCGGGCTTTCCAAATCCTCTGACAAGCTCACCGATTTCTATCTCGACCTCGCCCGTCAGGCCGGCCCGATTGTCGAAGTCGGCGCCGCCAAGGATGTGGTGGTCGTGATCCAGGAAGGCCTCGCGCTCGAGATCAAGCCCACCACAGCCATCAAATTCTGATGTCCGCCAGCTACGTCAGGGAGACGTTTCCATGCCCTACCAGCATTCCCGCATCATGGCCCGATGGGGCAGCTCTGCTCTGCTCCTCCTGCTTGGCGCCTTGCCCGGCTGCACGACGCTCGGCTCGGCCATGTCGCCCTATTCTGAGAAATTCAGCTGCAAGAACAGCGATCACGGCCAGTGCATCCACCCCGACAAGGCCTATGCCGACGCAGTCGCGGCCCGGGCATCCAGGTCCGATCCCAAGGTCACGAACGTCGGCAAGGGCGTTGAAGCTGCCGGGCGCACCGGCATGCGGCGGTCCGGCCCCAATACGGCGCCAGACAGCTATCTGGGCTATCGCAGCAGCGTCTATCGCGAGCTTCAGGGGCTGGTGGAAGCTCCCGTCACGCCGATGCTCCGGCCCGGCCGCACCGTGCGTACCCTGATCCTGCCCTATGCCGATCGCGATCGGCCCGACCGGCTCTACATGCCGCGCTATATCTATTCGATCCTCGACAAGCCGCAGTGGGTGGTGGGTGACTATCTCGTCAATCCGACCGAACAGGCGGCGCGCGTGCCCATCCTCGAACAGACCAAAGCCAGGCCCGCGCTTCCCGATAGCGACATCCCCGCGCCGCCCCAGGATCAGGCCCAGCATCAGGCCCAGCATCAGGCAGAGGCGCAGAACCCATGAGAGCGCCCGGGACACGCCATGGTGGCGGCATGACCACCAAGCGGCTGCAGCAAAGCGTCTCCCGCGACGCCTATTCGGACTTTCTTCCGATGGTGAGTTGGGTGGAGGACGAGGAAGCCTTCCTCACGATCGACGATGGCTGGGGACAGGCCTGGGAACTGGTGCCGTCGGCCTATCTTTTTGCCCATGTCCATCAGGCGCTGCTCGGCCTTTTCAATATCCAGTTCGCCGCTGGCACCGTGGTCCAGCTTCACTGCTTTGCCGACCCCCTGATCGACCAGGCGCTCGACGCCTATCTCGATCTCAAGACCCGCCCCGATCCGCTCATCCAGGCCTCGGCCCGGCGCACCGCGCATTATCTGCGCGACGGGACGCAAGGACTGGCCGCGCTTCACGGCATCCCCATCCGCAACTTCCGCGTACTACTGGCCATCAAATCGCGGAGACCGCTGGGCGCGGACCTTCGCCGCCAGATCGAGGAGCAGCTCTCCAAACTCGGGATCATGCGCATGGCGCCGCAGGCGCTGGTCAGCTTCTATCGCCGCATCTTCAACGGCGCCTTCGAGTCCGCTCCCGGCGTGTTCGCCACGGGCAGTGCAGACCATCCCGCGCGCCCGGTCCGAAAGCAAATCATCGATGCAGGGCCCGACCTCCTGTTCGATGGTCCCGAACTCTATTTCGGGAACCAGGTAGCCCGCTGCCTGACGCCCAAATCGCCTGCGCGCCGCGTAACGGCCGAGCGCTGCAACCGGCTGCTGGGCGGCATGCGGGGCGCGGCTGAGGACAGCGACCAGATTGGCGGACCCTTCCTCTACACATTGAACATCCTCTTCGATCACTCAGCCTTCGAGATCCACAAGCGCGCGCAGATCCTCTCCGCACAGAAAGCCGCCGGCAGTTTCGCTGTCGAGGTGGGGAAACAGATCGATGAAATAGGCTGGGTGCTGGATGAGGCCGGCAACAGCCGCTTCGTCTCGGTGATCCCCACCGTCTGGGTTTTCGGGCGCGACAGCGCGCAGGCCCGTGAAATGGCCGCCCGCGCCAAACGCCTCTGGGAAAGCGAACCCCTCCCCTGGATGATGCAGGAGGAAAGCTATCTCAACCCCATATTGCTGCCGATGAGCCTGCCCTTCGGCTTCTATCCCGAGCGCCGGACGCTACGCATGCTCGAGCGCGATCTGCCCATGCCCGCCAAGGCGGCCGCGCTGCTGGCGCCCGTCCAGACCGATTTTCGCGGCGGCGGCCGCCCCGCCCTGCTCTATGTCGGGCGCAAGGGCCAGCTCATTACCCTCGATCTCTTCGACCCACGCATCAACAATTATAATTTCATCGTCTCGGCCGAAAGTGGGGCAGGCAAAAGCTTTCTCCTCAATAATCTCTGCCTTCAATATTATGCGCAGGGCGCGCTCATCCGCATTATCGACATCGGCGGCAGCTACCGGAAGCTCTGCACCCTTTGCTCCGGGCGCTATATCGACATCGGCGAGGAGGCGCTGGTCCTCAACCCCTTCGACATGGGCTTTGCGGTGGATGGCGACGATCGCCAATCCGCCATCTCCATGGCGGTCGCGATCGTCGCGGAAATGGCCAATGCCGCGACGCGCAAGGGCGTCACCACGTCGCAATGGAACCTGCTCAAGTCCGCCGTCCAATGGACGATCGAGACAGGCCGCGCGGAAGCCGGGATCGACGCGGTCCGGGATTGGCTTGGCGCCTATCCTGCAGGCGCTGCCCAGGACCTCGACAAGGTCGATCATCTGGTCCCGGTCGCGCGCGAACTCGCCTTCAACCTGCGCGATTTCGGCAGTTCGGGCGCCTATGGCCATTTCTTCAACGGCCCCTCGACCTTCGATATCTCGGCCGACGAGTTCGTCGTGCTGGAACTCGAGCGATTGAAAGCCATGCCGGACCTTTTCAACGTCATCGTCATGGTGGTGGTGAATGCGGTCAGCCAGGAGCTCTACCTCTCCGCCCGCGACAAACCCCGCTTTGTCCTGTGCGATGAGGCCGCCCAGTTCATGACGCGAACCGACGGCCAGGATCTCTCGCGCCTCGCCGAGGTGTTCGGCCAGGGCTACAGGCGCGCGCGCAAATATCAGGGGAGCTTTGGCGTCGTCCTCCAGTCGATGAACGACCTGCTGCTTTTCGGCGGCACAGGTCAGGTGATCCTTGAAAATGCGGCCACCCGCTTCCTGCTCCAGGGCTCGACCTATGAACGGGCCGTCGAGAACAAGATCCTCGATTATTCAGGCTTCGTCCTCGATCTCCTGAAGTCGGTCCGGAACAACAAGCCGCATTATTCCGAGGTTTTCATCGACTCGCCGCTCGGCCTCGGCATCGCGCGCCTGGTCGTCGATCCCTTCTCCTACTGGATCAACACCTCAGCCCCCCAGGAGGTGGCCGCCTTCGAAGCCCGCCTGCGCGCCGGCCTCTCGCCGCTCGAAGCCGTTTGCGATCTGGCCGGCGTCGATCCCGCGCAGCTGCTTGGGCAGTCGAGATCCCAATCTTCGAAGGAGCTCTCATGATGCGAAATCCTCCCGCCTCGCCCCCGCACGCCAAGTCTCCGGGTGCGCAGCTTGACCTCGACCTTGATCCGACCATCGAAGCGCTCATCGAGGCCCGCGCCGCAAGCCTTGCCCAGCACCAGGCCCTGTTCTGGCGCTTCCGGCTCGTGACGATCGAGACCTTGATGATGGGCGCGCTCGTCCTTTGCGCCGGCCTCGCGCTCCATCAGCCTGCCGCGATGGTGCTGCGCGCCGCTGTCATGGTGTCGGCGGGTTGCTTTGCGAGCGGCATGCTGCTCATCGGCCTTACCGGCGCGTTCGATCGTGGCCTCGATCATTTCACCAGGTGGAGGCGAGGCCAATGACCGGCATCCTCTCTTCGGCCCCAGCCCGCGGCCCCGTGCGCCTGCTTGTTGGCACGCAACTCCTGCTGCTCGTCCAGACTGTTCTCGTGTGTCAGGCATCGGACCTGTTACCGACGTCCCTCCGCCTGTTTCTCGGCGTCTCCGGCATACTCGGCCTCACCGCGTTGATCGTTGCCGTGCGCGGCGAAAGACGGGATCAGGGCAAGCCATGGTGGGCGAAGCGTCATGGCCGCTGAAGCGCGCTCTCCGGACCGCGCCCGCCACGCGCTTCTCGGCGCGCTAATGCTGGGTCTCACCTGCCAGCAGGCGCACGGCGCGACCTCGACTATCGGTCGCACCTGGCCGATCGCCGAGCCTGACGCCATGAGCGAGATCGAGGCGCGGGTCGCCAATGCGCCGGATATGACAGCGAAGTTCGGCCCCCGCGCCAACTGGTCGGCGCTCAAGGCCGCTTCGCTTGGGATCGCACCCGCCGATCGGACGCGGAGCCTCATTCCCTTCTATACGGTCGACGAAGACATTCGGTTACCCGACGGCCGCATCCTCTATCCAAAGGGCTTCACCTTCAATCCCCTCGACTATGTCTCGCTGCCCCAGCGCCTCGTCATCGTCCACCCGCGCGATCTTGCCTGGGCGCTGAAGGCCGCGCGCTTTACCGACTTCATTCTCCTGACGGCAGGCGACGCCCTCGACCTTTCAGAACGCACCGGCCGCCCGCTCTTCATCCTGGAGGAGCGCGTCAAGGAAAGGCTGGGTCTTACCGTAGCGCCGGTCATCGTCGCGCAGGAAGGGAAGAAGCTGGTCTTAAGCGAATATGCGCCGGAGCGTTCCACGGATCGGGAAGCCCGGCCATGAATCGCAAGATCTTCCTGCGCGCCGCCGCTCTTTCCTTCGCGCTCGCCGTCGGCTCCGGCAGCGCGCCGGCGCAAGCCTCCAAATGCGAGGCCGGCACCATCTTCAATCCGCTCACCAAGGTGCGCTGGCACTGCATCTTCCCGATCACGATCGGGGGAGTAAGGGTCGGAAGCTTCGACAAGCTGGACAAGGAACTGGACGCCCAGTCCGCGTCTAAGCCGTTATGCGCCTGCCGCAAGGGCGCGACTTTCTGGTTCGGTGTGAAGGTCAGTTTCTGGTCGCCCAATCGCATGATCGACGTGGTGACCGAACCCGGCTGCATGATGGCGCTCGGCGCCGATCTGCTGCCGACCGGCGGCAGGCTCCAGGGAAGCCAGTCGTCGATTGCCGACGGCACCAACAGCAGCAAGATGTTCGCGCAGATGCATTATTATATCTCGCCGGTCTGGAAGATGCTCGACATGTTCACGGACCTCCCCTGCATCGAGGATGACGGGTTCGACGTCGCGATGATCACCGAAATACTGCCCACCTGGCAGTCGGGCACCCTGGGCGCGATCATCCAGCCCGAGGGCATCCTCTTCGGCAATCCCGCCGCTGGCCTTGCCTGCATGGCCGATAGCGCGGCGGCGGCCGCCGGCAAGGTTCTTGATCCCCTCTTCTGGTGCATGGGGAGCTGGGGCGCCACTTACCCTGTCGCAGGCGACATCCATTTTGGCGACAGCGTCGAGGCCTGGGCGGGCCTCGCCGCGCGCGGAACCTTCATGATGGGACGCCTTGGCGCGCTCACCATCAGTTCGGCTGACGGCTGCTCCTTCAAGGCCCAGCCCATCTGGACCAAGAGCCGCTACAAGCTCCAGATCATGGAGCCGGTCAAGGGCGGCAAATGCGTCAATATCGGGCGTCCGGGCGCACTCTGGTCGAGCGGCAAACATGCGCCCGGCAAGGACAATGCCCAGTTCATGTCCTTCGAAAAAGTGATCTGCTGTGCGGGAGTATCCACCCCGTGAGCCTCTCTCCTCCCCCACTCCCCGCAACGATCGACAGGCATATTGGAAGGTCTGCCCGCCACAGTCTTCCTCTCCCCTCCGATCGCTGCGAGGGCGGAGCGACGCCGTCCCCCAACAGCGTCGCTCCAACCCCCATTTCCCTCGCGCGCCTGATAACCGCCAGATCGGGTTCACGCGAGGGAAAGGTCAGCACGGTCGGTCAAACCCCTGCTCGGATCGGGTGTCCCCCCTCTCTGGCGCCCGATCCGATATCGGCCGTGCTGACCACCTTCAAAGGCCGCGCCTGCTTCCTCATGAAAACAAGCGGTCGCATCTTCCGATTGGTCGCATCCGGACATCCTGTCCCGCCAGGACACGCCCTATGAAAGGTCGGACCCTCATCCTGGCTATCAGCAGTGTAGCGCTCGCCCCGCAAGGCGGACAGGCGCAGGAAATGGAAGGGCGTGCGCGGGTCGCGGCGACAGCATCGCGGGCGAAGTCCAGCGACAGCGATGCGATCATAAGCAACTACGTCAATCCAGGCCTTGCCGGCGAGGCCATCAGCACAATCGACAGCAGCGCGACTTTCACCACCCATCTTGCCTGTCAGAAGAGCGCAACGATGCTGGAGCTGCTGATCCAACCCGGCGCGACCGGTGACATCACGCATATGCGCATAGCGCGCGACAGCAATATCGACGGCATTTTCGATGAAAATCTGACCCTCCCTGTTCCCGTATCCGGCATCTGTGCAAACGGGATCATCTCCTGCGACCCAGGAAGCTGGAACAACTGCAGGCCCTTCAAATGGGAGGTGGCGCCGGCCGGCAACCTCAAGCTTGGGGACGTGCCGCTGACCGAGCTTTCCGCCTGCTATTGCGTGAATGGAAGCTGCGGCAGCAATCTCGTGCTCGGCAACCTCGATTCTGTCCTCAAGGATCTGGGCGGCGGCATTGTCGGCGCGCTCACCACCGCCGATCCACGTATAGGCATAGCGCAAGCGAGCATCGAGGGCCCGGTCATACGCTATGTCGGCGCGCAGACGAATGCTTGCACCGACAGCCCTTCCGTAGGGGCAACGACATATGCAGCCAATCCCAACGCATTAGTAGGAGATGCAGCGGCAACTGCGCAGGGCAGCAGCATCTTTCAGGCCCTTGCAGGCTCATCAGCCGGCAGCGGCAAGGCGCAGGAAACGCGCGCATGCACCATCACCCGCGAGATCACCGTCTCCGATCCTAGCTTTGACGCTGTCATTGCGCGATCGGGCGGACGTTCGACCGTCGCGATCAGCCCGACCGTGGCGCGCTTCCAGATGGGTTCGCCCGGTGAGAAGAGCTTAAGCGGCGGCCGCTGCACGATCTTCGAATTTCAGATGACCTTGACCGTCGGCGATCTTGCTCGTCTGCGCGCCCTGCGCCTTGCCCGCTATTATGCCGATGACTGGGCGCAAATCTATGTGGACGGAACGCTGGTCGCGTCGGGACCCAATAGCTGGACCGGAAGGGGCTTGCCGCCGGGCAATTGCGAGCAGGGCCGCATCTTCACGCGCACGCCTGCCACCGACCTCATGCCGTTCATGACCCCTGGCGCCCATGACATCCGCATGCGGGTCGCTGTAGCCGACGAAGGCGGCGCGCTTGCCGAGATCGAAGCTGAAATCGACGATAGCTGCAACGCCCAGGAGCGACTTGTGGATCTCTGCGCACCCTATGCGTCCGACCAGGATTGTCGGCTCGTCGCAGAAGAGGTCGACGGCGTCGAGACGGTACGCAATGGCGTCAATACTGGTCTTAAACCCTTGCCGCAAACCCGGCTCTTTGGGGCGGGCCAATGCAGCTATCAATATAGTCGCGACTTCTTCGAGCGCTCGCGTCGCTACGCCTGCCTCACTGAAAGCGCCGCGCTCAATGAGCCTGATCTCACGCGCAGCACCTATATTCTCGACAATAGCACGCAAAGCCTGATTGCCGACAGGACCAGGTCCGCAGATGGCAGCATCACAACATCGAGCCGCCCATTTTCGATGCCTCAGCGGCCAGCCGTGCCGGCCTGCGAACCAATCTGCAAAACGCGCGCGCCCAAGGCCAACAGCGATGTCGCCACAGACGGGGTCGTAGGCGCAAAGCAGAACAGCCCGATTGGCTGGGATATCTTCTACCACAGCTGCTCGGCCGATAATGTCTGTCCGCTTGGGGAACGTGAAGAGCTTGTCTCAGCCTGCGGCTGCCTTGATGATTTTCCCGAAGCTGCCGTGATGATGCAGACCCTGCGTCTCGCCGGTTCCGATCTTGCCTGCACTGCGGGGACGCCATGAGGAAGCGTGACCTCATAGGATTGCTGAGCGTCGCGCTCATGGCGATCACTTTCCCAGGGCCGGCATGGGCGGCGCAGCTCTGCGCGGCAGATCTCAACGGCAATGGCGATGCAGCTGATGAGGGCGAACTGGCGAGCTGCCTCACTATGGCCGGCGGCGCCACCCAATGCCCGATCAGCCAGGTGCCTTGCGTGGCCGATGCCGCCGGCGCCTATAGCTGCCCGATGGGAGACCAGCATCTATGCCTGGTGCCCGCGGCAGGCGGCACGCCAACCTGCTCGCCCGTCGCCTGCGTCGATACCGCGCTCAATCCGCTCGAGGATGAAATTCTCGTCGATGACGCCGGCCCGGACAATGACGGCCCGGTCGACGCTGACGGCAATTGTCTTGGCACGATCGAGATATTTGGCGGCCGCGCGCTGCGCTGCCGACCACCGGGCGCGAGCGTCACCTTCCAGAATTGCTGCAAGGACAGGGACAAGATCGTAAAGGACGGAATGGGCGGCTCGCTCAGTTCGATCACCACCAAGATCGCGATCGCCAAGGGCGTCTTCACTGGCGCCAAAGCCGCCTATCTCGCCTTCAAGGCCGGCGCGAGCGCGGGTCAGGCGGCCAGTGCCGGCGCCAACGCCATCATCATCGGCCTCGATCCTACCTCGATCGCGATCAGCCTCGCCATAAACTTCATGATGGAAGTGCTGCTCGCCGGCTGTGATCAACAGGATATGGAGACCGGCATGCTGCGCGGCTCTGGCATGTGCCATGAGGTCGGCAGCTACTGCTCCTCATCCATCCTTGGCGTCTGCATCCAGAAAGCGCGCAGCCATTGCTGCTTCAACACCAGGCTCGGCCGCATCATCCAGGAGCAGGGTCGCCCACAGCTCAGCGCCTTCAACGCCATGGGCTGGGGTACGCCAAAGCAGCCCTATTGCCGCGGCTTTACCGCCGAAGAATTTCAGGCGCTCGACTTCAGCCGCATGGATCTGTCCGAATATTATGAGGAGATCGAGGCGCGCGCCCAATCTGAAATCCAGATCGATATGGAGGAGAAGGTCGATGCCTATCTGCGCACCGTCAATCCCTGACGCCCCAATCGCGCCGCTCATCCTGGCGCTCGCCCTTCTTGCCCCGGGGTTCGGACAGGCAAGGGAGCCTCAACCGGGGGAAGAAGCATCCTTAGCCATGGAGCGGCTCCGCGGAGCAAAAGCCAGCGGGGCTTCAACCACCCACGCCGGGCCCAGCGCTATTCTTGCCCCCTCTCCTGCGCTCAAACGGCGCGCCTTCGACGCCATGGGCAAGCGCAAGACCGATCCTAGGATGGAGGCGCAGGCCCGCACCGCACAAGCCCGGGCAGCAAAAGCCCTTGGCGACGGGCAACAGGCCATGAGCGCTCGCCTCCATCAGGCATTGGGGCTGGCGCCGCCCGAAGGCGCGCCAGCGCCCATGCCCGCCTCTGGCAATGTGCCAGCCAGGGCCTGGGTGCCGCTGTTGTTTGCTTCCTCATCCATGCCGGTCGAGACCTTGCGCAGCTATGCCGGGCAGCTCGAACGTGTAGGCGGGGTGATCGCCTTTCGCGGCGTGCCTGGCGGTATTACGAAGATCGGCCCGATGGCAGAGCTCACGGCGCGGATGCTGCGCGTCGATCCGGGCTGCGACGGCCCGGCCTGCACGATGCGCAATGTCCAGGTGGTGATCGATCCGATCCTGTTCCGCCAGCATGGCATAGCGCGCGTGCCGGCATTCGCCATGGTGCCGGGCGATCCGACCCAGCCCTATTGCGAACGCGAGGATGAGAGCGCGCCTCGTGCCGCCCATCTGGTCTTTGGCGATGCGGCGCTTTCGGGCCTGCTCGATGAATATGGACGCCTCGGCGGCAAGGAGGAGGTGCGCGATGCTTCGGCTCGTCTGGCTGGCCGCTAAGAGGCTTTTCCCTGGGCTCATGCGGCTCCCGCGCGAGGCAGCCGTCGCCCTGGGCGGCGCGGTCGGGAACCAGGGGGCTGCCCCTAAACGCTTCTGGCTCGCCCTTGGCATGATTGTTCCGCTGGCGACGATCACGTTGCAGGCGATCCCGGCTGTCACCATCGTCATGAGCCCCTCAATCGATGCCTGGGCGGTGCGGGCCGCGCCGGGCGCCATCCATAAGGGCGACCTCGTCATGTTTGCGCTTTCCCATCCCCTCGCCGGACCGCGCCCCGTCAGCGTGACCAAGCGGGCGATGTGCATGGCCGGCGAGCGCCTGCGCGAGGTCGAACGCCATTCGGTTTTCGACGGCAAGGTCACGAACAGCAGCTATTATTGCGGCGCCACATTGCTCGGCATCAGCCGCCCCATGGGCCGCAATGGCCAGCGCCTGGAGCGTCTGCACTGGGGCGATAATGTCATCCCGGCAGGCTTCATCTATGTGGGATCCGACCACCCACAGGGCTTCGACAGCCGATATTTCGGGCCGGTGCGGATTGAGCGTCTGACCCGCATGGAGCGTGTGCTATGATGTGGGGCCTTGCCTCTGCCGCGCTCGCCCTCGCGGCCTCCACGTCGTCGCCTGCCGCTGTGCCCGATGGCGGCCCCAAACTCGGCTATTGGTGGTATCTGCCCAAAGTCGCGGACAGCAGCGAAGCGGACGAGGAACAGCTGCCTGCCGCGCCTGTCATCCCGCCAATGACCGAGCTCGCCAAATGGAGCCCACCCCGGATCGCCAAACTCATTACCGAGCAGCGCGACTATGCCGCCACGGTGCTGACCGTCGATGCCGTTGCAGACTTCTGGCGGCTCCAGGACTTTGCGCGGCGCAAAGCCCGCGCCTTTGCCGGCGTCACGCAGCTCGCCATGCTGACCCACCCGGAACTGAGCGCACGCTCGGCCTATCCGGTGGTCGGCGACGCGCGCGACGCCATGGGCGCGCAGAGGGACGCAACGCGCCGCACTTATCTCCGGTCCAAGGGCGGTGAGTTTGCGCTCATCATGTTTTCGCGGGCAAGCTGCGGCTATTGCCGTGTCCAATGGCCGATCCTCCAGCGCTTTGCAGAGGAAATGGGTTGGCAGGTCAGCAGCCAGGACCTTGATCGCAAGCCTGAGCTCTCCAGCCGCTTTGGCGTCGATGTGACGCCAACCACCATGGTGATCCGCCGCGGCTCGGCGCAGCGCATGGTGATCGCCAATGGCGTGGAGGCCTATCCCAATCTCATCCAGACCGCCTATCAGGCGGTGAAGCTCCTCTCGGGCGACATTCGCCCCGAGCAGTTTCTGACCGGCGCGGGCGAGGAGAATGGCTTTTTCGATGCCCTCGCCAATGGACCAGTCGCGGCCAGCGATCCGGCTGTGACCCAGGGCACGCAGCCGTGAAAGCGGCGCTCATGACATGGGTTGTGGCAGCAACTGTAGGTGTCAGTTCGCTAATGGCTGCGGGACCGTCGAGCCGCGCCGACGCCGCGCGCGCCGCCGTCCATCCGGTCAATACGCCGCAGGCCATGAAGATCTGGCTCGATCGCGTTCCACGCACCAGCGCCTATCCCCCTGATTTCGAGGCGACACTCAAAGGCCAGGGTCCGGCCTATGTGATCGAGATGAGCACGGCGCCGGGCTGCCTGCCATGCGGTGACCTCTGGACCAAGCTCGGCGCGCTGAAGACACGCTATGGCTGGGGCATCCGGACCATTTCAGCGCAGGAGGCGATGATCCGCTCGGGGCGCCTCGGCCTCCCCTGGGTCGGGCACCCGGTTGCATGGGTCCGGCCGCTCGCAGATCGCAATCGCATCATTCCGGTGGCAATCGGCACCGATCATTCGGCCAACATCAACCGCAATCTCTATCTGGCGGCCAAAATGCAGACGGGCGTGCGCGTGGCTGTCGGGGTTCGCGCCATGTCCAAATTTACAGGGATTGTCGGCACGGCCGCGACCTCCCAATCCACCCATCGTCGGAAAGGCTGAGCAATGGCGGGCGCGGTCGATCTTTATTCTTCATCCTGTCGGAGGCCGCCATGCGCCATACCCTCTCCGCCCGCCTCTCGCGCCTGAACACAAAGGCGCTGTTCCACTGGTTTGTCACCTTCCTTACGCTGTGCGCCGTTAGCTGCGGCATTACGCCTGCCCCCGCGCTCGCACAGAGCTGGGCGGAGCATTGGTTCGACAATGTTACTTATACGAGCCCTGGCAGTTTTGAGGACCAGACGCGCGGCTATGTGACCGCCGGCGGCATGTCGGGCCGGATCGACGTCCACAATGATTATCTGATGAGCCTGACACTGCCCAAGGTGAAAGCGGGCTGCGGCGGCATCGACATGTTTCTGGGTGGCATGTCGTTCCTTGATCCCGACTATCTGGTCGAGAAGCTCGAAAGCATTCTTCAGGCCGCCCCAGCGGTCGCCTTTCAATATCTTCTCGAAACGCTCGACGAGAAGATGGGGAATATAATCTCAAAGATGGAGGCGGCCACCAACTACCTCAATTCCATCCAGGTGAACGACTGTCGGCTCGCCAATCGCATGGTGCAGATCGCCAAGGGGGACGACAATATGTCCGGCATCATCGAGGAGATGACCGGCTATAAGTCCGTCAAGGAAGGCTATGCCAAAAGCTATCAGCAAAGCCGCGAGAAAATCCAGTCGAACGGCAATAATCCAACCGAGGATCTGCGTGACGCCCTCGCCAACTGTCCGGCTGAGGTGACCGACATCTTCCGGACGGGGTCCCTCCTCTCCCACGCCGCCGGCCGGGTGGGCGCGGCCGACTGGGCAGCCGTCATGCGCGCGCGTGTCGGCGACGTCTATATGCGCTGGGATGCGACCGACAAGGTGCCGCTCTTCTCTGCCATCCCGGCCTGCGCAGGCCAGGATAGCGAATCCTCGGACGATTTCCTGAGCGGCCGGGTCATGCGGCGCGCACTCAACATCCCCGCCACCGGCGCCGACTGCACGCGCGACGGCGCCAAGGGCGCGCTCACCCTCACCCGCGAGCGCATGACAGCGATCGCGGAGAAGATCCGCACGCGGGCGGCACTTACGACGGATGAGCGTCAGTTCGTGGCCAATGTCCGCACCCTCCCCGTCTACCGGATGCTCGAATGGGGGGTCCGGCAGGATGTGGTAGAGTCCGTCATCGCCGATACAGACGAACTGGTGGCGCTCACCCTTGCCTATCAGATGCTCAATGACCTTACCCGCAGCATCGACTTTGCGCTCACCAACGCCGAGCGCGGCACTCAAGCGGCGGGCGCAGCGGACAGCGGCAACGCCAATATCTGCCAGACACGCATCCTCACCAAGGGGATAGAGCAGCTCGCCGACCTGCGCGAAGAGGTGCTGCGGCAGCGCGCGCAGATGCGCCAATCCTATATGGCGGCGCTGGGATCAGCGAACCTCTCGACCAACTATGCCGGCCTCATCCGCCAGCGCGACCGGGACGCCCGCGACGCCGCCGGTACCGCCACCAACCGCAATCGCTAAGAGGGAGTCCTTCCCATGCGCCTTGTCGTTCGCCTCGTTGCGGTCCTCACCAGCCTTGCCATCGCTGAGCCGGCGCTCGCACTGGAAGCCAGCTTTCATAGTTATGACGGCTTTGCCGAAACCGTCGATGCCTTTCGCCTGGTCTCGATGATCTTTGCCGATCCGCGCTACGAGACGCTGGTGCTGATCGTGGCGGTCGTCGGCATGGCACTGGGCGCTGTCCTCGCCATGGTGCGCGGCACGGGCATGGGCCTTGTCGCCTTCGGTTTCCAGATGCTGGTCGGGATCGGGCTCTTCGTTGGCCTTATTGCCACCACCGGCACGGTCCATGTCTATGACCGGGTCCGCAACGCCTATCAGCCGGTGGGAGACGTTCCCAATCTCATCGTGCTTGTGGCGGGCGTCACCAACATGATGGAACGAGCGCTCGCCGAGACGATCGACGACAACACGCTCGATCCCCATGCCAAGCTGGAATTTGGCGCTGGCGGCCACGCCTTCGATCTGTTTTTGAACGCCGTCTCGCCGCGTGGCCCGATGACCGACAGCTTCCTCGACGCGACGGTCAAGGACTATGTCCGCCAATGCTATCCGGTCGCGCGCGTGTCACCCGCCTATGGTGTCGACGATGACCAGCTCTTCCGGGCCAGCACCGACCTGCCGACGGCCTTTGCAGCGATGGCGGGCCCGTCGACCTTCAGCACGGTCTTCACCGCATCGGACAAGGGCGGGACGACGGTCAGCTGCGAGGAAGCCTGGGAGCATATCGCCGATCGGCTATCCGATCCCAATATCTTCGAAAGCTACTCAGCGCAGGTTTGCGCGCGGACGGGCTATGACATCGCAAAGCCCGATCAGCTCGCCCGCTGCCGCAGCAATCTTGGCCAGATGGGCGACATGATGATGAGTACACCGCTCACCGCCCAGGCCTTTCTCACCAACATCCTGCTCGGCAACAGCGTCGGCGACGTTCTCTTCGAGGACAGTCCGGCAACCGCCTCGCGCGTGATGGCGAACCGGGCGGTGGTATCGAGCGGCCTTGCGACCATGTCGACAGCCAATGAATGGTTCCCAACGATCCGCGCCGTCGTCTTCGGGATCATGCTCTTCATGGTGCCGGTGGCGCTCCTCTTCATCCTGACGCCGATCAACCTGCGGGTCGCGAGCTTTGCCCTTGGACTCTTCGTCTTCGTGGCCCTTTGGGGCGTGATCGATGCGGGCATCTACCAGCTGACCCTTGGCCGGGCGACAGCGACGCTCGCGGAGATGCGCGCCAATCATCTGGCAGCCAATGCCTGGATGCTCGCGCCCTCGGCGGCCATGAAAGCGCTCGCCATATTCGGCAGCTTCCGCACAGCGGGCGCAGGCCTTGCAGGCGCCTTCGTGTTCACCGTGTTCCGCTTCTCGGGCAATGTCTTCTCGTCCTTCACCGGGGGATCCCTGGGCGTTACAGCGCAGGCGTCGTCGGCTGCCGCGACCGTGTCGACATCGGAAGGCTATGCTGCGGCGCTGGAAGCCCAGGCGTCGGCCACCGGCACAAGCGCACGCCGCGCCGCCGCTGGCTCGTTCGGCGACTTTGGCGAGCGGTCGAGCTTTGGGGCCAACCGCAGCTTCGGGGCCGCCGGCGCGGTCGAAGGCGTGCATGGGGGTGTTCCGGGGCAAGCCGCGCTGGGCCTGGGCGGGATCGATGCCGCCCGCGAATTGGGCGGGATCGCTCCCGCGCTTGCTGGCCGGGACCTCGCCGATCCCACGGTTAAAGGCGCAGTCCAGACAGCCGCTGCGACCGGAGCCATTCACAATTTTGCCGAGAAGGATGCGCTCCGGGACCTTGGGACAGGCTATTTCGGCGCAGGTCAGGGCGGCGAGAAGGCTTTTGCCGCCTTCACCCAAAACCTTGTCCAGTGGCGCGCCTTTGGCGACACACGCGCCTATGACATGATGATGCAGGGGACGAGCCGGCATTTCGAGCGCGCTGGTTACTCGCCAGAAGATGCTGCGCTCAAGGCCAGCGGCCTGATCGCAGAAGCCCAGGCCGATCCGACCTTCGCCAAGCTCATCGCCAACAGCTTCTCTCAAGGTGAGATGCTCAAGAACGAACTCACCGCCGCGCAAACGCAGGTAGGTGCGATGGAAGGCCGGCGCGACTATGCTGGCAGCGAGGTTTCCGCCGTCGAGCGCGGCAATGTCGCGACCGAACAGGCGCGCCGAACGGGCGGTAACGAGGGACAGCGGTTCGCAGCCCGGATGCTGGGCCTGCCAGTAGATGAAATGAACCGCCGCATCGCCTTCATCAACGCCCTCTCGGGCGAAGCGCGCTCTACCGCCATCAGCCAACTCTCCCGCGCCACTGGCCGCAGCGAAGCGCAGGTCATGCATGCGCTTGAGACATACAGGGCTTCAAGCGAGGTCGGGACTGCCGATGGGGCAACCGCGGAGGCGTCCCGGGAAGGTACAAGCGTCTATGGGCGAACCCGCGAGGCTGCCGGCTATGACTTTGCCGAGCGGTCAGGCAAGCTGGACGCGCAGCGCGAGGTCGGTCATGACGGGACACGCAGTGCCGCCAGGATCGGAGAGCAGCGCAGGCAGTCGGAGAATTTCGGCTTTGCAGAAGGCGCCGCGGCAGCCGGCATGTCGACACGCAAGGCCGCCCGGCTCGATAGCTTCATCCGGGCCTTGAGCGATGGCGCGGGCAACCAGCTTGATATGGCGGAAGGTGGCGCTGAAGGCGTGGCCGATCGTGCACGTAACGCAAGAATGACGGGAATCGTCGAGAAGGAGCGCCTGTCGCGTGTGCAATCGCTCCTCAAGGCCAACGGGATCGAGATGACAAAACGTCAGATAGCGATGGACCAGAATGGCGACTTCAGCCTCAACCTCACGCCTGCAACCGCCGCCCAGATGTGGAAAGCCGGCCTCCTTAATGAAAGCCAGCTTGGTGCGGTCGCAAATGGCGGCCATGCCCGCTTCAGTCTCGCCCATAATGATCTTCTCGTCTCTAGCAGCGCGGGCTTCGAGACGTCAGCGCGGAACGATACCAGCACGAGATTTGAAGCCGGCAAACAGGCCGGGCCGGACACGATCGAACATTTCATGGGCGGGGGAGCGGAAGGAAAGGCAGCCATGGCCAACTGGCTGCGCGGCGGATTTGAAATGGATCGTAAGGGGGACTGGCGCCTGAAACCGCAAGTTGCAGACACTCTTCAGCGAGACGTCCAAGCCATCATGGCCCAGGCTGGGTGGGAACGGAACATTTCGCGCTCCGCGCAGGATCAGACGGCCTTCGGCATCTCGGTGAAGGGAGAAATAGGGGGAGGAGTTGCCAGCTCATCGGGTAAAGGGAAGTCAACAAACCTGTCAAACTCGATTACTGGTCGCAGCGGGGGCTCCATTGGCCTATCATCTCAAGAAATCGGCACGACTAACGAAGTTGCAAGCTCCCAGTTGAACATCGTCAACTATGATGTACGACAATCACTCGCAAATGCGGAAAGATCCGCAGCTCGATCTTCAAACCCTAATGTGTCATTCTCAGACCACCTCTCTGAGGAAATTCTAGGTTCGCATGGCCTTCGAAATCGTTACCTCGGATCCGCAGATAGTCGGCGGGGCACAACTGACATTTCTGCTCCCCTCACTTCGCTGGAGCAATCGTCAATCCTCAAATCCGGAGGTTTTTCGAATGACCTTGATCGAGGACCTCATGACGGCGATTCGTCGTTCAAGACCCGCGATTGATAAAAGCCGGATTTATAGGGTTCAACGGACTCCCATTCCACAGCGCACCAGAGCGCGGGTCAAGCGGATCGAACTCCCATGGCATGCCAGAGGGCCCATAGCTGTCAGGGTCGGGAAAACGGTCTTCTGACAAATCGCCCGTCGCCTCAAATGGCCGCGATGCTGCAAGCCGCTCGCTGAAAAACCCGAAGCAGAGGATCAGGGCGACCACTGGCGGGAAAAAAAAGATCGTCAGACAGCCCGCCAGCGCCGAGCTATACAAATCCTCTACCACCTGAGAGTAGCGACCAGCCCACATTCCAACCCAATACAAGGGAACCGCCGTCCACCACAGCTTCGCGTGTAGCGGGCGCCAGAGCCGATCACCGACCCTTAACGGCTCGGCATCCTGTTTTGCTATGACCTGCTCTTTAAGCGGTGACATGATCGAGCTCTCTCGCTCTGAAATTTATCAATTCAGCCAGCTTTTGGAAATCAATTTCTTTGTAGCGGTGATGGCTCGACTTCCTGCAATCAAAAAAGCTGTCCCTACCCCATCCCCCTCCAACTCCTCAAATTGGCATCGCCCGGAGAGAGCTCGCCACAGATTTTCGTCAAGCATGGAGGTGCCCAGGCTTCATATCCTTCAACGGTACGCCCGCATCTCCCAGCTGCGCGACATTCAGCGCCGCGCCGGCGACGACATGGGCGCGTCCCTGCACATAGTCCTTGACCATGTTGACGCAGTCCAGGGCGATCACCTTCCCACCCTTCAAATATACGATCGAAAAGCTGCGGCTGGCCGGGTCGCCGCGCTTCACCGTCTGGTCGAAACCCGTCGATAGGCCGACCGTCTGAAGCTTCAGATCATATTGGTTGGACCAGAACCACGGCACGGCGTCATAGGCTTCCGCCTTGCCCATAATGTGCCCCACCGCGACCTTCGCTTGGTCATTGGCGTTCTGCACCGATTCCAGCCGCATCTGCGCGCCATCGGCAAAGCGGTTGGCGTGCGACGCGCAATCGCCCACTGCATAGATGCCGGGCAGCGATGTGCGGCAATATTCGTCGACGTCGACGCCGTTGCCGCCAGTCGCACCAGCCGCGATCAGCGGTCCGGTTTCAGGGACGATGCCGATGCCCACGATAACCATGTCAGTTTCGATCCGTTCGCCATCCTTCATCAGCACAGCGGTGGCGCGGCCGTCCGTCACCTCGATGCAATCCATCGCCGATCCGGTACGCAGGTCCACGCCGTGGGCGCGGTGTTCCGCCTCGTAAAAGCGCGAAAGATCTTCGCCTGCGACGCGCGCCAGCACCCGGTCCAGCGCCTCCAGCAGCACGACCTTCTTGTCGAACTTGGTCAGCACCGCCGCCGCCTCCAGCCCGATATAGCCCCCGCCGATGATGGTTACATGATTGATGCTGTCGATCTTTGCCATCATCGCGTCGACATCGTCGCGGCGGCGCACGGCATGGACGTTGTCCGCGTCCGCGCCGTTGCAGGTCAGCATCCGGGGGCTGCCGCCGGTGCACCAGATCAGCTTGCCATAACCGATCTCTTCCTCACCCACGGTCACGAACTTGCCATCGGGATCGACGCTGCGGACGCGCTTGCCCAGCAACATGTCGATCTTGCGCTCTTCCCAGAAGCTGGCGGGGCGGATCAGGATGCGATCAAAGCTCTTGTCGCCGGCAAAATATTCCTTGGACAAGGGCGGCCGCTCATAGGGCGGATATTGCTCGTCCCCGATCATCGCCACCGTGCCTTCAAAGCCCAGTTGCCGCAGCGAAATCGCCGCCTGCGCGCCAGCGTGGCCCGCGCCAACGATCAGAACGTCATAATAGCCCATGCACTCTCCCTAACTAATAAAATTGGCATTCTATTTGGCTTTTCTTTTCACGATTTCGGGGGCTAGTTTGTCATAGTTTTTGAGTCACTCAGCGGGGGCCAATCGAGCTGCGCCAGCAAATTTGGCGAGACCAATCGATGCGAGGTTGAAAATTAGAATCGGCTAGATTTCCATGCGTCGGTCGATGAGAAAGTTCATGCGAGCAACTGCAATTGGCTTTTCATACCCTTGCTGCGATGCAGTCGCCTCGACATTGGCGATGCGTCTGCCGATCCGTATTACTTCTCCCCGAGCAATCGTTGTCGCCAACTTTCCGCCTTTGCGAAAGTCTACCGTAACGTTAATCGGCTTTATTCCGATTGCACCGGGGTCACCGATCGCTTCGTTGAGCGCGACGAATGCAGCCAGTTCGAGCAAGCCGGAAATCGCTCCACCATGAAGATAGCCCGGCCGCCCAGTTACATGAGGCCCAGGCACCATGACAACACGATATCGCCCCTTTTCAAGGTCAAGAGTAGCCTGCAATCGTTCTGCATAGGGCGGAAGTCTCATAGCGTTGCTCCGTCGAGGAACATAAAAGTGCCCACCACATGCGCCACCGGATCAGCCACGTCGCCCTGATGGGCTATCCCTCGTACAAATGCGATGCTTCGGGTGAGCCTATAACATTCCGCCCGCCCGAAAACCGCCTGCCTTGGCAAGGCTGGACGCATATAATCAACCCGCAGATCCAGTGTGGCCTGATTGGTAAAATCACCTTTCCGAACCCAAACGGCAAAACTGGCCGCAACGTCCATCATTGTGATAATCGGTCCCGAAGCTAGGATTCCTTCGTCCCAATCCGATGACAGTCCGATGTCGTAAGCAAGGACGAGTTCCGTCCAGTTCTCACCATGAGCCGCATAACGGACGCCGATCGCAGCATTATGTCCTCGGGCAAGCCGCTCTTCTATCGCACGCTGGTCGATCATTGAGATATTACAACCCTCCTGCGGTTTCGAGTGATACCGCCTTTTGCCATGAAGCCCTAAACCCTCCCGAACCGATAGGCTTTAGCTTTGCGTTTGCGCAGCGACGGCCCGTTGGAAAGCTTGCCTCCCTTTCAAACGTTCGAAATATTGATGGATGGGCTCACTCAACTGGTCAAACAAGCCAGTAAACTGGGACAACATGACCGCATAACCCACCGAGATGTCTGCCATGGTGAACATTGAGCCAGCAGCGTAATCACCGAGCTTCAGGAACACCTCGATGCCCCGTGCGCGTGCCAGAAACCAGCGGGAATAATCTTCGACCAACTGTTTGCTACGGCGGTCTTCGGGCTCAAAGCGGCCGTAGCGCAGAACAACCGCCTGTGGGAAAGTGAGGGTCGCTTCGCCGAAATGCAGATAGTTTAGGAACGCTCCAAAATTTGGATCCTGGTGACCAGGTACCAAACCTCTAGAGGGGTGTTTTGCTCCCAGATAATGGCATATTGCGGCTGACTCGGTCATTCTAACACTTCCATCGACGAAAAGCGGTACCGTCCCGAGGGGGTTTTCCTCGAGATAATCGGGCCTCGTCAGTCGCGGTGGGAACTCCAGAAGCTCGAGTTCATACGGAATCTTTACCTCCTCCAGCGCCCAGAGAACACGGAAGGAGCGGGAATTTGCGCTATGGTAGAGTTTTACCCGGGCCCTCATCAGAATGAGAACCGAATAGGTAGGCTTTTCAACCCACTGACAAAAGTTGACTCGATATAGGTGGGCTCACCTGCCAGTTCGACGTGTTTCAGGCGAGGCAACAGTTCGGCGTAAAACGCGCGGATCTCCATCGTGGCTAGGAATTTTCCGAGACAGAAATGCGGGCCATAGCCGAATGCTAGGTGCGCAGGATTGCTCTTGCGATCGATCCGGAACTGATTTCCGTCAGGGAATACAGATTCATCCCTGCAGGCCGAAGCGTAGCATAGCATGATAGCCTCGCCAGCCGCGATGGTCGTGCCATGCCACGTAACATCCTGCTGTGGAGTTCGCATGAAGTGCTTTACTGGCGCCGTCCATCGCACAAACTCCTCAGCGGCCGAGTTCAACAGCCCGAGATCGGCCCGAAGCATTTCGAGTTGATCGGGGAATTGCAGGAGACCGAGCAAACCTCCTCCGATGGATGCTGCTGTTGTGTCATGCCCCGCCGTCGATGCAATGACATAGTAGGATGTCATCTCCCGCTCAGCCATCGGGCACCCATTGACCACACCATTTGCGATCGTAGAAATTATGTCATCCTTCGGGCTCTTCCGGCGATCCTCAGTCAAGGCTCGATAATAATCGCCAAATTCAGCGAAAACATCGCGCACGCCATCATGTGCAGAAGCAGACTTTTCCCCGTCCTGCGTTTTAAGGTCCTTGTCAGCGGGACTGAATAAGCGCTGCGTCAAACGCAGAACCTGGGCTTCATCCTCTTTTGGCACCCCCATGAGGGTCATGACCACCCGAAGAGGAAACCAATAGGCGATATCGGCCGAGAAGTCGCATGCGGCACCCAGATCCTCCATGCGATCGACAAATTCTTTAGCGATTGCTGCAATCTGCGGTTCAAATTTCCGAAGATTTTTCGGACCAAACCAGTCCATCGTAACGCCGCGATGTGCGCGATGATAAGGGCCATCCATATGAGTCAGCGGCTTGACGCCATTGCGGTCCCCATATTTAGCCTCGTAAATCGCCTCGACTTTCTCGGGCAACAGGACGGTGCGATCTCCGGCAGCGTAGGTCGCCGGATCGCGTTCGATCGCCATGATATCGTCATGGCGAGTCATAACCCAAAATGGACGGTAGCCGCGCGGCTCTGCCTTCGCCACCGGGGCATCCCGCCTTAGCCGAGCGTAAAGTTCATAAACTTCATTTGGCTTCGAAAACGTCGAGGCGCGCGCCAATGATTCGGGAGTGAGAGGCTCGATCATGAAAGTGTCTCGCAGAATGTAACGTGTAGATTGAGGTAGCCAAGTTGCTCTTCCAGACGATCGCAAATCACGCGATCCCCTGCATCAGCGCAGATTTCCACGGCGAGACAGCCCTTGTCGTCACAAACAACCTGCCAAGTCAGGCGGTGTGGGACAGCAACCCCGGCCAATCGGCTTTCGACCGCAGCGCTGGCCGCAAGACGGCGCAGTTCCGGCTTGAAAACTTTACGCATCGCCGTTCGAGGAAGGGCATCCAGCGAGAAAATACGCACGGGGGTTCCGGCGCGTTCGGGAAGTCGCTCCTGGCAAAAGGCTCGAAGCCCCGCTTCGTCCAGTTGGGCGCCCCTGGACAGCTGTACGAAGGCCACCGGCAATTCGCCAACCCGCGCATCCGGCATTCCAACCGCAGCGGCATCGACGATGTCGGGATGGTCCAGTAGAGCCTCTTCTATCGGGGCAGGATCGATATTGTGGCCACCGCGGATGATCAGATCCTTTTCGCGTCCCGTGATCCAAAGATAGCCGTCGGTGTCGAAGTGCCCCAGATCGCCTGCATCGATCCAGCGCGCGTCTGGCATTCCGGAGATAAACTTGTCTGCGTCCTGCGCGGAATCGGCATAGCCCTGAAACACCGCTGGGCCGGACACCGCGATGTTACCCGTTTCGCCAGCTTCGCATTCGCGCAAGAAGTTGCCGCCTTCGTCAAGTATGACGACCTTCACATCATATAATGGTGCTACGATTCCGCCGCTACCAGGTCTGGGAGGCAACTCTGTCGGGTTGACGCAACAGAAGCCAGCGGTCTCTGTCATCCCGTAGCCTTCGTAGATGCCAGTGCCAAAAATTCTCTCGTAGGTACGACACAGATTGGATGGGAGTTTGCTGGCACCGGCGATGAAATAGCGAATGCTTGTCTGCTCGCCGGTATAGGTTGCCAGCAGGTCGGAGAAGACCGTGGGTACCGATATGAACTGTGTGAACCCGTATTTTTCGGCCAGCACCCAGAAATTCGTCGTTAGCTCAGCAGTTCTGAAACCAGCGGGCGTCAATATCACCAGTGTCTGCCCGAGCATCAAAGTGCGGGTAGAAGCGATAACACCACCGCCTACATGAAACATTGGCAAGCCCAGCGGCACCACATGCTCAGCGTCGACACTACTTGCCATAGCGCTGCTATAGGCACCCACCAGCAAGTTTCGGTTCGACAAACGCGCCACTTTAGGGGCGCCAGTCGTTCCGCCCGTGGGAAAGTACGCAGCAATGTCGTCGAGGCACGGTTCGCGCCCAAGATACTTGTCAGAGGGAGAAGATGCCGATGCGCCTAGAAGGTCGATCGCCTCGTCGCTCGGATCATCGCCCAGTACCAGATGCAAAGCGATATCAGGGTTAGCGGACATGATAGCGCGAGCCAATTGATAACTCCCGCAAGTACCGACCGGTCCGGCGGACATGACAGCGCGAGCACCCACAGCGCGCGCGATTCCCACAATGGCAGTTAGGTCAAGAAACGGATTGACCGGCACGACTGCACCCAGAAGTTGAGCAGTCCAGAACCCTGTCAAACCCGCAAGCCCGTTAGGTGCGACATACAAAATTTTGTCACCCTGCCGCAGCCCCAGTTCGAGCAGATAGTTCGCTGCACGCACGATTGACCCATGCAGTTCTCTATATGTGAGGGTTACTGCCGTAGCATCAAGCTGTGCACTGGGAAGGTCGATGACCGCCTGCTTATCAGGGAAAAGCTCCGCCTTCTTTCGGATCGCATCATAAACGCTGACCCCCGGCAAGACAGCAGTCCCAGCGCCTGCGAACGCCGCTCTGATTTCATCCGCTATTAAGGCTCCAGCCATTCATCGCTCTCCGATAACTATTCTGCGAACAGGATATGGACCGGTCCGATCATGATAATGCCCACTCGAAAGGAGGGGTCATCCTAACGGAACCGCGCGCGCAATGATGACGACCCGTCCTTTTTACGGGGTTGCGATGTGCAAATCGGGCCTAGTCCCGATGACAACAAGGCCGTTCGGGCCTGACGAATAAGAGGAGGGGTGAACATGCCTGGACATAGGTATCTGATGACTGTTTCGTGCGCAGCAATTGCAATAGCAGCTCTATCGACTGCGGCGCGGGCCCAGGATCAAGGCGAGATGTCTGCTCCGCAAACAGTCGCTTCAGAACAAGATGATAATGGCAGCTTCAACGACATTGTGGTAACGGCGCAGCGCCGCTCGGAAAGCATCAACAAGGTGCCTCTCTCGATCCAGGCATTTGGCGGCGACACCCTCGTTAAGGCCGGCGTGACAGACGCAGCGGGCATCGCGCAAATGGTCCCCGCTTTCAACTTCAGCCGTTCGAGCGCTAATACGCCCATTTATACTGTGCGCGGTATCGGCTTCAACACGCCAAATCTGTCGGCGACCTCACCGGTCGGCATCTATGTTGACGAGGTCGCGTACGCTTATCCCTATATGAGTAACGGCCCCTCCTACGATATCGAGCGGGTAGAGGTGTTGAAGGGTCCACAAGGTACGCTTTATGGCCGGAACACGACTGGCGGGTTGGTCAATTTCATCACCGCCAAGCCCACCAAGGATTTCCATGCTGGCCTAACCGCTGAGGTCGGCAACTACGAGACGATCAACTTTGAAGGTTTTGTCAGCGGTCCTTTGACGGACACGCTGAGCATCCGCGTGGCGGGACGCTGGGACACGGCCAACAAGGGCTGGCAGCGTAACGTCAACGTGCCCGGACAGCGCCTTGGAGAAAAAGATCGGATGGGCGGGCGCGTCACTATGCTGTGGGAGCCCACAGATCGCCTCACTGTTACGCTTGGCGGCTCCTTCTGGAAAGACAACTCCGATACAATCGCGGTTCAAGCGATCGCCTTCAACCCCGATTCCGCGCCATTTGCGGTGCCAGGGCTTGCGTCGCAGATCCGGACGGACTGGAAGGCGGGCGAAGCGAGTTGGGGGCCGAGCTATCCAGGCAAACCAGCCTACAGGGCGGATTCCAGCTTCTGGTCTGCCACCGGCCGGATAGATTATGAGCTCAGTGACGCCCTGACCCTCACGTCGCTTTCAGGCTATTCCGATGTCAAACGTCATGACATGAACGACGTTGACGGAACGACCTTCGAACCGTCCGAGTATCTATCGGATGGCCGCATCCGATCCTTTTCACAGGAATTGCGCCTGACCGGCGAAACCGGTCCGGTAAATTGGATTGTGGGTGGCTATTTCTCGCGCGATAAAATTCGCGACGACCAGATTGGCTATTATCGCGACTCCTCGATCCTCAATACGTTGGCCTTTCTGGGTCAGGCAGTTCCGCAAACTACCTATACAGCCGCACAGATCGCAAATGGTTTCAATACCTTCCGAAACCTGTCAAACCAGATCAGCCGTTCGCTGTCTGCCTTTGCAAATGCAGACTGGGCGATCTCCGACCGGTTCAAGATAAGCGGTGGCGTTCGCTACTCGGACGACAAGCTCGACTTTAAGGGTTGCTCGGCCGACCATGACAACAACACTGCACCCGTTTGGAATACGGGCGTAGCGGCGATCGTGGCCGCCAGAACGGGTCGTCCGTTTTCCAATCCTGGAATTGGTCCCAACCAGTGCCTGACCTACAAGGCTGATTTTTCCGGCCCGACCGGCCTCGTCAGCAGTCAGCTCAAGCAGGATAATGTGTCCGGCCGCCTTGCGCTAACCTGGACTCCCAATAATCATACGCTTGCCTATGCATCGGTGAGCCGTGGCTACAAATCGGGCGCCTTCCCGGTGGTCGCCGCCAACGTGGTCACCCAGCTCGTTCCGGCGCGCCAGGAGAAGGTCACCGCCTATGAGGCTGGCGTTAAGCTGGGATTGTTTGACCGGCTCGTGCAGTTCAACGCCGCCGGCTTCTTTTACGACTATCGCGATAAGCAGGTGTTCGGCGAAATACTTGATCCGATCTTCGTCTCGTTGACGCGGATCGTCAACATCCCCAAGTCCGAAGTGTATGGCGCGGAGACCGATATCACCATCTCTCCTACACGCGAACTGCTGTTTAAGCTCGGCGCATCATACACCCACACCAAGGTCACAGAGTTTATCGGCTTTAACCGCTTTGGTCAGGCGCAGGACTTTACCGGTTCATCATTTCCATTCACGCCGAAATATCAGCTCAACGCCCTGGTTTCGTATGATCTTCCGATCAATGACGATCTCGCGATTCAGTTCGGCGCCAATGGCAACTATCAAGGCAAGACCGTCGGTTCCCTTGATGAAGATCCGGTCTTTGACGTGAAGGCCTATACGGTCGTCAACGCGAACATCGCGCTGCATCGGCAGGACGATCGCTGGAGCATAGGTCTCTATGCCCGCAACCTCTTCAACGAGAATTATTATACCGCGACCGATATCCTGACAGACACGTCCATCCGGGTTCCCGGAATGGTGCGGACTTACGGCTTGGTCGCTTCCTTCAAATACTAATCAAGTAGAGGTCCAAGTGAACGTCCCCATTGCTTCGCCCGGTGCACTCGACGGTATCAAAGTTGTCGATATGACGAGCGTCCTTTTCGGCGCATACACCTCACAGATTCTCGGTGACCTGGGCGCCGATGTTATCAAGGTCGAGGCGCCGGGAACCCGTGCGGACAATGGGGGCGACATCTTCCGCTACACCGGTAAGTCCGCCAAAACCCAAGCGATGGGTCCCATCTTCATGCATTATAACCGCAACAAGCGGTCGGTGTTACTGGATCTCAAGCAGGAAGATGGCCGCGAGGCGCTCCGGCAACTTATTACAGGCGCCGATATTTTCATCACCAATGTCCGCATGGGTGGGCTGGAAAAGCTGGGCTTCGATTATGACGCGGTAAAAGCACTGAAGAAAGATATAATATATGTCCATTGCTCAGGATATGGATCAGATGGTCCCTATGCCAAAAAGCAGGCTTATGATGATCTGATTCAGGCTGCTGCGGGTGGCACAGACTTGATGAGCCGGGTCGATGGGAATCCCGCTCCGCGATACCAGCCTTCGCTGATTGCCGACAAGTCATCTGGACTGTTCGGCGCTTATGCGACGATGGCCGCACTTTTCTATCGGCAGCGTAGCGGCCAAGGCCAGTTTGTCGAAGTGCCGATGTTCGAATGCTTCAGTTACTTCAACATGACCGAAAATCTGTACGGTCACACTTTCTCTCCCCCGACTGGAAATTTTGGTTACAGTCGCGTGTTCAACCCCAATCGCAAACCGTACCCGACCAAGGACGGCTACCTTGCGATCCTCCCATATTCGGATTCGCAGTGGGATGATTTCTTCGAGATCGGTGGACTGCCCCCGGGTACATTCACGAAAAATCCCCGCTACGCCACCTATGCACTGCGGACTGAGAATATCAGCGAAATTTATGCGATGATCGAGGAAGTCGCCAAGACGAGAACTACCAGCGAATGGGTCAACGCGCTGACCGAACGCAATGTGCCCTGTATGAAGGTCAACCGGCTCGACGAAGTTCTCGACGACGAGCATCTCAACGCCGTCGGTTTTTTCGAGAAGCGCGAGCATCCATCCGAGGGCACCTATCTCTCGTTGCGTCACCCAGTTCGGTTCAGTGCAACACCGGCTTCTGTCCGCCGCGACCCACCCCGTCTGGGTGAGCACACTCAGGAAGTCCTTGCAGACATCGGGTTGGACAGAGCACCGGGTGTTAACCCATGACCAATGTCGTCATCGTCGGGGTGGGTGAAATCAAGGATCGGCCAACCGATCCCATTCTAGCCCTCGACCCTCTGGATCTTATGGTGGCCGCTGCGAGGAATGCAGAGATTGATAGCGGCGTAGCTCTGCTGGACAGGATCGATTCTGTCGAGGTAATCCATCAGATCACATGGCGTTACGAGGACACTGCGCGCAAATTATGTGAGCGGCTAGGGCATGTGCCCGAACACGCAACTTATCATGCCGGCGGCGGCGAAAGTCCACTGAGAGTGCTTCACGACGCTGCTCTGCGTATCATCGACGGGCAGTCCAGAGTTGCGCTTATCTGCGGTGGAGAAGCCCGCAGCAGCATCCAGAAGGCACGTAGGGCAGGCGTTGATCTGCCATGGCCCCCCAAAGCGAAGGTCATGGAACATCCTTGGCGGGTCGAGAAAATGATCTCTGCGATGGGCCGCGCCCATGGGATCTCACAGCCGACCTATATCTACCCGTTGTACGAGAACGCAACATTGCATGCCTGGGGTATGACCCCGGCCGAAGCCCAGGCAGAATCGGCGGAACTCTGGTCGCACTACGCCGTTGTCGCCTCGAACAACCCTGCCGCTTGGCTGCAAAGCGCTATCGCGCCCTCCGACATTATGGCAGTCACACCGCAAAATCCGCTGATCGCGTGGCCCTATCCCAAACTCATGGTGGCCAATCCGACGGTAAATCAGGGGGCGGCCGCTATCGTCATGGCGGAAGAAACGGCGCTTGAGCTTGGTGTAGACCCAGCCCGCATGATCTATCTCGTTGGCGGCGCCGCATCGAGGGAGCCCGAGGATTACCTCGATCGAGACTGTTATCACGCTTCGCCCTCGCAGCAGGCGGTACTCGAAGCGGTCAGCGCCCTAAACGGTGGTCCGTTCGACCACCTCGAGCTTTACAGTTGCTTCCCGTGCGTGTCGAAGATGGCGCGACGCACGCTTGGCCTGAACGAAAATGTCGTACCGACGGTGACGGGCGGGCTTACTTTTTTTGGCGGTCCATTTAACGATTACATGTTACACGCAGCATGTGCAATGACACGCCAACTCAGGTCCCAAGCGGGCACCGGTCTGCTTTACGGCCAAGGCGATTTCGTGACCAAGCATCACGCCCTCGCTCTCTCAAGCAGCAGGCCGCAGGCGCGTCCAGCCATGGACTACCGGGTCGACAGCAGAGCAGATGCGTTACGGGGCGCTCTACCAGCTGTGGTAGACCGTTATGAGGGAAGCGCGGCGATCGAGAGCTTCACCGTCATCTATGGCCGTGACAGCATTATCGATCGCGGGATCGTGATCCTACGAACACCTGATGATCGTCGCACAATGGCGCGCGTTCCTGCTGCCGATAAACAATCACTTGCGCGTCTGACCGATAAGTTGCGGTCACCGATTGGGGTCAACGGAACCGTGACGACTGGGGATGACGGCTTGCTGGAATGGAGACTTTTATGACTGACATCCTCGTTGATCGTCCGACACCTAACGTCGCTCGCGTCACCATCAACCGCCCCGATGCGCGTAATGCGATCAATGGTGCCGTAGCGAGTGCATTGGAGCAGGCTGTCATCCAAACCGAGGCCGATGACGAGGTTCGCTGCGTCATCCTCACCGGCTCCGGGGACCGCGCATTCTGCGCCGGTGCAGACCTAAAAGAGATTTCTGCAGGCAGAATTGGCGACCTTGTCACCCGCAATGGCGGCTTTGCGGGGTTCGTCCGAGCACCGCGTCAAAAGCCTTGGATCGCTGCGGTTAATGGCGTTGCCCTGGCCGGGGGTACGGAGATTGTTCTGTCCTGCGACATGTCGGTCGTCTCGGATGACGCGAAACTTGGGCTGCCAGAGGTCAAGCGAGGCCTGGCGGCGTTAGCTAGTGGCCTCTTCCGGCTCCCTAGGGCATTGCCCCGTGCAATCGCCCTTGAGCTTATCGCAACCGGTGAGCCGATTTCCGCTACTCGCGCACACGCCCTGGGCCTGGTGAACAGGGTTGTCTCGAAATCTGATGTTGCCGCAGAGGCACTGGCGCTCGCCGAGCTTATCGCGGCCAATGCGCCAATAGCCGTCAGAGAAAGTCTGGTGATTGCGCGTGACGCTTATAACCGGCCCGAAGAAGAGCTCGAAGCTGCGGCCGCTGCCATGGGCAAGAGGCTCGCGCTCACCGAAGATTACAAAGAAGGCCCACGCGCCTTCATTGAGAAACGCGCACCGCGCTGGACAGGTCGCTGAAGGAAGCTGATGATGAATGACTTTACCATGACTATCGCTGGCAAGCCAGTCGAGAGCTCCGACGTGATTACAGTCTTGAACCCGGCAACCGGCAGGCCAATTGCAACCGCTCCCGATTGCTCAACAGAGCAACTTGAACAGGCCGTCACAAGCGCACGTGCAGCCTTTCCCGCCTGGAGGGCCACATCCGATGCCGACCGCGGCCAGATCCTCAAGGCAGCGGCGGGTGTGTTGACCGCTAATGCAGACGAACTTATGCGCCTGCTCACAAGCGAGCAGGGCAAGCCTCATGACGAAGCCCGTTTCGAGATAATGGGCGCAGCTTATTGGTTATCGTCACTGGCGGGAATGGAAATACCTGTCGAGGTGAACGAAGACAGCGCCGATAGGCGGTCGGAAACACGGCACGTTCCTATTGGTGTGGTGGCCGGCATCTCGCCCTGGAACTTTCCGGTCCTGTTATCCTTCTGGAAGATAGCCCCGGCGTTGCGAGCAGGCAACACCATGATCCTCAAGCCGTCTCCTTTCACACCTCTGACGATGCTCAGGATCGGCGAACTGCTGCGCGGCGTCATCCCCGATGGCGTGCTCAATATAATCACCGGAGGTGACGCGCTCGGCCCGAAAGTGACGGCTCACCCTGGGATCAACAAGGTGAGCTTCACTGGTTCGACCGCCACGGGCAAACGTGTGATGGCGTCGGCCGCCGCCGACCTCAAGCGCGTGACGCTCGAACTCGGAGGTAACGATGCTGCGATCATCATGCCCGATGTTGATGTGGAAGCGGTCGCAAAAGATCTCTTCTGGGCTGCGTTCCGAAACTCGGCCCAGATTTGCATCGCAACCAAGCGGATGTATGTCCATGAAACGATATACGATCAACTTGCCGCTGCGCTAAAGGACTATGCGCAATCGGTAAAAATGGGTGACGGTTCCGAGCAAGGCATCCAACTTGGCCCTGTGCAGAACAAACTGCAGTTCGACCGAGTCGTCGAGATCATCGACGATTGTAAACACAACGGCTTTCGCTTTCTCACTGGCGGAAACGTCTCGCATGATGCCCCAGGCTATTTTATTCCCGTAACCATCGTCGACAATCCGCCTGAAGGGTCGCGCGTCGTGCAAGAAGAGGCGTTCGGTCCCATATTACCACTTATAAAGTTCAGTGAACTCGAGGATGTGATTTCACGTGCCAATGCCTCGGAATATGGGCTGGCGGGTTCTGTCTGGTCTTCTGACACCGAAGCAGCGCTGGCAATTGCTGCACGGCTTGAGACGGGGACGGTCTGGATTAATGAAGTGCAACATCTTTCGCCATTCCAGGCGTTTGCAGGTCACAAGCAGTCAGGGCTTGGCGTCGAGAATGGCCTAGGCGGCCTGCTTGAATATACCATGGCCCAGACGATTACCGTAAAGCCCGCAAAGGCTGGATGATCATTACAGCATGGCCAATCGGCGGGCGCGCGCAAGTGCGCCCGACCGATTACGCACTCCCAGCTTGTTGTAAATGTTCTGAATGTGCCACTTTGTCGTGGAAAGCCCCAGATCGATATGATCGGCGATGGCCTGGCTGGTAAGACCAGTATCCAGCAAGACCAGTACCTCATGCTCACGGGCGGTCAGCCGCTCCACGGGGGCCTGCTCGTCTCGTCCTTCAGCCCGGATACGATAGCGCGAGCGCAGCGCTTCAACGAGAACGGCGCTTGTTCCGGTCAAAGCCGAGGAAAGGTCCGTTTCGGCGAGCAGCAAGGTCAGACCCCATCCATAGTCCATGATCGTACGGTGGAATCCCCGCTCGCTGGCCATTCGAATGGCGCGTTCGAAACTGCGCTTGGCATCCCCAACTTTCCCAGCGCTTACCGCGCAGGTCGCCGATAGCATCAGGAGTTGAACATGGTCGCGTGATCGCCCTGCCTTCTCCGCGGCCGGAAGCAGCCTGGCTGCAATAGCTGATGCCTCGGCAATTTTTCCTTCGCTGAGCGCCACCCAAGCTTGAGTCTGCGCGACATTATGCGCCATATATTGAGGAACGGGTTTTCCCGTCGCAACATGTCTCCACTCTTCAGCAAGGCCGACAAATGCGGCATTGAAATTGTCCGACGCGTCCGCGTAACGGCCGTGCCTGAGTTGAAGGGCTACGGCCAGCAGATCGGCGCTGACGCTGTATCGAAGCCCTCTGACCAGCCGATGTTGGGTCTCACACAGCGCCGCATCCACACCGTCGGATTCCTCAGCAAGCAGCGTTGCGGCCTCGAGCGCAGCAATGTGCGCTTCGATTAGCCCATTATCGCCAACATGGAGATGGCCTGAAGAAAGATGTTCGCGCGCAAGGGCAACCTCGCCCGTTTCGACAAGAATTCTCGCAGCGAGCAAGTGGATGGTCCCGATCATCGATGCCGCGATCTCGTCGGATGCATGGGCGCGATCAAGCGCGGAAAGAATGATTTCTCGAGCCTGCGTCGCGCGACCAGATTGAAGCTCGAGATAGGCATCCGCCTTCGCGACCCAAAGCTGGCCGTACTTTCCGCCCCCTTCTCCCGCCCGTTGCCGGGCAATCAGAAGATCACGCCGGGCAGCATGCCGGTCGCCCAACTGATAATGGCCCAGAGATCGTGTAACGCAGATTGCAGCGGTGTGAAACGGATCCAGTTGCTCCCAGCGGGTCATCCACTTGTCCGCCAGATCGATCAGGGCCGGCATGTCATCGCCCCGGGCCGCTACGCTGACCCTCAGCCTATCGCGATGTGCCAGCCAAAGCCGGGGTGCGTTGTCGGGCATTTCGCGGTCGAGAATGTCAAGCTCCACTAGCGCTGGATCAACCTGGAGGGCGAGCACCAATGCCCATGTCTTCCAGAGCCTGAGCGGTATGGATATCGGCTGGCCTGCTTGCTCGAGTTGCTCGGTCCAGGCAAGCATTCGCGGCAGCTCGCCCAGACCATGGGCGATATGGGCCGCATTTGTGACAATAATATCTTGGGCACGCTGAAAGTCGCCCGCTCCCAATGCGTAGTCGACAGCATCGCAGTAGGCTTCCCGCCGCTCGCACCAATCGCTGGCAGCACGGAGGAGCTCAATACTTTTTGTCGCGCCCGCCAATCGCTTTTTCGCATCCAAAAACTGCTGGAATATGCCGTGAAGGCGCAACCAATCGCCGCCACCTGCGGCAGGTACGATCATGACATTTTCAAGCCGAGCGCGCTGAAGAAGAAGCTCGGACGAGGGACTGATTGCGTCTCGCAGCATCGCGGGCGAAAAACGCCCTAGATCCGCCAGATCGAACAAGAACCGACGCATTGCGTCATCAAGCTCGGAATAAATGCTCTCATTGAGATACTGACCAAGATCTTCGCGAGGATAGACTTCTCGAATGTCGACCTTAGACCATCCTCCGCGTCGCTTTGCCAACATGCCGTAGCATTGCGCAGCGATCGGCCAACCGTCGATCCATTGCGAGATTCTTCGTGTCTGATCCGCGCTCGGCATCTGGCCTGAATAGAAACCAAGAAGGGCCCCAACTTCACTTTCGTCCAGGGCGAGAAGCTCCACATCAAGTAACTCCACCCGTCCCTTCGCGACGAGACTTATCCAGTCCATGTCGGGCAGCATCCGCGCAGCGATCACGAAACGTTGTGCAGCATCGCTTGAGGTTATGGTTCGAATCAGCCGCGCAAATTTGCGCGCGTCAGCGTCATGAGCGTCGTCGATAAAGATGACGTCAGCATTGTCGCCGGGTTGACCGTCTGTGACGACACGATCCAGTTGGCACCACGCAATCTGACCCCCGGCGTTTTCGATCGCGTTGGAATAGGCCCGCAAAAGGGTGGTTTTGCCATAGCCTGGCGGCGCAGAGAGAAGAATTACGCTGGATTTGCTCTGACGCAATCGCTCAAAGCCTCTTGTGGGAACAAGCCCGCACGTAACATGGCTGGGTTCCCGGACGGCCTCCGGTTGGACTGCAGAGGATGATATCCCTGCACTTCTTGCTCGGGTGCTGAGCATTGATCCTACTCCATTGGCGCCCTCTAGCCGAGACGCTCGCTTCTAATTTTCAGACCATCGAGAAGGAAGTTTACAAGATGATCTGCGTAGGCGTCCTTGAGGGCGGGTGTAATTTCAGGGGGACCCGATAGAAATGGCAATGTTCTACGCGAATGGAACAGAAATTCACATGCGCCAATCACGGTATAATAGAATAGATTTGCATCCACTAACCTTATGTCACCGACCTTCCGGCAGTCTTCCAGTATCCGTGACTGGTATTGTTGAAGTGGCGCTATGAAGATCCTTGCCAATTCTCGCGCGTTTTCAGCGTTTCCGGACTGAAGGACATTGATCAGCCGATTGATATAAGGATAGCGAAAGTAGACGTTGATGACACCACGGATGTGCAGTTCAAGCTTTTTTAGCGGCGGCAGGTCCCGATCAACAAGATGCTCCAGATTCTGCAGGGCTTTGGCCGCATCGCGTTCGAGGAGCGCCAGCAGCAACCCCTCCTTGCCCCGGAAATAATAGCTTATGAGTCCGTGATTGAACCCTGATCTCACGGCAATTTCGTTGAGCGAAACGTCCAGCGTATCGCGCTCGCTCAGCAAAGCGCTTGTTGCCTCTAGCAGACGCTCCCGGGTGGCTACCCGGCCATTCTCATCTACGCGGATGCCGATTCTGGCCATATGAATCCTCTTCCTGATTTTTATTTATATGCATAGATAAATTTCTGCAAGGTTTACCACCCTCCTTTTGGCTAGGGCAACGTGGCGAACCGTATGACAGGTTGGTGGAGAACCAATTTTTGAGGTGTATGATCGATGAAGATAACCGCAGCAGTCGCCAAACTCCCGAAAGCCGATTTCGAATTTGCAGAACTCGACCTCGACGAACCACGGGACGATGAGATACTCGTGCAGATTACCGCTGTGGGGCTCTGCCATACTGACCTTGTCGCACGCGACCAGATCCTCCCTGTGCCGCTGCCAGCCATATTAGGGCATGAGGGCGCTGGTATCGTTATTCGTGCCGGCGCAAAGGTATCGAAAGTCGCAGAAGGCGATCATGTAGTTCTTACATTCCGCTCATGCGGTGCCTGCACGCGCTGCTTAGCGGGGGAACCGACCTATTGCGAGCAGGCACTGGCCCTGAATTACACAGGATCTCGCCCGGATGGCTCGAAGTCGATCCACGATCATGGCGCGCCTGTGTCGAGCAACTTCTTTGGCCAGTCATCTTTCGCGACATATGCTCTCGCTTACGAATCCAATGTGGTGAAGATCGACCCATCAGTCCCGCTCGAAATTTTAGGACCGCTAGGTTGCGGCGTACAAACAGGGGCCGGGGCTGTATTGCGGGCACTGGCCTGCCCCAAAGGGTCTTCCATCGTCATCTTGGGAGGAGGCTCGGTAGGACTGAGCGCGGTTCTTGGTGCCGTGATTGCCGGATGCACAACCATCATTGTCTCCGACCCCAAGGCAGAACGTCGCGCGTTAGCGCTCGAACTCGGCGCCACTCATGTCATCGACCCAACGGTCGAGAAAGTGAACAAGGCCGTCCGGCGCCTCACAGGCGCCGGCTCGGACTTTGCCCTGGATACTACCGGCGCAGGCCCTGTAATGGACAGCGCGCTTGGATGCCTGCGGCCGCGCGGTACGCTTGGACTGCTCGGCGTGCCGTCGAACCCCGAGCAGGGCCTGCCTGGCCTCGCTTCAACGGTGCTCATGTTCGGCTACACGATCAAGGGCATCATCGAGGGAGATAGTCAGCCAGACAGCTTTATTCCCGAACTCATTTCTTACTATCTCGAGGGCCGCTTTCCTTTCGACAAGCTCATCAGCCTATACCGGTTCGATCAACTCAATCAGGCAGTGCAGGATCAGCATGACGGAAAGATCGTAAAGGCGGTCCTCAAGATGCCGAACCACAGCCTCTGAAACACCTCATGCAACATTCGCCTGCGGACTGACTAGAACAAGAGCATCTATAAATCCGGCCTGATGCAGTCGGACCGGATTTATAGGACTTACCCATAACGATGCGACTACGAGGTCGAGACAGCTTTCGGCCGACAGGAAGGAGGGTCTTGTCGTAGCGGGTGACAATCGGACGCTACCGCCCGAGCTTGTCGACGCAGTTCCGATCCTTGAAGCGGCGGAGTTTGGAAGGGCCAGAGCCGCAGGATGACCGGCAGCGCACCGCTCAGAAGCAGCTTTTCGCAAAACCTGTCACCAATGAGCAATCTTTTAGGGTTCAAACTCAATCAGCCTATTGAAAATCTGTTGGCACATTGATTCAGGAGGGCTCCGTTGAAGCAGGAGGTCCTTGGAGATGTCGCGTTCGTTATTCTGGCTGTCGGATGAAGCATGGGGCGCAATCGAGCCCCACCTGCCGAAGAACCAACCCGGAGCGCGGCGGGTCG
>NZ_QFOA01000027.1 GCF_003248505.1 Sphingobium sp.
AGCTCAACCAAACCCAAAAATGTAGTGGTAACACTCGCGCCGGTGCGTGCATGTCATTGAACAAAAATGCCTTTTCCAAAAGCACTGTTCAAGTTGGGTTTGATGACGCAAGAGGGAACGAAGCAGCGGATCGCTATCCGCTACCGCGCTGCACAAATTTTACAGCTTTTGGTAATGTTTCCGTAATGTTTCTATAATTTGAGTGTGAGGGGAGGGGTATCGTTGCGACCCCGTCCCCCGATTCGGACTTATTGTGCAGATGCGAAGGTCAGGACGCGGTCGCCTCCGCGATCAGCTTCCTGCCCTCGGCTCCTTCCCAATCCATCGCGCCGACCACGCGCACGATTTCCTTGCCCTGCGCGTCATAAAGCACGGTCGTGGGCAGCACCCCGGTATTATAGTGGAAGCCGAACCGGTTTTCCGGGTCGGCATAGGCGGGCAGGTGCGGCAGCTTGTGCCTGGCGAAGAAGGGCTTCACTGCGTCGAGCCCCTGCGTATCCTGCGACAGGGTGAGGACGAGCGCGCCCTTCGCACCCTGTTGCGCCGCCAGAGCGTCGAGCGTCGGCATTTCCGCGACACAGGGCGTGCACCATGTCGCCCACAGGTTGACGATCAGCGGGCGGCCCGCGAAATCCTGCAACGTCTTCTCCCCGCCCGCAGGATCGAGGAAGGCGAAATCGGGCATCGGCTGTCCCGCCTTGCTGCGGTCGAGCTTATAACTGAAGCCGTCGCCCTTGCCGGGTGCGGGCACGGCCTCGCCCTTCGTCGCGGCAACCTCGCCGCTGGCGGCTGCATTGGCTTGCTCCTTGGGCTGGGATTGCCTATCGCAAGCCGCCAGAGGCCCAAGCAGGAGCAGTATCATTAGCGCGCGGGAAGACGATAGCATGGCAACAGGCTCCAACAGCATGTGGGGCGGCCGGTTTGCCGCCGGCCCGGCATCGATCATGCGCGAGATAAATGCCTCCATCCCCTTCGACAAGCGTCTGTGGCGACAGGATATCGCAGGATCGAAGGCGCATGTCGCGATGCTGGCGAAACAGGGCATCGTGTCGCAAGCGGACGCCGACGCGATCGCCGCGGGGCTCGACACCGTCGCGGCGGAATATGAAGCGAACGGCGTGCCCGTGAACCTCGACCTCGAAGACATTCACATGGTAACGGAGCAGCGCCTCGCCGAACTGATCGGTCCTGCGGCGGGACGCCTCCACACCGCGCGCAGCCGTAACGATCAGGTCGCGACCGATTTTCGCCTGTGGGTGCGCGACGCCATCGACGATGTGGAACAGGGGCTTGCCGGGCTCCAGCGCGCGCTGGTCGCGCGGGCGGGGGAAAATGCCGATGCGGTGATGCCAGGCTTTACCCATCTCCAGTCGGCGCAGCCCGTAACGCTCGGCCATCATCTGATGGCTTATTACGAGATGGTGCGGCGCGACCGCAGCCGCTTTGCCGACGCGCGCGCGCGCCTTAACGAATGTCCGCTCGGCGCGGCGGCGCTTGCCGGAACCGGCTTTCCGACCGACCGGCACATGACGGCAGCCGCGCTGGGCTTTGCCAGGCCCACCGACAACAGCCTCGACAGCGTCAGCGACCGCGACTTCGCGCTCGATTATCTGATGGCCGCGACGCAGGCGGCGCTCCACCTGTCGCGTCTTGCGGAAGAATTCATCATCTGGGCGAGCCAGCCCTTCGGTTTCGTCAAGCTGCCCGACGCCTATTCGACCGGCAGTTCGATCATGCCGCAGAAGCGCAACCCCGACGCCGCCGAACTGGTGCGCGGCCATGCCGGACGGATCATGGGTTGCATGACCGCGCTCTGCGTCACGATGAAGGGCCTGCCGCTCGCCTATTCGAAGGATATGCAGGACGACAAGCCTCCCGTGTTCGAAGCGCACGATCTTCTCGCGCTGTCGATCGCGGCGATGACCGGCATGGTCGAAACCGTGACGTTCCGCACCGACCGGATGCGCGGCCTTGCCGAAAGCGGCTTCGCCACCGCTACCGACCTTGCCGACTGGCTGGTGCGCGAAGCCGGCGTGCCGTTCCGGGAAGCCCACCACATCACGGGGCGAACGGTCGCCGCGGCGGAGGCGGCGGGCGTGCCGCTCGACCGGTTGTCGCTCGATGCGCTCAGGTCCATCGACGATCGCATCGACGATCGCGTCTATGCGGTGCTGACGGTCGACGCCTCGGTCGCCAGCCGCACCAGCCATGGCGGCACCGCGCCCGATCAGGTGCGCGCCCGCATCGCGCAGGCGAAGGAGGAACTGGGGTCATGAAGAAGGCAGCGCTCGGCGCTCTCACGCTGGTCGTCCTCGCGCTGGGCGCATGTGGCGGCAAGGAGCAGCTCAAGCCCGTGCAGGGGCAAAAGCTCCCCGCCGTGCCCGTGGGCGCGGCGACGGCGCCGACCGGCGCGCAGCTGATGCAGCCGGGCGTGCAGGCGCGCCCCGGTCGCAACGTGGAACTGCTGACCCAATCGCGCCAGCGGCAGGACGACGAATTCGCGCTGCCGCCCGAAGCGAACCCCAAATAGACCGACAGGACAGTCTCGTGGATCATTTCACCTATGTCGACGGCGCCATGCAGGTGGAACAGGTGCCGATGGAAACGATCGCCCATGCGGTCGGCACGCCCGTCTACGTCTATTCCACAGCGACGCTGGAGCGGCACGTCGCCGTTTTCCGCGACGGCCTGTCGCGGCTTTCCGATCCGCTGATCGCTTTTGCGGTCAAGGCCAATCCCAACGCGGCGGTCCTCGCGACGCTGGCGAAGCTGGGCCTTGGGGCCGACGTGGTTTCCGGCGGCGAATTGTTGCGCGCCATAGCGGCGGGCATTCCGGCGAACCGCATCGTCTTTTCTGGCGTCGGCAAGACCGCCGAGGAAATGCGTCTCGCGCTCGACCATGGCATCTACCAGTTCAATCTGGAGAGCGAACCCGAAGCGGAGATGCTGTCGGAAGTCGCGCTGTCGATGGGCCGCACCGCGCCCGTCGCCTACCGCATCAATCCGGACGTGGACGCGGGCACCCATGCCAAGATTTCAACCGGCAAGTCGGAAAACAAGTTCGGCATCCCCTACGCCCGCGCGCGCGAAAGCTACGCCGCCGCGCGCGATCTGCCCGGCCTCGACGTGCAGGGGGTGGCGGTCCATATCGGCAGCCAGCTGACCGATCTCGCCCCGCTCGAAGCCGCCTTCGTCAAGATGGGCGCGCTGATCGAGGCGCTGCGGGGGGAAGGCCATGCGATCCGCACCGCCGATCTGGGCGGGGGCCTTGGCGTGCCCTATAATCCCTCGCAGCCCGCGCCGCCCAGCCCCGCCGACTATGGCGCGATGGTGACGCGAGTGACCGAAGGATGGAACGTCCGCCTCATGTTCGAACCGGGGCGTGTGATCGTGGGCAATGCGGGCACGCTGCTGTCGCGGGTGGTGCGCGTGAAGCAGGGCGCGCAGGCGCCCTTCGTCATCGTCGACGCCGCCATGAACGACCTGCTGCGCCCCAGTCTCTACGACGCCTGGCACGATATCCGCGCGGTAAAGCCTGCGGGCGAAACCGCCATCGCCAATGTCGTAGGCCCGGTCTGCGAAACCGGCGACACCTTTGCCATGCATCGCGCCATGGACGTGGTCGCAGCGGGCGACCTCGTCGCTTTCATGACGGCGGGGGCTTATGGCGCGACGATGGCCGGCACCTATAACAGCCGCCCGCTCACGCCCGAAGTCCTGGTGTCGGGTGACAAATGGGCGGTCGTGCGCGAACGCCCCCCGATCTCGGCGCTGATCGCGGGCGATATCGTCCCCGACTGGGTCGCGGCCTGATGCACAGCCTGCCCGTCTTTCTCCGTCTGGAGGGGCGGGCGGTGATCCTGACGGGTGAGGGCGAGGCCGCCGATGCCAAGCGCCGCCTGCTCGAACGTGCGGGCGCGCGCATCGTGGGCGTGGACGATGGCGATGCGCGCATCGCCATCGTGTCGGATGGGGACGAGGCGGTGACGCGCCGTTTGCAAGCGCGCGGCGTGCTCGTCAACGCGACGGACAATCCCGCGCTTTGCGACTTCACGCTTCCGGCCATTGTCGATCGCGATCCCGTGATCTTGGCCATCGGCACCGGCGGCGCATCGGCGGGTCTGGCAAAGGCGCTGCGGCAGCGGCTGGAGCGCGGGCTGCCGACGCGCCTCGGCGCGTTGGCGGTAGCCATGGCGCAGGCGCGGGACGCGATCCGGGCGCGCTGGCCCGATGCCGCGGATCGCCGCCGCGCCATCGACGCAGGGTTCGCAGAAGGGGGCGCCATCGACCCGTTTGTCGAGAATGCCGCCGATGCCGTTCCCGGCTGGATCGCGGGGGCGGCCGATGCGCGGGCAGGGGGCCTTGTGTCGATCCGGCTGGTATCCGCCGATCCCGAAGACCTGACGCTGCGCGCCGCGCGCCTGCTGGGGGAAGCGGATCGCGTTTACCACGCGCCCGATGTGCCGCCTGCGATCCTCGACCGCGCGCGCGCCGACGCCGTGCGCATCGCCGCGCTGAATCCCCCCGCCGATCCGGGTGAGGGCCTGTCGCTCTGGCTAAGTCCGGGCTGATTGCAACCGATCGATCTCGGCCCGAAGCACCGTGATCGAGGAGATAAGCCGGGCGCGGTCGACCTCCATGTCCTGCAAGGCGTCGCGCGCTTCGCCCAGTTCCACCGCGCGCCGTGCGATCCGGGCGTCCAGTTCGGCATTGTACCGCGCTAGCGCACCCATCTGTTCGGCTCGTTGGCTAAGGTGCCGCAGCCGTGCGTCCAGGATATCGAAGTCGAAAGGCTTCACGAGGATGTCGTCCGCGCCTGCGTCCAAAGCGGCAATGGCGGACGGAGCATCGGGCCGATCTGCGATCATCACGAAACAGGCGTCGGGCGCGATATGGCTCGAACGGATTTTCCGCATCATCGTGACGACAGGAAGCAGGAGCAAATCCATGTCGATGAGCACGATGTCCATCGGTCGGGTCTGGAGGAGCGACAGCGCCCTGAAACCGTCCTCGGCAAGCGTCACGTCATGGCCCAGATGCGACAGGCGGCGTGCCATCACATCGCGCGCGGTCGGATTTTCGTCCACGACCAACAGCCTCAGCCGCTTTCGCCCGTCCGCCGCCTGGCTCGCGGTCGCTCGATCCTGCCGAACCAACATGCGCTTGAGGAACTGCATCGACCCTACCTTCCCAATCCGGATGATAGGCTCGCGGCGCAAAGAAATGGTTAATGAACAGCGCGTCGCCGTCAGTCGGCGCCCCCCGCCTCCTTCGTTCGTGGTCCATAGGCGCGCAGGAACAGATCGACAGCGCGCAGCGCCTCGCGCTCCAGCTTCGCTTCATCCGCCTCGCACAGCTTGTTCATCAGCAGCTCCTGATGCGTCTCCGCCATGATAAGCGCCATCAGGATGCGCGCCGCTTCCACCGGGTCCGCGTCGCGCAGCTGCTTCCTTGCCATCGCACCGGCGAGGAAGCCCGCCAGCAGCGTGCGGGTGCCTTCGGGAGCCAGTTCGAAGAAGATGCGTGACATTTCAGGAAAGCGCCGCCCCTCGGCAGTGATAAGGCGGTGCAGGGCGACAGCATCGGGCGACGTGACCTTGCGAATAAGGGCGATGCTTGCCCGTTGCAGAGTCGGTTCCAATGCGCCACATGGATCGAGGATTTGGGAAAGCTGTTCACGATATGTCGTTGTCGCGCGTTCCAGCACCGCAGAGAACAGCTCTTCCTTCGATGGGAAATAATTCCACAACGTCCCCTTCGACCCGCCCAGCATCGCCGCGACCGCCGACATCGTGGTGCCCGCATAGCCATGCTCCACAAAGGACGCCTGCGCGGTATTCAGAATCGCGTTGCGGCGATCCATGCGCCGTGCCTCCCCCCGGCGGGTGATGGCAGGGGGGGAAGCCGGCTCCGTCATAAAAACGTACCATAGAGTACGATTATCCTGTTGACAAGGCGAAACGAGGGCGTCAATGCGAATTTCCATACTAGATGGTACGGTTTGATATGTCGCTGAGTCGGTCTGCCTCCCTCGTTCGTTTTGGAGGTGTGCTTTCCTCGCTGGCGCTTCTGGGTGCCTGCGCTGCTGTACCCAAGCTTGGGCCGGAGCCGGTCGTGCGTGCGCCGCAATCGGTTGAGGCGGGGCGCAGCCTTTCGGCGGCGGTCGCAGTCGCCTGGCCCGGCGACGGCTGGTGGCGCGGCTATGGCGACCCGCAACTCGACCGGTTGATCGAGGAAGGATTGCGCGCTTCCCCCGATGTCGCCGTCGCCGGGGCGCGCTTCCGCCGCGCCGTGGGCATGGCCCAGCAGGCGGGCGCGGCGTTGCTGCCGTCGGTGGATGGAGAAGCGAGCGCGGCTGCCACCAAGCAAAGCTACAATATGGGCCTGCCCAAGGACTTCGTGCCGCAGGGCTGGCTCGGCACCGGGCGGGTGGCGCTCGACCTCGGCTTCGATCTTGACCTGTGGGGCCGCAATCGGGCGCAGCTTGCCGCCGCCACATCCGAAGCGCGCGCGGCGGAGATCGACGCGCAGCAGGCACGGCTCGCGCTCACCACTGCCATTGCCGATGCCTATGCCGACATTTCCCGGCTGTTCGACGAGGCGGAAATCGCCCAGCGCACGCTCGACATCCGTCTCGCCAGCCAGAAGCTGGTAGCGGACCGCCGCGCCAACGGCCTCGAAACGCGCGGCAGCGTGCGGCAGGCGGACGCCACCGTCGCTTCCGCCCGCACGCAGCTTGCCGGAGCCCGCATGGCGATCGAACTGCGCCAGCACCAGATCGCCGCGCTGATCGGTGCCGGGCCCGACCGGGGCCTTTCGATCGCGCGGCCCCGCATAGGCGCGCTCGCGCCGCTCGGCCTTCCCGCCGACGTGACGACCGATCTCGTGTCCCGACGCCCCGACATCGTCGCCGCGCTCGCCCGGACGGAGGCTGCGGCCAAGCGCATCAAGGTCGCGCGCGCCGACTTCTTCCCCGCCATCCGCTTGAGCGCCCTCGTCGGGGTCCAGTCGCTCGGCTACAACACGGTGTTCGGCCCCAACGGTGCTGCGGGATCGTCCCAGCCATTCATCGACAATCTTTTCAAGAAGGATTCGATCTTCGGCACGGTCGGCCCGGCGATCAGCCTGCCGATCTTTCACGGCGGGGCATTGCAGGGTCAGTATCGCGGCGCGCGCGCCAGCTATGACGAAGCGGTGGCGAACTATGATAAGACCGTGCTCAACGCCTATCAGCAGGTTGCCGACGCCGTCACGATGCGCCGGTCGCTGGATCAGCGGCTGACCGACGCGCGCGCCGCGCTGGCCGCGACGCAGGATGCCTATACGGTGGCGCAGCGTCGCTATCAGGGCGGGCTGTCCACCTATCTCGACGTGTTGAACGTGGAGGACCAGCTGCTGGCCGCGCGCCAGACGCTGGCCGGGCTGGAGGCGAACGCCTTTTCCACCGATATCGCACTCATCCGGGCGCTGGGCGGGGGCTTTGCCGCCGGTGCCACTCTTTCCAAGGACCGACCGCATGGCTGACGCCGACACCACGCCCCAGGAAGACGCCGCCGACGGCAAGGCGGAGGCGCGGCAGTCCGCTCGCAAGACCTGGCTCATCCGCCTCGGTATCGTCGTCATCGTCGTGGCGGCGCTGTGGGCGCTCTATTATTTCCTCGTCGGGCGCAACCATGTCAGCACCGACAATGCTTATGTGAACGCCGAAATGGCGCAGGTGACCCCGCTCGTCGCCGCGCAGGCGATCGACGTCAGGGTCACCGACACGCAACCGGTTCGCAAGGGCGACCTGCTCGTCCGGCTCGACCCCACCAACGCGCAGATCGCGGTCGCGCAGGCGGAGGCCGACCTTGCCGAAGCGCGACGCCGCTTCCGCCAGACCGGCGCGACCAGCCAGTCGCTCTCGGCGCAGGTGTCCGCACGCGATGCCGATATCGTCCAGGCCCGGGCCGCGCTGCAAAGCGCGCAGGCGGACTATGAAAAGGCCCGTGTCGATCTGGATCGGCGGCAGGCGCTGGTCGGTGAAGGCGCGGTATCGGGCGAGGAATTGACCGCCGCGCGCAAGGCGTTCGCCAGTGCGCAGGCCGCTCTCGGCCAGGCTCGCGCGGGCGTCGCCACCGCTCAGGCGACGCGCAACGCTGCTACCGGGCAGCTGGAAGCCAACGACGCGCTGGTTCGCGGTTCGACGATCGAAACCGATCCCGCCGTTCTCACGGCCAAGGCGCGACTGCGCGCGGCCCGGCTCGATCTGGAGCGCACCGTCATCCGCGCGCCCATCGACGGCGTCGTGACCAAGCGGCAGGTGTAGGTCGGCCAGCGCGTGGCGCAGGGCAGCCCGATCATGACCATCGTCCCGATCGACAAGGTCTATGTCGACGCGAATTTCAAGGAACGCCAGTTGCGCGGCGTGCGCATCGGCATGCCGGCGACGGTTACGTCCGACCTTTATGGCGGCGATGTCGTCTACCATGGCAAGGTCGTGGGTTTTGCCGGCGGCACCGGTTCGTCGATGTCGCTTATCCCGGCCCAGAACGCGACCGGCAACTGGATCAAGGTGGTGCAGCGCCTGCCGCTGCGCATCGAACTCGATCCGAAGGAATTGAAGGCTCATCCTCTGCGAGTAGGGCTTTCGATGGACGTGGAACTCGACCTTTCCGACAAATAAGGACGCGCCCGGCATGAGCGGCGACGAAGACATCTATTCCCGGCTTTCGCCGCGCACCCGAACCCTCGCGATGATGGTTCTGGCGCTCAGCAACCTGATGGTGGTGCTCGATCTCACCATCGCGAACGTGTCGGTGCCGCACATCGCCGGGAACCTCGGCATTTCCCCCGACCAGGGGACGTGGATCATTACCTCCTACGCAGTGGCGGAGGCAATCTGCGTGCCGCTGACCGGTTGGCTGGCACAGCGTTTCGGCGTGGTGCGCGTTTTTACGTTCGCAATGGCGGGTTTCGGGGTGTTTTCCCTGCTGTGCGGCCTGTCGCCCACGCTCGGAATGCTGGTGGCGGCGCGCATCGGCCAGGGCATTTGCGGTGGCCCGATCATGCCGATGTCGCAGACGCTGTTGATGCGCATCTTTCCGCCGGAGACGCGCGGGCGGGCGATGGGGCTGTGGGCGATGACGACATTGATGGGACCGGCGCTCGGTCCTATCGTCGGAGGTTATATCAGCGACAACTGGAGCTGGCACTGGATCTTCTTCATCAACCTGCCGATCGCCGCACTGTGCGTTTTTGCCGCGCAGGCGTTGCTGCGGCCGGTCGAAACGGAAATCGTGCTCATCCCCATCGACAAGGTCGGGCTGGCGCTGCTCGTATTCTGGATCGGCTGCCTTCAGATCATGCTCGACATCGGGCGCGACCATGACTGGTTCGCCGATCCGATGATCGTTGCGCTCGCCGTGATGGCGGTCGTCGGGTTCCTCGTCTTCATCATATGGGAACTGACGGAAAAGCATCCGGTCGTCGATCTGCGCATATTCCGCCATGTCGGTTTCACATCGGGTGTATTCACGCTCGCGCTCTGTTTCGGCGCCTATTTCGCCAGCATCGTGATCATCCCGCAGTGGCTTCAGTTGTCGATGGGTTACACCGCCGGAAAAGCGGGCTTCGTGACGGCCGTGTCCGCGATGGCGGCGCTTTTCACGGCGCCTCTGGCTGCCCGATTGGTCTCGCGCGTCGATCCCCGCCTGCTGATTTCGTTCGGCGTTTTCTGGATCGGCGTCATGTCGGTATGGCGGGCGCATTGGACCAGCGGCATCGATTTCGGCCATATGTTGCTGCCCCAGTTCATTCTGGGCTTCGGCATGCCCTTCTTCTTCATTCCCCTCACATCGCTGACCCTCGGGTCCGTCCTGCCGAGCGAAACCGCGTCGGCGGCGGGTCTGCAAAACTTCCTGCGGACGATGGGTATTGCGGTGGCAACATCGCTGGTGCTGACCGAATGGGGCGATGCGCAGCGCGTCTCTCGGAACGATCTGGCAGGGGTGCTTCAACCTGACGGGACGCAGGCGCTGCTCGCCAATGCCGGTTTTTCGACAGAGCAGGCACGACAGACCATTTCCAGTATCGTCGAACAGGAGGCGGTGATGCTGGCTGTCGATCACATATTCTGGATTTCAGCGCTCATATTGTTCTTCGGCTCCGTGCTCGTATGGATCGCGCCAAAGCCCCGGGGCGATGTGGACACGTCGGCCGCGCATTGAAGATCAGACGCGGGGAAGATCTTCGGGCCGGTTGACGTTGGGCAGGGCAAGGCCGGGGATTTCCACCGTCCGCGCCCTCACCCGTTTCAGCCAGCCCCTGATGGACCGATTATTCTCCTCCGCCAGATGCCGGTCGAGTTCGTCGGCGAGGGGGGATGGCCACCACCCTAGCAAGGGCTGTCCCGCCAGCACCGCCGCTCCAGGTCCCACGAGCAGCGGGGGCAGGGCGGCGGGATAGACCGGCATGTCGCACCCCGTCGTCAGCACCCCGGCAAAGCCCGCCGATGCGGCATGACGCAGCGCGGCATTGATCCCGCCGAGCGGCCCCATATCCGGTCCGGGCCGATCCGCAAGGCCGCCCGCCCGGCCGCAGATCACGACCGTATCGACATGGGGCGCAAGGGCCTGCGTCGCGTGCGCGATCAGGGTGCGTCCGTCGGGCATGATCGCCATCGCCTTGTCGCTGCCGAAGCGGGTCGACCGCCCGCCCGCCAATATTGCACCCAGGATCGATGAAGGCTGCATCGACGCTCCTTTTTCTCCGCGCCCGCAATGCCTATAGCATGATCGATGCACAAGCCCGACCCCGCGCCGCCGTCCCGTTTCTCTCGCGTCGATCCCGCAGGATCGGTCGCGTCGGTCGACCGCCCGCTGGCCGATGAGGTTCCCGTCGCCATCGAATATAACGGCATCGGCTATGCCGTGCTGATGGCGACGCCTACCGACCTGTCCGACCTCGTCACCGGCTTCGCGCTGGCGGAACGGCTGCTGGGGGCGGGGGATGCGGCGCTCGATGCGGATTTGCACGATAGCGGGGCGGGCATCGTTGCACGCGCCACCTTGCCGCAGGGCCGCACCGATGCCCTGCTCGACCGGGTGCGCCACCGCGCGACCGATTCCTCCTGCGGATTGTGCGGCATAGAAAATCTGGATCAGGCGATCCGCCCCCTGCCGCCCGTTACGACAGCCACACAGGCGGATCGCGCCGCGATCTTTCGCGCGATCGGCGGGTTGCGCGATCATCAGCCGCTCAACGGCGCGACCGGTGCGGCGCATGCCGCCGCGCTGGCCGGGCCGGACGGATCGATCCGCATGGCGCGCGAGGATGTGGGTCGGCACAATGCCTTCGACAAGCTGATCGGTGCGATGCGGCGGCAGAAAATCGGCTGGGACGGCGGCTTTGCCCTGCTGTCGTCGCGCTGCTCCTACGAACTGGTGGAAAAGGCGGTGCTGGCGGGATGCCCGCTGCTCGTCACCCTGTCCGCGCCCACCCGGCTGGCGGCGCAGCGGGCGCGCGAAGCCGGGCTGCCTATCGTCGTGCTCGCGCGGTCGGACGCGGTGCTGGCGCAGGGAATCGATCTCTCGTGAACGCTCTTGGCAGCGGGCGGGCTTTGCCATAAGGGCGCGGACGCGGGGGCTTTGAGCGCCCGCCCATGACTCGCGCCGGTGCCCTTCGATGGGCTGAAAACGGGAATGTGGTGAGGGAGAAAGAGGCCCAAATCCACGGCTGTCCCTGCAACTGTAAGCGGTGAGCGCGGTGCATATGGCTCCCTGCAAGGGGGCCGGCCACTGGACCTTGCGTCCGGGAAGGTCCGTGCACCGACGCTGCGACCCGCAAGCCAGGAGACCTGCCGGCACGAAGTCGCTCTTGCTTCGGTCCAGGGGATGGCCGGGGCGCGGTTTTCCGTCGAGCGACGCAATGCGGCCGGGGCCGCATCGTGCCGTATGCGGGAACAGAAAGGCGTCATCCCATCCGCATCGCACGACCGCTCGCGCGGACGTCCCGGCATCTTAGTCGTTCGACGCCGGGGGGAATATGATGATCAAACGGGGACTTTCGCTGGCGGCATTGCTGACCGCCTTTCCAGCCATGGCGCAGGATGACACCATCATCGTCACCGCCGCAGGCATCGAGCAGCCGCGCGACGAGATCGGGCAGGCGATCACCGTCATCGACGCCAAGACGATCGAGACGCGCCAGGCGATCGATGTGGTCGATCTGCTCGCGACGACGCCGGGCGTCCGCTTCAACCGCAACGGATCGGTAGGCAGCGTGACCGGCGTGTCGCTGCGCGGCGCGGAAACGACGCAGACGCTCGTGCTGATCGACGGGGTCAAGGTGAACGATCCCAGCGGCATCGGCGACGCCTACGACTTCGGGCCATTGCTCACCGCCAATATCCGCCGGATCGAAGTGCTGCGCGGTTCGAACTCTGTCGTCTACGGCAGCCAGGCCATCGGCGGCGTGGTCAACATCATGACGGGCGTTCCGGTAGACGGCTTCGGCGCCAACGCCTCGGTCGAATATGGTTATAGCGACACCTTGAACGCAAAGGCGGACGTGTCGGGCAGCAGCGGCATCGCATCGGGCGGCGTGGGCGCGGCCTATTTCCGCACCGACGGCATTTCTTCTGCGGCGGGCGGCACGGAACGCGATGGGACGAAGAACATCGCCACCAACGCCCGGCTCAAGCTCGCTTTCTCAGACGCGCTGAGCCTCGACCTGCGCGGCTACTATATCCATGCCGACCTCGATTATGACAGCTTCTTCGGCGCGCCTGCGGACAGCAGCGACGTGAGCAAGCTCGACCAGTATGTGGGTTATGCGGGCCTCAACCTCGCCCTGCTCGACGGGAAACTGACGCAGCGCGCCGCCGTCACCTATCTGCGCAACGACCGCGACTATTATTTCGTGCGCGGCACCGACCCTGACTATGGCTATCGCGGCACCAACCTGCGGTTCGAATATGAGGGTGTCTATGCCCCGGTCGATGCTGCGAAATTCATTCTGGGCTATGAGCATGAGCGGCCCGACTACGACTTCTTCGGTTTCGGTTCCGCCAACAGCGCGCGGATCACCATCGACAGTGTCTTCGGCCTTGCCATCGTCAAGCCGCTCGCAGGCCTCGCCGTCACTGGCGGCGTGCGCCATGACGATCACAGCCAGTTCGGCGGCGCGACCACCTTCGGCGCGAATGCCAATTATTCGCCGAACGCGGGCGCGACCAGCCTGCGCCTCAGCTACGGCGAAGGGTTCAAGGCGCCTTCGCTCTATCAGCTTTACGACAGCTTCAGCGGCAACGCGGCTCTCCGCCCCGAACGGTCGAAAAGTTACGACATCGGGTTCGACCAGCGGCTGGATGACGGGCGCGCCACCCTGTCCCTGACGGCCTTCCGTCGCGACACGCGCAACCAGATCAACTACGACAACGCCACTTTCACCTACGGCAATCTCGACCGCACCCGTGCGAAGGGCGTCGAAGCGTCGGTGGCGCTGCGCCCGGTCGATGCACTGACGGTGACGGGCAGCTATTCCTATATCGACGCGCGCGACCGGTCGCGCGGTTCCGCCAATTTCGGCAACCGCCTCGCCCGCCGCGCCGTCAATCAGGTGAGCGTGTCGGCGGACTATGCCTGGTCGTTCGGCCTGTCGACCGGCGCCACCGTCACATTGGTAGGCGACAGCTTCGACGACGCCGCCAATCTGCGGCGGCTCGACGGCTATGCCCTGGTGGGCGTGCGCGCTTCCCTGCCCATTGGCGAGCGGTTGGAAATCTATGGCCGCATCGACAATCTGACCGACGAAGCCTACGCCACCGCCTATGGCTACAGCACCTATGGCCGCTCCGCCTATGGCGGCGTGCGTGTCCGCTTCTGACGCGAAACCCAAGGGGGCGGGCGCTGCGCCCGCTCCCCTATCGCGCGGCGTTGAGGCGCGCGACGATGCGTCGCGCCGCCAGTACATAGGCAGGCCCGCCGCATACCGTCCATGCCTGCGGCAAGCTGATGCGCGGAATGTCGGCCAGCGCGCGGTGGTGCAGCATCTCGGTACCCTGGTCCTGCACCCGATCGGTCGCGCTTTCGACGATCAGCCAGTCGGGCCGCGCCGCCACCATTTCCTCCAGGCTCACCTGCGCCAGCGCGGGTTTTCCCAGCCGCGTGGCCAGGTTGACGAGGCCCACGCGTGTCATGAGATCGTCGATCAGCGTCCCCGTGCCGGTCATGAAACCGCGCCGCTGATAATAGGCCGCCACCCCGCCGCGCTTCGCCCGCGGCAAGGCGGCAAGATCGCGCTCCATCGCCGCGATCAGCGCGTCGCCGCGTTCGGGATGGCCGACCGCACGGGCGACCTGCCGGATCTGGTCCAGAATTGCGCCATGGCTTTCCGCACTGGCAAGGCCGAGCGTGGGCCAGTGTCCCGGTGGCGCGCCCGCGACCTTTCCCGGCCCGGCGGGAAAGCCCAGGATGAGGTCGGGCTGGATCGTCAGCACGTCTTCCGCCCCCCGGTGGAGCACGCGAAAACCGCGCGCCTTGTCCGCGGCCGCCGACAGCTCGGGATCGCGGGCGTTGCGGCTCAAGGCCGCGATCTGCCCCGGGTCGGCGAGTGCCAGCAAATACTGGTCCGCGCAAACATTGAGCGAGACGATGCGGCGCGGCACGCGCGGGGCGGCTGCCCCGGTCGACAGCCCCAGGACAAGGCCGATCGCCAGAGTTCGGGTCAGCATGGAACGGATCATGCCGTTCGGCTTAGCCATCCCGCGCGCAGAGGCAAGGCATGACCCGCGCCCGCCGCCACCCCCTGCTGGTCCCGGGCCTGCTGCTGCTGCTTGTCGCCGCCGCGCTCGGATCGGTCGCGCTCGGAACCGTGTCGCTTTCCCCTGCGCGTGTGCTGGCCGCACTCACCGGCGGGGGAGACGTCGTCGCGCGCACCATCGTGCTCGACCTTCGCCTGCCGCGCATGGCGCTCAGCCTCGTCGTCGGCGCGATGCTGGGCCTGTCGGGTGCGGCGCTTCAGGGCTATCTGCGCAATCCGCTTGCCGAACCCGCTGTGCTCGGCGCATCCAATGCCGCCGCGCTGGGGGCAGTCGTCGCGCTTTATTTCGGCTGGAGCCTCGTCCATCCGCTCGCCCTGCCCCTGCTTGCCATCGGCAGCGCGCTGCTTGCCATCGGTCTCCTCTTCCTGCTCGCCGGACGCGCGGAAAGCCCGCTGACGCTGATCCTCGCGGGGATAGCGGTCGGCACCCTTGCCGGCGCGGGGATCAGCCTCGCGCTCAATTTGTCGCCCAATCCCTTCGCCGCGATGGAGATCATGAGCTGGTTGATGGGCAGCCTCGAAAACCGGGGCGTCGACCATGTCATGATCGCGCTGCCATGTGTCGCCATCGGTGTCGCGCTTCTGATCGCCGACGCGCGGGCGCTCGACGCGCTGAGCCTGGGCGAGGAGGGCGCGCAGGCGCTCGGCGTCGATCTGTCGCGCCTGCGCCTGCGGTTGATGCTGGGGGTTGCCATCGGCGTCGGTGGCGCTGTCGCCGTATCGGGCGCCATCGGCTTCGTCGGCCTCATCGTCCCCCATCTGGTAAGGCCGCTGACCGACCGGTCGCCCTCCGCCATCCTGCTCCCTTCGTTGCTCGGGGGAGCGGTACTGTTGACCCTCGCCGACATCGGCGTACGCCTCATCCCCACGACCGGCGAGTTGAAGCTCGGCGTCGTCACGGCGCTGTTCGGCGTTCCGGTCTTCCTCGTCCATCTGATGCGGGAGCGGCGCTTATGGTGAGCATCGCCACGCAATCCCTGTCCGTCCGGCTTGGCCACCATGTCGCGGTCGATAGCGTCGATCTGGCGCTGGAGTCTGGCGAGTTGGTCGGCATCGTTGGCCCCAACGGTGCGGGCAAATCCACCCTGATCCGCGCGCTGCTGGGCCTTGTCCGGCCTGCCGGAGGGCGCGTCCTCGTCGACGGGCGGGACGCAGCGCGGCTCGACCGGCGGACGATGGCGCGAACCGTCGCCTATCTGCCGCAGGGCCAGACGCTGCACTGGCCGCTCGGTGTCGAACGGCTCGTGGCACTGGGTCGCCTGCCGCATCTGGGGCCGCTTTCGCGCCTTACGCCCGACGATGAAGCGGCGGTCGAACAAGCGATGGCCCGCGCCGACGTGCTGCACCTGCGCCACCGCATCGCGACCGAATTGTCGGGGGGAGAGCGCGCTCGCGTCCTCCTTGCCCGCGCATTGGCGGTCGGCGCACGCGCCCTCATCGCCGATGAACCGCTTGCCTCGCTCGACCCCGGCCACCAGATCGACGTCATGGCGCTGCTGAACGCGCAGGCACAGGACGGCGCATTGGTCGTCACGGTGCTGCACGACCTTGCCATGGCGGCGCGCTGGTGCGACCGGCTGGTCCTGATGGACCGGGGTTCACTGGTGGCGGAGGGCGCGCCGCTCGATGTGCTGACGGCAGAGCGGCTGGCCCAGGTCTACGGCATCTCCGCCCGGATCGAGCGGGGCGACGGCATCCCGCTCATCCTTCCCACCGGGCGCGTGCGTTAATCGCCGAAGCCGCGCGGCGCGGCATCGACCACGCCCGCGCCGACTTCGTTCACGTCCAGTGCGCGTTCGGCAACGCCGCTGCGGTTGAAGCGGAACGCGCCGTCGATCCCCGAAAAGCCGCCCTCATCGCGCAACCGCGCGGCGGGGAAGGGGCTGCCGGGCTTCCAGTCCTGCGCGATTCGCACGGTCAGCAGCACCGAATCATAACCCAGCGACGACAGGCGATAGGGCGCGCTGCCGAACCGCGTGCGATATTTGGTGGCGAGCTGTCGATACAGTGCGTCCGACACGCTCGCGAACCACGCTCCGCGCAGCACCGGATTGGCGGCGAGCGCGGTGTCCGCGTTCCACAATTCGGTACCCAGCAGCCGCGCCGATGCCCCCCCGTTCTTGCGCACCAGCGGCGCGATCTGGATCGCCACCCGCCCGCTGTCCGCGATCAGCAACGCGTCGTAGCTGGAGGAAGCCTGCAACGCCTTCACCGCTACCGCCATGGACGCGGGCGACCGGTCGAACGTCTGCATCGACACGACCGTTCCGCCCGCCTGTTCGACGGCGCGGAGCATCGCGTTTCCTGCCCGTTCGCCATAGGTGCCGCGCGGCACCAGCGCGCCGAAGCGCGACAGGCCCTTGCTCTTCGCGAAATCGACGACCCGCTCGATCGACTGGCCGGGATTATAGCCCATGACGTAGACGCCGCTGCCGGCCGCGCTCACATCGTTGGAAAAGCTGATGACGGGGACGTTCGCCCGCGCCGCGATCGGGCCGACGATCCGCGCATCTTCCGCCAGCAACGGCCCCAGAATCAGGCGGTTGCCTTCTGCCAGCGCCTTGTTCACCGCCGCTGCCGCGCCCAGCGCCGTGTCGTAAGTGGTGATACGCACCTTGTCGGTCTTGGTGTCCAGCAGCGCCAACGTCGTCGCGTTCGCGATCGAATGGCCGACGCCCGCGTTCGTGCCGCTCATCGGCACCAGCAGGGCGACGCGATGCCGGGCCGTGTCGGTCGGCAGGCCCTGCACCACGTCGGGTGTCGTCGGCCGCGTGGGAGTGGGCGGCGTCGCGGGAGCCTTGCCCTTCGGCACGATGGACTGGCAGGCGGCGAGGAACAGTGCGCTCGCAACGAAGGCGATCCGCGCCCCACGTTTCGCGGCGGCGAGCGGGTTGGCGAGCCGTGGGGCTTGCCGGGCGGCATCCGTCTCTGTCATCTGGCGTCCTTATGGAAACTGAACCTCTTGAGCCCGGGCTTTACATCGTCGCGGGGCCGATCGGCAACCTTGGAGACCTGACGCCGCGCGCAGCCGACATTCTGCGCCGGGCCGATGTGGTCGCTGTGGAGGATACGCGGGTGAGCGCGCGGCTGCTGCGCCATGCCGGGTCCGACCGGCCCATGGTCCCCTATCACGACCACAGCGCCGATCATGTGCGCCAGCGGCTGGTCGAACGGATGGGGCAGGAGGCCGTTGCGCTCCTTTCCGATGCGGGCACGCCCCTCATATCCGATCCGGGCTACAAGCTGGTGCGCGACGCGCGCGCGGCGGGGCGGCCGGTGACGACGCTGCCCGGCCCCAGCGCCGTGATCGCCGCGCTCACATTGTCGGGCCTGCCGACCGACCGTTTCCTCTTCATGGGCTTCCTGCCCGCCAAGGCCAAGGCGCGGGGCGACGCGCTGGACGAAGTCGCCGCCTTGCGCGCCACGCTCGCCTTCTACGAAAGCGGCCCGCGCCTGTCCGACAGCCTCGCCGCGATGGCCGCGCATCTGGGCGATCGCGAAGCGGCGGTCAGCCGCGAAATCAGCAAGGCGTTCGAAGAAACCGCCACCGGAACGCTCACCGCTTTGTCCGCTCGCTACGCCGATGCGCCGCCCAAGGGGGAAATCGTCGTGATCGTCGGGCCACCGGGCGAAGCGCCCCCAGCCAGCGCAGAGGACGCCGACGCAGCGCTGCGCGAAGCGCTCACCCGCCTTCCGGTATCGAAAGCGGCAGGCGAAGTCGCCAAGAAGCTCGGTCTCGACCGCCGCGCGCTCTACGACCGGGCGATGGAACTCAAGGCATGAGGAGACAGGCCGCCGAAAAACGCGGGCGGCAGGCGGAGCGGATCGCGGCATGGTGGCTGCGGCTCAAGGGCTGGGACATCGTCGGTCGCCGTCTGCGCACGCCTGCCGGCGAAGTCGATCTCGTCGCCCGCCGCGACGCGATGCTCGCCTTTGTCGAGGTGAAGGCGCGCGCCAGCGCCGCCGAACTCGACCTTTCCATCGACGAACGCCGCCTTTCGCGCGTGGCCGCCGCCGCTGAAATCCTGTGGCACGATCTGGCCCAGCCGGGCGACGACATGCGAATCGATGTGATCCTCCTTGCGCCGGGCCACCCGCCGCGCCATCTGGCGAACGTCTGGCACGGGGGCTGATGCTGCGCCCCACCGCCCTTGCGAGGAAGAAGGACGCGCATGACCAACCTCAATCCCCTGACCGTCGCTGTGCAGATGGACCCGATGGAGGGTATCAACATCGCGGGCGATTCGACCTTCCACATCATGCTGGCGGGGCAGGCGCGGGGGCACCGTCTCTATCATTATCTCGCGCCCGACCTCACCTTCCGCGACGGGCGAGTGCTGGCGAAGGCGCGGCCCGTCGAGGTGCAGAAGATCCACGGCGACCATTTCGTCCATGGCCCCGAGGAACTGCTCGACCTTGGCCGCGACGTGGACGTGGTGCTGATGCGGCAGGACCCGCCCTTCGACCTCAGCTACATCACCGCCACGCATCTGCTCGAACGGGTGCGGGACGAAACGCTGGTGGTGAACGACCCGGCGAGCGTACGCAACGCGCCTGAAAAGCTGTTCGTGCTCGATTATGCCCGCTTCATGCCGCCGACGATGATCACCCGCGACCTTGCCGAAGTGCGCGCCTTCCTCGCCGAGCATGGCGAGATCGTGGTGAAGCCGCTCTACGGCAATGGCGGCGTCGCGGTATTCCATGTCGGCGCGAACGGCGCGAACCTCTCCTCGCTGGTCGAACTGTTCAAGGCGAGCTGGGTCGAACCCTTCATGGTGCAGGCGTTCATTCCGGGCGTCGCCGAAGGGGACAAGCGCATCGTTCTGGTGGACGGCGAAGTCGCAGGCGCGGTGAACCGCATTCCGGGCAAGGGCGAAATCCGCTCCAACCTTGCGGTGGGCGGTTCGGCCGCCAAGACGCAACTGACGGACAAGGAACGCGAAATCTGTGCTGCGCTGGGGCCTGAACTGAAACGCCGGGGATTGCTGTTCGTCGGCATCGACGTGATCGGCGGCGAATGGCTGACCGAAATCAACGTCACGTCGCCCACCGGCATCGTGTCGATCGAGACGTTCGACGGCACCGACACGGGCGGTCTCATCTGGGACGCGATCGACACCCGGCTGGCGGAGCGTGCTGCATCCTGACTGAACGGAGCGGCGCGTGGCGCGTTGGGCGGGTTTGATCCTTCGACAAAGGTCCGCCCCCCAATGAGCATTTCCCTATGACCGACTGGGTGCTGCAGCTGATCGACGCGGGTGGCTATTGGGGCATCGCGTTCCTCATGGTGCTCGAAAATGTGTTTCCGCCGATCCCGTCCGAACTCATCATGGGCATCGGCGGCATCCGCGTGGGGCAGGGGCGCATGGCGATGGAATGGTTACTGCTCGCGGGCACGGTCGGCACCACCGTCGGCAATTATTTCTGGTATCTCGTCGGTCATTTCCTGGGCTTCGAACGGCTAAAGCCACTGGTCGACCGCTATGGGCGCTGGGCGACGCTGGAATGGAAGGACGTGGAGGCGCTCGACCGGTTGTTCGGCAAATATGGCCAGATCGTCGTCTTCGTCTTCCGGTTCCTGCCCGCTTTCCGCACCATGGTATCCCTGCCGGCGGGCCTGTTCAGGATGGGGCATGTGCGCTTCCAAGCCCGCACGGATGTAAAGGGAAGGGCGCTCCATTTCCTCAATACGCACGGGCGGTTTTTGCTGTTTACGGCGGCGGGCGCGCTGATCTGGAACATCATTCTTGCCTATGCCGGGTATTTCCTCGGCAAGCGGGTGACCGAGATCGACAGGTATCTTGGGCCGATCACAACCGTCTGTATCGCTTTGTGCGTCATCGGCTATGTTTATCGGCTCCTGACATGGAAGCCTAAATCTAACCCCGGAGCCGCCTAATCAAACGCCGCCACTGATCCTCATTTTCGGGCAAATATCTAGGTGCGTTATGTGGATCGCCGCTCGGCCTGATCTTGGTCGGTCGGCGTTTGCATCGGACACAATATAGCCGCTGCGCTACGTCTCTGATGCTGGTGCGCCAGCATTTCGCGATGAAATACCGATACAGCCTCGCACTGTCGATGACACTGTGCCGCTGGCAATGACCGCACATCACGCAGAGGTTGGCTTCTCGTCGCGTAAAGTCGGACAGGTCCGTCCACTTCCGATTACCCAAATGTCCCACATCACAGCGAGAACGTCATCTGACGAGCATCGGGGATCGGCTGTTGCTTGTCCCAAGCTGCTAGGATGCTCTGTGCCAGTTCGAGCGCCGCGTTCTCTCGCAAGCGTTCGTTCGGTGCGGTCAGTGCCACTCTTGCCCATCCGGGAGCGTGAAGGAGGCTCTGCGCTAGCCATAGGGAATCAGGCTGGTTCATAGGAACGGTATAGGGAACATAACGGGAACATGACAAGAGGCTTGCGGTAAATGGCGTGGGCGATATGGCTTGCTATGAACATAGATTCAGGGGCGACGATGCGGTTCAAGACACCAGTTTGGATGCTGATGACGGCGTTGATGATCGACGGCGCAGCGGTCAGGGCGCAATCCACCAACGAAAAAGACTATATTGTGCCGGTATATTCCGGCCCACGCGCAAAACCGGATTTTGCGCGTAGCGGACCCAAATTCAGCAGATTTCGCACCGCCATCACAGATGGCTTTAAGTCTAACGAGATTGCTGCTGGCCACTACACCATTATCACGATCGGCTGTGGCACAGGCTGTACATTCAATGTCGTTGGTGACGTACAAACAGGCGAATTATTTGAGTTTCCCATCGGCGGCGAGTTTTACCAGAGCCTGGAAATCATAACGAGGTCAAACAGCCGGCTTATGGTCGCACGTTGGGGTGCCAGCTACGATAACGAGTGTACAGGACGCATCTATGCGCTCCAAGGAACGAAATTCACGCAGATCGGCAAGGACAGGCGCAAAGGGTCAAACTGTTAGTCGGATGCGCACGAGAAAGCCCGCCGGTTTCCCGACGAGCTTCATGTGACCCCCGGCGCACCGGCATGTGTGGAATTCAACCACCGTTCCTTACCAAACCTCGGTCAGCGAGCAGGAATTGAACCTGCGTTAGCTCTACGATGAGGCCTCGAACCTCATTTCTTCGGCCAAATGGCCGCTATCTTGTCCATTAAACGACGTAGAATATGTGTGTCGGACTGGATCTAGGCAGCTTCGAACTGTCCCGCGTCCTCTATGTGGAATAGGCCCAACCATCCGACACACATATTTATAACACCAGCAACCGAAGCTGCCGGGTCCGTGTTTAGATGCTTCGATAGCCTTTCGCGTGGCTCGTCATGATCGTCGCAATATGAGCATTCGCCTGTGATTGAGCCTGAGAAGCGAAACCCATTGGCGAGCAGCCAATAGTGCCGGTAGTCTGGATGGTCCAACCTGCATCGCGAGCCTCACGATCACCCATTTCCTCATGGGCCTGCATCTTCGCCTGAACGACCGGCATACCAGTGTGAATGTGTTTGCGTAGCGTGACATCAAGTAGATCGCGGCGCTTGATGGCCTCAATGTGCTGCATTTTCAGTTTGCGAAGCTGCTCTTGTAGAGCTTCTTCCTCGTCCTGAATGGCAGTCAGTTCCACACTCGTAGCACGGATTTCCTCAAATAGTTTGTCGATAGCATTGTCTGCCATTCGTATGTTCTCCTCTGTGGTTTAGTTGGGCTTATGGGCATCAATCGCTTTATCGAGCAGTGCCAGAGCCTCTTCGATCTTTCGAGCCAACGGACAATGTATGTCCTTGCTCAACAGCACTGTTATGTCATCGCGCATGGTCGCTTGTGCTTCTTCCACGTTTAGTGTGGTTCCTTCTACCTCAATCATCGTCTCCCCCTTAGAACATGAACAAGCCGGTTTCGTCGGCCTGCAATTTCGGTTGTGGTGCTGCGCCTTCTTGCATCAATCTCGCATTGGTCCAGACGCCTTTGTTCTCTTCCAAGTAAGAATCTGGATCGAGAAATGTCCGGTCCTCATCATGCAGAACGACCTTGGGCATACTGCATACCTGCAAGAATGGCGCGAACAAGAATGTGCTGGAAAAGTCACCCTTGCTATGCTGACCGACGCCAAACTGTTCGCTTAGAAGCGATGCAATTCGAGTGTATTCCTTTGGGCATGTGATGGGCTTGGCAAGTGGTGTCAGGACAACAAGGCGCTCTTGTGGTCGCTTGCTGTTAATCTCATCCTGTGAATGGATGACATAGTGGATATGTGGAAAAGTCTCTTGTGCCTCGGCAATCTCGTTTGCGAGGCTATAAGGGAACTCCAACGGGATCGCTGTGATTTCCAGAATGTCTGCCTTAGTGTGGTTTCGAGCATAACTCGCAAAAGACCAGTAGAACTCGTCCTTTTCGTCGCGGCAGTATTGAATAAGGTCGCGTAGTGCATCCTCCATTTTTTCTGCTGCCGTGATGCCATAAACCGAACCAGTGAAGCTGAGCTTTTTGAGAGCTTTCTTGGTTCGCAGTTTGAACAGTGATAACTTGAGTGTGGGGTCAATCATCGCTTCTCTCTCCGATGTTTTCTCTTCCACACATATTTAGTCGAGAAAGCTCAGAAAGGCGGTTTAAGGCAGTTCTGATAACTACGGGATGACCAACTTAACTCCACACTTCACGCTGGCTGAAATGACCGTAACGACAACGGGTCTGGCCAATACTCCCAACAAGCAACAGCTTGCCAATCTCACCGCGACGGCACAGGCCATGGAAGCTGTCAGGGCCGTGCTGAGCAAGCCCATTCGAGTGACAAGCGGCTTTCGTAGCGCAGCGGTCAATCGCGCAGTCGGCGGCAAACCAACATCGGCACATGCCCTTGGCTATGCGGTCGATTTCGTGTGTCCCGGCTTTGGCGATCCTATGACGATCTGCAAGGCGCTCGTCGCTGCTGGCATCAAGTTCGATCAGTTGATTATGGAAAAGAATTCCTGGGTCCATATCAGCTTTGACCCTCGTATGCGTGGGCAAGTCCTGAGCATGTGGAATGGCAATTACACCAGTGGCCTGCGCTCCAAGCCATAAATACGAATGTCCCCGCGAAAGGACATTCAATCAGGGTTGCTCACCCTATTACATTGAACGAAGAAACCCCCGGTCAAATTAATGGCCGGGGGTTTTGCTCTTATGTCCTTTTATGCAGCTTTCTTGCCCAGCTTGTAAAAGAGGCTGTCTGCTTCTTTGGCTTCCACCTTTTCCACATTCATGACCTCCAACGTGCCGCCGACAATCCGGCCCCAGAGCATCACAACAGAGCCGTCCTCATGGTTGAGAGCGTCATCGAAGTGAGCAACAGGCTGCGCGTTTCGTCCCTTCTCGCGAACGGTTTCGATACGCTTTGCCTGTGCGTCAGTCTTGTTCTCATCCCGGTCCTTCCCCTCGATGCCGTCCAGCGCATTGCCGAACGCCGCGTCAGAGAAGTTCCGAATGAAGTCCTGAACGCTGCCGTGAATTCGCCCTTCACGCTTTGCCTTCAAGAGAAAGCGCACATGATTGGCATACTTCTCGGCACTCCGGTAACTGAAGTCCCACTTTCCGTCCTTATGTTCCGCAAAAACGGCCTTAACGAACTTCGGGTAAGGGTTCGGGTTCGGGTTCTTGTCAGTCGGTGCCGGTGGGACGATACCACGTTCCGCGAGGAACGAGTTATAGCCCGCAGACGGCTTTTCGACTTTCAAGTCCTCTGCCAGTTTAACCAGACCTGCAACCAGATCGTAGGTGTGATCCCGCGACTTGGCTTGCAGCAACACAATCTGACGATTGAGTTCCGTGATCTGTTTGTTGTCCTCGGTAGTGCCTTTGTCCACATCGGCCTTAACGGCTTCCTTGAACTTAGACACCAGAGCTTCAACTGCATTCTTGTCCATTACGTCTGTCATGTTTGGTCCTTTCACCAACGAGTAGTGAAGCAGCCTGACGCGCCATTACTGACGCAACTCTCCACTTTCAGCGTATAGTGAGGCCGAAACCTCGTCGGCCTGAGACATGGTCACAGGTCGTGGGACTAACCGCTGCGCTGGTCTGCAAAGGACAAAAATGTCCAGAACATCGCCGGATTTGCACCCGACTGATAACCCGCAAGTTCGAGGACATAACAGATTGAAAGAGCCCCCGGTTTTTACGCCGGTCACTCGGCCTAGCAATCAAGAGGTAAAAATCCCGTTAATCCGGGGAGATAACCGAACCCGCGCAGCGCAGAGCGCGCCACACAAGAAGTGAGGTCAGATCGAACAGGGAAGCAACTTAACCCACCTACCTGACCAACCCATACCCGATCTTACTTCCAATAAGTCCTTTCTCTTTCTCTCTAATATAGCACTGCGACATTTGGCTTTCAAAAGCCATTCTGGTCCAAAAACCGCTGTTTTCTGCGGTTTTCTAGCGCACTGCGACATGGCTTCTAGCATACTGCGACATGGGTTTAGCGCACTGCGACATGGCTTCTAGCATACTGCGACATTCCGTTAACGAGTATGAGATACAAAGGTTTTCGTATGGCAAGAAAAGAAGTTAAATGAATAATGACAGCCGCTTAACTCACCTGTTATTGTGAAAATAGATAAATAGAAATGAAGGAAGCAGACCGCCAAATGCTGCCACCTTCGGCAGTGGTCTGCTTCGCATTTCCCATAAAGAAGTTCGTCCACTGTGTGTTCTTGGCGGTCCACACAGTGGACTTTTTTATGGAGACTTCAAATGAACAACAAACGACGCAAAAACCTTTATACTGCTATTAAGGCAATTGAGGCATATACAGAAGACCGCTCACTGACCAAGCGCCTTGAAGAAGCTGATTTGCTGGTCAGCGCAGCACTCGCCGAAGAGCAGGACTACTTCGATGTTATGCCCGAAGGGCTACAGTCGGGCGAACGTGGCACGACCGCAGAAGCTGCCATTGACGAACTCACAGAAGCACAGAACCTAATCTCCAACCTCGTGAACCAGACGGCGCTGATTGCGGATGTTTCCGATGACATCGTGGAACACATCACCAACGCGATTGAAGGTGTGGCATGAGCAAGGAATACTACTCCGACGAAGCTGTGAAAGCGCAGCATGTCTTGAACAAGGCCGCTACTGAAATTGCCATCCCAAAGGCGTTCAAGGATCGCTTTCCAGACCTGAGCATCAAAGATCAGGAGAAGCACTTTAACAAGTATCTCGATGTAGTGTCGGGTGTGCTTTGGAAGTCTCTTCCATATCTTAAGGACGGGTCACAAACCCATGTTTCAACCGGCGGCTTGTATGACGATTGCAGGCACTTCCAATACAAGAATGGTCGCTATTCGATTTGGAAATGCTTCAAGGACATCTATCCGATGTTCATCGTTCTTGAGAAGGGAAGCAATCTCAAGATCGCAGACAGCCCATTTGAAAAGAACACAAAAGTCCAGATTGTAAACGAGAGGCTTATTAAGATGCTCCTGAATGAACGTGCGCCGAAGAGTGTTTTCTATGAACTGTTTGGCGAAAACGAGGACGCATCTGATCCGAAGTATGAACGCCTTGAAATCGACATGGATAATTTGCAGCGATATATCGACAACACGGAATATGAAATCAGCAGGACTGACGCCGAGCAGACTGCTCTACAGGCGAAACTCCGCAAGGGGCTGTATCAGGCGCAGTTGGTCCATAAAGTCGGCGCGCACACCGAAGCCGCACACGGATATGCGTTCTTGCCGATGCTGCCCAGCCCAAGCTCATTCGGTCGCATCTATTACAAGGGCTTGAATATCCAGAACGTGACCAAGCAGGTTCGTAGCGCAATCATCGGAGAGCATTTCCAGTATGATATGAACGCAGCGGTCTATGCCGTTAAGCTGGCCATCTACAACATGATAAACGCCGGCGAAAACGAACTGATCCAGACCCGCAAAGGCACCTACACGCGCGAATATCTCAATGAAAAGAACGCTATTCGCCAGCGTCTTGCAAGGGAATGCTTTGAGGGCGTTGGGGTCGATCACAAGTTCGCAGTTGATCGTATCAAGCAGGCTCTAACGGCCATCGGGTTCGGCGCGAAGACGACGACTGGCTTCTGGTTCGACGGGAACGACCAGAAGGGAACTGCGCTAACCGATATATTGAAAAGCCCGGTCGTGCGCGAGAGGTTCTTGTCTGATCCGTGGGTTGAAGCGTTCCTGAGTGAGCAGTCGGTGATTGAGGCTGAAATCCTCGACAGCATCAAGGCCGGGTCCGACTTTGACGAAATCGCACAAGTAGTGAGGGAAAAGAACGGGGCAAATGGCAGGGTCACTAATCCCTTGCTGCTGGCATACACCTACCAGCAGAACGAGACGTTCCTGATGGATGTCGCAATCGAGATTCTGGCGCAATACGGCATCCCTGTTGTGGCCCGTATCCACGATGCTTTCGTGACCAGCGCAGCGGTCCCTACGAAGGTCATGGATGAGATCATTATGGAATGGTCGCGTTTTAGCAGCCACATCACACTTGATTGCGAAAAGGTGCAGGCTTGGAGGCCGGTTGATGTGAAGATCGCGCTAGTCGAGCATGACGCAAATGTCGAAGCGCACAGAAAGCATATCGCCCTTGAAGAGCGCAAGGCCCGCATTCACAGCCTGCGCGCAAACTGAACAAACGAAACTCCACAGAACAGGACATAAGGAGCCTATAATGACGACTTAATGGCCGAATTTGAGAGTAAGCGATCAACAATCTGCCCAGTCATTGTTAATCCAGAGCATAACGCCTACCATATCGTAAACATGCGGCACTATCTAAGCCGCGCCAACAATAAGGAGCAAAATATGCCCAATGCACGACAAGTCCTGTTTCCCTACGGTATGGCGAAGAACGATGATGGCAGTTGGTCGTTTTTCAACCGCAAATACAAAGCCGTTGGTATCCACGGCGACGATTGGTCCGACTGGAGCGATCCCAAGCACAAGCTGCGCTTGAAGGGGCTAGGTCCAGCAACTCTGAAAAAGCTGGACATTGACGGCACAGGAACTTGCGACCGCATCTTTTTCTACAATGATGCGACCAACCCAGAACGCTCGGCTGAAAACCGAAATGCCTATTTCGAGAAGCTGGCAATCCTCATTAATCTGAAAGAGGATTTGAGGCGCTGATACGCCCATTGTGCTGGCTGACATTCTTCCTATCTTGGTGACGGCAGAAAAGGGAGCAGGCGATGGCGATTATTCACGACACGATCAAAATACCGGCAGGCGGCGTAATGCCGACGTTGGGCATGTTAATGGGTGACCATACCTCGAGGCAGGAGCATTCTGATCTGATTGATGAGAATGGCGATGTGCGCGGTGGTTCGCTGTTTGGTGCCGAAGGCGACAAAATGCGCGAGGACTTTGTAAAGCGCCATATTGATCCATTGAACCGGACGGCATATCATTTGAAGCGCGGTTCCGAAAAATAAGCAGCAAAGCGAAAGCCCCGGTCAATCCGGGGCTTTTCCCATTAGTGCTTCGGGATGGAAATGCTGCGCTCGATCGTCGTTTCGGTTTTGACGACCGGCGGTTTCTTCACAGCCTGTAGCTGTAGCCCTAGCGCCCCTACGATGCCCAACAGCGCGCCTAACGCGAACTTAGCAGCATTAGCTGCCCAAGCTGCGCTCTTAAGGCCGCCATGCGCCTCAGAGCGCGCCGTTTTTAAATCCTCAACATCGGTGACGACCTTCCTGAACTGGTCGCGCAGAACTCCGCTTTCCTTGCGGTCAGCTTCCAATTCTCCGACACGCATACTCAGGTCTTTAATCTCGGCGGTGTTCGTGGCTGTCTGGGTCAACAGGCTGTCTAGCTTGCCGTCCATCTTGCCCAACATCATGAGAATGTCAGGCGACAGTGTTGCTTCCGATTTTGTAGACATTAGCTGCCTGCCAGTTTGTCGCCAATCGCAATGCCGATTGCAACAAGAGTGCCGGGTAGGCCATAACGAACAAGTCGAGTAGCAACGACGCTACGAACAGCAGGAACAGTCCAAGCGACTGTTAGGACATGCCATGCACCAAGGGCGATGGACTTGAAAAGTGACTGCTTAGTTGGAGCAGTGGTGGCGTCGGTAGCATCAGACATGGGAGTAGCACCTCAATACAGGTTAGTAGTTCTGTATTTAAGCGGATGCCTGCTTGTCATGGTGAAGCCGGGAAACGATGTTCCCGGCTTATTTTATTCGGCTTCTTTTTCGTTCCAATTAGCAATGATGCTTTCAAGTCTGGTCTTTTCCACTTCAAGTAGGGTCGCACTACCAAGGAAGTTGGTAATCTGCATATCAACAGTCTGATAGGTGGCATTGTCTAGCGAAGTGTTACTGCGCGAAGTGCGGGTCTCTTCCTCAAGTGCTTTGATGTTTGCGATAAGGGCCACGATGTAGTCGAGGCTGGCTTCAACAGTTTCACGAAGGGTGAGATTTGGATAGTCGTAGTTTGTCATGGCGTCTCCACAATTTCGGGTTCAATATATTCGCTCTCAGGCGCGATCTCTGCCAAGATCGCATCCGCACTCTCATGCACATGAAGCGATACTGGACCAGCAGCGGTAGTTAGCGTTGTGCGAACAAGCGTCATTCCATCATCAAGTTCGATGGCATGTGCGATGTGATGTGCAGCAAGCGAGAACTTCTTGCCGTCCTTGCCGGTTAGCTGCATCCTGTCCGCTGGCAGCTTGCGGGTAATAGTCGCGAACTGATCCTGCAATACGGCGCTTTTTGTCTCGCCATCGAGTGTGAGCCATACGCCAGATACTGCTTTTTCGTTTGCTTCCTCGGTGGTGAAACTCTCAACAATCTGGATGGCGCTGGTGTTGACGAGAACACTCTTTCCGTTGTCCAGAGTTAGTTTAATCATGTTCATGGGGTTTCCTCCTCTCCATATTTAGTTGAAGAGCAGGGCTTCGTTATTCTACCGTGTTAATGCCGATGCGTTGATCAGCGGTTCCGGACGGCGTGAAGTTACGCTGGATTGTTGCAGTCATCGTTCGCTGCATTGTAGAGCGGTCTGGATCCGTCCATGTGATGGACTTGCTGTAGAGGTAGGTGTAGCGGATATAACCCGGTTGATTGTCAACCGGTTCTGGACGAGTGCCTTCTATAGAGATCGATCCCGCACAGCCGCCTTCTGCTGCAACCTGACCGCCGTTACGATTTAAGTAGAGCGCAAATGCGTTGCCATCTTTGTTGTCCGTCTTGGAACCAAAGTGGCCACCCTGATTGCTGCCGGTGATGTTGTAGCCGTTTGCTTGGAGGTTCTGGATCGCGGCATCATAGTTGGATCGGCCCTGCGCCGTCGCTGGATAAGATGCCGTATCCGTAGAGTTCCAACTCCAGCTTGCGGCGACGACAATCTGGCCACCATTTGAGCCAAAGGGGCCAACCGAGGTCGAGGCATTTGCAGCAAGAATTGACGTGCTGTTCGAATTGCGAAGTGTGCCAGCCAGCAATGCGCCACCGAAATACATGCTGCCATCGACGCGGAGATATTCCTTTGCGTTGCTTTCCTGACAGTTGTTGAGGTCCGAAAAATATGGACCGGACCAACGGAGGAAACGATTGCCGTTTCCGAAAGGCGCGCCCCAAATGCTCATCCAGCTTTGACCGTCCGTAGCGAGCCAGTAGCCGTTGCGGTATTCCGTTCGCGCACCGCCATTCGGGTTTTCAATCGTCAGATAGTCGCCACGGATTTTGACGCCGCCGCTCGTTGGCGAGCCGTTGATTTCTAGGCCGGTCCAACGCCCACCAGCATCGACGCCGACGGTGTATTTGCCTGCCAGAGTGGCAACCTGGCCATTGATGGTGGTGATCGCGGTGGAATGCTGGCCAACTGTCACGCCCTGCGTGGATACGGTCTGCGACAACGAGGCATACTGCTGATTGACCGATGACAGTGTGTCGAACGCCTGCACGATGGTGGCGTCCGCCGAGTATGGTGTTGCGACCTGTCCACGTTCCAGCTTGACCTGACGAACGTGCATACTGTTGCTGACACCGTTGGCTTTATACCAGACCACGCGGGCCGACACAGTTACGGTGCCTTCCGGGGCAAATGCCGTCACCTGTAGCGCCCGACGACCTGAGCCGTTCGCCGCGAAGTTATTGCCCTGAGGACGAGAAGGGCCACCAGAAGTGGAAATCGCATTACCGCTGGAATTCCACCAAACCAACTCTAGATATGATACACCATTACCATTTGTTATAAAATGGCCAACGTCGGCTGTCAGCGTATACCAGTCTCGTTCGATATTGACCCTATTGCTCTCGATGTAGGTGTAGGAGCCATCGGGGACATTATTGTTGGTGCCTGCATATGGTCCCCAAGTATCGGTGCCGCCATTGACAAAGAATGTAGTTCCAACGGGCGTCCAGTAGGACATGTCACGCATTTCAAAGCCGCCGTTACGAAGCAGATTGCGACTACCGGCGGTGACTTGCGTCGTGAGCGTCGAAGTGCTGCCTTGTAGATTTGTGATCGCGGTTGCTTGATTGTTGATCGTCGCACCCTGCGTCGATACAGTGCTAGTCAGCGATGCAAGACTTGAGTTGGTTGAGGCAATCGCTGAGAAAGACTGATTTACAGTCGCTTCCATCGAATAGGCTGTAGCAACCGTTCCGACTTCTAGTTTCGCTTGACGGAATGCTGCTGAGTTGATGCTAACTCCGTCAGGAGTATAGAACACAACCGTTGCGCGAACATGCGTTGTTCCAGACGGCGCAGCGGCAGTGGTGCATTTGGCAGCTACTCGTGTCGCAACATCGTTAACAAAGCCCCTATTTCCTGCTAGTTCAGGACCGTTGGCACTGGCGAGGACGTTGCCTGCATTGTCTTCGTAGCGAACTTCAAGATAGCTCTTGCCACCAGCGCCACTAAAATAGACATCAAGGCCGCAAGTGAAAGTGCTCTGGACGCCCGCTGAGAACGGAACGCGAGTGTGTCGAAGATGATAGTATTTGGTGCCCGCCGAACCTGCGTTAGAGACATAGATATAGTTCCCCCACAGATTTGATCCATTGGTCCAGCCCCAATTGCCATAACCTACCTCCCAAAGGCTCAACCCGTTTTCACCAGATCCATTGGCGATCAGGTTTGGATTACCGGCTCGTAGTTCGTTAGTAAGGGAGGCGATTTGCCCTGACTGGTTGGATTGGGTGGTTTGCAATGAAGTAATGCTGGAACCCTGAGCCGACACAGTAGACGACAATGAGGACACAGTGCCGTTAAGCGAAGTGTAGGAGGATTGCAGCGAGTTGATGCTACCGCCCTGCGAAGACACCGTAGTGGACAGGCTTGCGAAGCTGCCGTTCAAATCTGCATAAGCAGTGTAAGCCTGTTGAGCAGAGGCTTCACCGGAGTATGGTGTGGCAATGCCACCAAACTCGAACTTGACCTGTCTCCAACTAATGAGTGTAACTGTGCCGCCACTTGCCGAACACACTAGTCGGACACGAGCAGTTGACGCACCAGCAGGACTGGTAACAGTCATTCTGTTTGTGTTGCGCTGGCTTGAGTTGGATGTAAAAGAAGTATTGGTTGGCATGAGCGGGCCGCTTGGGCTGGAGATCACGCCGCCTGAGCTATTGAACCAAACAATTTCAAAATAGCAGTATGGCGACCCACTACTGGATCGTAGTTCGCACTCACCCGACAAAGTGTAGACGTTGTTTTCTGCAACGCCGATGGGACTGCCTTGAAGATAGGCGTAGACATTACCGCTGAATGGCGCTGTCAGGGCAGCATAGTTGCCCCACGTCCAGACATTGCGGAACCAACTCTCGTTGTTTGAGCCATATCGTTCCCAGCCATCTAGTCCGTTCTCAAAGCCGCCGTTCTTGAGGAGGTTTGGGCTAGAAGAAGCAGTCACTAGAGTGTTGAGACTGCTAACGCTTCCTTCTAGGGAAGTGATCGCAGTGCTGTTGGAACTGATCGTCGCGCCTTGCGTCGAAACTGTCTGTTGAAGGCCACTGATCTGACCAGCCTGAGTAGACGAACTCTGCTGTAGTGTCGATACACTGCCGTTAAGGCTATTGACGTTCGTTTGAAGTGAACTGATCGAGCCATTCGCGCTCGTCATGCTCGATTGAAGACTGGTAACGCTGCCTTCTGTTGAAGTGACGCGTGTATTAAGGCTGGAATAGCTGGTGTTCAGCGTGGAGATGGCCGAGAAGGTCTGAATTGCCGACGCTTCTGCGCTATAGGCCGTCGCATTAGGACCAGCTTCCACCTTGACTTGGCGGAACGCGCCGACATTTGCGCCAGTGACATTGCTGAGAATTAGTCGAGCAACAGCCTTTGTCGCACCCGATGGTGCCGTAGCAGTCGCCTTGTAGGCTTTGCGGTTGGTTCCATCATTGCTGAACTGAGTGCCGGGGTTGACAGGGTTCTGCGGGCCGTCGAGAACTAGCTGGTCCGCTGCGTTATAGAACAGCATGTCAACATATGCCGACCCAGACGTTGCAAAGAATGCGATGTCTGCCGAGATCGTGTAGGTAGTTCCGGCATCAACAGGAAACTGGTCGCTTGCAAGAACCTGAGTTCCGTTCTGGCTGTTGCCTGCGTAGCGACCCCAAGTGCCGTTATTCGCGCTAACTGCCCAGTTAGAGCCATTCCATCCTGCAAAACCGTTCTCGAAACCACCGTTTTTAAGGAGGTTCGGATTGCCCGCGAGGATGCGGGTATCAAGTGTCGCGATATTGCCCTGAGCATTGGTCATGCTCGTTTGCAGGGTGGTGATCGACGCGCCCTGAGAGTTCACATCTGTGCGGAGTGTCGCGATGTTCGACGTTGCACTACTGAGCGCGCCGGACATGACTGCAACCGAAGCGCCGGGTGAGCCAGACTGATAGGGAAGAGGGCTTACTTGGTTTTGCGCCGTCTTCATCAACTGCGGCTTAAGGAACCAAGCCCAGCTATCGGATTGACCGTTGTCAGTGCCCCATTTGCGAAGGTAGACTCTTACCGAGACTGCATTACCGGGGGCCTGCGCTTTAACGGCAACGCGCTTGAAGTCTGCGTATGTCTTGCCGCCACCAAAAGCACTTTGGCTGGGTGTATTAGGAGTAGGGGAAACGACAGCGCCGGTGCTATCTAGCCACTGCAAATAGAACTGCGTCGAGCAACGATGGCTCGCATACCAAGTCGATAGTTCATACCACTGGCTTGGTTCGATTGGGACGACTTGTGTCCAGTCGCCTTGTCCCGTGGTCGTCGCGTTAGTTTGGTTGATGACGAGGGTATTGGTGCCGGGAATGACCCAATCGGCAGATGGGATATTTCGGCCTGTGACCGTTGCCCCGGCCCATGCTCCAGAATAGACCCATCCAGCAGTATCAACATCGAAGTCGGTATTTTGGAGGAGGTTGCCACCAGCAGCGGCCAGAACCTGTTTTGTGAGAGTGATGTCGGCCTGTGCAGCCGTCATCGAACTCTGCAAGTTACCGATGTTTGACTTGGCGGTAGATAGATCACCCGTCAGCGTTGTGACGCTGTTGTTTAAGTTGCTCGTAGTGCTTTGAAGGCCACTGATGTTGCCCTTTGCAGTTTCGACTTCTGCGTCTAGATCATTGAAGCTGTTCTTGAGATTGGTAACGTCGGTCTGCGTATCGGTTTTGATTTGGTCGATAGTTGCCTTCGCATTGGCGATGTCCGCTTGAAGCGTGGACGACTTAATGACATTGCCCTGAGCATCCTTGACCGCGCCAACGGCAATGTCTGCTGTCGCTTGTGCGGCGTCGGCTGCATCTTGGGCCGCATCAGCCGAACCCTGAGCCGCTTGAGCCGCAAGGGCAGCGTTTTCGGCCTGCTGGGCCAGCTCGTTGACAATGGGAGAGGCTTCGCTGTCCGAGTGGACGCCCCAACAACGCTGGAAGCCGTAACTGACCTTCTTGATCGGCGGCTTGGTTGGCTCTTCTTTCCAGTGGAGCAAGATCGGGAATGTCGATCGATCGCTGTTGAGCGCAATGGCCGTCTTCGCGGAAGCGTAGAACCTGCTGCACTGCCAGACGCCATTCTTGTCGGCGTAGAGGATACAGCCTGCCTGCTTGAACAGGCTTTGGAGAGCCTCAAGGGCTTCGACCTGGCTCGTTACATAGAGATTGGTCTGGACCGACGAGACAGCAGCGAAACTGCCGATCTTGCCGCTAGGGACGCCAGCCGCGAGCAGCATTGCAGTTGCGATGTCGGACAGCATCGTGCCACCGGGCATCGTCACATCAGCGGTGATCTTGGGCGTCGGGGTGCCGCCAAAGCGGAACATGCCTTCCGCCAAGCAGGTCGCATATTCGCCCGGCACCAGCGGCAACGCGATCAGGTCGGCATAGGATGCCGTATTGCCCTTGTTCTGATCCGCTTCTAGCGGAAGGCCATATTCGTAGGGCTGGATGGCCGAGACAGCGCCATAGCCATGAACCTGATAGACGAGGTTTACAGGATCGAGTTCGACCGGCTCAACGGAAAGCGGAGTGCCAAAGCATCGTGGCTTGAGGTTGCCTTTGAAGCCCAGCGGGCCTTCTGCGCCACCAATGCCTGCATATGTCTTGCTCAGCAGCTTGGAGGTTAGATCGGCTTCTGGACCGAGCAGTCGAACGGTAACTTGATTGCCGTCGCGCTCTAGGTTTGTGGTGCGGCCTTCGCCGAGTAAAGTGTAGCTGGCGAAGTCTGTGCCATTCTCGCCAAACCAAGCACGGTAGAAAGCGCCATTCCAGACATAGCTAGACCAGACATGATTGGTGAAGTCGTTGGAGCAGAAGAAACTAATCTCACCGCGTTCGATCTTTAGATCGCCAAGCAATCCATCGGATGACAAGTCCATGCCAAAATCGGGCATGGAAGTGATGCAGGGAAGCCAAGTCTGACCATTAGCGGTCGTGGCGTTCTTATCCGCGCTGATCGAAGTCAGTCGCAGCGTTGTGGGGGTGGAGCCGTTAAGCGGTGTGACTTCAAAGAGTAGATTATAGTTCTTCGCCATGCTCGTATTTATTGAGCATGGCTAGAGCTTATATTTCGCGGACGTAGAGTTCCAATTTGTAGAAGTCGGAACTAACCGGACTGCCTTTTGCCGCACTCATAATGCGACCGAACACCGCTTCGCTTTGCAGATATGCGCTGGCATTGTCGGGAACGAACAACACGGCCTTTTTATTTCCCACATCTCGCAAAAAGGGAAACCAGTTAAGCCAGTAGCTGACTTCTTTGATATAGCCGATTGTGAACTTCCACGAAGTCTTGGTATCGAAAGGATCGACGGCATCATAGCCGCGATAGGAAGTTGTCTGACTTGCATCTTCGAAAGTATGTTCGGCGTTGAGGTCGATGCCGTCTTCTTCGATGCGCTTGCCAACAACAAGGCGAGCAGCTTCCACATAGCCAGCCCCGTTGCCGGTGCTGGTAATGTCGATGCGGATAAACGTCTCGGTGCGCGGCGCACTAATAGTGAGCAGCGTAAGACTGCCTGCGCTATTACCGCCACCCGTAAATGCCGCGATGGTTCCGCTGTCATAGGTTGGGCTGGCAGTGGTATTCGCTGCCGACGACGCTGCACGAATGCGAACGGTGTCCGTGGCGCGGAGATTATGCTTCACAAGGGCAATTGTATCCCATGAGCCAGCACCAAGCTGGACGGTGATCTGCACTGATGTCAGGGTGCCTGAGCGCCAGACCATCGAGGGATGATCGAGATTGAGGTTCGTGGCCGGTGTATTGGAACCGGAAGTGGACGAGGTAACAGCGAAGTTACGAGGGGAGCAAACGACGACAGCCATTATCCGTGCAACCTCACTTCCGTGATGCCGTTATTCAGGGAAGAAGAGAAACTGATAACGCGACAGGTTCGAGCGTCGGTGCCGAAGTCCTTGAGGTTTGGAATATAGCGAGGCACATCGGACAAGAAATCATCCAGCGTGATAATTCCGTCGATCTTGACGGAGAAGAGGCGCGCCTTTTTGTTCTGGTCACGAATGAGCGTTGCAAGCTGGCTAGCGGTCGTTGGATCGACGTTCGCTGGAAACTCTTCCTCTCGTGCATTCTTGTCAGAGATAGAAGTGTCCTCTTTGATATCCCAACGATATTCCTTCTTGATGAAAGATGCTCTGTTTGCGTCAATGGTCATATGCTTAGTTATCCCCTCTTATTTGTATTGCAGCTTGCCGTTGACTGCGCTGTAGCTGGGCTTGCCGTTGATATAGGTCACTACGCCGCCAACACCGTTTGCCTTCAACTCCTGTAGGATTTGGGCAAGATAATCGCTTTGAACGCTCTGGTTAGCAGTGATTGCATTCGTCTGATTGTTGAGTGCAGCGGACATGTCCGTGCCATTGTTCACGCCATTAAGCGCGTTCTCCACGTTAGTGAGGAAGCCGCCGGTGGTGGACTTTAGGTCCGCAATGAGCGCCTGATACTCCTTGGAGTTGGTGCCGTAGATCGACTGTCCGTTGCCAAGGATTTTATCGACTAGCGTGCTATATGCACCCTGATCGACCTGCTTACCCGCGAGTGCATCGGCTTGATAGCTCTTGAACTTAGCCATGTCCTCGGTGAACATCGCCATAGCCGACTTTCCGCTGGCTTCACCGTTCAACTTGTCCAGAATATCGCGCAGACCGCTAGTCTGCTCTTTAATGATGTCCTGTAGCTTCAACGTGCGAAGCTGTTCTAGTTGGGCATATTCCTCGCTGGTTGCGCCAGCTTCACCAAATATCTTGGTGAGGTTCTTAAACTCCAGACCAAGAGCATCCAAGGCAGCGCCAACCGGATCAATGCGGCTCTTCAGGTCTTTGAAGACATTTTCGAATGTCAGAGCCTTTTGAAGCTGTGCCTCAATGTCGGTGCCGGCTTTCAACAGTGCGTTGGTTGATGCCTTTACGCCAGTAATTGCGCCATCGCTGATAGCGTCCGAGATAGCTGCGCGAAGTGCTGCTTCTGCGCCATCCTTGCCGAAGTCCTGAACATCGCCGCCCTTGAGTTTACCGGTCTTGCCGGAACCGCTGACACGCCACTTGCCCTTATACTGGCCCAGCGAAACGGTGTATTTGCCGACATCAGCACCAAGTTGCGAGGCGATATTGTCCAGCGTGGACATGATGCTGCTACCAGCAGCGGATGCGTTGTCCTTGTAAGTGTTGATTGCCGCTGAGAAGTGACCCGGGGAGGCCAGTAATTTCCACTGAGAAGTGACCCATGTTTGAACACGTCCCTTAGCTTTGAGCGGGGGACCA
>NZ_QFOA01000131.1 GCF_003248505.1 Sphingobium sp.
CTTGACGGAAACGAAGGAGTGATTCGTGGGAACGCTCAAGATCATCCATAGCGCCGACTGGCAGCTCGGGAAGCCGTTCGGCCGCTTCCCTCACGAAGTGCGAAACGCGCTGTCCGAAGCACGGCTCGATGCAATCGACGAACTCGGGAAGGCCGCGATTACGGCCGGCGCAGCACATGTCGTGGTGGCGGGAGACGTGTTCGACAATGTAGAGCCTGGCGATCGCATCGTTATGCAGGCGCTGTCCCGGATGGAGCGTGCGCGGGTGACATGGTGGCTTATGCCGGGTAACCATGACCACGCCCGTGCGGGCGGTCTCTGGAGCAGGATCCGCGCTCGTGCGCCGTCCTCGGTGCGAATTGTCGACACCGCTGAACCGGTCGAAATGGAGGAGGGGGCCTGGCTGCTTCCGGCGCCTCTCGAACATCGCAAGACGACGAGCGATCCGACCGCAGCGATGGTTGACATGGCGACGCCTCCTGGAGCGCTTCGGATCGGGCTGGCACACGGTTCTATCACGGAGTTCGGAGCGTCTGGCGAGAGTTCGAACTTAATCCCTCCCGATCGGGCGAAGTCTGCGGGTCTGGACTATCTCGCGCTCGGGGACTGGCACGGCTTCCTCACAGTCGGCGATAGGACTGCCTATAGCGGCACACCGGAGATCGATAGGTTCGGGCGGGATGAACCCGGCGCGTGCATCTCCGTGGATTTGCGGTCCGAAGAGCCTCCGCAGCTCCGAACGGTCGAGACTGGCCGTTACCGTTGGATTTCACGCCGTTGGAATGTCGCGAACGAGGAGGAGCTTGGGAGGGAGATCGCTACGCTGAGGACAGAGGCGCGCCTTTCCGATGTGCTGTTGTCACTCGATCTGACGGGTGTGGCGAGCCTTTCCGACCGTGTCTCGATGTTGGCCCTTTTGGAGAACCGTCTCGCGCACGAGTTGCGCAACCTCGATCTGGATGCTGATGAGCTTATTGCGCAGCCCACTTCGGACGACATCGCGAGGATCGAAGTTCAGGGGGCCCTTGCCGGTGCCACTGCGGCGCTGCAATCCAAGGCGGAGGCCAATGGCCCGGATGCGCAGATCGCGGCGGCGGCTTTGGAGCGCCTCTATGTCGAAGCCCTTCGATTTGACGCGGAGGTGTCGAAATGATCATCAAGAACCTGGAGGTCGCGAACTTCCGCAAGTTTCGCGATCCCCTTCGCATCGAAGGCTTCACCGACGGTCTCAACATCGTTGTCGAGTCCAATGAGACGGGCAAATCAACCTTGCTGGAAGCCCTCCGTGCTGCCTTCTTCGTTCGATACTCTGCTAAGACCGAACTGGTGCGGTCCTACGTTCCGATCGGTGACGACGTTGCGCCTAGAGTATCGGTTGGCTTCCATATTGGAGAGGAAGCCTGGACGCTCGAAAAACAGTTCATGAAGTCGGTGTTCGTTCGCCTCTCTGGGCCCAGCGGCCGCAAGGAGAGCGATGCGGCTGAGGAGGCGCTACAGCAGCTGCTGGGGTTTGAGCGAGGCAACAACAAGGGGACTGACCCGGAAACCCGCGGTCCGCTCGGCCTACTTTGGGTCGAGCAGGCCACTGCGTTGGCGGTCGAGAATCCGAACCGCATCGTGCGCAACACGGTCAGGGGCGTCCTTGAGGCAGAAGTGGGTGCGGTTACGGGAGGCCGTCGGTTCGATGCGATCCGGTCTAGCGTGGAAACGGCATATTCCGCACTCAGGACTCCCTCAACCGGGAAGTCGAAGGGCGATCTGGCGGCTGCCGAAACACGGCTCGCCGACGCAATCGCCGCGCGTCAGGCTGCCGAAGCTGTTTTTCGCGACTATGAGGGCACGCTTGCCGACCTCGAAACTGCGAAGTCACGTTTGAAGATCTTGGAGCGCGATCTCGTCGACCCCGAGGCGGTCGAGCAGCGTCGCAAACTCGAGGACGATCTGAAGACCGCTGAAACGGCGGCGCTTCGGCATTCGGCTGCCGAGGCGCAGCTCGGCCAGGCTGATGCTATCGTGACAACCGCCTTGGCGGCGGTGCAGCGCCTTGACACCGCTGAGGACCGGCTGACCTCTGCCGAAAAAGCCCTCGGGATGGCGAAGGGATCGCTGCAAGAGGCTCGCTCCAACGTCGAGAAGTTGAGCGAAGAGGAGAAGGGTCTGCGTCAGGCGCTCGATCATGCCAGACAGGAGACGGAAAAGCATGAGTCTGCACTAGCAGGTGCCCGTGATCGTGCTCGCGAATTTGCCACGGCTGCTGGAGCACGCAGGGCGATCGATGCTCGGCGTGCGCTTGACGATCTCGAGGCTCGAGAGAGGGAGCTGAAGCAGGCTTCAGCGGATCGGATCGATGCCGGTGAACTCAGGAAGGTTGCCGAATACGAGTTGGGCGCGATCCAAGCGCGGGCGCGGTTCGAAGCCGGTGCCGTCAAGGTCGAGGTGGAACTGAAGGAAGGCTCCACCCTTCGGATCGACGGTAAAGCGGCGGAGGTAGCCAGCGTCGAGGTCTTGAAGGCCACCCGGTTTGAACTGGGGACTGCTGGTAGCGTAACCGTTCGTCCCCCAGAGGGGGCCAGCCTCAGCATTGAAGCGGACTTGGCCGCAGCGGACGGAGAGCGTGACGCTGCCCTGAGGCGACTTGGGATCAAATCCCATTCCGAGGGCATCACGCGAAACGAGCGTGCGGCCGCGGCGGAACGGGAACTCGTGGCTCTGCAAAAGCAGATCGCGTCGGCTTGTCCTGGCGACGCGTCGATCGCGCTGGCGCCTGGCGCTGATGCACTGAAGGCGTTCGTTGCGTCGCTGGGCGAGGATCTCATCGATGCGGCCGCGCCGGCGGACGACATCGCTGCCCTCGAAGGGGCGGTGACGGAAGCCAAGCTGTCTGAGGCGACCGCATCTGGTCGACGCGAGGATGCAAGGGAGGCGCTGTCGAAGGCGGAACGCGTCAAAGCTACGGCTGATGCTGATCACGGAAGTGCGCATCGCGAGAAGGAAGCGGCGAGCGAGAACCTTCGGACAGTCATCGATGCTGGCGACCGCGAGAAGCTGGCAGCGGACCTTCAGTCGGCCCAGCGCGATCGGACTGCCAAGTTCGAATCTGCCGAGAAGGCGAAAGCAGGGACCGACGCATTTGATCCTGAGGCCATCCGTCGGCGCATCGAAAACATCGATCGTGCTGCTCGGCGAGCCGGAGAGGAGCGTCTCGAACTCACCGCGTCGATCGCAGCGCTAGAAGCGGCAGTCGCAAGAGAGGGAACAAGCGGCCCCGCAGGAAGGATGGCAGAGGCGCGTGAGGATGAGGAGGCCTCTGCGACGTCCCTCGAGCGCCTCAGGCGCGAGGCGGATACGCTCGACATGCTGCGGAAAGCCCTGACGCAGGCGGCGGACGAGGCCTCTAGGACGTTCCTTGCACCCGTGACGGCACGCGCGGGGCGTTACATCCAGCAACTTCTGCCGGGTAGCGACCTGTCGTTCAACGAGGAACTTGGGCTCGCTGGGGTGTCACGGGCTGGGATCGACGAAGCGTGTGGCGACCTTAGTCGGGGGACACAGGAGCAATTGGCGATCCTGACCCGTCTGGCGTTCGCAGACCTCCTGCTGGAGGATGGAGCACCGATCTCTCTCATACTGGATGATCCGTTGGTCTATTCGGACGACATCCGGCTGGAGACGATGACGGACATCCTGCAAGAGGCGTCCAAACGGATGCAGGTCATCTTGCTGACTTGCAGATCGAAGGCATTTCGTCACGTCGAGGCTAACCGGATCGTGCTCAGATGAGCTTAGGAATGCCGACCCGCAGCCGGTTTGCAATCTCGTTCACCGAGCCTGAGGAGACCTTGGTCGCGCGGATTGATTTCCGTCGGCACAACCCGGCCACTCGGGAGGCTCGCACGGCGTATGAAGGAAACCTGGAGCCCATACCCCGCCTAGTGTCGTCGCTCAGCGAACGGAATGCCATTCCCGCGCAGCGCGTGAGCTACTGGACCGATCCAGAGTTTCGGACGGGCCGTCTGAAAGGCTCGCGTGAGCAGCTATTCGCTAGGAACGGAACGGTAGGCGAGGAAGCGTTCGTGCATTTTGGTTTCCTACCGACTCTCCATTACTTCCTCTTCGGAGCGCAGCTTCCGGCCGCAGTGATAGCCGCCTTCGAGAACGAGCTGGGCGATCCCCGCTGGGCATCCCTGAGCGATGCTATGGAGCATGGAAGGTTTGCTCGGAAGCTCGCTCAGAAGCATGGCATTGACCCGTCCGATGCCAAGGACGAGTTCTTCAAGCTGGCGTTGGATCTGGGCCTCTGGGTTCAGACCGCTATGCGGATAGGCGAATTGGCCGGAGGGCGCCGGTAGGTCAGGTCCGTCATCACCAAGGAGTCTGCCCTCTTGCCTCGACGAACTGGCCAGATACCGCATCGTCGCCTTGAAGGGCGAACTCCACCGGAAGGCGGGCACCCTTCTCGACGCTCAAATGCCCCGTGTGACCATTGAGGTCCGTCTTGACGAAACCGGGGCTGATCGAGTTCACGGTAACGGGCGTTCCGCGCAGCTCCTCACTCAGCTGAACCGTCAGCATGTTGAGCGCTGCTTTGGAGGCGTTGTAGCCGAGGAGTTGAGCAGCATAGTAGGTGGACGTGGGATCACCATTGAGAGCGAGTGTGAACCGCGCCGGGTTTGCCGGAGGCTCCAACTCCTGAGGATCAGCGTGCAATAGGCACCCCCTTCGTGGGGTGATCGGCGTGCAAAAAGGACCCCTTCATCCCGGGGATTTAGTTGGCCGACTGGTTTTGAT
>NZ_QFOA01000028.1 GCF_003248505.1 Sphingobium sp.
CGGTCAGGGCTACGCCCCTCCCTACGATCAGCCCAGACAACCGATCCTACCGGCCATCATAGTTGCCGCTCAACCGGCCATCGTAGTTGTCGCCACGCACGCAGCGCCTCTCCAAGATCCGCTTGGCCAGCCAATTGAATGGAATCCGCGCTAAGCCTGATTGTTGAGGAAGATGTTTCCCCAGATTGGATGCGTGATCCTGTGACAATGATGTCGTCACCGTTTCCCGCAGTTCTCGCGCTGGCTGACGCTTCGACAGCCCTCACGATCAATGCGCCTTCAACAACTTCGGCAATCAGACCGGTGCCTTTCAGCAATCGCTTGGCAGCTTCCGCGGGTAAGAAGTGACCCTTGAGGGGTTTTGAAGTTTTACCGCGCAGGGGATCAGCTGGAGCTGAGAACTCTAGGCCGCTTTGCCGTGCGATTGCTCGTAACGCGTCCGTAAGGGACTGAGCCGGTAAGTTGAAATTCAATACCTTGTCGGCTTGCGCTAGTGCAGGTGTGGCGCCGATTAACGCGCAAGCGCAAACACCGACGAAAAAGCCGTTACGAACCACTCGCATTTCATCCCCCATTGCCTGGATGGCGCGTTGCGTGACGCGCATACAAAGCTTGACGGGAGAAATTCAGCGGCGAGCATTCCGCCGATTATTTTGTCAGTACGAGCCTGTTCGAGGCCTGGTTTTCAACGGTAAGGCCGAGCGCGCGGGCAAGATGCTTCGCCACACTTTCGGGATTGCGGATATGCAGTTCTGCACTTACCCGCATTGCGGCAATTTCTGGAGAAGCTGCCTCCAACTTGACGTCGGAATAGAGGTTCACCTCAGCGAGGATCACACTAACGGCCTCATCGTCGTAGCTCTTCACGCCGGTTGTCCATTGCTCGTCGTTGGCCGGCGCCGGTTCGGTGACAGCATTGCCGGATACCGTGGGTGTGCCAGAGTAGCGTATCCGTTCGCCTGGTTGAAGGTAGCTCTTCGCTGCCGGTGCCGATGGCTTGCGTGTCTCGCACGGTGGAGTGACTGCGACCCGTCCTTCGTACAACACCACATTCATCTGGCAATGTGCACGCCGTTCTACACCGAACCGCGTGCCGAGCGCTGTGGTGGTGCCGCCATCAGCGGTGACGGTGAAAGGGCGCGAAGCGTCATGAGCAACGGCGAAGATGGCGCGGCCGTGATCGAGCGTGACGTCCCGGCGCTCTTCATGCAACCAGACAAGCAAGCGGCTATCGGTATCGAGCGTTACGACCGACCCATCGGCAAGCGTGATCGTTCTCACCTCGCCTTTCCGGGTGGTAAAGATCTGTGGCGCATCATCGGTTTTCGCGCCTGACGATGCAATTGGGGGCAGAGTGGAGGGCGAACGCACATTCTGGCCCGGCACGAAATGCGCTCCCAACAGCAGGATGGCGGCCAGCGAAGCTGCGATCGCCAACTTTGCCCAGGGCACGCGTGGGCGGTTCTCTTGTGGACTTCTGTCGTGGCGCTCGTGAACATTCACGGATGCGGGATCAACGACGTCCGAGATCGCGGCATAGGCAATGTCGAATTCCGCCTTGTGTTCGGGCGACTGAGCGCACCAATGCATTGCGGCAGAGCGCAGCGCGGGATCCGTGTGAACCTCCATCGCCCAGCGCCGTGCCTGTTGCTTGACAGTGAGCGAGCCCGGCTCTTCGTCGGTCATCGGCTTTCCATCCTGTCCAGCAGATGGTCCAGCACCTTGAATATCTTCCTCTTCACCGCCCACTCATTCAGTCCCTTAAGCCGACCGATTTCGCGAAAGCTATATCCTTCCACACGGTTTAGCAGAAATAGTTCGCAGTCGAAGGGGTCCAGTGCTTCCAGCAATTGCTCGCAAAAGGCGATGTCGTCACGCGCTGTGAGGATGCGGAGCGGGTCGAACGGGGTCGGGAGATCTTCAGCATCGGACAAGGGGCTTTTCAGATTATCGACGCGCGTTGACGACAGATCGGCCCGGTCGCGCAGCAAGTTCGTGGCGATCCGGCGTAGGTAGGCCTGCGGTGTCGTAAGCATTTTTGCGGTGCCGCTCCGGAGGAAACGGAAGAAGGTTTCCTGAGCGAGCTCGTCCGCTTCTGCATGGGGTACCGAGTTGCGGTGGAAATAGCGGACCAGCCACCGGGTCTCCTCGCGGTACAGCCGGACGATCACATCATCGCCGCGATCTTCGAATTCCTGACCCGCATCGGTAGCGGCGTGGCCTTCACCGGGCATGACGGACATTTCGGTTCGAGAGGCCGCGCGGATTCCCGGTCGAATAAGGGCACGTCGCCAGCGCGGCGCTCGCGCCGCTGTGTTTTCCCGTCTGTCGTCTTGGCTCCATGCGTCGCACCTATGTCCACTCGGGGCGACGGCCGAAGCCGGATGTTGGAAACCTGTCTCGCGGCAGGCGCATGCGCCTTTACCGTAACCGGCTGGACATACGCGCATGCCACCCGGCCCAAAAATCGACCGAGTCTGCGAGATAAAGAGGTTTCCACGCCCCACTTCCGGATTTCACGGAAGCGAGGCCATTTGCACATGGAAGCCGTTGAGTGGCAAGAGGGAATTGACACCAGGTGCAATCAACAACGCCCTGCGCAGGGATCGAACGCCCGTCCGGCTGGCAGTTGGCGATCTATCCGTGAACGAGGATCACACGTTCGCACGTTCATGCGCAGCGGACCTCAGCAAGCGATGTGCGTCGGTATACGGCAGTGCAGAACGGTGGGAATGAATGCCAGGAGAACACACGATAATCAGTGGAGCTCTCACTGATCCTGCCGTGAATGCGGTGTCGGGAAGCTCGTCAGTTTTTCAAAATATCTCCCAGCTCATCCATAATGTGATCCATCCGGCACCGGGTCCTGTCCGATAGCGAAACAAGGCTTCGCCTCCGGTCGTCTGGATCGGCCTTACGGTCCAACATGCCCGCATCGATCATCTCCACCGTGCGGCGGAAGGCCGTCGCGGTTGAAAGCCCGGATGTCGCGGCGAGTGCCTTGAACCCCTCCCTCATTCCCTGCTCCCTCGCGCGATAGAGATCGATCACCATGAGCCATTCGGGCCATTGCCGCCTTTCGAGCCCGAGCTTGAGCTCAGCCAGGCGGTGCTGCTGCTTGAGCGCTTCGCAGATGCGCTGTCGCTGATCCATGGCGCTTACCCAGCCCTGGCCCGGAGCGGATCGTCGACCGGCATGAGCCCCGACCGATAATTGGCGATCAGCGCCTCCTGATCCGGGCGTAGCATGTCGATTGCGCCGACTGGGCCGTTCTCCGCTTCATCCAGCAGTAGCGAGGGGCAGCGGCCCTCGTAAGTGCCGAGGTTGGGCCGATGGGCGCGGTAGCCCGCAAGGCCCATCACATCGCGCGGCAGTGTCCGGGCGACATGTGGCGGATAGGCAAGCCACGGCAACTCATAAGGCTTGAGCCATCCGAGGCTGTAACTGATGATCATCCCACGCCGCGGCATCGCAGTCACGTTGGCCCCGCCTGCATGTAGGGTGGATCCGAGGAACAGCAGGGCATCACCCGGCTCCATTTCTGCAGGAACCGCCTCCTCCATGCCGATGAATATTTCGTCCTGGCGCCGGTGACTGCCAGGCCATACCAGCGTTGCGCCATTCTCGGCCGTGTAAGCGGAAAACGGCCACATGACGTTGAGAAGATATTCGACGCCGGGCGCATGGATGGGCCACATGTCCTGGTCCCGGTGTGGCGGCTGGGCGAGACCGCCCGGTTCGATCTCGATCGCCTGGGTGAGGTTGAGCTGGATCGTATCGCACCAGGGCCGGAGAATTCGCTCGGCAACGCCATGGATCAGGGGATCGAGAACGAAACCGGCAGTGCGCGGCGAACGGTGCAGAAGCCCATGAAATCGCCGCGTCGTCTCGCCGTAGAAGGGCCCCTGCGAGAGCGGTGTGGTTTCGAAACCGGCCCGCAGATCATCGCCCAGCTTTTCGACCAGAAGCCGCGGCGCGGCACCGCGGACGATGCAGTAGCCGTCCCGGTCGAGCTGATCGCCATAGTGCGCGATGTCCTGCTGCAGGCTGTCGATAGCAATGAGGGTCATGACTATCTCCCTTCAGGCGGCTTCGCGATCGATCGCGGCGGTGGGAAGGATGCGCATCGGAACGTGGGTTCCGGCCGCCCGCAGCTTGTCAGGCGTGTCGGCATCGATTTCGATGAGGAGGGCGCCGGTCGGCAGACCCGAGATCATCTGCGGTATACCCAGTGGCCGAACCGTCCAGCCCAGCGAGAGGATCTGGCTGAGCCAGCTGGAATCGGCAACGCAGCTATACCCTGCAATGCCGCGCTGGAGGGCGAACTGAACCACGGCTGTCGCGAGCGCGTTGCGGACTTCCAGCCTCCTGGCGGCCCGCAGGCCGCGCGAAAGGCATAGCCGGCTCAGTTCGAAGATTTGCGGGCCAACGGGCACGCTTGCGTCGCATAGCGAAGGAAAGATCGTCCCCAGCACATGCGGACGGTTGGTGTGCAACAAGCGGATGGATCCCTGATGGGCGCCGCCGTCGTCGCTGGCGACGATGTAGATCGCGTGGTCATCATCGAACTGGTCGATTTCGAACGCTTCGGCGACCACCGGGACGTCCCAGCCTAGCAGGTCCACGAACACCCGCTTGCGCGCATGATGCATGGCGTCGAGAACCGGGTTGGCGCCCGGTGGTTCGTGTCCTTCGAAAATCCGGATCATGGTGATGCTCCCTGTCTGGCCGGAATCGGCAGAGAGCATCATCGGTGTGAGGGACACCGCGAGTCTGTACCCGGAACTGGGACTTGATCAGTGCATCGACAACAACTCGGGGTACGTGACGATGCCGTCGAACAGGGCGCGGGCGATGAGGTTGTTGCGCTGGATATTCCCATAGGCCCGCATGATCCGCTTGGCATATTCATGCGTCGTATGTTCCGAGAGATGCAGGATGTCGGCGATCTCGCCATAGGTCTTGCCGCGCCCGAGCAGGATCAACACTTCCCGCTCTCGGGGTTTGAGCTTGGGCGGCGCGGGGAGTTCAAGACCTGCCCGGAGCCTTACGACGCGCCGCATCGCTTCAAAGGCAAAGGACACCGCGAAGAAGGCGGCAGGCATCGCCTCGGATGGCACTGTGTCGAGCCGGGACGTGGCGAACGTGCAGCTTCCGGCATATTCGCCCGGGAGGTGCATCGGTACCGTATAACCGCCGCGCAGGTTCCGCTTCGCACCCTGTTCGAAGATGTAGCGCTGACGCGGCGTGAGCGTTTCCAGCATCCGGGGGTTGGGCCAGAGGAAGCCGGTGTTTCGCCCGTCGCACGAGATCTGGACCGGGTCGTCGAGGAAATATTGCCCGGTGATGATCTCATTCAGCCAGTCGCTGTCGTAATTGGTGAGGCCATAAGCGCCGACCGGCGGGTGCAGCAGATCGACATGATGGCTGATCGCGAATCGGTCGAATCCCAAAACGAATGTCAGGCGTTCAAGGGCTTCATAGACCCGGTTATCGTCTGACGTCTCCCCCAGAATACTGACTATCTGCTTGTAGTCGTCCCTGTCGAACATCGTATGCCTCCTTAATTCATGTTCGGAAATTTCCTTTCAGGCATCCATTGGTCGCGCCATGTTCGGCGTTATGTTTGAGGGCGAACGTAATATTTTCGGCGTCTCGCGAAGTGGAGCGGGAGGAGGAAGACAGATGATCTGTAGTTTTCCTCATTCTCAGCGTGGAGCCCGCCATGCCCACACAAAAAATCCTGACCGCGTTTCGCGAACTTCTTCGTCGTGCGCGTGGTGCGCATGCCCGTTGGCAACGCAAGCGGCAGCTTGTGCGCCATACCCGCAAGCTTGAAGCGATACTGCGCGAAGAGCCGCCCTATGTCGCCGAGGCCGTCGACCTGTTTTTCCGCCAGAAACAGCCTGTCCCGGTCATTGCCGAGACACTCGGCATCGACGCCGAAGAGGTCCGGGACGCGCTTCTTCGTATTGTCGAACACTTCGAAGCGGATGTGCATTGATATGTCCATCTGCTTTCCGGGTTCTGGAGCAAGGCTCAGCCAATCCGCCGGACCAGCGTATCGCGCAACGAAGCCCGTGATTGTGGATTGTCCAGCCCCCGGCCCGTAGAGCGCGCAGTGGATTGGAGAGATGAGCATCATTTCAGCCACCCCGCCTTGCGAAAGCTCACGATCCCCCGGCGCGCGACAACGAGATGATCGTGCACGACGATACCGAAGCACCGGGCCGCGTCCGCGATCTTCTCCGTAACATCCCGATCGGCTCGCGACGGTACGGGCGACCCTGAGGGATGATTATGTGCGAGCAGGATAGCCGTGGCATCCAGTTCAAGGCACCGCTTGAGTATCTCACGTGGCCAGACCTGGACACCGGAAACCGACCCGACGCCCATGATCTCGTCGGCGATCAGTTCGTTGTTCGCGTTGAGGAACAGCACGCAAAAATGCTCCGCCCGCTCATAGGCTATTTTGCCGCGCAGATAGGCGTGGACGGTCCGATCACTCGACAATATCGGTCGCTCGGCCAAAGGTGCCCGCAGCACCTGCTCCACGACGCGCTGGAAGCAGCGGAATGTTCGCTCGACATCCATGGCGTGGTCGAGCAGCTCGATCCGCTCAGCCGGACAGGCCGCCAGCGCACCACCCAGTGACCCGAACCGGGTGAAGAGACGATCGGCCAGTTCGCGGGCCCGGTCGGGCCGGGTGAGCCCGATCAGCTCTTCCAGGGCGCGTCGGCACCCCGGCGCTTCAGCCGGTCCTGATGACGCCATGTCGCGGCGATCAGGACGATCTGCGCCAGCCAGCTCCATACCGCTATCGCATGCATGTAAGCGCGCGGCACGACATTCGGCACAGTCTGCAGCATGACATGGACGATGACCTCGTCCGCCAACATGGCTGCGACCCACATCGGCCAGAAGCGATTGCTCCGAAGGGATAGCCATAGGAATATTCCCAGGATAGCCAGGTCGGTCAGAAGAATACCTGTCTCGACGTGCTCAAAGCGGTGAATGGCGGGCGATGCAGCCAGAACGCTGAGACCCGCGCCTCCAAGGAGGGTTGCCGCCCCGATCTGCTCGGGACGGCCCCCTTTCACGAATGCATAGCCGCTGCTGACGACCAGTAGAGCGGAGAACAGGATTTGTCTCGTCATGACCCATGGCAACATGATTTGTGAAAGCTCGTCAAACACGACGCGGGCGATCATACCGCCCGCAGGTGCTGGCTGGCGGGCTCCGAGATAGCGCCCCTGACCTTGAGCAGGTCGCCATAGCTCACCTCGGTCAGGCCCATGTCGTCGCTGGCCCGTTTGAGATTGGCGTGGGTCGCGACGATCCTTTCGCGCGTTTCGGCCATAAGCACCATGGCTGAGGCGGAACTGGCAAAGGCGTCCTGGCCGATGGCCGCCGATAGACGGGCATCCAGGCGAGCCAGGGGGAGGGCCGCATTCAGTTCGGCAATCCGGGCGGCAGCGATATCGAGGGCCGCTTCAGCGGCGAAGAGACGTTCAGCGACGTTTCGGGCGATGGTCTGGCGTTGAGCGCGCATGGTTGCTCCTTCCCATCCTCACGGACAGGTTCAAGAATATGGTTTTTGGGATAGATGCTGCCGTACTGGCTCACGAGAGTGTTGAGCGCCGAGAGCAGCGACACTGCGGAACCTATGATGACGAGCAACGCCGCCATCAGGAACACAAAGATGATCAGCGTATAAGATCCGGTCAGGTCATTGTCTTGCCTCCCTGCTGTACGGACGGGAGCCAGATCACGCAGGGCGCGTAACGAGCGAGCGCGGTTTCCATTGGCCAAAGGCCGTTGTTCCTCCGCGAAGCTGTCGACTGCCTGTGCTACTTGCGTCTGTGTGTCCGTAGGTTCGTCAACACCCACATCAGGGCAGGAATCGCGGTTCTCGCCTAGGGGCAATAAATGAGGGGGCAAAAAATGTTGGAATTCTGATGGGGCATTTTGTGCCTCCCAGGCCACGAACATCTGGGCTGCGACCCTGCGGGAAACCCCGCCCAATATCTGGCGCGCCTCGAATATGAGATTGTTCACGGTGCTGGGCGACAGACCCAAAATCAGGCCGATTTCCTTGGCGGAATAGCTCTTTGCCGCCTCGCGCAGACAGTCGCCATGCCGCCGGCTGAGAAGCTTCATCTTGTCCGAATGGTCTGTAACCAAGGGCATTTCCCGTCGCCCTCCTCGGGCAATATGAAGTCGCACCTTTCCTGCTGCGCGTCGTATCCGATCTTCCGGCTATGCCTGCCGGTAACGGTGTCGAATTCGATCACATGCCGCTTCAGACTATACCTCTCCGATCCGCCTGGTGACAGGTCAAACAGGCGATTGGTCAAGGGAATCAACGATATGTAGCCTTAAGGCAACGGTAGACGGTTAAAATCTATTAACCCGGTTCGTACCGGCGACGACTCGCTTTTTCACCCCGACGCCAATCCGAGTCGGGCGCGAGCGGGATGCGGCGAAAGGGAGGGGGAGGGCGAATGGCGAACGAAACGAGGTATCGTCGTGCGAAGCTCCCACTGGATATCGCCCGTTGCCGACATCCGCATATCCCCCGCCCATGTAGGGAGCGAGCACCATGGCCCCAGCACCTGACCTCGAGATCGAGGGTGAACGGTTGTGCCGACGGCTTAGCGGCAGATGGACGAATGGGCAGGGGCTCTGCCTGTGTCCTGCCCATAACGATCACGATCCGAGCCTGTCCATCCGCGTCGGCCGCCGCGCCCTGCTGTTCAAATGCTTTGCGGGCTGTGACACGATCGCCGTCCTCCATGCGATCCGACGGCTGCATCTGCCTCTTCCCCGCCCGGCTCCCGATGTTCCATTATCGCGCTCGAACCAGACCGCACCGCGACCGGGGCCAGCCTTGCGCCTCTGGGATGCATCTGCTCCACTCATCGGGACGCCCGCCGACACCTATCTGTCCGGGCGCCTGCTCCAGCCGCCGTGGCATGACCTGCGCTTTAACGCGCGCACACCGCTCGGACGCGGTCGCGACGTGGTATTCCGCCCGGCGCTCATCGCCGCGGTGCGCGAGAGGCACCGGATCGTCGCTGTCCATCGGTCCTTCCTCGATCCGGTGTCATTCACTCTCGCGAACGACCTGACCGATGCTCGCATGATGCTGGGACGACCCGGTCGCGGCGCGGTCCAGCTGGCCCCCGCAAACGACATTCTGGGTCTCGCCGAAGGGATCGAGACCGCGCTTGCTGCCATGCGGCTGCACCGGCTTCCGGTCTGGGCCACGCTCGGCGCCGAGCGCGCCGGGCATATTCTCCTGCCCGACAGTCTCGAACGACTCGTACTCCTGTTCGACAGGGATGGGCCCGGGTGGTCCGCGCACCAGCGCGCTTTGGAAGCCTATGCCCGGCCTGACCTGGAGATTCGCAGCGCCTGGCCGCCTGCAGGGTATAACGACTGGGCCGATGTGCTCGCCGCCCGGCTGCGCGCGGCCTGAGGGGATGCCAACGAGAGGAGGCTGCCCCGCGTCACGAGACGCGGGGCAGCGAACCCATCAGCCGTTGAGGCGATCCTTCACCGCCTTGGCCGGGGCGAAGCTCAGCTTCTTCGAGGCCTTGATCGCGATGGTCTCGCCGGTCGCCGGATTGCGGCCCTCGCGCGCCGGGGAATCCTTGACCTTGAACTTGCCGAAGCCGTTCAGCGAAATCTCCTCGCCCTTCGCGGCGGCATCGGTGATCAGATCGAAGATGCTGTCGACGGCCTGGCGTGCATCGGCTTTCGTGAGGCCGAGCGCCGCCGCCAGCGCTTCTGCGAGTTCGGAATTGTTCATGAAGAGTCTCCTGGAAAATGGCGAAGCTCGTTTCCTTAGTCGCGCAGTAGCCCATGGTCACGACCCAAAAAGGCGCGACCGGAAAGGAGAGGGGGAAGGGGGCAGCGCGCGCGGCCTGATTGTGCGGGCCGTCTCTGCTCCAGGAGTTATCCTATGATCAAACCAGCCCTTCTCATCCCCGCGAGCCATCTCGCCAAGTCGCCCATCAACGTGCGCAAGCGGACCGATCCGCGCGCCGATGCCGAGCTCGAAGCCAGCATCGCCGCGCACGGCCTCCTTCAGAACCTCGTCGGCGTGCCGGTGTCCCGAAAGAAGGGGCATTACCGCATCACCGCCGGTGGCCGGCGCCTCGACGCGATCCACCGCCTGATCGAGAAGGGCCGACTGCGGCCCGATCATGAAGTGCCTGTCCTGGTCCTTTCCAATACGAAGGACGGTCGCGAGGTCAGCCTCGTCGAGAATTTTGAACGGGCGCCGCTTTCTCCCGCCGAAGATTGCCTCGCTTTCCGCGACCTTATCGAGGTCGAAAAGCTGAACCCCGCGGACATCGCCCGGCGCTTCGGCATCGAGGAACGCTTCGTGCTCGGCCGCCTGCGCCTGGCTAATCTCGCCGATCCGATCTTCGCCGCGCTCGAGGGCGACGAGATCACGCTCGACGTTGCCAAGGCCTATGCCACGACCGCAGATACGGGCCGGCAGATGGCGGTGTGGGAATCGCTGCGGACCGGCTATTCGCGCGATAACGTCAACGAGATCCGGCGCGCGCTCAAGACCTACAGCTACCGCGCCGATGATCCCAGGGCGCTGCTGGTCGGACGCGACGCCTATATCGCCGCCGGTGGGCGGGTCGAAGACCAGGATCTGTTTTCGACCGCTACCGATGAGCGCTGGATCGATACCCATATTCTCGATGACCTCGCCGCAGAAAAGCTCGCCGCGCAGGCTGAGGTGATCCGTCAGCGTGAAGGGCTGGGCGAGGTGCGGGTGGTTGCCGCCGAGCACGTTCCCTATATGGCGACCTTCGCGCTGCAACCGCTGAGCGGAAGCATCGAGCCCCTCACCGAAGACCAGGAAGCACGTAAACAGGAGATCGAAGCGGAAATCGCCGGGATCGACCTTCGCGCGGGAGATGAAACCTGTGAGCCCGAAGGCGATGAGGCGCAGCGCTATGCCGACCTCCAGGCTGAACTGGGTGCGATCACCGAACGTGAACCCGTGCTCGACGCCGAGCAGAAAGCCTCCGCGCTCGGCTATGTCGTGTTGAAACCCGATGGAACCCCGCAGATCCATCATCAGCTCTACCTCGCACCCACTGCCGACACGGGTGCCGACGAGAGCGATGACGAAGACGCCGAACCTGCCGACGGGCTCAGCGGCTCCGGTGCGGCGATCGATACCGCGCCCGCCATGAGCCAGCGCCTGCGGGAGATGCTGGCGATGATGAAGACCGAGCTCCTCGCCGTCCATGTCGCCAGCGACCCGGCATTCGCGCTCGATCTCGGTACCTTCCTCATGGTCGAGCGGGAATGCCGGCATATGCCCTGCATCGTGCCGTGCGATCTATATGCCACGGCGCCCCAACCGTTGCTTGCCGATTTCAAGCCCGAGACCCCGGCTGCGGCAGAATGGCGCAGGTTCGAAGAGGCGCTCGATCGCAGCTGGACCGGCTACTCGGGGCTTGAGGAGCGTTACGATGCCTTCTGCGCGCTTGGCGATGAAGCGCGGGCGGCCTGGCTGGGCTGGGCGATCGCGCGCACGCTCCATGCCGTTCCCGATGGGCGCGAGGGCACCGACTTCCTCAACCATCTCGGTCGCAAGCTCGGCATCGACGTCGCCGCCTGGTGGCGCCCCACCGCACTGACCTTCTTCGACAAGCTGACCAGGCCCGGCATCCTCGCTCTCTTCGAGGGGATCGGCGGCGAGGAATTGCGCGTGCGCTATTCGGGTTCGAAGAAGCACGACCTTGCCGCATCGGCCGAGCGGCTCTTTGGCGGAGACGTGGTCATCGAGCCCGAGATCCAGGAACGGGCACTCGCCTGGCTGCCCGAGCAGATGCGATTTGGCCCTTCCGAAGGGGAAGCCGATGCCGATGCTAAAGCGGCGAATGCCGATGCGGACATGCCCGTCCGGTCGGTCGACGCATCCGATAATGCAACCGACGAAACTCTGCCGCACGCTGCGTGAAGATCGTGGGGACCGGGCCTGTCCCGGTCCCGCCTCGTCCCCTCAGTTCAGGCCACAGCACTTCTTGTATTTGCGCCCCGATCCACAGGGGCAGGGGTCGTTTCGGCCAATCTTCTGGCGTTTGATGCTGGAAGGCCGGTGTGGATCATTCTCCAGCCGCCACTGATGCAGCATCTCCACCCAGATCGGGATCAGGTCGGGCGCCTCGGTATCCCAGCGATCCTCCTCGGCGCGCGTGAGCTTCCGCGTCCCGTCGGCAAAGGCGCGCAATGTCCGGATGCCCTCGATCGCCGCCCGGCATCCGGCGTCATCGTCGGCCAGAACCCGTAGCCATCCGGCCGGCGAGATGTCCATCGCCTGCCCGAACCCCTCGATCCACATCTCCCACAGCGTCTCGTCGGTCCGGGTGTCGATTTCCAGCACCGGCTCGAACGTGCCGGGCTGTGCCAGCGATGCGAGGATCTCATGGTAGCGATGCATCACCAGATCGATGAAATGCTGCATGCCGCCGGCATCGACGAAAGTGGGAATGCCCTCGCCGTCGTCTCCCGCCCAGACCGTCTTAAGCCATTGGCTGGGCACGATCAGGTCCGGGCTGACGATGACGCCGGTGAGGAAGCCGTCGAGCTGGGTGAGCAGCATGCAGTCGTCGCCCTGCGCGAGCAGCAGCTGATCGAGTTCATCGAGATAGTCGAACGAGAAAGCCATTTCCCTTTCTAGCCCGCCTTCGCCCGCTCGTCATCGTTCGGGACATCTCCAATTCTTGGCATCCGCACCGGGACCAGCGCGCAAGGAGCGGAGGGGGGGAAGGGAGCGATGAATGATCCCGTTGTCTGCCGAGGTGTCCAAGCATATGTCCCAACTCGCCTTCGCCACCATGGATGCACCAGCATCCTTGCATTGCGTCGCCATATCGCTCGCCCAGCACATGCGCCGCGGCGCGCAGATTACACGACAGGCTCTCAAGCGCTTCATGCTGGAGGCATTCGGGGCCGACGACGCCGATGGCGCCTGGACCATGCGCGATGCCTACGATGCACTCGAAGCCGCGCAGGTGATGCTGCTCCAGGACGCCGATTGCCCGCTTCTTCAGGGAGAGCCACGGCAGATATTCACGGCACTGCGGGGATTCGAACATGCGCTCCCGACCCAGACCTATCGTTCCGAGCGACAAATTGAATTTCAGCAGTTCAGCACGCCGCTGAGCCTCGCCTGGCTCGCAGGCCTTGCCGGGCAGATCCGGCAGGATGACCTCGTGCTCGAGCCGTCGGCGGGCACGGGGATGCTCGCGGTCCATGCATGGCGAGCGGGTGCGTGCCTGCAACTCAATGAATTAGATCCGAAACGGGCCGACCTGCTCGGCCGGATCTTCGATCGAACCGTTACTCGCCATGACGGCGAACATATCGGCGATCTGCTCGCGAGCGCTCCGAGGCCGACGCTGGTGCTGATCAACCCACCCTTCAGCCGCAGTGCCGGGCGCGGTGTCGATCGCCACGCCGGCGCCCGCCATCCGCGCGCCGCGCTGGGCCGCCTCGCCCCCGGCGGCCGCTGCGTGGCGATCATGCCGCCGAACTTCGCGGCGGATGGCACCGCCTCGCTCGGCTACACTGCCGTTGCCGAGATGGCGCCGCCGCGCGCCGAGATCACCATCCGCGGTAACCCCTATGCCAAGCATGGGACCAGTATCGATGTCCGTCTCTTCGTTTACGACAAGGGATGGACAGGAGAAGCCCAGCGTCATGTCGCGGACACGATCGAGGCTGCTCTCGATATCGTGCTGGCTCTTCCCTCCCGGCTTGATCCTTTCGATCCACCCCCGGCTCCCGCACCGGTGGCCAAGCCCTGTCCCGCGCCCGAACCCAAGCCACCGCTGACTGCTCCCCTGATAACGCGGCCTTCACGGAAAATAGCGCCGCCAGTCCGCATTCCCGCGAGCGAACCGCCCGAACCGGTATCTTACAGCGTACGGGAGACGCCGCTCGCACCGGGACAGGCGATCGGCATCTATTCCCTGTGGCAACCCGCTCGGCTTGTGATCGACGACGCCTGCGCGCATCCGGACGAACTCGTCGAATCCATCGCGATGGCATCCGTCTCGCTTCCGGCCCCTCGCTACCACCCCCGTCTCCAGAAGCGTGCCTTCAAGGCGCTCTCCGACGCGCAGCTTGAGACCATCATCCATGCAGGCGAAGCGCACGAACGCGATCTTCCCGGGCGCTTCTCGGCCAATCTGGCCGGTGATCGCCTGCTCGAGGACGAGGAGGGCAGCGCCTACCGGACCGGCTTCTTCGTTGCCGATGGGACCGGCGTCGGGAAAGGGCGCGAGGCAGCAGGCATCATTCTCGATCAATGGAACCGCGGCAATCGCCGCGCGATCTGGATTTCGCTGGCCGATCTCATCGAGGACGCGCGCCGTGACTGGACAGCGCTTGGCGGCCTTGCCATCGATATCCAGCCGGTCGCGAACTTTGCGCTGGGCACACCGATCACCATGGAAAGCGGCATCGTCTTCCTGACCTACGCTGCGCTGCGCTCGAGCCGCCATGATACGGCATCGCGCCTGCAGCAGTTGCTGGACTGGACCGGTAAGGATTTCTCCGGGGTGATCGTCTTCGACGAATCCCACGCCATGGCCCATGCAGCCGGGACCGAGACGGATTTCGGGAAGGCGCACGGCTCGGAACAGGGGCTCGCCGGCGTCCGCCTGCAAAATGCGCTCCCACGCGCCCGCATCCTCTACATGTCGGCGACCGGCGCGGCGCGGCCGGAAAACCTCGCCTATGCCGTTCGTCTCGGGCTATGGGGAGCCGGTACGGCCTTCGCCACACGCGACATGTTCATGAAGGCCATGGCAGAGGGCGGCATCGCCGCGCTCGAAGTCGTTTGCCGCGATCTCAAGGCGATGGGTCTCTACACCGCGCGCGCCTTGAGCTTCGCCGGCGTCGAGTATGAACCGCTGGAGCATGCGCTCACGCCGGACCAGATCTCGGTATACGATGCCTACGCGGACAGTTGGGGGATCATCCATCGAGGCCTCCGAGAAGTTCTCGCCGAGATCGGCGTGGTCGATAGGATTTCCGGCAAGACCCAGAACGGCCAGGCGCGCGGGTCAGCGCTCAGCTCCTTCGAGGGGGCGAAGTTGCGGTTTTTCTCCAGCCTGCTCGTGAGCCTGAAGATTCCGACGCTCATCGCGGCCATCGAGCAGGAACTGGCGGCGGGTAATGCCGTGCTGGTGCAGCTGGCGAGCACGGGCGAAGCCATCATGGACCGGCGACTGTCCGAACTCTCGCCGGAGGAACGGGCGATGATGGATGTCCAGGTCTCTCCCAAGGAGACCCTCGTCGATTATCTGAAAAATGCCTTCCCGGTGCGCCAGATGCGGGTCTTTCGCGCCGATGACGGCACGGTTCGCTCGGAACCGATGAGTGACGCCCAAGGCAATCCCGTGCTCTGCAGGCAGGCAATTGCTTCTCGCGACGAACTGATCGAGGACCTGTGCGCTCTGCCTGCCATTCCGACCGCGCTCGACGCGCTGATCGCACATTTTGGTACGGAGCGGGTCGCCGAGATCACGGGCCGTTCCCGGCGCATCGTCACCGACAGTACGGGCCGGCAGAAGATCGAGAGGCGCGGCGCCCGCGCCAATGTCCTCGAGGTCCAGGCCTTTCAGAACGGCAATAAATCGATCGCCGCCTTCTCTCTCGCGGGCAGCACCGGCCGGTCCATGCATTCGGATCGGAACTGCCCGACCGCGCATTGTCGCCGGACCCATTTTCTCCTCGAACTGGGATTTCGCATCCTTTCGGCAGTACAGGGCTTCGGTCGCAGCCACCGCACCAATCAGGTGACGCCGCCGGTCTATCGCCCGCTCACGACCGATTGCCGCGGCGAGCGCCGGTTCCTCAGCACGATTATCCGGGGCCTCGAAGCGCTCGGCGCGCTGACCCGGGGCCAGCGTCAGGCCGGATCGCAGAATCTTTTCGATCCATCCGACAGTCTGGAATCCGAGTTCGCGCGCGATGCGCTCGTCCAGTGGTTCCATCTTCTTTATGAGGGCAAGCTGCGCAGTGTGACGCTCGCCGATTTCCAGGAGATCACCGGATTGGAACTGTGCGACGAGGGCGGGGAACTGAAGGAGCGCCTGCCGCCGATCCACCGCTGGCTCAATCGCATCCTGGCCTTGCGCATCGCCACGCAGAACCGCATCTTCGAAGAATTCCTGGGACTGGTCGAGGATCGCGTCGAGGCGGCGCGGGCCGCCGGGACGCTTGATCTGGGGATCGAGACGATCCGCGCCGAACGTGTGCATGTTCTGTCCGACCAGCTCCTGCGCGCCGACCCGGTGACCGGCGCGGAAACGAGGCTGTTACGGCTCGAACTTCATCGAAGACCGCCGGTCACCAGTTGGGCCGCGTTGCAGTACGAGTTGCGCGGTTCGGACGACGTGCGGTGGCTGCACAACACGCGCTCGGGTCGGGTGGCGCTCTATGTGCCGACATGGCCGGGGCAGGACGACGAGGGCCAATGGATCGAACGCTGTTATCTCATACGCCCTGGTGGCCGGGCGCGAATGGACGTCGCGGCACTTGCCGGCAGCCACTGGGAGGAGATCGAGCGTGATAGCTTCCAGGCGCTCTGGGACGCGGAAGCCCGCGATGCTGGGGAAAGGCTTGTGGTCGAAACGATCACGCTGGCGACGGGCCTGCTCCTGCCCGTGTGGAAGAGGCTACCCGCCGATGACGTGCGCGTATGGCGGATCGACGACGGCACCGGCATGTCCATTCTCGGGCGTATCATCCATCCCGGCGCCCTCGAGCGGCTCGAACAGGCATTCGGGCTTGCCGGTGGCGTGATTCTAGGGCCTGACGAGATCATTGCCGGCGCGCGCATGGCCGGCGGCGTAGCGATTCCGGGCCTGGGCCCAGCCAGGCTGGTTCGGGTCCAGGTCAACGATAGTCCCCGCCTCGAAATCCGCGATTACCGGCCGGAGGATCGCACCTGGCTCAAGTCCTGTGGGGCATTCTCGGAGGTCTTGAGTTTCAGGACCAGATTGTTCCTGCCACCCGATTGCGCGTGCGACATATTGACGAGGATCATTGAGGATCGGAGTTGATCCACCGCTGCCGCGCGAAGCTATGCCGCTCCAGATCCCACTATATTGCAGAAGGAAAGGGTGAAGCGCGGCAGCATCGCACTTCACCCTCTCCAATCATTCTGCGGATGCCGGTGTATCAACCTTGGCCGCATCTTTCTTGGCGGCATTCGTACGCTTGCTGGAAGTCTTGGCTTTCGGCGATGTGGTGGACTTAGCGTCAGTGACGATCCCGAGCTTCTTCTTCTTGGGGGCAGGCGTGGACGATTCCATTTTCGCAGCTTCAGGAGTCTGGGTTTCCGGAGTGGTCGACGGGGCGGCAGCTTCCTTGGCAGCGGCGGGCTTCTTCGCACCGCTGGATGCTTTCGGGGATGCCTTCTTCGCCGCCGGTTTCTTTGCGACAGACTTTGTGGCTGCACCCTTCGCCTTTCTGGGCGCGGGTGCTGGCACAGGCACAGGCACAGGCGCAGGTGCGGCCGCAGCCGAGACAGCCGGTGTGACCGATGCCATGGGTGCGGCTTCCGGCGTCTCGACGGCGATCACGGGAGCCTCGATGGTCGGCTTGGCGTTAGCCCCTTTCGCGCGCGAGCGCTTGGGCTTTTCCGGCGCCGATGCAGGCGCTGATTCCGGCGTTTGCCCGGATGTAACACCAAGGGCCTCGTCACCCTGCTTTACCGCGCTGGCCTTGCCGGGCGCACGTTTCGGCTTCTGTTCCTTCACCGGGGCCGGCGTCGGCGCTGCCTCCTGTACGGCCTGTTCGGTGACGGACGCTTCCTTCTGTGCCGTTTCGCCAGCCTTTCTTCCCAGGCCCAGCTTAGCAGCGACAGCACGGCGGTGCTCGGAATAGGCGGGAGCCACCATCGGATAGTCCCGCGGGAGCTTGTAGCGCTCGCGATACTCGGCCGGGGTCAGCCCGTTGGTCGCCAGATGCCGTTTCAGCGTCTTGTATGGCTTGCCGTCGATCATGCTGATGATGTGCTCGCGCGAGGCCAGGCTCTTGCGCACCGATACGGCAGGAACATGCTCCACCGGCGCGGGCGCTTCGGCTTCGGCCTTTCCTTCGAGGGCGCCGCGTGTCGCTTCGATGATCCCGGCGATGTCGCCGGCCGGCACCTGGTTGTTCGAGAAATAGGCGCTCAGTAACTGCACGGTCATTGCAGTGAGATCGGGCTGCTCGGTATCGGCCACGCAAAAACTCCAGGCTAAGGCAAGGCAATAGGGAAGTTGGCTCTTGCCGAAAAAGAATTGCCGGAAAGCTAAGCCTGTTCCCACGCCTCATGCAAGTCGTCAGTGAAACAAGCCCGTCAGTCCGCGGAAAGGGGAGGGGGAGGAGTAGAGCAGAAGACCAGTTCGAGGTCTCGCTATTCCATGAGGTGCAACATGGCGAACTGCGTATCCGCGCACATCCTGATCGGCGGCAGACTAGCCCGGTCCTGCTACCCCGAACTGATCAACGCGATCAGAGCCGATAATCCGGCGGTCGATTGGGACGGCACGCCGTTCGATCCCGACGATATCCCGGTCGGCAAGCCACTCGCGCTCATGGATCATGATGTCGCCAACGGCTGTTTCGAAGAGATCGAGGAAATTTGTCGCCGGCACGGTCTCCACTATATTCGCTGGTCTGGCGCTTCTCCTGGAAGCTTCCCGTCGGTTCGCATCGTTTACACGGGTAACGGCGAACCACAGCAATTTCTGACGACCGAGGAAGACGAGCAGGTCTTCTCCATCGAACGCATCCGGGAACTGGGAAGCATCGAAACAATCGAAGCGGACTACCAGCGTGCGCGCAGGAATCCGCCTGCCCTGCTGATCGTGGACGACGAGCCCACCGATGTCGTCATCTCGGAGATCCCCCATGGCTGATCACCATGTTCAGGGCTCGGTCGCATTCATTTGCACGGCGAAGGAAGCCGCGCTGATCGAAGAGGCATGGCAGCATGCCGCTGACCTCGACGACGAGCTGGCACCAGGCAACCCGAGCGCAGAATTCCTCGCGGCTTTCCCGCCGGTCGAACTGGGCAACCCTTTCAATGGCCTGCTCGCGATCTTCGACGATCCGCGGTTTCCCCAGTTCAGCGCCGAGCTCCGGGTCACCGGAGCCGATCCGTGCAGGGTGTCGATCTATGGTGACAGCGATTTTAAACCCGACGCCATAGCCGCGTTGATCCAGCGCTGCTGCCGGCAGACGCTGGGCGAAGCGCCGATCGGCTTTACGTGGAGCTATGGGTCTTCGCGTCCCCGGCCCGAGGATACGGGCGGTGGATGGTGCGCCATCTTTGCCGATCGGATCGAATTCAGCGAGACTGCCGAGGGACTTTCGAAAGCGCTGCAGCCCGCTGCCGATCCCTGGAGCGATCACCCGTTCCATCCCGTGTCCGACTGGAGAACCGAAGTCGCCAATGACGCGACCCGTCTCGGCTATCTCGACTGGATCGCCGTACGGCAAAGCTCGGCCGGTGCGGCACCTTAAACCTAATCCCTTCGGCATCTACATGCCGTGAAACGGCGGTCGGCGAGACGCCGCCGCGTCCCGTCGCGACCTTCTTCCGCAAAACAAGGATAGACCCATGACCGACGTCACCGCGCCGGGTGCGCCCGCGCGCCTGTATAGCCAGACCGATTACGACGAACGCGGCAATTTCCAGTACCAGGGCGATCTGTACCGCTCGGGGGAGGATCTGCCTTCCCTTGCGTCACGGATGGGACGGCATCTCGCTGATCAGTTCATCCTCACGCGCTTCGCGATCAGCACGAGTAAATTTGCGGGCGGCCGGAAGGTCACCGCAGAAATCCTAGATACGCCTGCCGACCTTACCGACCGCGATAGGCAGAACGCGTTCATCGTCGATGTGCGCGACCAGATGGAGCGGTTCGGTTTCACGTGCGCCAATGCGCTGCAGGGATTTCACAGTTGCTCTTTCTTCTGCGAAGCGTGGATCGGGCGGGCCTATTGGGCGGCGCTCGCGAAGAGGCGCGGTCCCAGAAATCCGGTCGAAGCGCTGGTGTCGCTCGCCGCGTTCAAGAAGCGGGTGAAGCCGGGCGATACCCTGAAACTCATCGATGCGCCGGCGGGCCATCGATCGCTGGGAACCACCCGCACGATCACCAAGGTACGATCGGGCGACCTGATCCTCGAAGGCAGGAGCCATCTCGATTTCCCACGCGCCGCTGCCTTCGCCTGCGACGGCAAGCTGGTGCGCATTTCCATCGGTTCGGATCACGACCCGGATGCCCATCTGCTGTACGAGTGGCGAGCAGCGGCCTGAGCGATGGCCGCCTCATTGTTTGCTCTGGATGGGTCCGCAGCCCATGCCCCGCATCTCAAGGCCATGCGGAAGCTCCTCGAGCGCTGCCAGCCGCGCCACGATATCTACACGGTGTTCGGGCACTGCACGGAGGCGATGGCGATCGCGATCGCCAACAGCGTCGATCTGCGCGAGCGTGCGCGGCGCGAAGCCCGTTACCTCGACATTATCGGGCGCTACGGCGCCGACGTCGTCGAAAGTTTCCCACGGGTCATGGCCGAACTCGCCCTCGCGCTGGAAGCGGGGATGGGCGATGTGCTCGGCGCGCTGTTCCATGATCTCGAATTGCACAACAAGGCGAAGGGCCAGTTCTTCACGCCCTATTCGCTCAGCAGAGCGATGGCGGCCATGCTGATCGGCAATCCCGCCACCCTTCGGGAAAGCATAGAAACTCGCGGACATCTTACCGCCATGGAGCCGGCATGCGGGTCCGGTAGCATGGTCATCGCGCTTACCGACGTCCTGCGATCGCAAGGTATCAATTACCAGCGCCACCTCCATGTGACCGCGATCGATATCGATCCCCGCGCAGTCCACATGGCCTATGCGCAATTGTCGCTGCTGCACGTTCCCGCGCGCCTGATCGTCGGCAATACCCTTTCCGGTGAGTTCCGCGAACAGTGGCTCACACCGGCCCACATCCTTGGCGGTTGGACGGCCCGGCTCGCGTCAGCGCCCCAGGACAAGACCCCCAACGAAATGATTCCGCCTGTTTTGGCTGCGAAAACGGCCTACTCAATCGGTGAGACCGAACCTGCGCCCGACTGCAACAAACCAGCGCCGCTACCACGTCAACTCAGCCTCTTCTGATCCGGCCATTGACCATCAGGCAACTTCGCCGAGCGTTCCTCCAACCACAATTGCCGATATGACCGGTGAAGATCCATAAGCTCCCGATGTTTCCCCAAGCCTACCAATCGTCCGCCCTCCATGAACAGGATCTGGTCCGCGTCCTGCGCCGTTGCCAGCCGATGGGTGATCATGATGAGCGTGGTGTCCCCGCCGGCTCTGCCCCGCAATTTCGCGATCGCGTTCGCCTCGCTGCGCGGATCGAGCGCGGAGGTGCTTTCATCGAGGATCAGCACCGGCACGTCCACGCCTGCCAGCCGTGCGAGCTCCAGCTTCTGGACCTGGCCTCCCGAAAGACGCTCGCCCTGTTCCCCGAGTTCCATCTCGAAGTCGATCGACCTGCCGGGCTCGTGAAACCTCCAAAGGTGCAGCAATTCCTCGACATCGCCGATCGCCTGGTTCGCCGGGGGATAGAGGATGTTCTCGCGCAGCGACCGGTTGAACAGGCCGATGAACTGCGGCGCATAGAGGATATGGCGATGCCGATCCGCCCAGGGGATCGTCGCGATATCTGTCCCGCCCACCGCGATCCTGCCGGAAGAGGGGGTAAGCACGCCTGCGAGAAGCTGGGCGAGCGTGGACTTGCCCGAACCGTTGGGACCGACGATCGCGACGAAAGAACCAGCCGGAACATGCACAGATATCCCGGCCACGCCGGGCATGCCCTCGCCATAGCGGAAGCTTACATTCTCGGCGACAAGATCTGACGACGCTGTAAGACCAGGGGACAGGGCGCTGTTATCTGTATCGATGGTCGCAAAGTTCAGGACGTCGCGAATATTGGCGATCGCCACTCCAGCCTGCGCGAGGATATACCCGAGCGAACTGAGCGGCACGGTCAGCCGGAAGGCGTATGTCTGGAGCAGGACGAAATCGCCCGCACTCATGCGCCCCTGGCCGACATCGAGAGCGGCAAGCAGCAGCAGCGCCACGAGACCGAGCCCGACCACGCAGAATTGCAGCGCGGCCATGAGCGTGAGCGAACGGTACATGCCGGCCGCCTCGTACCGTTTCGAACCGAGGGCAGCGCCGGTATGCCGCAGCTCGCGGTCGAGCGCGCCGTTCAGCACCACGCGGCGGGCGTTGCGCAGGATATCGCCGATGGTGCGCGAGACATGCGATGCCGCCGTATTCGTCGCCTCGGCATGAACGCGGTGACGCCTGGCGCCGAGCCAGGTCGCGGCGAGGAAACCCACCAGCGTCAGCGCCAGGATCAGGACATAACGCGGCCGGATCAGGCCTGCGATCACCACGAGACTGGCCAGAGCCTGGAGGATCACCGGCCCGAGCCGCCAGATCAGACCCTCGACGACCAGCGTCAGGCTATAGGGCAGGCGCTCCAGCATGCCGGGAACGCGGCCGCTGCGGCTGTCGCGCGCCGCGGTGATCTCGGGCAGGGCCGCGGCGAGCGCGCGGATGGTGTAATGCCGCGCCAGCGCATCGACCATTTTCGCGGTGCACGACAGCCTCGCGGTTTCGAGGATCGATGCGCCTGCCCAGCATCCCACGAACAGCATCACGGTGACGAACAGATACAGGCGCGATTCCGAGGAAGCTGCCAGCATGTCGATCAGGAGTTTGAGGGCGTAGGGTCCGGCAACGCCCATCGCGATCACGAGGGCTTCGAGGGTGAAGGCCTCGAACAGGCTTCGCCTTGCACCCAGCCGCGCCGACAGCATCAGCTGCGTCAGCCGCGCCAATATACCAAATGTCGTCACTGCACAGACCTCCTGGCGATCGTTGAGCCAGAAGGAGGATTTGGAACGCGGCCGCTATCCTAGCGCCAAATCAGCCGCTTTGGAATGCGCGATCCCATGACCCGGAAAGGGGGGGGAAGGGGGTGCGGGAAGGTGACGGGAGACGTGGATCGTCCCGTTACCCTCAAGCTCAAGGAGATGGTTTCCATGGCGAGCATAGCCCGCATGACCGACACGCCCCCCGCGTCCGCTCCCTATCGCATCGACGTCTCGCGCGGCGGCCGCAGTGGCCGCGTGTCCTCGGAATGGTTCTCCAGGCCCGACGACGAGAAATTCCTCTCGCTCTCCAGCCTCTACGACAGCGTGCGAGCCCGCGCCGATCGCTCGACCACCCGGACTGTCGAAAGCCGCGCGATCCGCGTCGAGGCGAGAAGCGATGCTCCCGAACGGCTCACGCTGATCGCCCCTGGCGACGAGCGTCCACTCACACCCACCAACTGGTCCTTCGGCCAGGTCGCGAGCCTCGTCGGCGCCCCGGCCTCCTATCTGCGCCAGCTGCCCGCGGCGCTCGCCGGTATCAATCTCCAGCACGGACTGTTTACCCACAGAGGCGAACAGGTCAAAATATTGCAGACCGACGATGGCCGAACAGAACTGCGGGCTGCGACCGGAAGTCAGTATGGCAGGGTGTACGACTGGGAACTGATACAGGCCATCATGGCATTCGCCGGGGACGGCGTCGGCGATACACGGTGGAAAGTCCCTGGAAATATCGATTGGGGAAGCATGCGCTATAACCCCTATGTCGATATTACTAAAGACACAACCACACTCTACGCATCGGACAGGGATGTCTTCGTATTCCTTGTCGACGACACGCATCCGATCGAGGCCGGTAAACTGCCGAATGGTGATCCCGACCTCTATTTTCGCGGGTTCTATGCCTGGAATTCCGAGGTCGGCTCCAAGACCCTTGGCATCGCGACATTCTATCTACGGGGCGTATGCGCGAACCGGTGCCTATGGGGCGTGGAGAATTTCGAGGAAGTGAACATCCGCCACTCGAAGTTCGCCGGCGCCCGCTTCGCGCACCAGGCCGCCCCGGCGCTCGAGCACTTCGCGAACTCCTCCCCGCAGCGTTTCATCACCGGCATCAACGCCGCGCACGAACGTATCGTCGCGCGCAAGGACGAGGACCGCGACGCCTTCCTGCGGCGGCGCGGCTTCTCGAAAACCGAGACGACGAAGATCATCCAGACGGTCCTCGCCGAGGAAGGGCATCCGCCCACGAGCGTCTATGATTTCGTGCAGGGCATCACCGCGCTGGCCCGCACGAGGCCGCATCAGGACAGCCGCCTCGAACTCGAAGGCAAGGCCCGAAAGCTGCTCGAACAGGCGCTCTGAGGCGCACTTCCCGATCCGAATTTCCCCGCCATCGCCCGCTCCGGTCTTCGACCGGGGCGGCTATGCTCATGAAAGGATAAGGCCATGCGTGCCCAGTCCGATGTTCCCCTTTCCGATTTCACCGTGGACGTCGCCTTCTTCAGCGACGGCGAGCACTATGCCACCCAGAGCTACACAGTCACCGCCTCGACCTGGTTCAGCGCCCGCCAGCAGGCGCTGCAGATGTCGGTGAACAGCGTCTATGACGACCCGCGCATTCCCGGTCTCAGCCGCACCGCCACCCTGCGGCCCGGCTCATGACCCGCGCTCGTACCCGCCGCCTCGGCACGGGGATCTCCGCGCTGATCGCCGCATCGCCCCCGCCCGCCACCACGCTGCCGCTCGCCAGCATCAGCGCCGGATATAATCCGCGCCGCTATTTCGACAGCCGAAAGCATGAAGAGCTCGTGGCATCGCTGCGCCTGCGCGGAATGCTCCAGCCGATACTGGTTCGTCCCGCCAGGGAGACGAGCGATGGCTATCTCATCGTCGCCGGGGGGCGCCGCTACCGCGCGGCGCTCGAGGCCTTCGGGCCCGAGGGCGAAGTCCCCGTCATCATCCGCGAGATGACCGACCAGGAGGCCCTCGAGGCGGCGATCGACGAGAACGACGTGCGCGACGATGCTTCGGAAACCGAGCAGGCCGATGCGGCGGTCCGCGTTCTTGCCGCCTGCCAGGACGATCGCGGTGAAGCCGCTCGCCGGCTCGGGTGGTCCAAAACCAAGCTCGATCGCCGCCTCGCGCTCGCGGGCCTCTGCGAGCCGGTCAAGCACGCGCTCGACGAGCGCCGGATCAAGCTGGGACATGCCGAACTGCTCGCCGCCGTTCCCGCCGACAAGCAGGAGAAGGCGCTGGAGACGATCCTTGCCTCCGGTCTCGACGTCGGGAAGACGCGCGACCTGCTGATGCGGGTCACCCAGGATCTCGCCCATGCCTGCTTCGATAAGAGCGAGTGCCTTGCCTGCCCGTTCAACTCCGCAGCGCAGCGTGCGCTGTTCGAGACGCATATCGAGGACGGGCATTGCACCAATGCCGGGTGTTTCGAACTCAAGACCCAGGCCGCCGAAATGATCCGCTTCGAACAGGAGGAATGCGCAGAAAAGGCTGCGCGGGCTGCGAAAACCACTGGTGACGATACCGGCGCTAAGCAGGCCGAGGACGAGATCGACGCTATCGACGATCCGGATATCGCTGCCGATGGTGACGAAGACGGTGTCGTGGATGACGACACCGGGGACAGCGGCGCGCCCTTCCTTCATCTCCGGGATGAACAGGCCGCATCTTCTGCGAATGATGCCCGAAAACCGACAGCGCCGATCGATACTGGCGCCAGGAAGCCGGACACGCCGAAGTCCCCCGTCACCGCCCGGTCGATCGCGACCCGGACCAGGGAACTGCGCGAGGCGACCTGGCGCACCGCGCTCGCCCGCGCGCTCGCCGCTAATCCGGCCCATGCCCAGACCACGATCCTGGTCGCCGCGATGTCCGGCACGCTCCCACAGATCAAGGCGGAGACATTGCGCGGGCGTGCCGGGCTGCTGGTCGGCGCGTCCTTCCCCGATCTCGATTTCAGCGAGAAGATCGCGGAGATCCAAGCACTGCCGCAAGCGCAGGCCGCGACAGTGCTGTCCGCCATCGGCGCGGCCTATGCGAAGGATGTCACCAGTTTCAATCATGTCGCCGACCTGGCGCGGGCTTTCGCCGTCGACCTGCGCGACGCCTGGCAGGTCGATAAGACCTTCCTCGCACGCTACTCGAAGGAGGAACTCAGGTTCATCGCCCGCGAATGCGGGCTGATCACGCACATCGGCGAGAAGGCGTTCGCAAAACTGCTCGGCCAGAAGAAGACCGATCTCATCACCGGCATGCTCCATGTGCTCGGCTTCGAGTGGGCAGGCCGTCTGCCGAGCGCCATGACCCTCGACGGTGCATATGGGTCGCCGCCTGCGCGCCCGGTCGCACCCACGAGCGAGGTTCCGATCACGCACCTCGCCGCCTGAACGAACCCACGCTCTTCCAGAAGGATGTCTCCCTATGCTGATAACCAGCCTGCTCCCGCTGCTCGCCCGCTATTCGCTCGGCTGCGATCTTGTCGCCGGCCCCGAGGGCATGGTCACGCTCACCATCATCCCGCGCATGATCGAAGGCGGCGGCCACAAGCCCGAAGCCGGTGAACTCCGGCCGATCGCGCTCACCGCGAGCGCCGCCGAGATCGATGCCGAACTTGCGCGGGGCGAGGACGGCGCGCTCGGCCAGCTCATCGCGGGTCGCAAGGCGCTCGCCGATCAGCTGGAAGAGCAGCGCCAGGCGACGCAAGCCGCCCGCGCTGCCGCGGCCGCGAAGGCCAAGCCGGCGACACCGACACCGACACCGAAACCGGCGACCGCCGGCGCGAAAGCGCAGGCGGCCGGCAGTCTGCCTACCGGCGCCAAGCCCGAAGAGCCCGCCAGCCTCTGGTGACGCACGGCAGGAAAAACTCGCCCCATCGCTCCCGATCACTCCCAGGAGACAGTCATGCAGATCGATCATCTCACCCGAACCTTTCGCTATGACGGCATCGACCTGCCGGTGCCGCCGCATCTCGCGCAGGATCCGGCCGCGCTGCGCGCCTATCATGCGACGCTCTACCCGGCGATCCTCAACGCCGAGACGGTCGATGCCGGGGTCATGGGCGGCGCGCATGTCACCGAATATCGCCGCGCCGTCGGCACCAAGGGCTGATCCCGGTGCCGATGGCGCCGCGTCGCCGCGGCGCGACCATCCCGCCGGTGCTGCGCAAAACCCTCCTGGACTGGATCGAGACGGACGATGGCGACACTGCCGGCTTCACCCCGCCCGCCTGCAGCCCCCGGGCCCGAGCCCTCCATGCACGGATCGTCGTCGACCCGCAGGGCGGGGCGGGCGAGTCCCGCGAACCGCTGCAGCCGCCGGCCGGACTTCGCCTCCCGCCGCTTGGCTGATCTTGCCAGTGATCCTGGGGATGATCTTGCGGGCAGGGCCGTCGCGCTATCGCCCGATGTCCCGGCGATCTTCGACGCGCCGCTCGCCCCCCATCACCGGGTGATCGGGCGCTGGGCCGCGTCCCAGGCACAGGATGCGAGAGCCTGTACGCGGCTCGAAGCCCGCCGCCGCATCGAGGCGGTGTTCGATGCCGCCGTGCGCGAAATCCTGAACCCGATCGATATCGTCGATCTGCGCATCGCCGTCCTGGGCAGCGAGGCGGATGGGCCGCCCGCGATCGCCATCATCTGCGACAGCATGGGACAGCTTGATCTCGGATGGATCGAAACCGGCGATGCGCCCACCGCCTGGCGCGCCGCCGCCTACCGGGCGCTCGAGCAGACGCTGGGGCGCGTACTGCCGGTCTTCAGCTACCAGGATCTCTTCGACGAGATGTCCATGTACTACTGGGAGGGGGAAATCGATGACGAAGCGGCCCGCCGCAGCCTGATCGAATGTCACGGCGCGGACGCCGAGGATCTCGACGGCCACATGCTCCCTTCGCAGCTCGACGAGCGCCGCCCGGGCTGGATGATCGCAGCGAACGCGGCGCCGCCGAGCCGGCTTCCCGCTGCCCTGCGTCGCAAGCTGGCGGATATGCGTACTGCGCGGGAGGTGCTTGGCACACTCTTGCCCGAAGCCGGCGCCTGGCACTTCGATTTCGAGGTCGCGAGCGCATATCTTCCCGGTATCGAGGAATGCGCCTCGTTGCCGCCGCTGACGCTGGTTCCCTTCGTGCCGTTTGCGCGCGAACTCGACGATGTCATGCGCAGCGGCATGGAAATGGGGTTCACGGATATCGCCGGTATCTGCCCGCTGCCGGATGTGGCCTGCATCGACGACTGGTTCGCCTCACTGCGGCTCGGCGCACAGTTCCTGCTCGCGGTCCAGAACCTCATCCGCTTCGATCCCCCCAAGCCCAGGAGCCACCCATGTCCGACCATAGCACCCACTTCGAAGCCAGCGGTGGCGGTCTCGTCCTGACGAACGCCATCCTGCTCTATACGAACCAGGCGCCTCGGTATCTCAAACCCTATGGCACCGCGCAGGGCGATACCACCGCCTTCGCCAGCATCCATGCCGTGGAACACGATGGCGATGGCCGGCCGACGATCGCGGTCGGCAGCCCGCTGACGCGCGCGCATCTGCGGCAGTGGTCACAGGCGCTTGGCCGTACCGCCCAGCCCGAGCTTCTCCCCGAACATGTGCTGGTCGCTCATCCCGACATGCTGGCCTGGTGGGTGCCGGCTGAGGTGCGCCCGGCCTATTTCGCGCTGTCGGATCCTCCTGCCGATCTCCATGCGCTTGCTGCGCGAACGACGCTGCCGGTTCCCTATCCACCCCATCTCCTGATCGCCACACGCCATGGGCTTGGCGTCTATGCCCTCCCGGTAAATGAACGCCCTGGCGCCGAGACCCCGGTTCTGCACTCGCCGATCCTCAACGTCTTCGTCGACGGACGTCTCTGCTGGGGCAACATCCCGAAACCCAGGGCGCTCAGCATCGCCTCCATTCCCGCCTATGAAAGCGCGCTGTTCGACTCCTGGTCGACACATCCCAATATCGGGCAGGATCGGACGATACGCGGGAAGGGCGGGCTGGTGCGGCTCTGGGACGATCTGGCGGCGCGCGGCGCGCGCCGGTTTCCGGTGAGCCGTCTCAAGCCTTTCGGCGCCGGCGCGGCCGGGCAGGGGATAGGCCCGCGAAGGACCGCCGCCTGCGCGGTGACGGTAGGCCGGCTCATCGCGCGGGGCCGTGTATGACGATGCTCGCCGATGATGCGACGGCAGCGGCGGTGCTTGACGCCATGCCCTGCTATCCGGTGCCGCCATTCGGAAGGTCGCCCGCCATCGAGGCGCTGCGCGCTTCTCGCGTCGGCCATGGTCTCGCCATCGGCCATGACGGTGTGAAGCTGATCCTGCGTCGCCCGTGGCTGGCGCTGGACGTGCCGGTTGCGGCGTCCATCGCCGCCTATGTTCCTTATGGCAGCATCGGGGCACCGCGGGCCGATCTACGCTGCGGCCTCGTTCCGCGCGCCTTTTACGACGAGGTACTGGGGCATCTGCGTAGCAAGATTCCTGACGAGGCCGCCGCATTCATCCTGTGGAACGAGGCGACCCGTGAATTTGCCGTGGAGTTCCCCGCTATCGATGAAGCGACGCCGACGCGACTGGTCTATCGCATGCCCAGGCTGCCGCCTGACTGGCACATGGTCTGTGACATCCACAGCCATGCGCGCGGCCGCGCATTCTTCAGCGCCACCGATGATACCGATGATGCCCATGCCACCAAGATAGCGATCGTCTTCGGACGTCTCGACCATCCCGATGGTCCCACCATGGCGGCACGGCTCTGTGCGGGCGGCATGTTCCTGCCCTTGCCGCGCTGTCCCTTTGCAGGAGCTCCCGATGCAGACTGATCAGGCCCGGCGTCACTATCTTCCTGCTGTCTTTGACGATCGTGCGATCACGATCCTGCTGGTCGGCTGTGGCGGGAACGGGGCGCAGATGTTGATGGGTCTCGCCGCGCTCGACACCGCACTGCGCGCGATCTCCTCGCGCTCGCTCGACGTCACCGTGGTCGACGACGATATCGTCACCGAGGCGAACCTTGGCCGTCAGCCATTCTACCGCTGCGATATCGGCCATTCCAAGGCGCGTACGCTGACCGAGCGCATCAATCTCGCGCATGGCCTGGCCTGGGAAGCGGTTCACGGACGCGCTCCTGAAGCGATCGGGATCGACGGCTTCGACATGCTCATCAGCTGCGTCGATACCGCTGCGGCCCGCCGGGCGCTGGGGGCGGCTCTGCAGACCGGCAGAAATCCGCCCCTCTACTGGATGGACCTCGGTAACCGCGCCGGCGACGGCCAGTACCTGATCGGCTGCCCGCGCCGCACCAGTCACAGCGATCGCCCACGTCTTCCCACCGTGCTCGAAGTCTTTCCGGAACTCGCCGACGAAAGCGTGGCTGAAGACGATGCGCCATCCTGTTCGGTCGCAGAGGCGCTCGAGCGTCAGTCACTGTTCGTCAACCGCGTCGTCGCAAGCCATGCGCTCGCGCTGCTTTTCGATCTTCTCGGGCGCGGTTCGATCGGGCATGCCGGGGCATTCATCAATCTTGCCGGCGGTCAGACCGTTCCGATCCCGCTTCCTTTCGCGAATGGCACGTCACTTGCGGCGGCCGGACACGCAAACATCTCGCACTTGTAGCCTGTATAGGCTATGTCATATGCTAAGGAGTCGCCATGAACCTCGAGCGTCACGTCAAACTGTTCAAGAACGGCCGCAGCCAGGCGGTCCGCATTCCCCGTGAGTTCGAGCTTCCGGGCGAGGACGCCATTATCCGCAAGGAAGGCTCGCGCCTGATCATCGAACCCGCCCGGCCGCGCTCCCTGCTTGCCGTTCTCAAGACATGGGAACCGCTCGATGAAGAGATCGGCCCGATCGAGGACCTGCCAGCAGAACCGGTCGACATCTGATCCATGTTCCTGCTCGATACGAATATCCTGTCGGACCTGATCCGACAGCCCGATGGCATGGTCGCCCACGCTATCGCCGACGTCGGCGAGGACGCGGTTGCGACCAGCAGCATCGTTGCCGGCGAACTGCGCTATGGCGCAGAAAAGCGCGGATCGCCGCGCCTGAAAAGCAAGATCGAGGATTTGCTGTCTCTCATTGCAGTGCTGCCGCTCAAGGACGATGCCGACGCCTGCTATGGGCGTCTGCGTGCCGACCTCGAGCGCCGTGGCACGCCGATTGGCGCTAACGACATGCTGATCGCCGCCCATGCGCTCGCAATCGGCGCGACCCTCGTTACCGACAACATCCGCGAATTCGAGCGGGTCGATGGCTTGCAACTGGTGAACTGGCTCCGAACCACCTGACGCCCGGTTCGCACGGCGTTCCCGGTCTGGTTCTCGTGGTTAGCGAGCATGAAGAAGGGAAGGGGGAGGGCAGAAGGGTGGTCCCAGGGAGATCGCCCCATGCTCACCTCGTACTGTCAGTGTCGGCAGCCCTGCCATTCCTGGCGCGCGGCTGAAGCATTCGCCACCTCATCGATGCCGGGTCTTGCGGCGTGACGACCGATCCTGCCACCTTCGATCCCGCCGACCGGCAGTGCTGGATCGCCCATGGCCGCCGTCCCGAGCATGCCGAGGTACTGGCATCGGTATGGAAGGACTATCCGGACCTTCCTTCCGATGCACCGCTGCATGAATGCATGGCGCGCAGCCGCGCGCGCGTCGCCGCGCTCCGCCCCTTCAATGATGCCATCCGCGAGGAAGCCGAACGCGAAAGACAGCGCACGAACTTCGCCTGCATCGAGAAGCGCGTAGCAAGCGGCCAGATCAGGCCCTTCGATCAGGCCATCCTCCAGGCACGCGCCGAGCATGGCTATAACTGGGACGCTGCAGTCCTCTATGCTCAGGGTCGATACGCGGCGGAGGCTGGCTGGGGACCTCGCGATTTCTCGGCGCCACCGGGTGAAACCTCGCCCGCTTACGCCCAGGGGTTCCGCGATGGCGGTGGTTGTTTCGAAGATCTGTTCGACGTTGCCAGGCGTTCCTACGCGGCTGCCATGCGACAGGAGGACCGATTCCCGGCTCCCGGAAAGGCTTTGGTTTCACGGCCGGCTCCGAGCAGTTGGCCGTCTCCGACAGACGCCCCGCGTCCCGCATTATGGTCGAAACGCACCGTGATCATCGGTGCTGCCACTGCATCGAATGCCGCAGCAGGCTTGATGACCATGCTCCAGACACAGCCCGGGCATGAAATGGCGCATATCATCATAGCCGACGTCGGTCGGGGCTTTCGTGCGTGGCGCAGTGCGGAGCCCGCCCAGACCGGGAATCCAGCAGATCAGTTACGGGCCTTGTTTGCCGGGATCGAACCGGACGACCTGCTGATCATTGCCGATGGCGAAGATCTCGCCTGGATAGACCGACATGCCGGCATGCTTCCGCTCTGCCGGACCATGGAGCGCACGCGTAATTCGGCGATCCAGCAGCGCGCGCAATTGCGCGCCTGGCTCGAGCGCGGACTATGCGAGGGCGAGGTCCTCGCCGGCGGCCATATCCGCTGGACCAGGCTCGCGCAGGGTCTGTCCGGCCGCCTCGGCGAATTCGTCGCCCGCTATGCCCATAAAGCCCAGCCACGCGGACACCGCCTCGTTATCGAACTACGCGATGGCGATCCCGCAATCGGCTTCATGACGCCGCAGGGCGAACTGCTGAACCCCGAGGCGATCATTACCAACAAAGCGCATATGCGCAGACACATGGCGGCGATGCTGCGATGCTTTGCAGCCGCCATTCCGCATCACCCCGACATGGCTGCCCGCACAGCACGACCAGACAATCCGGGAGTACCCCATGAACGAGATGACCAGCTTGCCCGTCATGCCGGGCAAGGACACGCAAGCCGCAATCCTCCTGCCGGGACCGATTGACGATGGCCGTTGAACCGAGCGGGGCACAAGCGGACTTTCCGAGATTGAACCGCGCCGAATTCCGCAACGCCATCCCCACACTTCCCGCTGCGTGCTCGTCGCGCTCCTGCCCGGTGACTTTCAGAAGGGTGCCCGTGCGAAAGCACACCAGAACTGGAAATGGTATCGCCGTTTATGCCGGTACGTTTGGCGAAGCCTTGATATCCTCCCGACAATCGCAGTCTGATATACGAGCTGTTATCGCAACCGAGTTTTCCGACGATTCCGGTTGAAACCACTCCTCGGCTGCGAAAGCCCAGCTCTGGCCGGTAGATGACGGTCCGGTTCGAAGCCGGGTTGCGGGGATAGGTAATGCTCACGCGGTGTCGGCTGCCGGCTAGAATGGGCCCTTCACCGATCGCCCTTGGAACGGCGGCTTCCCTGGGAGCCAGTCAATCGCTCAGTTCCGGTCAAAGCGGCTCACACGGCGAAATTGTTGGTTGCAAAGCTTTATCCACGTGGCATTTTGGCCTCCGGGGGAAGCAATTTCGATGGCATCCAAGGCTCTGATCGCAAAGAAACCGCGTGAACAAGCAGGCTCGGTGGCCTCACGCGCTTTTGACTTTCAAATGCACGCGTCGATGGCGCGAATTCTCGAGGCCTACCAAAACGGCGAAGGCTTTGTTGCCTATTTCGACTTCTTTGACGACTTAATTTTTCTGACCGGAGACGGCGACGACGCTGCCATTTGCTTTTACCAGATGAAATCCCGCGCCGGCTCGGCCTGGACGCCTAAACGGTTGGCAAGCAGGCCAGCCAAAGGCGACCTGCCCAAATCCATCGTTGGCAAGACCTATCACAACCTGCACGAATTCGGGGCGCTGGTTCGGAAGGCAGCGATCATCTCGAACCAACACCTCCAGGCGAAATATCCTGATGGCAGCAAGACCGGACCAGACGACGGTGAGATATTGCTTTCAGCATTATTCGCTGAGGATCATGGCGTCTTGGTCGCCGCGATCCAAGCCGATTTCCCCGGAAGCATCGATCCACGGCACGCCGAACTTTTGGTTTATGAGCGCATCGCGCTCGACATGCAAAGCTTCCGCCAGACCTTGCTCGGCATTGTCACCGAGTTTGCGACCGCGATCGGGCCAGAATATGCGGTATCCGCCCAACCGCTTTATCAGGCGCTGCTCAGCGAAATCTCGCGTTGCACCGGGACCGTCGCTTCCAGCGCGAGGAATCTCCCCGAGCTCAAAAAGCAAAAGGGTCTCGCGGCTTCGGATGTCGCGGCGCTGGTTGAGCAAATGAAGCGACGTGGCCGCACGCCGACCGAATGGTGGCCGACCGTCGAAGCTGAGCTAATAGCCGATGGGTGGAAGACCATACCGCTACGCCGCCTATCGCTTGCCTGTCTAGAATATTGGCGGGCCCGCGAACGCGGCGCTGGGATTGCCCTTGATCTTCATCAAGCGCTCGCTGAGTTGTTTGCCGCGCACCCAGACTTGGTGGACGACACCATCGTAGGAACGATGGCCGCCTATAAGCTCGCCGGCAGTATATTGGACCCCGTAGGTGAGCCCTATACCGGCCAAGCCGCACTACTTGTCGAAATCATGGAATCGCTCGGATGACCGGTCCCAATGTCACGCGGCTGCGCCGCATCTTGCGATCGCTGAAAGACGCTAGCCATGACCAACGTAAGATTCGTCGGACTCTTCCTATTGTCGCGGACCGAGAAGCGCGCGTTGAAGGTGCCCTTGAACGCGTCAAGGATCGTCATTCAAGGTGGAAACGGCTTCGGAAAATCAGCGATTCTGAAGAGCATCTACGAGACGCTGGGAGCCTTACCCCAAAAGATTGATAGCCGATGGCGGGCCGGGAACGTCTCGAGTGCATTGGTCTTTGAATATCAAGGAAAACGCTACACTGCGGTAAAGGCGCTGGGCATGTACGCCTTGTTCGACGCTGAGCGTAAATTGCTATTCTCGGGCCAACAAATAGTAAAGGAATGGGGGCCGCAGCTTGCGAAATTCTTTGGCTTCAAGCTAATAATGACGGATCGCGACGGCGACATTGTTGTACCGCCACCATCCTACATGTTCGCGCCCTTCTATATCGATCAAGATATGGGCTGGAGTCGGCCTTGGTCATCCTTCCAAGATCTCTACCTCCCCGATAGCACGCGCACCTTGGCTGACTATCACTCGGGGCTCAGGCCCGATGCTTATTATGAAGCGCGCGCTAATCTCGCCGTTGATCGCATCGCGCTGTCCGAACTCGAAGCAAGTGTCTCGACACTGCGAGATGCTATAGACCAAATCCAGCAGATTGATGAGGGTGTAAGCCCTACCTATGACATGGGAGAGTTTCGCGCTGAGGTTGAAGACCTTGTTCGGGAAAGCGAGACTTTGCTGACGCAGCAACGCGAGTACCGGCGCGAAATCTCCGAATTGCACGAGGAAACGCACCTTCTTCAGTCCGAGAAGAGCCTGCTTGAGCGCGCGCTCCGCGAACTGCGCGAGGAGTTTGATGTCGCCGCCGCGCTGCCCGACGAGATCGAGTGCCCTACCTGCGGTCAGGGCTATGCGAACGACTTGGCCGACCGCTTCGCGCTGATCCAGGACGAAGGCGTGCTGACTGAGGCGATCGGCGCCACTAATATCAAGCTAACCCGCGTCAGGGAAGACGAGCAGCAGAAACAAGATAAGCTGCACGAGATCGAGAGGAGCCTCCGACGGATCGAGCATATTCTTGCGGTCGAACGAGCAGCCCTGTCTTTTAATGATGTTGTGATCGCCGCTGGGAAGACCGAAGCTGCCAAGATTCTTCGCAGCTCGCTGGGTGAGAAGGCCGCCGATGCCGCTGATGTACGCTACCGCGTCGATAAGCATCGAGATACAATGACCAGCCTCACTAGTGCCAAGCGAAGTGGCGAGATTCTAAAATTCTACCGCGCGCTACTCGCTAAATATGCCTTCGACCTAGATGTTGCGCTCGAGCAGGATGGCGCGCAGTCTATACACCGTATCCAGGCCGCGCGTGGCAGCGAGGGGCCTCGTGGACTTCTGGCATATTACTATGCGTTTCTGCAAACCCGCGTTAAATATGCTACCGCCACGGCATTTCCGATTGTGATCGACGCCCCCAATCAACAGGGCCAGGACGCAGTGCACCTGCCTCAAATGCTGAGGTTTATCTTCGCGCAGGCGCCGGCTGATGCGCAGGTCATCGTCGCTGTTGAGGAGGCGTCGCAGGGTCTGCCGGCCGATGTGGATATCCGATCCTATGGCGTGCAGCGGCGGCAAGTACTGCGCGAAGCTGAGTTCGATGAGATCAACGAAAGGTTTTCTGTATACACTAGGCAACTACTGCTATGATATTTTGAATGGTTTATTGCGGCGGCAACCTGAGCGCGACTAAAACCTAGGGCCGGGACCCATAAGCAGGATTCCCATTTGGGCTAAGATGTGATTCAAGCATTCGAGGCATCGGGAGCGCGAGATGGCGGGCGAGTTCTGGTTGGACGACAGGCAGTGGGCGCGGTTGCAGCCGATGTTGCCGAACAAGCCGAGGGGTGTGCCGCGTGTCGATGACCGGCGTGTGATCAGCGGCATCGTCCATGTGCTGCAATCGGGATGTCGGTGGAAGGATGCGCCGTCGATCTACGGGCCGCCCAAGACGCTCTACAACCGCAACGTGCGCTGGGCCGCCAAAGGTGTCTGGCGTGCCGTGTTCGAGGCGCTGGCGGCAGAGGGCGGGCCACCGACCGAGGTGCTGATCGACAGTACGCATGTGAAGGCGCACCGCTCGGCGGCAGGCGGAAAAGGGGGGCGCACTGCCAGGCGATCGGCGTCAGCCGGGGTGGCCGCAACACCAAGGTCCACGCGCTCACCGACCGCCAAGGCCGACCGCTCGCCTTCCTGCTAACGCCGGGACAGGCCGCCGACTGCCGCGCCGCCGAGCACCTGCTCAACGCCTTGCCCCGGCGCTGCATCGTCCACGCCGACCGCGCCTATGACAGCAACCGCATCCGCGATCTGATCGAGGATCAGGGCGCGGTCCCCAACATCCCGTCCAAGCGCAACCGCTGCTGGAAAAGCTGCTTCAGCAAAGTAAGCGTGGGCTGGAGGCCGCAGATCAGGCGGCTTCGGCGATCGGTTGCTGATCTGGCCGCCAGTTCCAGGGCATGAGTTCATCCCAGCGCGTGGCAGGCCAGTCGCCAGCGATCCTGGCGATGACATCGGCGATGTAGGCCTGCGGTTCGAGGCCATTGAGCTTG
>NZ_QFOA01000029.1 GCF_003248505.1 Sphingobium sp.
ACGCGATCTGCCGCGCCAGCCCGACGATGCAGCAATGCTCGGCCGAGCTGATCCATGGTGAAAGCTTCGCGGAGGCCGCAGAGTGACCGCTTTCTTCCAGAACCTCGGCATGCCTTTCGAAGGCGCTTGGCTCCTGTCCACCATCATCGGCATTCTGGCTATCGCTCTTCCGGTTATGCTGGCCGTGGCGATGTTTATTTACGGCGACCGTAAAATTTGGGCGGCGATGGCGCTGCGTCGTGGCCCTAACGTGGTCGGGCCGTTCGGTGTCCTGCAATCGTTTGCGGACGGTCTTAAGGTATTCCTTCAGGAAACCATTATCCCGGCGGCGTCCAATCGCGCACTTTTCCTAATCGCGCCCATCGTCACCTTCGCCTTGGCGCTGCTGGCGTGGGCGGTGATGCCTTTCCAGGTGGGTGTGGTGCTGTCGGACATCAATGTCGGTCTTCTCTACATCCTCGCGATCTCTTCGCTCGGCGTCTACGGTATCGTGCTGGCAGGGTGGGCGTCCAATTCCAAATATCCCTTTTACTCCGCGATCCGCGCTTCGGCGCAGATGATCAGCTATGAAGTGTCGATCGGTTTTATCCTGATCTGCGTGGTTCTCTGGGCTGGCAGCTTCAACCTGACGCAGATCGTGGAATCGCAGAAGGGCTATTATGGCTTCCTGAACGGCAACGGGTTCAATCCTCTGCTCTTTCCGATGGCGATCATGTTTCTGATCAGCGCCATGGCGGAGACCGCACGGGCGCCCTTCGATCTGACCGAAGCGGAGAGCGAACTGGTCGCCGGTTATCAGACCGAATATTCGTCGATGGCTTTCGCACTCTACTGGCTAGGCGAATATGCGAACGTCATCATGATGTGCGCGCTCAACGCCGTCCTGTTCTGGGGCGGATACCTGCCGCCGTTCGACTGGGCTCCGCTGTATCTGGTGCCCGGTATCATCTGGCTGTTCGCCAAAATCCTGTTCTTCTTCTTCGTCTTCTCCTGGGTGAAGGCGACGGTGCCCCGTTACCGCTACGACCAGCTGATGCGGTTGGGCTGGAAAATCTTTCTGCCGACTTCGCTGCTGTTCGTGTTCCTCGTTTCGGGCTTCCTCATGCTGACGCGCTATGGAGGCGCACAATGAGCCTCGGATATTACGTCAAGTCGTTCACTCTCTGGGAATTTGTGAAGGCGCACTGGCTGACCTTGAAGTATTTCTTCAAGCCCAAGGCGACAATCAACTACCCTTACGAAAAGAACCCGATCTCGCCTCGCTTCCGCGGCGAACATGCACTGCGCCGCTATCCCAACGGGGAAGAGCGATGCATCGCGTGCAAGCTGTGCGAAGCGGTCTGCCCTGCGCAGGCGATCACGATCGAAGCGCAGCCGCGCGAGGACGGCAGTCGCCGCACCACGCGCTATGACATCGACATGACGAAGTGCATCTATTGCGGCTTCTGCCAGGAAGCCTGCCCGGTCGACGCTGTCGTCGAGGGGCCGAATTTCGAATTTTCGACCGAAACGCGGGAGGAGCTGATCTACGACAAGGCAAAGCTCCTTGAGAATGGCGACAAGTGGGAACGCGCGATTGCCGCGAACCTTGCCGCCGACGCACCCTATCGTTAAGCCGCGCGCGCCAAGGGGAATATGATCCTGTGATTCACGTGCTAGCCTTTTATCTGTTCGCCACGCTGGTGGTGTGCAGCGGCGCGCTGACCATCCTGTCGCGCAATCCGGTCCATTCGGTCCTGTGGCTGATTCTGGCCTTCTTCAACGCTGCCGGCCTAATGGTACTTCTGGGCGCCGAGTTCATCGCGATGCTGCTCGTCATCGTCTATGTGGGGGCAGTCGCCGTCCTGTTCCTGTTCGTCGTTATGATGCTCGACATCGATTTCGCCGAATTGCGTGCGGGTTTCGTCGATTATCTGCCCTTTGGCCTGCTGATCGCAGCCGTGCTTCTGGCGGAAATCATTCTGGGCATCGGCCTGTGGAGCGCCGGGCCGGTCGAACTGGCGCAACGCGCGGGGCCGGTGAACCCTGAACTGTCGAACATCCAGGCGGTCGGTGGCTTACTTTACACGCGTTACATTTTCCTGTTCGAGGCGGCGGGCATTGTCCTGCTGGTCGCGATGATCGGTGCGATCGTACTCACCCACCGCGCACGGGGTGGCACGCGCCCGCAAAATGTCGAACGGCAGAACCGCCGCCGCCCGCAGGATGCGGTCCGCAACGTCAATCAGCCCGTGGGGCAGGGGGTGGAGCTGTGATCGGTCTTCAACATTATCTGGTCGTCAGCGCGATCCTGTTCGTGATGGGGGTGCTAGGCATCTTCATCAACCGCAAGAATGTCATCATCATCCTGATGGCGATCGAACTGATCCTGCTGAGCGTGAACATCAACCTTGTCGCCTTTAGCGCCTTTCTCGGCGATCTGGTGGGACAGGTTTTCGCGATGTTCGTGCTGACCGTCGCGGCGGGCGAGTCAGCTATCGGGCTTGCCATCCTCGTCATCTACTTCCGCGGTCGCGGCACCATCGCCGTCGACGACATCAACCAGATGAAGGGCTGAGCCGTTTCATGATCCAGCTTATCGTCCTTCTTCCGCTGCTGGCGGCTGCCATCGCCGGGCTTGGTAACAAGGCCCTGGGCAAGCTGCCGGCCAAGATCGTCACTACCGGTGCGTTGTTCGCCAGCTGCGCCATGAGTTGGCCGATCTTTATCGGCTTCCTCACCGGCCATACCGAAGCTTATGTCCAGCCGCTGTTCACGTGGATCGAAAGCGGCAGCTTCGACGCTCAGTGGGCGCTCCGGGTGGACACGATGACGGCGGTCATGCTGGTGGTCATCACCAGCGTATCCAGCCTCGTCCACCTCTACAGCTGGGGATATATGGACGAGGAGCCTGATCAGCCGCGCTTCTTCGCCTATCTTTCGCTCTTTACCTTCGCAATGCTGATGCTGGTGACGGCGAACAACCTGCTCCAGATGTTCTTCGGCTGGGAAGGCGTCGGTTTGGCGTCCTACCTCCTCATCGGATTCTGGTTCCGCAAGCCGTCGGCCAATGCCGCCGCGATCAAAGCCTTCGTGGTAAACCGCGTCGGCGACCTTGGCTTCATGATGGGGATTTTCGGAACCTATCTGGTGTTCAACACCATTTCGATCCCGGAAATCCTGCAAGCCGCGCCTTCTATGGCGGGTTCGACGATCGGGTTCCTCGGCCATCGGTTCGACACGATGACGGTGTTGTGCTTACTTCTGTTCATCGGTGCGATGGGCAAGTCCGCGCAGCTTGGCCTTCATACCTGGCTTCCCGACGCGATGGAGGGCCCGACGCCCGTGTCGGCGCTGATCCACGCCGCGACCATGGTGACGGCGGGCGTGTTCATGGTGTGCCGTCTTTCGCCGATGTTCGAAACTTCGCCGACAGCGCTTGGCTTCGTCACGTTCATCGGCGCTGCCACCTGCCTTTTCGCCGCAACTGTCGGAACGGTGCAGACCGATATCAAGCGCGTCATCGCCTATTCGACCTGTTCGCAGCTGGGCTATATGTTCTTCGCGGCGGGTGTCGGCGCCTATGGTGCGGCGATGTTCCACCTCTTCACGCATGCCTTCTTCAAGGCGCTGTTGTTCCTCGGCGCCGGCTCGGTCATTCACGCGATGCACCATGAACAGGACATGCGCTATTATGGCGGCCTGCGTAAGGAAATCCCCATCACCTTCTGGACGATGACGCTTGGTACGCTGGCCATCACGGGCGTTGGCTTGCCCCTGGTGGGTGTGGGCTTTGCCGGTTTCTATTCGAAGGACGGTATTCTGGAAGCGGCGTTCGCGTCAGGCGGAGCGGGCGTCGGTGCCTATTATGTCGGCGTTTTCGCGGCGTTGCTCACCAGCTTTTACAGCTGGCGACTGGTGTTCCTTACTTTCTTCGGAAAGCCCCGCTGGGCGGCGTCGGAGCATATTCAGCACGCTGTCCACGACGCTCATGACCATGGTCATGACGACCATGCGGCGCACGATCATGGTCATGCTCATGACAACGCGCCCGCGCAGGAGGATGCCGGCCACGGTCCGCATGGGCATGAAGTGGGCAGACATACGCTCAAGACCGGCACAGGCGGTTATCATCCGCACGAAAGCCCTTGGGTCATGCTGCTTCCGCTCGTGGTACTGAGCCTCGGCGCGGTGTTTGCGGGTTTCGTTTTCCACGACCAGTTCATCGGTCCGGAAGGCGGAGTGGAGTTCTGGAAGGGGGCGCTTTCCTTCGACAGCCACTTGATGCACGCGGCCCACGAAGTGCCGACCTGGGTCAAGTTCGGTCCGTTTACGGTGATGCTCACCGGCCTGTTGATCGCGTGGCTGAGCTACATCAAGAACACCGATTGGCCGCGGCGCTTCGTCGCTCAGTTCGGCGCACTGTACCAGTTCCTGTTGAACAAATGGTATTTCGACGAACTGTATAACGTCCTGTTCGTGAAGCCTGCCTTCGCCATCGGTCGCTTCTTCTGGAAGTTCGGCGATGTGGGCTTCATCGACCGGTTCGGCCCGAACGGGCTCGCTGCCTTGGTCGTGCAGGGCAACAAGATCACGCGTCGGATCCAGTCCGGCTACCTTTACACCTACGCGCTGGTGATGCTGATCGGGCTCGCCGCGGCCGCAACCTGGGCGATGACACGATAATGGACGGCTTCCCCATCCTTTCCCTGATGATGGCAGTGCCGATGGCGGGGGCCATCGCCTGTCTCTTCGCGGGCGCCAGCGGCGCGCGCTGGATCGCGCTGATCGCCACGCTGGTCGATCTTATCCTCGGCATCGTGCTGTGGATGAATTTCGACCAGGCGGGCGGAGCGGCCCAGTGGCAGTTCCAGGAATATTATCCGATCTTCGGTCGTTTTGCGTGGGCGCTCGGGATCGACGGCATCGCGCTGATGCTTATCGCGCTCACCGTTTTCCTGATGCCGATCTGCATCGGCGCCAGTTGGGAAGCGATCGATAGGCGCGTCGGCGAATATATGGCGGCGTTCCTGTTTATGGAGGTGCTGATGATCGGCGTCTTCGCCGCGCAGGACCTCTACCTTTTCTACGTCATGTTCGAAGCAGGCCTCATCCCGATGTATCTGATCATCGGCATCTGGGGCGGCGCGGATCGGATTTACGCCAGCTATAAATTCTTCCTCTACACGCTGCTCGGCTCGGTGCTGATGCTGATTGCGATGATGTGGATGGTGCATGAAGCGGGCACGACCGGAATCCCGGCGCTGATGGCTTATAATTTCGATTCCCACGTCCAGACCTGGTTGTTCCTCGCCTTCTTCGCGAGCTTCGCGGTCAAGATGCCGATGTGGCCCGTTCACACTTGGTTGCCCGACGCCCACGTGCAGGCGCCGACGGCGGGATCGGTCATTCTGGCGGGCGTGTTGTTGAAGATGGGCGGTTATGGTTTCATCCGCTTCTCGCTGCCGATGTTTCCTGAAGCGTCGGCGCAACTGGCATGGCTGATCTGGGGGCTGTCCATGGTGGCGGTGGTCTACACCAGCCTCGTGGCGCTGGTGCAGTCGGACATGAAGAAGCTGATCGCCTATTCGTCCGTAGCGCACATGGCGATCGTGACCGTCGGCCTGTTCGCTTTCAACCAGGCGGGTATCGAGGGCGCGATGATGGTCATGCTGGGTCACGGGCTGGTATCCGGCGCGTTGTTCCTATGTGTCGGCGTGATCTACGACCGTCTCCATACGCGTGAGATCAATCGCTATGGTGGCCTTAGCATCAACATGCCTCGTTACGCGGTGTTGTTCCTGCTGTTCACCATGGCGTCTGTCGGCCTGCCGGGCACATCGAACTTCGTCGGTGAATTCCTGTCGCTGATGGGCATCTATCAGGCTTCGAGCTGGGTGGCGCTTGTCTGCACCACCGGTATCATCCTGGGCGCGGCCTATATGCTCTATCTCTATCGTCGCATTGCGTATGGCGAACAGGTGAATGCAGACGCAGCCGCCATGCCCGACCTGTCGGCGCGTGAGATTGCGCTGCTTGCGCCGATCGCGGCGGCGGTGTTGTGGATGGGTGTGTATCCAGAGAGCTTCCTCGCGCCGATGCGAGCCGATATCCGCGCGCTCGAAGCGCGCCTCGCTCCTGCGGCCCCCGCAGGCGATTCCCACATCAAGATGGGTGCGGCCAAACCAACAGGTGAGGCCCATCACGAAGAAGCTGCCGCGCACGGGGAGGCGCACTGATGATTGATTCCGCTTCCCTTCTGGCGGTTCTGCCAGAACTCATTCTGACGGCAGGCGGTCTCTCGCTGATGCTGGTCGCGGCGTTCGGCGGCGACGGTACGGCACGGGTGGTCAACTGGCTGGCCGTCGTGACGCTGGCAATCGCTGGCCTTTGCCTTTCCACCTCGGTCGCGCACGGGCCCACCGCCTTCGATGGCCTCGTTCGTGCCGATGCCTTTTCCGCTTTTGCAAAAGTGCTGATCTATGGCGCGGCGGCGGCGGCAATCCTGCTTGCACCCCGGTTTTTCCGCACCGACGGGCGGGAGCGGCCCGAATATCCCGTGCTGATCCTTTTCAGCAGCATAGGCATGGGTATGATGGTGTCGGCGGGCGATCTGCTGACGCTTTATGTCGGCCTCGAAATGCAGAGCCTTGCCGCTTATGTTCTGGCGAGCTTCATGCGGCAGGATGGGCGGTCGTCCGAAGCGGGCCTCAAATATTTCGTATTGGGATCGCTGGCGAGCGGAATCCTGCTCTACGGGTCGGCGCTGCTCTACGGCTTTACCGGCACCACCGCGTTCGACGGCATTGCCGTTGCGATGGGCGACGGCGTGTCGAACGGCGAGATGTTCGGCATGGTCTTCCTGCTCGCGGGTCTCGCGTTCAAGATGAGTGCCGTGCCGTTCCACATGTGGACGCCCGACGTTTACGAAGGCGCACCCACGCCAGTCACCGCCTTTTTCGGTAGCGCGCCCAAGGTCGCGGCCATGGGTCTTGCCGTCCGTGTCGCCATCGAAGCGCTAGGCCCTGCGGGTCTGGACTGGCAACAGATCGTGATCTTTGTGGCGCTCGCGTCGATCATCCTCGGTGCGGTCGCTGCCATCGGCCAGACGAACATCAAGCGTCTGATGGCCTATTCGTCGATCAACAATGTCGGCTTCGCGCTGATCGGCCTTGCGACCGGTACCCCCGCGGGTGTCGCAGCGACGATGAGCTACATGGCGATCTATGTCGTCATGACTATCGGTGCTTTCGCCTGCGTGCTTCAGATGCGCGACGCCGATGGACGCCCGGTCGAAACGATTGCAAGCCTTTCGGGCCTGTCGCAGTCCCGTAAGGGGTTGGCCGCTGCCTTTGCGATCTTCATGTTTTCCATGGCTGGCATTCCGCCGCTTTTCGGCTTCTGGGCGAAGTTTCTTGTATTCGACGCCGCTGTCGCGGCTAACCTGACGGCGCTGGCGGCGTTCGGTATCGCCGCTTCGGTGATCGGTGCCTTCTATTACCTGAAGATCATCAAGACGATTTATTTCGACGAACCTGCCGCTCCCTATGAAGCGAAGGGCGGAGCGGTCGAAAATATCATCCTGACGGCCTGCGCGGTGGTGATCGTATTCGGTTATCTGCTCAATCCAGTGCTGGACGCGGCAAGCGCTGCGGCAGCGGCCTCGCTCTTCTGAGCCTGATCCGCTTCGTCGCGGAAACCGGTTCCACCAACGCCGACATGCTGGCGTTGGCGGAGCAGGGTGCGTCCGAGGGAAGCTGGCTGCGCGCAGGGCGGCAAACCGGCGGACGGGGGCGGATGGGCCGAATTTGGGAAAGTCCCGGCGGCAATCTGTTCTGCTCCACGCTGGTGCGTGTCTCGCCCTATGACCCGCCTGCCCATACGCTCGCGCTGGTCTCTGCGAATGCCGTTCACGCGCTGGTCGCGCCGCTCTGCGATGGACAGGCGTGCATCAAATGGCCCAATGACGTACTGGTCGACGGGGCGAAGATAGCGGGCATATTGCTGGAGCGCGTGGGCGATGCGATCGTCATCGGTATCGGCGTCAACGTAATAGGCCACCCCACCGCCCTCGACCGTCCGGTCACCAGTCTTGCGGCGCAGGGTGCTTGTGATGCGGACGCTGCCTCGTTGCTTGACCGACTGGTCGAGCTTTTCGCACATTGGCTCGCCATATGGCGCGCTCAGGGATTGGAGCCTGTCCGCGCGCACTGGCTGCTCAACGCTCATCCCGCAGGTGCGCCGATGCGGGTGATGTTGCCGAACGGAGAGGCCGTCGAGGGAGCGTTCGACACGCTCGACCGTGACGGTATGCTGATCCTTCGCTTGGCGAACGGGCAGAGCCGTGCCATTCACGCTGGCGACATTATCCTGACCTGAAGGACGGCTCCATGCTTCTCGCGATCGACGCGGGCAACACCAATGTGGTTTTCGCGCTGCTCGAAGGGCGCGAAATCCGCGCGCGCTGGCGCATCGCGACCGATCCGCGTCGGACGGCGGACGAATACGCCGTGTGGTTGAACCAGTTGCTGATGCTGGAAGGCTATGCGCTTGGCGATGTGACGTCCGTCATCATTGCGACCGTCGTGCCGCGCGCCCTTCACAATCTGGACGTCCTGGCACGCAAATATTTCAAGACCACGCCTCTCATTGCCGGGCAGGCTCCGGTCGAATGGGGCATTCATCTCGATGTGGCGGAACCTGCTTCCGTGGGCGCGGATCGGGTTGTAAACGCTATAGCCGCCCACCATCTTTACGAAGGCGATCTGATCGTAATCGATTTCGGAACCGCAACGACGTTCGACGTGGTCGACTATAAGGGTGCTTATAAGGGCGGCATCATCGCGGCGGGCATCAATCTATCCCTCGATGCGCTGGTCGCGGCAGCGGCGAAATTGCCAAAGATCGCGATTGCCGCGCCCGACAACAAATCCGTGATCGGCCGCACCACAGAGGCGCAGATGCACATCGGTGTGTTCTGGGGTTATGTCGCGATGATGGAAGGATTGGTGGCGCGGATGCGTGCCGAAATTGGCCGCCCGACGAGGGTGGTCTCAACGGGGGGCCTTGCGGTCCTCTTCAATGACAACAGCGATATTTTCGATGCGATAGCGCCCGACCTCACCATTCAGGGTCTCGCGCTGCTGCACGAACGGAGTTTGAAAACGGAATGATACCTGGAAATGAGCTGCTCTTCCTGGCCCTTGGCGGGTCAGGTGAGATCGGCATGAACGTCAACCTATATGGTTGCGACGGCAAATGGGTCATGGTCGACCTTGGCCTGACCTTCGCCGATGCGGCCTACCCGGGCGTGGAACTGGTGCTGCCCGATCTGTCCTTTATCGAAGAGCGGGCTGACGATCTGCTCGGCATCGTGCTGACGCATGGGCATGAGGATCATATCGGCGCGATCCCTTATCTTGCCGCCGACCTGGGCGTGCCGCTCTATGCTACCCCCTTCACCGCGGGCCTCATCCGGCTCAAGCTGGAGGAAGAGGGGCTGACCAAGGATGTCGAACTCAAGGTCATCGACAATGAAGGCAGCTTCGCACTCGGCCCGTTCGGGTTCCGATACGTGCCGCTGGCGCACTCGATTCCCGAAGGCAATGCCGTCCTGATCGATACGCCCTACGGTCGCATCTTTCATACCGGCGACTGGAAGCTCGACGAAAAGCCGCTTCTGGGCCAGCCCTCAACGCCGGAACAGTTGAACGCTATCGGGGACACGGGCGTGCTGGCGCTCGTGTGCGACAGCACCAACGTCTTCAATTCCGAAGCCAGCGGCTCCGAAAGCGACGTGCGTGACGGTCTGATGCAAACCATTGCCGAAGCGAAGGGGCGCGTACTTGTCACGACCTTCGCCTCCAACGCGGCGCGGGTTCAGACTCTGGGCGAAGTGGCGCTGGCGACAGGGCGCAAGCTGTGCGTTGCGGGCCGTTCGCTCGACCGCATTATCGGCACGGCGAAGGCGGCGGGCTATCTCAAGAATTTTCCGCCGATGATCGATTGGGACGACGCGATGGCGCTGCCGCGCAGCGAAGTCATGATCGTGGCGACGGGCGGTCAGGGGGAAGCGCGCGCCGCGCTTTCCCGTATCGCGTTCGACAGCCATCCGATCAAGTTGACGCAGGGCGATACGGTCGTTTTCTCGTCCAAGCAGATTCCGGGCAATGAGATTGCCATCGGTCGCATCCAGAACGCGCTTGCGACGAAGAACATCCTGATGGTGACGGACCGTCAAGCGGAAGTGCATGTGTCCGGGCACCCCGGTCGGCCCGAACTGGAAGCGATGTATCGCTGGATCCGCCCCGACATCCTCCTGCCCGTGCATGGCGAACGTCGCCATATGGCGGAGCAGGCGCGGTTGGGTATCTCCAGCGGCATTCCACACGCCGTGGTTCAATCCAACGGCGACCTGCTGCGCCTAGCCCCCGGCGCACCGCAAATCATTGGCCATCAGGATACCGGACGCCTGGTGCTGGACGGCGACGTGATCCTGCCTGCCGACGGATCGACCATGAACGAGCGGCGCAAGGTGGCGCTGCACGGCCAGATCAGCGTGGCGGTGGCGCTCGACCGCAAGGGCAAGCTGATCGGTGAGCCCGTGCTTCGCACGCAGGGTGTCCCCGTCGAGGAGGACAAGGTCGCATTCCTTGCCGAGGCGGCTGGCGAAGCCGCCGCCGTGGTCGGCAAGGGATCGTCGGAAGAAGAGGCGCTTCGTGAGCGTGTGCGGCTTGCCGTTCGGCGCACCGCTACCCGGTGGACTGGCAAGAAACCGGTGGTGGACGTTTTGCTGATCCGCGCGTAAGCTGGGATTTGCATGAACTGGTACGCGATCTTCGCCATCTATTTTCTGGTGTGGGTGATCAGCGCCTTCGTGATGCTGCCCTTCGGTATCCGTACGCCCGATGAAACCGGCGAGGCTTTACTGACGGGGCAGGCGGACAGTGCGCCCACCAATTTCCGGCCGGGCATCGTCGCACTGCGTGCGACGATCCTGTCGGCAGTCCTGTTCGGTCTCTACTACACCAATTATGTCGAGGGTTGGCTGACCATCGATATGATCCCCGGCTATCATGGAGGCTCATGACGCTCGCTGAGTTGCGCATCGTCGAAGCGGACGCGTCGCTGGTTGAGCGGTGGGCGCTGCTGCGTGCTGCGCTGTGGCCTGAAGAGACGCTGGCCGAACACCGCGAGGAAGCGATCGCGATGCTCCGCTCCCGAGACGAAGCATTGGCGGTGTTCGTGGCGCTGGACGCCAGCGACGCGGCGCTGGGCTTTGCCGAAGCGGCTATTCGTGCCGACTATGTCAACGGCTGCGACACCAGCCCGGTTGCCTTTCTGGAGGGGGTCTATGTCGATCCCGCGGCCCGTCGCATTGGATGCGCGCGTGCTTTGGTCGATGCCGTCGCTGCGTGGGGGCGCGACAGCGGATGCGTTGAAATGGCGTCGGACGCCGACATCACGAACGCCCAGAGCCATGCGTTCCACGAAGCGGTCGGCCTGGTTGAGACGGAGCGGGTGGTCTACTTCCGCAAACCTATCGGCTGATCCGCCGCTCTACTGGCGCAGCCGCTCGATAGCCTGCGCCAGCGCAACATAGAGCTTGCCCATATCCGACGAGAGAACCGCGACGCCCAGAGCGTTGCCGTCCCGCGCCGAAAGGATGATGCGCAACATCGCTTCGAAATCGTGGATGTAGCGGTTCACATGATCGCGGAACTCGGCGTCATTGTCATAATGCAACGCGATTTCCCGCGACTCCCCGGCGTCGAGCAACTTTACGGCCCGCCGCGTGAAGACCCCCCGGTCGCCCTTGAGGTAGGCGGACCACGCCGAGTCGGTCACATCGTTCGAAAGGATTTTCGCCACATCGATCGCGGTGCTGTTGAGCGATTCGATGAGCAGAGCGGACCGCCGCGCGAAATGATCGCGGTCGCGGTCTTCAGACGCCTGTTCTGCCTCGACGATGCGTTTTTCGACTGCGGCACTCGTGTCGGCAATCGTCAGGAGTTGCCGGGTCAACCGGTCCGACGCCTGATGCGCGACCTTGACCGCCTCTTCCGCTGCCCGCGCGACCTGTTCGATCTGCGCCGTCACCTTTTCGTCGATCACGCCCTGCAGGGCCTCGTCGCTCGCTTCGGCCAGATGGCGGGCGGCTTCGGGAATGGCGCGGCCCAACGCTTGGCGCGCCCGCTCCGATGCCTGATCGGCGGTATCCTTGACGCGTAGCAATGCGGTGACGAGCAGCGGTCCTGCGCCTTCGGTGATCCTGCGCGCATCCTGGTCCGCCGCGTCGAGCGCGGTGCGAAGCCGTTCCACCAGTTCGCGGTTCGCATGCAGCCCGCCCTGCGTGCTTTCCAGCCATTCGGTGAGGCGGCTGCCCTGACCGCGCAGCAGCGATTCGGCCTCTTCGGCACGGCCGACGAGCGCTTCCGATATCGCTTCCAGCCGCTCCATCTCGGGTGTCGCTTCGCCCAGCAGCGCGCGGCTACGCTCCAGCCGGGCGTCGAACCGCCCCAGTGCTGCGGGATAGGTTTCGTCCAGTTCACGCACGCTCGAATCGAGCGCGACCATCAGCGTTTCGGCGCTGCTGATGAGCCGTTCGGCGGTCAGTCCCCCTGACGCCAGCGCATCGTCGATCCGCCGCGTTTCCTCGGTCAGCCGTGCAAGCGCCGCGGTCAGTCTGTCGCCCCGTGCCAGCGCGCTGTCTTCCAACGCGGCGAAGCGCCCCTCGGTCGTCGCGATCGTATCCTGCAACCCGGCATGAAGCCCGGACATCAGGCTGCGCTGACCTTCGATCAGGTCGTTGATCTGATGCAGGCGTGTTTCGACATCGGCAATCGTATCGCTCAGCCCCGTGACGGTCCGGTCGCCGATGGATTCCAGTCCCTCGCGCGACCGCTTTAACAGCGCGTCCATCGTCTCGGCCTGCGCGGACAGGCCTGCATCGATCAACGCCAGGCTCTGCTGTGCCCGCTCCAGCGCATGGGTAAGGCGGCGACGCAGATTCTGCTCGATGCCATCCATATCGTGGGTCAGCGCGCCTAGACTGTCCTCGCTCGCCGTTTCGATCCCCTTGCGCGTCGCGGCAACCAGCGCTTCGAGCGCATCGGCTCGCCGCGCCACGCCCTCGTCGGTGAAGGTGAAGGCCTCCCGCATCCGGTCCATCGCCTTGCCGATCCGTGCGTCCAGGCTATCTTCTATCGCTTCCAGTTCGGCAGCCAGACGCAGGCGAGTTTGCTCGCTTGTGCTGGCCATGCCCGTCTGGGCGGCCTGGACCAGATTTGCGAGCGCGTCGGCCTGGGTCTCCAGATCCTTGCGGCTGCGCTCCATCGTCTGCCGGGCATCGAGCGCGGTGGCATTGATCCGGCCCGATGCGATATCGGCAAGGCCGGTGACTTCGTCCGTGGTGGCCCGCGTCGCTTCCTGAAGCTGCGTCAACTGACTCGACAGGCTCTTGGTCGCCGCGAGCGTCCGGGCGCGGGCTTCGTCGGAAACTTCCGTCAGCGAATGGAGCCGGGTTTCGAGCATGTCGATCCGTTCCGAAAGCGCATGACCATTGTCCATGATCTGCGCCGCCATCTTGCCCGTACGATCCTCCAGTTCCGGGATCAGGCCGATCAGCGTTTCCATGCGCCGCACCAACGCGTCACCTGCGCGTTCGGACGCTTCCGCCCGCTCCGCCGTCGCATGGGCACGCGCGGCGATCAGTTCGGCCGAGGCCTCCATATTGCTGCTGGCTGCGGCACCATAGCTGTCGAGCAGTTCCGCCTGATCCTGCATCGTCTGCCGCGCAGCGTCGAGTTGCGCGCGCGCTTTACGCAGGCGGATGTCGAGCAGGTCGGCTTCGGTCCGCAACGCCCGTGCGGTGTCGAGATAGCGTCGCGCCTCGGTCCGGCTGTTGCGAACCAGCATCAGGTAGCAGACGGCCAGCAGGATCAGCGGGATGACGAGCGTGACGATGGCGTTCGCCCAGGCGGCAGGTCCTGCGGCGAACGAACCGGAAGACGCCAGCGCCCACCCGGAAAAACCCAGCCACGCCGCAGCGACGACGCCCAAAACGATTCGCGCGCGTCGCGCTGCCGGATCGACGCCGATCTGCGGATCGGGCTCCTCGATATCGGGAGCCATATCCTCCAGCAGCAGGACGTCATCCTGCTGGTCCCTGCCTGCCATGTTCTGGTTTTCACGCCAGAACTCCACGATGGTGCTGCCCCCTGTCATCCGTTCACTCTAGCATCTTTTGCTGGCCCTGAAATGCCTTGTTACCAAAACTTAACGCACGCTCGATAGCGTCTGTCGCCATGTCTTACGATCCGGGCGCTCTTCATGCCGCATTGGCGGCCGCAGTCGGGAACGACGGCGCGCTGATCGAGGAACTGCGCGCCGCGTTCGTCGAAAGCGCGTCTCGGCAGGTCGATCTGCTGGCGCGGGCGCGGTGCGACGCGAATTGGGAACTGGCCGCATGGCGGCTCAAGGGTCTCGCGGGCAGCTTCGGCCTTTCCGCGCTGATGGCGCTGGCGGAAGAGGCGGCGCAGGCCGCGCCGGGCGATCCCGCCATCGTGCGGCGGCTGCGCGCGGTGATCGCGGGCCTCGATCACGACTGACGCGCGGCAAAGCGCCGCTTGCCTTGCGCCGCCGCGCTTGCGAAAAGGCCCGACTTTCAGCAATCGGGTCGATCTGTAACCGCCATGAGTTTCGCCGCCATCCTGAGCGCCAGCCGCGCTGTATCCGATTCGTCGGGCACGGTGCGGGCCAGTCTGCACTTCGCCGGGCAGACTCTGGTCGAATATCAGGCGCGTCAGGCCGTTCAGGCGGGCGCGGACCGCATCCTCATCCTCGTCGGGACGATCACGCCGCAACTGTCGCAGGCGGTCGACCGCTTGAGCGCGGACGGCATTGCAGTCGCGCTGGTCCGGGACATGGTGTCGATGGTGCGGGACGCGCCGCGCGACAGCGACGTGCTGCTGGTGGCGGACGGCGCGGTTATCGCGCAGGCGCATTTCAATGCGCTGGGCGGGGTCGAGGGCGACGCGCTGCTCGTCGCCGACGACAGCCGTGCCAGCGCGCCGTTCGAACGAATCGATGCGGGACAGCGTTGGGCGGGGCTGGCGCGGATTACCCCGGCGCTGCTGTTCGGCACGCTCGACATGATCGGCGATTGGGACATGGCGCTGACGCTGGTGCGCGCTGCTGTGCAAAAAGGCGCACGCCGCGTCACCGTGGCGCAGGACGACCTGCTCGAAGGCCGGGTCGCCATCGTCGAATCGCAGCAGCAGGCCGATCTGGTCGCTCAGGCCGTGACCGCTGCTGGCGCAGGTGGCGCGCGTGGGCGCGGCGGGGCGGAACATTACCTGCTCGCCCCGCTCGCGCGGATAGTCGGGCCGTCGCTCATGCGGATGCAGGTGCCCGCGGTTCAGGTGCGGGCCGCTGCCATCGCGCTGGCCGCGATTGCACTGGTGCCCATCGAACTGGAATGGCCGACAGCGGGCTTTCTTTTGCTGCTCGCCGCGCTGCTGCTGTCCGAATGCAGCGACCGGCTGGACGAACTGGCGTTGCGCGGCGCGCCTGTCGGATGGATCGCCTTCTGCGCGCCGGGCCTCGCATTGCTGGGGATTTTGGAGGCGGGGGGGACCCCACTTGCGATGGACCTTGCGCTGGTGCTGGGCATCGTCGGCGTCGCCGATCGGTCGCGGCGGACGGGGAACGCGCGGCCCTGGATGATCTTTACGCCCGCTACGGCTCTTGTCCTCCTCATCGTTGCGGGATTGGGCGGCGCCTTGGCGCTTGGCATCCGCGTGGCGATGCTGCTGGCGATCGGATCGGTGGGGGCGTTGCTGCTGCGCCGGGGCGACTGATTTTTCCCGCCAAGGGTTTAGGGCATTTTAAGGACGTGGCTTTATTCTTGCGGGCATGAACGCCTTTTCGTCCCTCACCGGCACGGGTATGGCGGGCAGCTGGCCGATGGCGCAGGTCATGGCCGGTGCGTCCGCCGTGCCGGTTGCCCATGCCGTCGATCTGGCCTTTTTCTTCCAGGCGCAGGATGACGCCCGACAGGATGCGCTGATTATCGAGGCGCGGCGGCACCTTGCCGGGTGTATCCACGCTATCGAAATGGCTATGCGCCTGTCGCTCGATCACGCGCCGCAGGTCGCGTCCGCGCTCGACCGGCTCGAACCGTCGCTCTGCTGGGCGATGGTGCGGTCGCAGCCCGAACTGCTTTCGCCTCCCCTGTTGGCGCACATGCGCCTGCGCGCCGCCATTACGCTGATGCTGCGGCAGCAGGGGCGCGGCGCCAGCGATGGCGGCCTGCACCCGGTGGCCGATTTTTCGGGTGAGGAAGCGGGCAAGCCCTCGCTCGAGGCGCTGACCGGCCTGACGCTGGCCGAAGGACGCTGGCTGATGCCCGGCGGAGAGGACCGGGCGATGCGCCCGGATCTTCCGGTGGACCATTATGCCGAGCTGGTCTGGACCGTCGCCGCCTGCCTTGCGCTCGCCATCAGGCGCGGCGGGGAGAATGGCGGCGCGACCCTTTGCGCGCTCGAACGATCCGGGTGGGCGCTGCTCGCCGATCATGACGAAAGCGCCAGCCCGCTGATGCTTGCCGATCGGTTCGTGCGGCAACTGGGTGAAGGCGCCGACGCGCCGGACCTCATCGGCCAGGCCCTCGACGAAGAGCGTTTTCTTCTCTTTACCGCGCTTGCCGCGCGCCGCCTCCATATGGACAGCGCGCAGCTGGCCGAACTGCTGCTGCTCGGCCCGGTCGGCGATGTCGGCCTGCTCTGCCACGCGCTGGGCGGATCGACCGCCGAGCATCGCCGTCTGCTGCTATGGCTGCGGCCGGTGCGGCCTTCGCTGTCCGATGCAACATTGCTGGCGGAGGCGGACCGGCACGAACATCGGGCCGACGACCAAGCTGCCGAGGCGCTGGCGCTCTGGCGCGCGCCGGTCGCCTTTCGCGCGAAGCTGGCGCATCTGCGCGGTGTCAGCCCGGCATGACGACCGCCGTCATCCGTGCGCAGGTTTCGGGCGACGGGCGTTTGTTGAGCGCTGACGGGCCGCTGCTCGCCCTGCAACGGGAAGCGGGCGCGGATCTGGGCGATCCCTTCGCCGTGCCGCAACTGGCCGCGATCGCGCGCCTGTCGCACCGGCTGGGCGTCATGGTGTCGCGGCCCGTGACGGCGGCGGCGGATCATGCGGACATCGCGATGTGGGTACGGGCAAAGCCGGACGACGGTGGCGTCCGCCTCTCCATCGTCGACTGGCGCGAACATCCCCTGACGTTCGATTCGGGGCATGGGGATCGACAAGCCGATATCGCCACGCTTGCCGAAGGCTGGACATGGCAGGTGGATACCCAGTTGCGGTTCCAGATGGCGCTCGCCGGACAGGGCGATGCAGGCGCGCTGCCGGAGAGCCCGCCTGCGGTCGGCATGCGCTTTTCCAGCTATTTCCAGCTTCAGCCCGACGAGGTCGGCGACATGGCGATGCTGCGCGGCTTTGCCCAGCGGCAGGCGTTTCGCGATCAGCGTGCCATCCTCTCCGCAGATCCGGGGCGCAGCTACACTCTGTCGGCCTCTCCGCTGTTCGATGTCGGCGGCGCGCTGACCGGGTTTCGCGGTATCGCGACGCCGCTGCGGTCCGACCCGCCGGTCGAGCCAGACCTGCCGCTCACACTCTACCCCGCAGATTTCGGACGCAGGCTCGACCGCTCTCTGCGCCAGCCGCTCGGGCGCATCATCGCGAATGCCGATACGATCAGCGCGCAACTGGAAGGCCCCTTGCGCGGCGATTATGCGGGCTACGCCAGCGACATTGCGTCGGCGGGGCGGCATCTGCTGGCGCTGGTCGACGATCTCGCCGATTTGCAGGCGGTCGACCGCCCGGACTTTACTGTCATTTCGGAGGATGTCGACCTTGCCGATGTGGCGCGCCGCGCTGCGGGGCTGCTGGCGGTCAAGGCGCTGGACCGGTCGATCACGATCCTGCCGCCGCCGCCCGAAGACAGCCTGATCGCCATCGGCGAGTTTCGCCGCGTGCTCCAAATTCTGGTCAACCTGACCGGCAATGCCGTACGCTACGCTCCGGAAGGCACGCAGGTACGGATTTCCACCGAGTGGGAAAACGGGATGGCGCGCGTGACCGTCGCCGATCAGGGCAGTGGCGTCGATCCCGCCGACCGTGAACGCATCTTCGACAAGTTCGAGCGTCTGGGCCGCGACGATCATGGCGGCAGCGGCCTTGGCCTCTATATTTCGCGTCGGCTGGCCCGCGCGATGGGCGGCGACATCGTCGTCGGGGGCGCGCCGGGGCAGGGCGCGCGCTTCATCCTGACGTTGCCCGTTGCCGCGCCATAAAGAAAGGGCCGCCCGGTGGAGCGGCCCTTCCTCGTCTTTACTCTCAGCGGAGTATCAGCGGATCGGCGAATCCGGCGACAAACGCATGTCGAGATAATTGTCGACCGACTTCATCAGTTGGTCGAGTTCATGCTCGAAGAAATGGTTCGCGCCCTTGATCTCGTCATGATGGATGGTGATGCCCTTCTGCGTGCGCAGCTTGTCCACCAGCTTTTGCACCGCGCTCGCCGTCACGACCTCGTCCGATGTGCCCTGCACGATGATCCCGCTCGACGGGCAGGGCGCGAGGAAGGAAAAGTCGTACATGTTGGCGGGCGGCGCGACCGAGATGAAACCGCGGATTTCCGGGCGGCGCATCAGCAACTGCATCCCGATCCAGGCGCCGAATGAAAAGCCCGCGATCCAGGTGGTCTGCGCTTCGGGATGGAAGCTCTGCACCCAGTCGAGCGCGGCTGCGGCGTCGGACAATTCGCCGATGCCGTTGTCGAACGTCCCCTGGCTGCGTCCCACGCCGCGGAAGTTGAAGCGCAGCGTCGCAAAGCCGCGCTTTACGAAGGTCTTGTAGAGCGCCTGCGTGATGCGGTCGTTCATCGTGCCGCCGCCCTGCGGGTGCGGGTGCAGGATCATGGCGACGGGCGCGCGCGGGCGGGGCGGGGGGCTGAAACGGCCTTCGAGGCGGCCTTCGGGTCCGGGGAAGATAACGTCGGGCATGGCACCTGTTATGATTGCGGGCTGCCCGGTTCGTCCCAGAAAGGATGCCGCCGGGCGGCGGTAAGGCGATGGATGCGCGCGGGCATGGATATGCTGGCGCTGCGCGGCAGAGAGCCTATATAGTCCCCGCCTCCTTTTCCGCAATCGATGAGTAACGCCCTCTTGGTCGCCGATCGTCTTTATCTGGATCATGCCGCCACCACGCCGATGCTGCGCGAGGCGCAGGATGCGATGATCGCGGCGATGCGCGGCTGGGCCAATCCTTCCAGCCCCCATGCGGACGGACGTGCGGCACGCGCCGGTCTGGAGGATGCGCGCGCGCGCATCGGCGCGGCGCTCGGTTGGGATGGGTCTATCCTTTTTACCTCCGGCGCGAGCGAGGCCATCGCCATCGCACTCACCCGTGCGAAGGCGGCGCGGATCGTCACCTCGGCGGTCGAACATGACGCCGTGCTGCGCGTGACGAAGGACGCCGGGCGGCTGGCGGTGGATGGTGATGGCCTCGTCCGCCTGCCGCAGGGGCAGGGCGAGGGCGACGCGCTGCTTGCCATCCAGCATGTCAATAATGAGACCGGCGTCATCCAGCCGCTCGACCGGATGGAGCGGAACGGCGCGATCCTGTTCGCCGATTGCGCGCAGAGCGCGGGCAAGCTGCCGCTGCCCGACGCCGACATGATCGCGATCAGCGCGCACAAGTTCGGCGGGCCGCCCGGCGTCGGCGCACTGCTGATCCGCGACCTTGCCCTGATCGAACCGAGCGGGGGGCAGGAACAGGGCTATCGCGCCGGGACCGAAAATCTTCCCGCCATCCTCGCCATGGCGGCGGCGCTGGAGGCGCGGTCCGAATGGCTCGCGCGCGCTGGGACGCTGCGCGCCCGACTGGATGCCGCGATAGAGGCTGGGGGCGGCGAGGTGATCGCTCGCAATGCGCCGCGCCTGCCCGCCATCGCCAGTTACCGGATGCCAGGCCTGTCGGCGCGCGCCCAGCTTATCCAGTTCGATCTTGCAGGCATATCGGTGTCGGCGGGCAGTGCCTGTTCGTCGGGATCGCTCAAGAGCAGCCATGTGCTGCGCGCCATGGGCTGGGAAGAGGGCGCCGCGTCCGAAGTGGTACGCGTCAGCTTCGGCCCGCACACCTGCGACAGCGACGTGGACAGCTTCATCGCGGTGTGGACGCGCATGGCGGAACGCATAAGATCATGATATATCTGGACTATCAGGCAACCACCCCGCTTGCGCCCGAAGCGTTCGACGCGATGGTGCCGTGGCTGCGCGATCATCATGGCAACCCCCACAGCGCCCATCGCCTGGGCCGCGCCGCCGCCGCCCAGGTCGAAGTGGCGCGGGAGGAAGTCGCCGCGCTGCTTCCGCCGGGGGGCAGGCTGGTCTTCACCTCCGGCGCGACCGAAGCGCTCAACATCGCCATGCAGGGCGCGCCGCCGGGCCGCATCGTCACTGTCGCAACAGAACATGCCGCTGTGCTCGACACGGTGGAGGCGATGCGGCGGCGGGGGCGGGACGTCACCGTCCTCCCGGTCGATGCCGAAGGGCTGGTCGACCTGAACGCCGCCGCCGCACACATCGATTCAGCTGTCTCACTCGTTGTCGCGATGTCGGTGAATAACGAGATCGGCGTGATGCAGCCCGTTGAGGCGCTGGCGCACATGGCTCATCGCGTGGGCGCTCTGTTCCTGTGCGACGCGGTGCAGGGCTATGGCCGCGTGCCGGTTTCCGAAGCCTGCGACATGGTCGCGATCAGCGCGCACAAGGTCCACGGTCCCAAGGGTATCGGCGCGCTATGGCTGCGTGAGGGGGTGACGCCCTCTCCGCTGATGCACGGCGGCGGTCAGGAAGGCGGACTGCGATCCGGCACATTGTCGCCCGCTCTGTGCACCGGTTTCGGCGTAGCGGCGCGGCTGATGCGCGAGCGGGCGGCGCGGGATCGCGCGCATGTGGAGGAACTGGCCACGCTCGCCCGCGCCCTGTTCGCCGACTGGACGCTGAACGGCAGCGCCACGCATCGCTACCCGGGCAATCTCAACGTCCGCAAGGACGGGTTGGATGGCGCGCGCCTGTTGTCCTATTGCCGCAATGTCGCTTTTTCCCTCGGCAGCGCTTGCGCGAGTGGGTCCGGACGGCCTAGCCATGTGTTGCGCGCGTTGGGGCTGACCGATGCGCAGGCGCGCGGAGCGGTGCGGATCGGCTTTGGCCGATACACGACCCGTCAGGATTTGGAGAGGGCGGCACAAGCATTGAATGACGCGGCCACCGCACAGGCGGCGCCGTAGCGAGGGGAGCATCGCACGTCCATGACCAGGGTCACCTTCATCAGCGCGGACGGGGAGCGCAGGCAGGAGGTCGATGCGCCTGCGGGATCGATCCTGCTGGACATAGCGCAGGCGGCGGGTCAGCCGCTGGAGGGCACGTGTGAGGGGCAGATGGCCTGCTCCACCTGTCATGTGATCGTCGATGCGCAGGATTTCGGTCAGCTTCCCCGCGCAAGCGAGGATGAGGAGGATATGCTGGACCTTGCCGCCGCTGCCACGCGCACCAGCCGCCTGGCCTGCCAGATTTTGATCGACGGCGGGTTGGACCGGCTGACCGTCCGCATACCGGGGGAATTCAACAACATGCAGGGCATGTGAGGACAGGAATGAAGTTTCGATCCGCTTTCTGCGCGCTGGTCCTGCTCGCCGCGCCTGCCGTCGCTGCCGAAAAGAAAAAGCCGAAGGAGCCCGCGCCGACCGGGCGGCTCGATACCCTGAAGCTGGAAGTCCCGCGTTATGTCGTTCCCGCGACCGCGATGAGCGACGTGCGCAATCCCAAGGAGATCGAGGCGGAAACCGGCGGGCGGCTGGGCGTGGCGCTGGTCGACAGCAAGGGCGCGCTGCTGCTGGGCTTCAACCGGGACGAGCGTTACCCGATGTGCTCGACTTTCAAGGCGCCGTTGGCCGCCGCCGTGCTGGTGGGCGCCGAAGGCGGCAAGTTCGGCCTGGAAGGCACCATTCCTTTCGGCAAGGACGACCTCATCGACAATGCGCCGGTGGTGAAGAAGAACCTGAAGCGCGGGCGCATGAGTATGGAGGAACTGGCGCAGGCGGCGGTGGAGGTGAGCGACAACAGCGCCGCCAACCTGCTGCTGCCGATGCTGGGCGGACCGGAAGGGTTGACCGCCTTCATGCGGGCGCATGGCGATACCGTGTCGCGGCTGGACCGCACCGAACCCGCACTTAACGAGAATGTGGAGGGCGATCCGCGCGACACGACCTCCCCCGCCGCGATGGCGGGCCTGATGGCACGCCTGATCTTCAACGACCTAAAGCCCGACAGCGCCGCCCGCCTGCGCAACTGGCTCAACGCCAGCAGCACGGGGGACCATCGGATCAAGGCAGGCCTGCCGGAAGGATGGACATCGGGCAGCAAGACCGGATCGTGCGGCACCGCCTATAATGACGTGGCGCTCGTCAAATCGCCGGGCGGGGACGAATATGTCCTGGCGATCTATCTCGACCGCCCGACCGTGGACGCGAAGAAGGCGGAAGCCGCCATTGCCGAAACCGCCCGCGCCGCGCTCGGCTTTGCCAGCAAGCTGCAAAAGAGCGACGCGCAATAGGCCCGTCGCCTAAGCCCTTGCTATCCACTGCGCGTTTCGCCATATGCCGCGCCGGGAGTCGGGCGGACGTGATCGTCGCGAACCTGGTCAGGTCCTGACGGAAGCAGCCACAGTGATTTCGTCACGGGTCGTTTCGGCTCCCACCTTTTCCCCCGCATCATCGCGCTTCGACAAGAGCCGGTCGACCGGCTAATACCCTGTCCCATGTCCGATTCCCCGCAGCCTTACCGCGTCCTTGCGCGCAAATATCGTCCGCGCAATTTCCGCGAACTGATCGGCCAGGACGCGATGGTGCAGACGCTGGGCAACGCGATCCAGCGCGGTCGCCTTGCTCACGCCTTCCTGATGACGGGCGTGCGCGGGGTCGGCAAGACATCGACCGCGCGCCTCATCGCCAAGGCGCTGAACTGCGTCGGCCCGGACGGGCAGGGCGGTCCCACCATCGACCCGTGCGGCGTGTGCGAAGCCTGCCTCGCAATCGCCGAGGGCCGCCATATCGACGTGGTGGAGATGGACGCGGCGAGCCACACCGGCGTCGACGATGTGCGCGAGATCATCGAGGCGGTGCGCTATGCCGCCGTATCCGCGCGCTACAAGATCTACATCATCGACGAAGTGCACATGCTGTCGAAAAACGCCTTCAACGCGCTGTTGAAGACGCTGGAAGAGCCGCCCGCACACGTCAAATTCCTGTTTGCCACGACCGAAGTGAACAAGGTGCCGGTGACGGTGCTGTCGCGTTGCCAGCGGTTCGACCTGCGCCGTATTCCCGCCGAACTTCTCGCCGCCCATTTCGCCCATGTGGTGGAGGCCGAACAGGTCGCGGCGGAACCGGACGCACTCGCCCTCATCGCCCAGGCGGCGGAAGGATCGGCGCGCGACGGCCTCTCCATTCTCGATCAGGCGATCGCCCATGCCGAAACCGGGCCGGATGCCGAAAGGGCCGGGCCGACTGTCACGGCGGCGCAGGTGCGCGATATGCTGGGCCTGTCGGATCGCGGATCGGTGCGGCGGTTGCTGGGCTTGCTGCTGGAGGGGGATACCGCAGCGCTGCTCGCCGCGGTTCGCGATCAATATGCGCTGGGCGTCGATCCGCTGTCGTTGATGCGCGGCCTGATGGAACTCGTCCACGCCATCACTCTGGTGAAGGCGGGGCGCGATATCGTCAGTCCGGGCCAGTCCGCTGAGGAGCGGGAAGCGCTGGCGGCCTGGGCCGCGCAACTGGGCTTCGCGCCGTTGCACCGGCTGTGGCAATTGCTGGTGAAGGGCCATGACGAGGTCGCGAGCGCCGTTCTTCCCATCGAAAGCTGCGAAATGGCGCTTTTGCGGGTCATGCACGCCGCGACAATGCCCGATCCGGGCGAATTGGCACGGCTGCTGCGCGAAGGGGGGGGCGCCCCGCTTTCGCTGGGGCAAGGCGACGCGCCGCCTGCATCCGTCCCCGCGCCCTCGGCCCGCCTGCCGCAGAGCATGGCGGACGTGATCGCGCTAGTGGAAACGCGCAAGCCCTCGCTCGCCAATCACCTGCACGATTGCGCCGCGCTGGTCAGCCTCGCCCCGCCCGAACTTGCGGTGCGGCTGACGCATCCCTGGACGCAGAGCGATTTCAAGCGCGAACTGGAAGCCCATCTCAACGCCTCGACGCCCGGCATGCGCTGGGCCGTGCGGCTGGAGCAGGATGGCGGCGAGATGACCTTGCTGGAACAGGGCGAGGTTGCCAAAGCCGCTACCCGTGCGCAGATATTGGAAACCCCGGTGGTGAAGGCGGCAATGGCGGCCTTCCCGCAAGCGGAGCTTGTCGATGGCGAGCCCGAACGATGGAGTGCAGAAGCATGAAAGATTTAAATGAAATCCTCGGCATGGCGAGCCGCGTGCAGGAGGAACTGCAACGCGCGCAGGACAATCTGGACAAGCTGGAGGTCGAAGGCGCGGCTGGCGGCGGCCTCGTCAAGGTGAAGGCTTCGGCGAAGGGCCGAATCCTCGGCGTCGACATTGACGAAAGCCTGCTCGCGCCGTCCGAAAAGCAGATGCTGGAGGATCTGGTCGCTGCCGCCTTCAACGACGCGCGCAAGAAAGCGGACGAAGTCAGCAACGCCGAAATGGGCAAGATGACCGCCGGCCTGCCGCTGCCCCCCGGCTTCAAGCTGCCGTTCTGATAAGGAAGGTTTCAGTCTCTATCCCTTATGACAGATTGATTGCTGCGGCGGGCATCCCCATAATGGCGATGAACCGTATGACGGGCCGTACGGCGGCCCCGGAGAGTGAATGACTACGCAATACCCGCTTCTGCCCCTGCGCGACATCGTCGTCTTCCCGCAGATGATCGTCCCCCTGTTCGTCGGTCGCGATAAAAGCGTCGCGGCGCTCGAAGCTGCGATGGAAGGGTCCAAGGACATTTTCCTCGTCGCGCAGCTCGACCCGGCGGAGGACGATCCGGGCCGCGACTCACTTTACGACACGGGCGTCGTGGCGGTTGTGCTGCAATTGCTGAAGCTTCCCGACGGCACCGTCCGCGTGCTGGTGGAAGGGAAGGAGCGAGCCCAGCTCGAACGCATGGAAGCGACCGAAACCCACCTCGTTGCGCACGTCGCCCCGGTCGAGGAAGGCGCTGCCGAGGGGCATGAAGCGGCAGCGCTGATGCGCTCGGTGGCCGAACAGTTCGAAAATTACGCAAAGCTCAATAAGAAGCTTCCCGCCGAAACGCCCGTGCAGCTGCGTGAGATCGAGGATGCGGGGCGTCTGGCCGATGCGGTGGCCGCCAACATCAACGTCAAGGTATCCGACAAGCAATCGCTGCTGGTCGAATCCGATCCGGTCAAGCGGCTGGAAATGGTGTTCGCCTTCATGGAGGGCGAGCTTGGCGTTCTTCAGGTCGAAAAGAAGATTCGCGGTCGCGTGAAGCGTCAGATGGAGAAAACCCAGCGCGAATATTATCTGAACGAACAGCTCAAGGCGATCCAGCGCGAGCTGGGCAACGGTGAGGGTGAGGATGGCGACGAACTTGCCGAACTCACCGAAAAGATCGCAAAGGCCAAGCTCAGCAAGGAAGCGCGCGCCAAGGCGACGGCGGAGCTGAAAAAGCTCAAGGGCATGCAGCCCATGTCCGCCGAAGCGACGGTCGTGCGCAACTATCTCGACGTGCTGCTGGGCCTGCCCTGGGGTAAGAAGGGGAAGGTCAAGACCGACCTTAAAAAGGCGCAGTCGATCCTCGACGAGGATCATTTCGCGCTGGAAAAGGTCAAGGACCGGATCATCGAATATCTCGCGGTTCAGGCGCGCACCAACAAGCTGAAGGGGCCGATCCTCTGCCTCGTCGGGCCGCCCGGCGTCGGCAAGACCTCGCTGGGTCGCTCCATCGCCAAGGCGACGGGCCGGGAATTCGTGCGCCAGTCGCTTGGCGGCGTGCGTGACGAAGCCGAAATCCGTGGGCATCGCCGTACCTATATCGGCTCGCTGCCGGGCAAGATCGTGACGAACCTCAAGAAAGCTGGGACGATGAACCCGCTCTTCCTCCTCGACGAGATCGACAAGCTGGGCCAGGATTTCCGCGGCGATCCCGCGTCCGCGCTGCTGGAGGTGCTGGACCCGGAACAGAACAGCAAGTTCCAGGATCATTATCTCGAAATCGATGTCGACCTTTCCGACGTCATGTTCGTGACGACGGCCAACTCTTTGAATTTGCCGCAGCCTTTGCTCGACCGCATGGAAATCATTCGGCTGGAAGGCTATACCGAAGACGAAAAGGTCGAGATTGCGCAGCGCCATCTGGTGCCCAAGCAGATCGACGCGCACGGCCTTAAGGACGGCGAGTTCGAAGTGACGGAGGAGGCCGTGCGCGATCTCATCCGTTACTACACGCGCGAGGCGGGGGTGCGCACGCTGGAGCGGGAAGTTGCACGGCTCGCCCGCAAGGCGCTGCGCCGCATCCTTGAAGGCGCATATGACAAGGCGGTCATAACACCTGAAAATCTCGCGGATTTCGCGGGTGTGCGTAAATTCCGCCATGGCGTGGGCGAGGATGAAAACCAGATCGGCGCGGTGACCGGACTGGCCTGGACCGAAGTGGGCGGCGAGTTGCTGACCATCGAAGCGGTGACGGTTCCGGGCAAGGGCCAGATCAAGACGACCGGTAAACTGGGCGAGGTCATGACCGAATCGGTGCAGGCCGCTTTTTCCTACGTCCGGGCGCGCTCGCCCGGTTACGGGATCAAGCCAAGCCTCTTCAATCGTAAAGACATTCACATCCATCTTCCCGAAGGCGCGGTGCCCAAAGACGGTCCTTCGGCCGGTATCGGCATGGTGACGACCATCGTGTCGACACTGACCGGCATCCCGGTGCACAAGGATGTGGCGATGACCGGCGAGGTCACGCTGCGCGGGCGGGTGCTTCCGATCGGCGGCCTCAAGGAAAAGCTGCTCGCGGCGTTGCGCGGTGGCATCAAGACGGTGCTGATCCCGCAGGAAAACGAAAAGGATCTGGCGGAAATTCCGGCCAACATCCGCGAAGGGCTGGAGATCATTCCGGTGGCGCATGTGGATGAAGTGCTGGCCCGGGCGCTCGTATCTAAGCCCGAAGCCATTACTTGGACCGAAGAGGACGATCTGGCCGCACAGCCGCCGGCCCATTCCAGTCGTGATAGCGATCCCTCACTTCGTCACTGAAGCGTTACGATCGTTCGAAAGCCCCCTGCTTTCCGCCCCATGGCCTTAACGGTCGATTTGGGGGCGGGCCGGGGGGCTTTGTCGCTTTCCCTTTGACAGCCGATTGAATCCGCGCCTTATTGCGCCGCCAATGCCGCGATTCCGTTAAACCAACCAAAAGCATGAAGGGGGTTCCCAAGGCATGAACAAGCAGGATCTGATCAGCGCGGTTGCCGAAAGCAGCGGCCTTAGCAAGAATGACGCGACCAAAGCCGTCGAGGGTGTGTTCGACGCGATCACGGGTGCTCTGAAAAAGGGTGACGAAGTCCGTCTCGTGGGGTTTGGCACGTTCTCGGTCTCGCAGCGCAAGGCGTCGACGGGTCGCAACCCGCGCACCGGCGAAACCATGACCATCAAGGCGTCCTCCCAGCCCAAGTTCAAGGCCGGCAAGGGCCTCAAGGATTCGGTGAACTGAAAGCAGCGGCTACCGCCCGGTGAGGCAGGTACGGGCGTCAAAGACAGCCTGTATGCGGCGTCACCGTCGATGTTCTTCGGGGAGAGTGGTGCAGCGACGGGGGACGGGGCGTCCCGCCCGCGCACATGCATGCCAAGGGTATAAACGGGGTGGGGGCCGCCATGGCCTTTCGCCCCGTTTTCCATGATTGCCAGGCCATCATGCTCGACCTGATCGCCGATGAACGCTAAAAGCCGGTCGCATGGCGGCATGGACGAAAAGGGGCGCGTGCGTCGGCGGCATGGCGGCGGCGCTGGCATTGAGCGGTTGCGGGGGCGGGAACTACCGCCCGGTGCGCGATACGCCGGTCAGGATCGGGCCGCCTTATACAGTGCGCGGCGTCACCTACGTCCCCGCCGCCGACCCGACCTACGACATGCTCGGCTATGCCAGTTGGTACGGATCGGAATCGGGTAATCGCACCGCCAATGGCGAGCGGTTCCGCGCCAAGGGGATCAGCGCTGCGCATACCAGCCTTCCGCTCCCCAGCTATGTCGAGGTGACATCGCTCGACACCGGACGCACCATCCTGGTCCGGGTCAACGATCGCGGGCCGTTTGCCGGACGCGGGCGGATCATCGACCTTTCGCGCGGCGCCGCCGAAGACCTTGGCCTGCGAGCGCAGGGGCAGGCGGCGGTGCGCGTCCGCGTCGTCGATCCGCCCGAACGCGATCGCGAGAAGCTGCGCAGCGGCAAGTCCGCCGCGCCGCGCCCGCGTGTTTCCGATACCGTCCTTGCCAACCTCCGCGCGCAGTTGCAGGCGGCCGGATATTGATCGCAGGAAATTCGGATCGCTGCCCTTTGTGTGCTTGACGGGCGGGGTGGGGCCGCATATGTGGCGCTTCTCTCGGGGCGAGCAGCCCCCATGGCGATCGTAGCTCAGTTGGTTAGAGCGCTGGTTTGTGGTACCAGAGGTCGTGGGTTCGGATCCCATCGGTCGCCCCATTTTTCCGCAGAATGCTTCATGAAGGCTTCGCAGAGCGGCAGCCGCGCTCTATAGCGCACGTATGACCGACGCACGCGACACCGGGCTGACGCTCAATCCCAAATATGACCGCGATGGGCTGATCACCGCCGTCGTCACCGATGACGACAGTGGCGACCTGTTGATGGTCGCGCATATGAATGCGCAGGCACTCGACCTCACCATCGAGACAGGCCTCGCGCACTTCTGGTCGCGCAGTCGTCAGGCATTGTGGAAGAAGGGCGAAACGTCCGGGCATATGCTTCAGGTCACCGATCTGCGCATCGATTGCGATCAGGATGCATTGTGGGTGAAGGCCGTGCCCGCCGGTCCCACCTGCCATACGGGCGCACGCTCCTGTTTTTTCCGGCGGATCGGACCGGAGGGCCTCAGCAGCGTCGATGCGGCGGGCTAGCGCGGCGCTACTCCTCCTGACCGCCGCCTGCCAGCGCGGCGGGGCGGCGGACGACGATGCATCGTCCCGCAGCGGGCCTGCATCGAGCCTGGAACGCGCCGCTATCGAAACCGGCGCGATCCCCGACATGAGCGCCGTGTCGCCCGTCGGTCTTTACCAACGCAGCCACGAAGCGGGGCGCGATGCGCTGTGCGTGGTTCCCGGTACCGGGGGGCAGTTCCGCTTCGGCATGGAGGCCGTGTTCGGCGAAGAACCGAGCTGTCGCGGCCAAGGTGTCGCGCGTCGCGCGGGTGACAAGCTGGTGCTGAGCTTTCGGGGGGGCGCCCGCTGCATCGTCGTCGCCCGCTATGAAGGGGATCAGGTGGCGCTGCCCGGCGTGGTCGACATGGCGTGCGCAGATGTGTGCGACGGGCGCGGAACACTGGAGGGCGTGAGCTTCCCACGCATCGCCAACGATGCTGCCAGTGCGCGGAAGGCCCGCGACCGCAAGGGCGATCCGCTCTGCCCGGCCTGATCCGCAGGATATCCTGCTTTTAGCCGCCCGTATCCATCTGACCGGGGCCGAAGCGGTCGATTGCCTCGAACAGCGTCGTCAGCGCCTCTCGCTCCTCGACGGCGATCTCCGGTCGCCATATTTCGAACAGCAGCACGACGCGGGTCCCGTCGCTGCGGTTCCACGCTTCATGTTCTATGCTGTCGTCGAACACCAGCATCTCGCCCTTGCGCCAAGGCCGCGTTTCCGCCCCCACGCGCAGCGCGCAGTCGGGGGCCGTCAGGATCGGTAGATGGCAGATGAGGCGCGTGTTGAGCAGGCCGTTATGCGGTCGGATGTGGGTGCCGGGTGTCAGCAACGACCAAAGCGCCATGGGCGACCGCCCCGTGACGATGGGCATAGGCGCCAACGCCAGCGCCTCCATCACCGTGGGGCAGCGGGCGGCATGATCCTTTACCACAGCGCCGCCGCGCCAGAAATAATAGGCGCTCCAGCTGGGATCATTGCGCAGCGGATTATTGGGCGCGGGCGCGTCCGTGGGCGTTTCGACATAGGGCAAAAACTCTGTCGGTTGCGCCAGCACGTCGGCCAGTTCATCCCCGATCCGCGCCGTCATCGCTTCCATGCCGGCGACCCACGCGAATTCTTCTCGCTCGTAAAAGGCGCGCTGGGGCAGGCCGGGGAAATAGAACATGCTGGGTTGCTGGAGGTAGAGCGATTGTCGGCCCAGCAGCAGGTCCGTCGCCTGCGCGATGCGCGGCAGGGCGGGAAGGTCGCGGATGGCGGCGGTCAGGTGATCCTCGAAGCGCTGGCTAGCCACCGCCACATGGGCCTGCGCACGCTCGATGAGTGGGCGCAAGCGGCGGCGCACCGGTGGCCGCCGCTTGCGCGATTGCTGCGCGGAACCAGCGCATCGCGGCGCGATCGTCTTCCCGTCGCACAGCGTTGTCGCCCATCGCCAGCAGGGCCGGAAGATCGCGCATGTCCCGGTCGAGTATGGTCCGTAGCGCCGCCGCTTCGCCGTCCAGGTCACCGCAACGGCTGAAAGCCTGCGCCAGCAGCATCGGCGGCGGCGCGCGCATATCCCGCAATGCTGCCAGCGCCGATTGCGCGTCGCCGCGCCGCATCGCGCCTATGGCTGCATCCAGCAGCGCCTGCTCCCGGTTCCCGTCCTTCATGCCGCCGGTCTATCCTGCGGCCTTCTTACGGGAAAGCGGCTTATTCTGCGGGGGCGGGGGCCAAGGCGGGGCGGCGCTCCTCCAGCGCGATCGCGACGAGGAACACGGCAAGGCCGCCCAGCGCCAGCGCGCTGCCGATCCAGCCGGTCGAAACCAGGCCATAGCCCGCCGCGATGGACAGGCCGCCCAGCCAAGGGCCGATTGCATTGGCGACGTTGAAGGCGCTGTGATGCAGCGCCGCCGCCAGCGTCTGCGCGTCGCCCGCCACGTCCATCAGGCGCGCCTGGAGCGGGGTGCCGAGACCGCCACCGATGCCGATCATGAACACGATCAGCCCCAGCGTCCACACATTGCCGGCCATGAACGGGAACAGGGCCAGCGACGCTGCGCTCCACAGCAGCACGCCGATCACGGTGCGGCTCTGGTTGCGGTCGGCAAGCCATGCTGCGACAAGATTGCCCAGCGTCATGCCCACGCCGAAGATGATAAGCACCACCGGCACATAGGTTTCGGGCACATGCGTGACCTCTATCATGGTGGAAGCGACATAGGTGTAGACCGCGAACAGGCCGCCGAAGCCGATTGCGCCGGTCAGCAGCGTCAGCCACACCTGCGACTTGCCCAGCGCGGACAATTCGCGCATCGGGCTGGCCCGGGGATCGCCTGCGTCGCGCGGCGCGTAGATCGCAACCAGCGTCACTGTCGCAACCGCGAGCGCCGCGACCACGAAAAAGCCCGAGCGCCAGCCGAGCGCCTGTCCCATCCAGTTGGCTGCCGGTACGCCGATCACCGTGGCGACGGTGAGGCCCGACATCACCTTGGCGATGGCGAGCGTGCGCTTTTCCATCGGGACGAGGCTTGCCGCAACCAGCGCCGCCACGCCGAAATAGGCTCCATGCGGCAGACCGGAAAGGAAGCGGAACAGGAGCAGCCAGTGATAGGTCGGCGACAGGGCGGACAACGCGTTCCCCAATGCGAACATCGCCATGAGGCCGATCAGCAGATTGCGGCGGGGCAGTCGCGCGGCGAAGGCGGCGATCACCGGCGCGCCCGCAACCACGCCCAGCGCATAGGCGCTGATCGCATGTCCGGCGGTCGGCGCGTCGATGCCCAGGTCGCGTGCGAAGAAGGGTAGCAGGCTCATCGACGCGAATTCGGTCGTGCCGATGGCGAACGCCCCCACGGCGAGAGCGAACAGAACCATGGCGGGATGCACATTCTTAGAATGGCCGGTCATCGGGCCTCCATGCTGCACTGCAAAAACAAGGCCGGGAAATGGGCGGGATGACAACGCGGGTCAAGGGCGCGTGGGTATGCGATTTCCGCAATCGTCCCGGCATTCTGCGCAACAGCCGTTCGCGCACTTCCAGGGTCGCGGCGGGACGCGCAGCGGCTATAGGCGGAGCATGAGCTCGACAGGACAGATCGATTCCCGCGCGGCGACGCTTGTCGGCGTATCGGCTGTGCTGGGATCGATCATTTCCATCAACGTCGGCGCGGCGGTGGCGAAAACGATCTTTCCGCTGGTGGGGGCTTATGGCGTCGCCACGGTTCGTATTCTTCTCGCCGCGCTCCTTCTGCTCGCCATGCACAGGCCATGGCGGCGGGCGGTGCCCAGGGGCATGATCGGGATATTGATCCTCTATGGCGGCACGCTGGGCTTCATGAACCTGTTCATCTATCAGGCGTTCGCCCGCATTCCCATCGGCATCGCTACGGCCATCGAAGTGACGGGACCGCTTGCCATCGTGATCTGGGGATCGCGGCGATTGCGTGACTTCCTGTGGCTGGCGGCGGCCATCGCTGGGCTGGCGCTGCTGGTGCCGCTGCGGCGCGACGCGCATCTCGATCCCGCAGGTGTCGCGTTCGCTGTCGCGGCGGCGGCATGCTGGGCGCTCTACATCCTCACCGGCAAACACGTGTCGGGGCCGCTGCGCGGTCATGCGGTGGCCTGGGGGATGCTGGTGGCCGCCATTCTCGTTCTGCCCTTGGGCATCGCTCATGCCGGACCGGCGCTCTTGACGCCGCGTGTAATGGGCCTCGGCCTTGCGATCGCCATCCTGTCGAGCGCTTTGCCCTATTCGCTGGAGATGGAAGCGATGCGGCGGCTTACCGCCCCGGTCTTCGGTCTATTGGTGAGCGCCGCGCCTGCCATGGGCGCGCTGGCGGGCTATGTCGTGCTGGGCGAAAGGTTGACGTCGACGCAGTGGTTTGCCGTCCTGCTCGTCATCGCCGCATCGGCAGGCAGCGCGATCACCGCGCCGCGTCGCCCGACAATAGAGAATGCGCCCTTGTGACGACAACGCTCAGCCGCGCTGCGCCTTGCTCACGTCCAGCATCTTGCCGTCGGTGATGACGACGATGTCGCCCATCTTCGTGACGCCGAACAGCTTGCGCGCGAATTCCTTGGGCACGCCGATGCACCCGTGCGTCGCCTTGCCATATTGTACGTCGCTGCCGTGGATGAAGACACCGTCGCTGGTCAGGCGCAGCGCATACGGCATGGGCGCGCCATAGAGGTTGGAGACATGGTCCGCATCCTTCTGCGTGATCGGAAAGGCGCCGAGCGGACTGGGCTTGTCGGTCGCGCCGTAAAGGATCACGGCCGCGCCGATCTCATATCCGTCGCGAAAGACCGACAATGTTTCCGCCTTGAGGTCGACGGTCACGATGACCGGCCCCGTTGCAGGCGCGCCGTCCTCGTTCCAGACATAATCGCCATGACGGAACGGCCCGTCGATCTCGAGTACGCGCTTGACGATCAGGGCTCTGGGATCGACCGCCATGGGCTGGTCGCTGCGACGCTCTTGGGGTGTGACCGGGCGAGGCGCCGGGGGCGCTGCTGGCCTTTCGCTTTTCGGCGGCGCCGTATCCTGCGCCGCGGGGCGATCCAGAAAATGCAGCGCCACAAGCGCGCCGCCGCCCAGCAGGACCGCGACGGCGAGCTTTGGCCCTGCGCTCTTCGCCATTGTTCGCACCAATCCCATCATCGTCCCCGACCGGCATATTCGCTGCCGGTCCTAGCGGGAAATGGTTAAGCTCAGCCTTCGCGCGCGACTTCCGCTGCGGCGATGGCCGTCAGGTTCAGGATGCCGCGCGACGTGACGCCGGGCGTCAGCACATGGATGGGTTTGGAAAGACCCATCAGCATCGGCCCGACCGTGGGCGAACTGGACGCAGCGGCCAGCGCCGTCAGCGTGATGTTGGCCGCATCCAGATTGGGCATGACAAGCAGGTTCGCCGGCCCTTCGAACCGCGAATCGGGGACAAGCCGTTCGCGCAGCGCTTGGCTCAGCGCTGCGTCGGCGTGCATTTCACCGTCCACGGCCAGATCGGGCGCGGCTTCGCGCACCAGCTCGAAGGCCTTGCGCATCTTGCGTGCGCTGTCGGTGTGCGACGCCCCGAAATTGGAGTGCGACAGCAATGCCGCGCGGGGCGTCAGCCCGAAATGGCGCAGTTCCGCGCAGGCGGCCAGCGTCATTTCTGCCACCTGTGCGGGCGTGGGATCGGGCACCATATGGGTGTCCGTGACGAACAGAGCACCCGCGTCGAGGATCAGGCCCGACAGCGCATAGACGCGGCTGTTGCCGGGCACGCGATCGATGATGCGCAGCACATGTTCGACCTGCCCCCAATATTCCGACCGTCCGCCCACCAGCGCCGCATCGACCCGCCCGGTGCGCAGCAGCATGGCCGCCGTGATGGTCGGGCGGCGATAGACATGGCGCAGGATTTCGTCGGCAGGCACGCCCTTGCGCGCGGCGATGGTACGATAGGCTTCGACCAGTTCGCCCATGGCCAGATGATCGGTTTCCGGGTCGATCACTTCGACATCGCGGTCCAGATCGAAGCTGAGGCCCAGTTCGGGCAGCTTCTTTTCCAGAATGCGGCGGCGCGCGACGATGGTCGGGCGGGCTATCCCTTCGTCCAGCGCGTCGCGGATGGCGCGCAGCACGCGGTCGTCCTCGCCCTCGCCATAGGCGATGCGCGTCCCGCTGCCGCGGGCGGCTTCGAACACGGGCAGCATCAACTGCCCCGACCGGGTGCTTTGCCGCGTCAGGCCGCGCTTGTAATTGTCGAGGTCGAGCGTCCGCCTGGCGACGCCGCTGTCCATCGCCGCCTTCGCCACCGCGACCGCGATGTCGCCGATCAGGCGCGGGTCGAAGGGGGTGGGGATGATATAGTCCGGGCCGAAGACCAGCTTGCGTCCGCCATAGGCCTGCGCAACGCTGTCATGCGCGGGCAGGCGGGCCAGTTCCGCAATCGCTTCGGCGGCGGCGGCCTTCATCGCCTCGTTGATCTGAGTCGCGCCGACATCCAGCGCGCCGCGAAAGATGTAGGGGAAACAGAGAACGTTGTTCACCTGGTTGGGATAATCCGACCGGCCCGTCGCGATAATGGCGTCGGGGCGCACTTCCCGTGCGGCTTCTGGGCGGATTTCCGGTTCCGGATTGGCGAGCGCGAAGATAAGCGGATTGGGCGCCATAAGCGGCAGCCATTCGGGCTTCAGCACGCCGGGGGCGGACAGGCCCAGGAACAGGTTCGCGCCGGGCAGCACGTCGGGCAGGGTGCGCGCATTGGTGGTGCGGGCATAACGCGCCATGTTGGGAAGCATCCCCTCGCGGCCCGAATGGATGACGCCGTCCTTGTCGGTCAACGTCACATTTTCGACCGGCAGGCCCATCGACACAAGCAGATCGACGCAGGCGAGCGCAGCCGCGCCTGCGCCCGATGTCACGAGCTTCGCATCCGCCAGCGTCTTGTCCTGAAGCACCAGCGCATTGCGCACTGCCGCCGCGACGACGATGGCGGTGCCATGCTGGTCGTCGTGAAAGACCGGAATGTTCATCCGTTCCTTCAATCGGGCTTCGATGGCGAAGCATTCGGGTGCCTTGATGTCTTCCAGATTGATGCCGCCGAAAGTCGGTTCCAGCAGGGCCACCGCCTCGACGAACTTGTCCGGATCGGTCGTGTCGACTTCGATGTCGAATACGTCGATATCGGCAAACTTCTTGAAGAGGACCGCCTTGCCCTCCATCACCGGCTTCGACGCGAGCGCGCCGATTGCACCCAGCCCCAGAACCGCCGTGCCGTTGGAAATCACCGCGACCAGGTTGCCGCGCGCGGTATAATCCAGCGCCTTGTCCGGATCGGCGGCGATCTCGACGCAGGGCGCGGCGACGCCGGGCGAATAGGCCAGCGCCAGGTCGCGCTGGTTCACCATCCGCTTGGTTGGTTCTATCCGCAGCTTACCGGGCTGCGGATAGCGGTGATAGTCGAGGGCGGCGCGGCGGGTGTTATCGTCCATGTCCGGGGGCCTTAGAGCCTTGGTTCCGCTAGGGCAAGACAACGCTTTCCCATGGTGGCGCCGGGCAATAAAGCGTTACAAGAAATTCGACGAAAGCGCTCAGCGCACGCGGCGGATTGCGTTGAGGCAGGTGCACCGCGTACAGGCCGACATCGGCGGACCCTTCGATGTCGGGGAGGATCTGGCGGATCGTTCCCTGCCGCAGCGGTTCCGCAATGTCCCAGAGCGAGCGGAGCGCGACGCCGCCGCCCGCCAGCGCCAGTTCGCGGACCAGTTCGCTGCTGTTGGTCCGCACCGCACTGCGCCCCTCGACGGTCACCGGCCCCTTCGGCCCGATCAACCACGAGATAGGCGGGCGCGGCACACAGAATGCGGCGATTGGTGGCGAGGCGGCGAGCGCTGACACCCAAATCGGGATCGGTCGTGATGCGGATGGCCAGGTCATATCGTCCGGCGATCAGATCGACGAACCCGTCGGACAGGTCGAGGGTCAGTTCTACCTTGGGATGATCGGCGATAAAGCGCGGCAGATGGGGCGCAAGGTGCATCCGCCCGAAGGATGTCGGCGCGCTGACGCGCAACGGCCCGCTGGCGATGGCGGATGCGCCGGTGACGCGCTGCTCCGCTTCGTCGAGCGCCGCTAGGATCGCGCGCAGATCGTCGAGCAGCCGCCTGCCCGCTGCGGTCAGCGACAGGCGCCGGGTCGTGCGATGCATCAGCTTCGCGCCCAGCCTCTCCTCCAGTCGCGCGATCCGTTTGGATACCATGGCGGGCGATATCGACAGCCGCCGCCCCGCTGCGGCGAGGCTGCCCTCGTCGGCGACGGCAACGAAAAGTTCGTGGTCGGGGTCCATCATATTAGTTCACCGGAAGAAAGGCTCTGTTCCGATAAATGCGTCTACACGTGCCAATCGCGGTCGTCTATGATGCGGTATCGAAGGAGAAAGAGCATGAGCGAGCGCACGGTCGAGAGGGCGGGCCTGGAGGTTGCAGCGCAACTGGCCGATTTCATCGAGCATCGAGCCTTGCCGGGCACGGGCATCGCTCCCGGTCATTTCTGGAGCGGCATGGCCGACATTTTCTCCCGGTTCGCGCCTGAGAATACCGCCTTGCTGCGCAAGCGCGACGCGTTGCAGGCGCAGATAGACGACTGGCATAAGCAGCGCCGGGGCCTGCCCCATGACGCAGCAGCTTATGAGGCCTTCCTGCGCGACATCGGCTACCTCGTCCCCGAACCTGCGCCCTTCGCTGTCGCCAGCGCGCACGTCGATCCCGAAGTGGCGACGCTCGCCGGGCCACAACTGGTCGTGCCGGTTCTCAATGCCCGCTTCCTGCTCAACGCCGCCAATGCGCGCTGGGGCAGCCTTTACGACGCGCTCTACGGCACCGACGCCATTCCCGGCGCGGCGGCGGGCAAGGGCTATGACCCGGCGCGCGGCGCGCAGGTTGTCGCCTGGGCGAAAAGCTTCCTGGACGAAGCCGTTCCGCTGGCGAACGGAAGCTGGCGCGACCTTGCCGACGAAGAGGTTGTTCTTGCCGACCCGTCGCAGTTCGTCGGCACAAGCGAGAAGGGCCGCCTCTTCCGCCACAACGGGCTGCACATCGAAATCATGTTCGACCGAGATCATCCCATCGGTCGCGACGATCCGGCCGGTATTGCCGATGTGATCCTCGAATCGGCACTCACCACCATCTGCGATCTGGAGGATTCGGTCGCCGCCGTCGATGCCCAGGACAAGGTCGCCGCCTATGCCAACTGGCTGGGCCTCATGAAGGGCGACCTTACCGATACGTTCGAAAAGAACGGCGCGACGATGACGCGCGCGCTCCACGCCGACCGCAGCTACGCTGCGCCCGATGGCGGTACCGTCGTCCTGCCCGGTCGCAGCCTGCTGTTCGTGCGCAATGTCGGGCATCTGATGACGACGCCAGCCGTCCGCCTGCCCGGCGGCGGCGAAGCGCCCGAGGGCATCGTCGACGGCATCGTTACCAGCCTCATCGCGCTGCACGACCTCAACGGGCGGCGGGCGAACAGCCGTGCGGGCAGCGTCTACATCGTCAAACCCAAGATGCACGGACCTGACGAAGCGGCCTTCACCGACCGGCTGTTCGATGCGGTCGAGGATCTGCTGGGCATGGCGCGCCACACGATCAAGGTAGGCGTCATGGACGAGGAACGTCGCACGTCCGCCAACCTTGCCGCGTGCATCCATGCGGTGAAGGATCGCATCGTCTTCATCAACACGGGCTTCCTCGACCGCACCGGGGACGAGATGCACACGTCGATGCAGGCCGGCCCCATGATCCGGAAGGGCGAGATGAAGACCAGCGACTGGATCGCCGCCTATGAGGATCGCAACGTCCAGATCGGCCTTGCCTGCGGGCTGTCGGGCCGGGCGCAGATCGGCAAGGGCATGTGGGCCGCGCCGGATCGCATGGCCGACATGCTGGAACAGAAAGTCGGCCACCCGATGAGCGGCGCCAACACCGCATGGGTGCCTTCGCCGACGGCGGCTACGCTGCATGCGACCCATTATCACCGCGTCGACGTGTTCGCGCGACGTGAGCAGCGCAGGGCGGAAGGTATCTCGCCGCTGTGCAAGCTGCTGACCATCCCGGTCGCTGTGGGCCGCAATTTCTCGGAAGAGGAGATTGCGCAGGAACTGGACAATAATGCGCAGGGCATATTGGGCTATGTCGTCCGCTGGATCGACCGGGGCGTCGGTTGTTCCAAGGTCCCCGACATTCACGATGTCGGCTTGATGGAGGACCGGGCGACGCTGCGCATATCGTCGCAGCATATGGCGAACTGGCTGCTTCACGGCGTCTGCACCGCAGAGCAGGTCGACGCGGCATTCGCGCGCATGGCGGTGAAGGTCGACGCGCAGAATGCCGCCGATCCGCTCTATGAGCCGATGAGCGGCATGGAAAGCGACAGCCTCGCCTGGCAGGCCGCACGCGCGCTGGTGTTCGAAGGCGTCGAACAGCCCAGCGGCTATACCGAACCGCTGCTCCACGCCTTTCGTGCCAGAAAGAAGGCACGGGCGCTCACGCCTACATAACCGGTTGTTGTGACGGCTTTCCTGCTGCGCTAGCCCATGGGGCATTGTCAGAACAGGAGAGCCGCCATGACCGTCATCGTCCATCATCTCAACAACAGTCGGTCGCAGCGCATCATCTGGCTGCTGGAGGAGCTTGGCGAACCTTATGAGGTGCGCCGTTACGAGCGGGACGCCAGGACGATGCGCGCGCCTGTTGCCCTGCGCGCTGTCCACCCGCTTGGGCGGTCGCCGGTGGTCGAGGCGGACGGCCATCGATTGATCGAAACGGGCGCGATCATGGAATATCTGGTGGCGCGGGCAGGGGGGCGCTTCGGCCCGCCCGCCGATGCTGAAGGCGCGATCCGCTACCGCCAATATATGCATTATGCCGAAGGATCGATGATGCCCCCGCTGCTCGCGCTGCTGGTCGTCGGAAAGCTCGGCCTGCTCGGACGCCCGGCCCGGCCCACGGTGCAGAAGATGCTGGACGATCATCTCGACTGGCTGGAAACCGAGCTGTCGGGTCGTCGCTATTTCGCGGGCGACGCATTCAGCGCTGCGGATATGATGATGAGCTTCCCGTTGGAAGCGTCCCGGTCGCGCGGGGGGCTGGACGCATCGCGGCCCGCCATCATCCGCTGGCTCGACGAAATGCATGCGCGCCCCGCCTATCGGGCCGCGCTGAAGGCGGGAGGCCCCTATGCCTACGCTTGATCGCGGCGCGGCGCCGTTAACCGTCTGTCAGCGCAAGATTTTCAGATCGCTGCCGTTATAAAGTGTAGACAGCACGGTAACAGGAAGGGCGGCATATGCAGGAAAGGGAACCGCGGGTCGCCACGGCCATCCCGGCGCGCATCCGCCTCGGCGAACGATGGCTCGACGCGACCATCATGAACGTCTCGCTGCACGGGATGATGTTGCGCATGGGGCACCCGCCCGCGCGCGGCAGCTATATCGAGATTCGCCGTGCCTCCGCCGTCGTGGTCGGCCGCGTCGTTTGGGCGAAGGACGGCAAATGCGGCGTCCGCGCGCAGGACCTGATCCACCTGTCCTCGCTCACCGGCGACGCACCTGCCGCGCCGGCATGGAAAGCCGGCGATACGGACCGCCGCCAGGTTCAGCGCCGCACCATCGAGGACAGCACGGCAAGAAGCCAGGCGCTCGCCCGCAAGCTTCAGTTTGCCGCGCTCATCGTCGGCATCGTCGCAGGCTCCTTCCTGCTTCTTCACGCGCTGACCGAAACCTTCGCGTCCGCGATGGCGCGCGTCACCGACGCGCTGTGATCGCCCGCGTCGATCATGATCGACAAAAAGCCCCGCTTGTGCGGCGAGGCGCTTCCGCCTAAATCGCCCCCATGACTTCGACCAACGACATTCGCCGCTCCTTCCTCGACTATTTCGGAGCCAACGGCCACACCATCGTTCCCTCGGCTCCGCTGGTGCCGCACAACGACCCGACGCTGATGTTCGTCAACGCGGGGATGGTGCCGTTCAAGAATGTCTTCACGGGTCTGGAAAGCCGTCCTTACAAGACCGCGACGTCGAGCCAGAAGTCGGTGCGCGCGGGCGGCAAGCATAACGATCTCGACAATGTGGGCTACACCGCGCGGCACCATACCTTCTTTGAAATGCTGGGTAATTTCAGCTTCGGCGATTATTTCAAGGAACAGGCGATCACGCATGCCTGGACGTTGTTGACGAAGGAATGGGGGCTCCCGGCGGAGAAGCTGACCGCAACTGTCTACCATACGGACGACGAAGCGTTCGACCTGTGGAAAAAGATCGCGGGTCTGCCGGAAGACCGCATCATCCGCATCCCGACCAAGGATAATTTCTGGGCCATGGGCGACAGCGGTCCTTGCGGTCCCTGCTCGGAAATCTTCTACGATCATGGCGATCATATCTGGGGCGGCCCCCCGGGATCGCCCGAAGAGGACGGCGACCGCTTCGTCGAAATCTGGAACCTCGTCTTCATGCAATATGAGCAGGAAGCGAACGAGATCGTCAGCGAGCTGCCCCGGCCCAGCATCGACACCGGCATGGGCCTGGAACGCGTCGCCGCCGTGCTTCAGGGCGTGCATGACAATTACGATACCGATACGTTCAAGGCGCTCATAGCCGAGAGCGGCGCGCTGACCCGGACCGCGACTGATGGCGATCATAAGGCGAGCCATCGCGTCATCGCCGACCATCTGCGTTCCACCAGCTTCCTGATCGCGGACGGCGTGCTGCCCGCCAATGAGGGGCGCGGCTATGTCCTGCGCCGCATCATGCGCCGCGCCATGCGCCACGCGCACATCATCGGCGCGAAGGAGCCGCTGATGTATCGCCTCGTGTCCAGTCTCGTGTCGGAAATGGGCGGGGCCTATCCCGAACTGGTCCGCGCCCAGCCGCTGATAGAGGAAACGCTGCTGCGGGAGGAAACCCGCTTTCGCAAGACGCTCGAAAACGGGCTCCGTCTGCTCGACGAAGCGACCGGCGGTATGGGCGAAGGCGGCACCTTGCCAGGGGAGACCGCGTTCAAGCTCTACGACACCTACGGCTTCCCCTATGACCTGACGGAAGACGCGCTACGGTCGCGCGGGCTGACGGTCGACCGCGCCGGGTTCGACAGCGCCATGGCGGAGCAGAAGGCCGCTGCCCGCGCCGCGTGGAAGGGGTCGGGCGAAAAGGCTTCCGACGAAATCTGGTTCGACATCGCAGAGGAAGCGGGCAACACAGAGTTCATCGGCTATGCGTCCGCCAAGGGTGAGGGCGAAGTGCGGGCCATCGTCAAGGACGGCGTCCGGGTCGACACCGCGTCGGCGGGCGACGAGGTCGTGATAATCACCAACCAGACGCCTTTCTACGGCGAAAGCGGCGGCCAGATGGGCGACGCGGGGACGATTACGACGCAGGGCGGCTTTTCCGCGACAGTCGAGGATACGTCCAAGCCGCTGGGTCGGCTCCACGCGCACCGGGCGAAGGTGGAAGCGGGCAGCATCAGGGTCGGCGACACCGTCAACCTTGCCATCGATGTCGACCGCCGCGACCGCATCCGTGCCAACCACAGTGCCACGCACCTGCTGCACGCCGCGTTGCGCAAGGAATTGGGAGCGCATGTGACGCAGAAGGGCAGCCTCGTCGCGCCCGACCGTTTGCGCTTCGACTTCTCTCATCCCGAAGCGCTCACCCCGGCCCAGATCGCTGCGGTCGAGGCGGATGTGAACGGGCAGGTGCGCTTCAACGAAGCGGTAACCACGCGCCTCATGACGCCGGACGATGCCATCGCGGCGGGCGCCATGGCGCTCTTCGGCGAAAAATATGGGGACGAGGTCCGCGTGCTCTCCATGGGGCGCGGTGGCCCACTGGCCGAGGAGCTCCATTACTCGGTCGAATTGTGCGGCGGAACGCATGTCAACGCGACCGGCGACATCGCGCTCTTCAAGATCGTGTCGGAAAGCGCCGTGTCTTCCGGCGTCCGCCGGATCGAGGCGCTGACGGGGGAAGCGGCGCGCCTGTGGCTGACGGACCGTGACGACAAGCTGCGCCAGACCGCTGCGGCGCTCAAGACCACGCCGGAAGAAGTGCCAGCGCGCATCGCCGCGCTGGTCGAGCAGAGCCGTCGGCTGGAACGCGAACTGGCCGACGCGAAAAAGGCGCTGGCGCTCGGCGGCGGCGGATCGGCGATGCCTGCCGGTCCCGAAAAGGTCGGCGGTTTCGATTTCATCGGGCAGGTGATCGACGGCCTCGATCCCAAGGAATTGCGCGGCATCGTCGATCAGAACAAGACCAGCCTGGGCAGCGGGGTATCCGCCGTCCTCGCCGTGACGGATGGGCGCGCCAGCATTGCGGTGGGCGTCACCGACGACCTTAAAGGGCAGGTAAGCGCCGTCGATCTGGTCCGTGCGGGCGTGGAAGCGCTGGGCGGCAAGGGCGGCGGCGGTCGTCCCGACATGGCGCAGGGCGGGGGGCCTGACGGCGACAAGGCGCAGGCGGCGGTCGAAGCGGTCAAGGCCGCGCTCGCTTCGGTGCCCGCCGCCTGAACGTGGCGCGACGCTTCGGGGTCGGGATCGTCGCCCGATGACCGCTTCGGCGCTTTTCTTTCCCCGCCCGCTTTGCGATAGCATCGCGGGATAGCCCCAAAGGAACGGGAGCCGCCTTGCCTGTCGATCTGTCCGAATTGATCGCCGAGATCGCGACCCATATCGCCGGCGTCGAAGACCGCGGAACGGTCGCGGACTATATCCCCGAACTCGCCAAGGTCGATCCGGCCCGGTTCGCGATAGCCGTGGCGACGGCGGACGGTCGCCTCTTTGCCGCAGGGGATGCCGATACCGGATTTTCCGTTCAGTCCATTTCCAAGGTTTTCGCGCTGACGCTCGCCCTCGGCAAGGTCGGCGATCAGCTTTGGGAGCGGGTAGGGCGGGAGCCTTCGGGCAATGCCTTCAACTCTATCGTCCAGCTGGAGCGGGAAAGCGGCATTCCCCGCAATCCGTTTATCAACGCCGGGGCTATCGTGGTGGCCGACGTCAATCTTGGCCGCCATCAGCCCCGGATCGCCATCGGCGAGGTCGTACGCTTCGTTCAATATCTTGCGGGGGACGACGGTATCACCATCGACGAATCGGTGGCCGCGTCCGAAAGCGCGACAGGATATCGCAACATCGCGCTTGCCAACTATATGCGGGCATTCGGAAATCTTCGCAATCCGGTGGAACTCGCGCTCGGCCTCTACTTCCATCAGTGCGCCATCGAAATGAGTTGCCGACAGCTGGCGCTGGCGGGTCGCTATCTGATGCTGGACGGGCGCCACCCCGATGGGGGACGTGTGGTTTCACCGGCGCGGGCGCGGCGGATCAATTCGCTGATGCTGACCTGCGGCCATTATGATGCATCGGGCGACTTTGCCTTTCGCGTAGGCATTCCGGGTAAGTCCGGGGTGGGGGGCGGCATCCTTGCCATCGTGCCTGGGCGCGCGTCCATCGCCGTGTGGTCGCCCGGCCTAACCGAAACGGGCAACAGCAAGCTGGGTGGCGAAGCGCTCGAAATCCTCGCCCGGCGTACCGGCTGGTCGATCTTCAGCCCACCCGAAGAACGGTCGTGATTTTCTTACCTACACGGCGAGCGTCGGCTGCCTAGCGCACTTCATCCGCGCGCAGCCGCCGCAGCTTGGGCTTGGTTTCCATCTGCGCTGCATCCTTGATCCCGACGCGCAGATCCTCGCGCATCTGATGGATCGACGCGATCACCGGCCCCATCGCGACGCCCAGGTCGACCAACGCCGTCTCCGCCAGTTGCAGCGAGCTTTCCAGCGTTTCGGGCACCGCATCGCTCGCCCCCGCCTTGTAGAGTTGCGCTGCATGATCGGTGTCGCGCGCACGGGCTATGATCGGCAGGTCCGGCACCCATCCGCGCACTCGCTTTGTGACACGCACTGACAACACCGGATCGTCCATCGTCAGAATGAGTGCGCGCGCATGGCCGAGCCGCAACCGGTCGAGCATTTCCGTCCGCGCCACGTCGCCGAAGAGGATCGGATATCCCAGCCGCCGCGCGTCTGCGACCACATCCGGGTCGGATTCGACCACCGTAAATCGCTGTCCATGGGTTTTCAAAAGGTCGCACACCATCTGGCCGACCCGCCCGAAGCCGATTACCACCGCCGCCGCTTCGGTCTGCGCTTCCTCGCTCTCGACCCGGTCCTCGCCCAGCGCCATCTCGATCCGGCGCGCCGCATCGTGGCCGATCCGGGCAAGCAACGGCGTGATGGTAAGGCCGATGGCGGTCACGATTTGCCAGAAGGCGGCGGTAGAAGGCAGGATCAACTGCGCGGCGGCGGCGGCCGACAGCACGATCAACGTGGTTTCCGAAGGACTGGACATCAGTAGCCCGACCTCCGCCGCCACGCCCTTGCGCGCGCCCGACAGATAAAGCAGCGCGGTGGTCACCAGCGTCTTCGCAAGGACAACGCCCACTACCGCCAGCAGCAGGCTGGGCCAGTTGGCCAGGATCACGCGGATGTCGAGGCTCATGCCCACGGTAATAAGGAAGACGCCGAGCGCCAGTCCCTTGAACGGCGCGGTCATGACTTCGACCTCGCCATGATAGTCCGTCTCCGCGATCAACAGCCCGGCGAGCAGCGCGCCCACGATCGGCGAAAGACCGGCGATGGAGGTGGCGAGGCTGGAGACGATGACGACCAGCAGGCTCGCCGCCAGGAACACCTCCGGGCTTTTGGTCCGCGCTGCCTGGCTGAAGATATGGGGCAGGGTAAAGCGCCCCAGCACCAGCATGACCGCAATGGTCACGCCCCCGCGCAGCAGCGTGTCCGCCAGTTCGCCCCAAGGGCCGTCCGGGCTGGCCGCCACCGAAGGGGCCAGAGCGCCCAGCATGAAGATGATCGGGACCAGCGCCAGATCCTCGAACAACAGCATCGAAAAGGCGGAGCGCCCGACCGCGCTCTGCGTCCCCACCATCGGCAGCACGACCGCCGTGGAGGACAGCGCAAGCGCCAGGCCAAGGCCTATCGCTCCCGCCGTCGGCTGACCGAGAAGATAGAGGCCGAGTGCGATCAGCAATGCGCTGCCGATCAGTTCCGCCGCGCCGACGCCGAACACCTGCGTGCGCATCGTCCACAGGCGGCGGAAGCTCAGTTCCAATCCGATGGAAAACAGCAGCAGGATGACGCCCAGCTCCGCGAACGGCTCTATCGCCTCGCGGTTGGAGATCGTGACGTGGTACAGCCAGGGATATTGCCCGACGAGCGAACCCAGCCCCGCTGGCCCTACCGCAAGGCCGACGAGGATGAACCCGATCACCGGGCTGATCCGGAAGCGCGCGAACCCCGGTATCACCAACCCCGCCGCGCCAAGGATGACGAGGGAGTCGCTGAAGCTCTGGGTATTGATTTCGCCGGCCATGCCCCATCATTGCGGCTGGGCAATGGAATTGCCAGCCTCATTCGGCCCGAAAGTCGAAATAGCCGCTCTGACAGGGGCATGGTGCGGACGGCGGGACTTGAACCCGCATTCCCGGGGGGAGGCGGATTTTAAGTCCGCTGCGTCTACCGATTTCGCCACGTCCGCCCATGCGCGCGCCTGAAGGCCTGCCACCCCTGACGGCTGGCAGTCGACAGGTCAAGCGACAGATGGCTGTTCAGGCCTCGGTCTTGACGTTCAGCCGCTCGCGCATTTCCTTGCCCGGTTTGAAATAGGGCACGCGTTTGGCCGACACCGGGACTTGCTCGCCCGTGCGCGGATTGCGCCCGGTTCGCGCATCGCGGGCGCGTGTGGTGAAGGCGCCGAAGCCCCTCAATTCCACGCGGCCGCCCGATGACAGCCTGTCGACAATCTCTTTGAAGAAAAGATCGACGATCTTTTCCACTTCCTGAACATTAAGGCCCGGATTGTCATAGGCCAATTTTTGGATCAGTTCCGAACGGATCATTTGTTCCCCAGCCCCTCTGCTGCGTCCCAATTGCTTCAATAGAGCGTCGCCGACGCGTTGACAATGCGGCAACATGCGGATCGTTTCATTGTGGGAATGAGGACAGGTTGTGAAAAAAGAAACCCGCCGGACGGTGCCCGGCGGGTTTCCTGATCCATCGAAGGAAAGGCGATCAGCCTTCGTTCTTCGCCTTGAGCGCTTCGCCCAGAATGTCGCCCAGCGACGCGCCGCTGTCGGACGAGCCATATTGCGCGACGGCCTGCTTCTCTTCGGCGATCTGCATCGCCTTGATCGAGAAGGTCGGCTTCTTGGCGCGGTCGAAACCGGTCACCATGGCGTCGAACTTCTGGCCGATCTGGAAGCGTTCCGAACGCTGCTCGTCGCGGTCGCGACCCAGGTCGCTGCGCTTGATGAAGCCGGTCGCACCGTCTTCGCCGGCCTGGACTTCCAGACCGCCGTCGCGGACTTCCAGAACGGTCACGGTGACGATCGCGTTCTTGTTGAGACC
>NZ_QFOA01000030.1 GCF_003248505.1 Sphingobium sp.
CTATGCGACCTGGTGGATCCGGCAGGCGATCACCCGTTCGATCGCGGATCAGGCACGTACGATCCGTATCCCGGTCCACATGATCGAGACAATCAACAAGCTGGTCCGCACCAGCCGCCAGTTCCTACACGAGCAAGGCCGCGAGCCGACGCCGGAGGAAATGGCCGAGCGCCTGTCCATGCCGCTCGAAAAGGTGCGCAAGGTGATGAAGATCGCCAAGGAGCCGATCTCCCTCGAAACGCCGATCGGCGACGAGGAGGATTCACATCTGGGCGACTTCATCGAGGACAAGAATGCGATCATTCCGGTCGATGCCGCTATCCAGGCGAACCTCAAGGAAACGGTCACTCGCGTCCTTGCCAGCCTGACTCCGCGTGAGGAACGCGTATTGCGGATGCGCTTTGGCATCGGCATGAACACCGACCATACGCTGGAGGAAGTGGGCCAGCAGTTCAGCGTGACCCGCGAGCGCATCCGTCAGATCGAGGCGAAGGCGCTGCGCAAGCTCAAGCACCCTTCGCGCAGTCGCAAGATGCGCAGCTTCCTCGACCAATAATCGGACATCGGTAAACCCGCGTTAACCACCTCTGACGGAAAAGAGCGGCTTACAGCGCCGCTCTTTTTTCGTATGTAAACCCGACGTTTACTCCAATGCGCTATTGCCTAGCCTCACCCATCCCGCGTCGGCGGGACAGCCTGGAAGGTTCGGCATGAGCGAAGCGGCACCGCGATATCAGTTCGGCGATATCGCGCGCATATTGGAGGCGCTGGTCGCGTCGGATGGTACGGCGTCCCATCCCTATGCCAATCGCGCGAGCACCGGCGTGGCGCGTCATGCGCTCGTCTCCATCGCGGACTTGGCCGACGCCGCCTATTATCTCTGCCTGCTCCATGGCCGCCATCCGGGCGTTGTCGATCATGCTGCTACCCGTTCGGCAGACAACGCCGCCCGCCAGTGGCTGGTCGAAGCGGCGAACGGCTTTTCGAGGGAGCGTTCCTACCTGACGCAGGTCACCGTCGCGGCCGGTCCTGCACCCAGCACGGCGGGCCAGGCGGATTGCGAAACTGTGGTGAGCCAACAGCGCCACGCGCTCGACATGCTGGCCCAATCCGACCGGCGCGGCTGCGCCATGGGCGCGGCGATGGCGCTGGTGCTGGACTGGCGGGCCGTTCGCCATGTGCTCGACATGGTCGCCATCCGTGTCGGGATCGAACCGCAGACTTGCGTGCTGCCCGATCGCGCGGCGACGCTGGACGTGGCGCGCGCCATCGGTGGAGACGACAGCATCGACCGCGCCATTCAGTTCGGCGCGCGGCAATTGCTGAACCAGCACCGGGGTCTTTGGGACCTGCTTTCCGCGCGGGCGGACGTGCGTGCGCGGCAGGGCTGACATCCGTTTAACGATTGCGCCATTCCAACGCTTTGCCTAGTCCCATCGCACGCAGCAACGGAAGGCAGGGACTTATGCGCTTTGAAGGCACGCAGGATTATGTCGCCACCGACGACCTCAAGGTGGCGGTCAACGCCGCCGTGCTGCTGCGCCGCCCGCTGCTGGTGAAAGGGGAACCGGGCACGGGCAAGACGGTGCTGGCGCAAGAGATCGCCCAGGCGCTGGACGCGCCGCTGATCGAATGGAACGTCAAGTCGACGACCAAGGCGCATCAGGGTCTTTATGAATATGACGCGGTGGCGCGCCTGCGCGACGGCCAACTCGGCGACGCGCGCGTGCATGACATCGCCAACTATATTCGCAAGGGCAAGCTGTGGGAAGCGTTCACCTCCCCCCGCCTCCCCGTCCTCCTCATCGATGAGATCGACAAGGCCGATATCGAGTTTCCCAACGATCTGCTTCAGGAACTCGATCGCATGGCGTTCCATGTCTACGAGACCGGCGAGACGATCGCGGCGGCGGAGCGCCCGGTGGTGGTCATCACGTCAAACAATGAAAAGGAATTGCCCGACGCATTCCTGCGCCGCTGCTTCTTTCACTATATCAAGTTCCCGGAGCGCGAGACGATGGAAAAGATCGTCGACGTGCACTTCCCCGGCATCCAGAAGATCCTGGTGTCTCGGGCGATGGACATCTTTTACGACATTCGGGACGTTCCTGGCCTCAAGAAAAAGCCGAGCACATCCGAACTGCTCGACTGGCTGAAGCTTTTGCTGAACGAGGACATGCCGCTCGACGTGCTTCAGAACAGCGATCCCACCAAGGCGATCCCGCCGCTCCACGGCGCGCTGCTCAAAAATGAGCAGGATATTATGATGTTCGAGCGCCTTGCGTTCATGGCGCGACGACAGGGCCGCTGACGCATGACGCAGACGCAGACTCACGAAGGTGGATGCCTGTGCGGGGCAGTGCGGTTCGCGATAGAGGCAGCGCCGATGGGCGCGCGCCGCTGCTGGTGCCGCCTTTGCCAGTATCTGAGCGGGGGCGGCGGGACGGTCAACGTCATCTTTCCCAATGAAGCGATGCGCGTTACCGGCGAGGTTCGCTGGCACGACAGTGTCGCCGACAGCGGCAACGCGATGCAGCGAGGCTTTTGCCCCGACTGCGGGACGCCGCTGCTCAGCCGGGCGGAGGCGCGACCGCACCTTGCGATCGTGCGGGCGGGCGCGCTCGATAATCCGTCGCTGCTGGGGCCGCAAATGGACATATGGACGCAGGCCGCGCCGCGATGGGCGACGCTGGACCCGGCCATCCCCCATTATCCGACGCAAAATCCGTCATAGTCAAATAGCGGCTTGCGCCAGCAGAGATAGGCTGTAGCCTCTTCACATCGTCAAGACCGCACTGAGACGGTCCGGATATGGAGAGGGTTGCCGATGCGAATACCCGCCCGAATTGCCTCCGTTGCGCTACTCGCCGCTGGCCTCTGCGTTGCGGCAATCCCCGCCCATGCCGCCGGCGATGCCGAAGCATGGACGACGACGACCAGTGCGCTGCGTGCACCGGCGGCCGGTATCGCGCTGCCCCAGACCATCGGTCATCTGTCGCTCGCCAAGAGCGGGGAAGCGTCGAACGGCGGGCGCGCGATCGACAATTACGCCCAATATGTGTCGGAGGACGGCGCGATCCAGGCGACGCTTTACGTTTATATGCCGACCTATGCCGACGCGGCGCTGGCCGCCTATATGACGGACAAGGCGATCATGGCACGGTTCGGCGCCAAGACCCACCGCACTGCCTATGCCAGCGCACCGGTAAGCGGAAGGTCGGGTCGCGCGATTCGCGCCGTTTACGAAGACGCGGCTGACGGCGCGCTGACAACTGCCGCCGGGTTCGCTCATGCAGGGCGCTGGATCGTCAAGCTGCGCGTGACGGGACCGACTGAGCGGCGGGACGAGGTTGTGGCGGGGCTGGACGCGATGCTGGCAAATCTGGCGGTGGACGATCCGGCGACGCTCCATCCGACCACGCCGCTTCGCTTTGCCGACTGCCCGGCAACAGACACGGATGAGGCGCGCCTGACCCCAGCCCCGGCGCGGCAGATGGCCACGCCACGTGAGGTCGGCATTCCGCGCGACGGTCAGGACAGCCTGTGCGTGCGCGGCACGATCGAAACGGCGGACGGCAGCTTCGACCTGCTGCAACAGGCAGGACGCGCCGACGGCCCGATCATCGTGCCGACCGACGACAGCGGCACCCTGCTCGCGTTCGATCCGGCACCGGATGGCAGGGGATATAAACTCTCCATCCACATGGTGGGCCAGACGGACCTTTACGGCACTTACGACCGGGTGCCCAATGCCGCGCAACTCGTCGCCATCATCGACGGCAAGGACCCGCAAACCGCGCAGGCGGCCGCCGTGGCTGCCTATGCCGCCAACGGCGACGTGACGATACGCGCGGGGGGCAGATAGGGGTCGCGCGCCCGGGATGCGAGAGGTCATCTGCCGCTTGCATCCCCGTTCGGGTTGATCGACAAGGGGCCATGCTTCTCGACTTCCTCGACGCGCTGCGTGCCGCGGGCATTCCTGCCGGTATCAAAGAACATCTGCTTCTGCTCGAAGCGCTCGAAAAGGATGTGATCGAACGGCGGCCCGAGGACTTCTATTATCTCGCGCGCGCGACCTATGTGAAGGACGAAGGGCTTTTCGACCGGTTCGACCAGATATTCGCCAAGGTCTTTCGCGGCGTGCTGGACGGACAAGGTGTCGAGGCGGAGATACCGGAGGAATGGCTTCGCCTCGTCGCGGAGAAATATCTGACGTCTGAGGAGATGGAAAAGATCAAGTCGCTGGGCGACTGGGACGAGATCATGGACACGCTGAAGAAGCGGCTTGAGGAACAGCAGGGGCGGCATCAGGGCGGCAACAAATGGATCGGCACGGGCGGCACCTCGCCCTTCGGCCATGGCGGCTACAATCCCGAAGGCATTCGCATCGGCGGCCAGTCACGCCATAAACGCGCGATCAAGGTATGGGAAAAGCGCGAATTCGCCAATCTGGACAACAGCCGGGAACTGGGCACCCGCAACATCAAGGTAGCGTTGCGCCGGTTGCGCCGCTTTGCCAGGGAAGGCGCTGCGGACGAACTAGACCTCGACGAAACGATCCGGGGCACGGCGCGGCAGGGCTGGCTCGACATCCGGATGCGCCCCGAACGGCACAATGCGGTCAAGCTGCTGCTGTTCCTCGACGTGGGCGGCTCCATGGATCCGTTCGTCAAGCTGATGGAGGAACTGTTTTCCGCTGCCACCGGCGAATTCAAGAACATGGAGTTCTTCTATTTCCACAATTGCCTTTACGAAGGCGTTTGGAAGGACAACCGGCGCCGCTTTTCGGAACGCACCCCGACCTGGGACATCCTCCACAAATATGGTCACGATTATAAGGTGATCTTCGTGGGCGACGCGGCAATGAGCCCTTATGAAATCAGCCATCCCGGCGGATCGGTGGAACATATGAACGAGGAAGCGGGCGCGGTCTGGCTCCAGCGCGTCACCCGCACCTACCCTGCCGCCGTCTGGCTCAATCCCGCACCGCAGGCGCATTGGGGATATAGCCAGTCCACCAAGATCATCGGTGAGTTGATGAACGACCGCATGTATCCGCTGACGATCGAAGGCATCGACGCCGCCATGCGGGAACTGACGCGCAAGCGCTGACGGCTGAAGCGGCGCACGACGCGCGAAAGCGACTTGCCGCCGCCTGTGAAGCACACGATGCCAAATAGGAAGATCACTGCCAGCTGACGGCCCTGACGACTTTGGCTGGCACGAAATTCGCCGCCGACGACATGACCGATTTGTAATCCGCGCCTCCCTTGACCTTGCAGGGCGGCGCGCGCATGTCGGCAAAGGAACGGGCGCAGGCCCGATCCGATTTTCCGCAACTCCCGAGAGGGGACCATGTCCAGTAGCGACCATAGTCGAACGACCGTCCCGATGGGAGCGCAGGCGAGCCGCTGACGGCATCACCTTGCAGGCGACCATCGGCACGGTCGTTCCCGAGAGGTGATTTATGAATGCAGCCATCCGTTTCCTGACGTCGCCGCTCCGCCGCGCGCCGGCATCCCGCGACCTCTACGAGGTGTTCGATAGCGGCCTCAGCTTTGGCGACAAGCTTGCCGACCGCGTCGCCGCTGTCGGCGGATCGTGGAGCTTAATCATCGGCTTCGGCGTTTTTCTTGCCGCATGGGCCGTGCTCAACACGGTGATTCTGGCGCGGCACGCCTTCGATCCGTTCCCCTACATCTTCCTCAATCTCATGCTGTCCATGCTGGCGGCGCTTCAGGCGCCGGTCATCATGATGAGCCAGAACCGGCAGGCGGCAAAGGACCGTCTGGAGGCGCGACTGGACTATGAGACGAACGTTCGGTCGGAATCGGAAATCGCTCTGCTGCACGAGAAGATGGACCGCCTGCTCGAACAACTGGACGCCGCCGGAAACAAAGCCTGAGAATCAAGGGCGGAACAGCACGCCGCCTGTCATGGGTTCGGGCACGCCTGTAGTACCGGGAAAGCTGATCGGCAGGCCCCGCAGGCTGCGCACCGCCATATAGGCAAAGCCTTGCGCCTCCAGCGCGTCGCCGTCCCAGCCGAGGCCGTCGACCGGTACCACCGCCGCGCCTGTCCGCGCGGCGAGCATCGCCATCAGCGTGGCATTGTGCCGCCCGCCGCCCGCGACATGGATCGTGGCGGGATGCCGGGGCAGGTGGTGGATCGCGCGCGCGACGCTGGCGGCGGTCAAGGCAGTCAGCGTAGCGGCGCCGTCCTCCACCGAAAGGCCGCTCACCGCTTGGGTGTTGAACTGTTCGCGGTCGATGCTCTTGGGCGGCGGTGCATCGAACCAGGGGTCGGCCATCAGCATGGCAAGCCGTCCTTCATCCACCGTGCCACGCGCGGCGCATGCACCGCCTTCGTCGAACGCACCCGCGCCATGCGTCTGCATCCAATTGTCGATGAGGCCGCTCGCCATGCCGGTATCGAAGGCAATCAGCGTCCCGTCGACGCCGATGAAGGTGACGTTGGCGACGCCGCCCAGATTGAGCACCGCCGTCGGCCTTTCGAGAGGATCGGCCAGCGCGCGGTGATAGACCGGCAGGAGCGGCGCGCCCTGCCCGCCTGCCGCCACGTCCGCGCTGCGCAGGTCGCCGACCACCGCAATGCCGAAGGCCCCCGCCAAAGCCGCGCCGTCGCCGATCTGCCACGTCCAGCGTCTGTCGGGCCGATGCGCGACAGTATGTCCGTGGAAACCGATGACATCGACGTCTTCGGCGATATGGCCGCTGCGGCCCAGCAGGTCCGCCACCGCGCGCACATGCCGTTCCGTGAGTTCCGCCTCGACCGAAGCGATCAGGGGTTCGAAACCGGGGCGCTCCATCGCCATCGCCCGCACACATGCTTCGGCAAGACGCAGCCGGAATCCGTCATCATAGGGCATGGCGTGAAAGGCGAGCGGGGTCACCGCTCCTTCCCCATCCGTATCGATCAGCGCGGCGTCGATCCCGTCGCGCGACGTGCCGGACATCAGGCCGATTGCCAACATGGACATCAAAACTCCGCCTCTTTTACACTCCCCCCCGCAATGCTACAGGCCCGCGCCATGAGCAACCATCAGTCCGACCTTCTCCGCCTGCTCGACGAGCGGGGTTATATCCACCAGTTGACCGACGCGGCGGGCCTCGATGCCCTGGCGATGCGCCAGGTGGTGCCGGGCTATATCGGCTTCGACCCGACAGCGCCGTCGCTGCATGTCGGGAGCCTGGTGCAGATCATGATGCTGCGGCGAATGCAGCAGGCCGGGCACAAGCCCATCGTCCTGATGGGTGGCGGCACCGGGAAGATCGGCGATCCTTCGCTGCGCGACGAAGCGCGCTCGCTGTTGACGGTCGACCGGATCGCCGAGAATGTGAACAGCATCAAGCGGGTGTTCGAACGCTTTCTGACCTTCGGTGACGGTCCCACAGACGCGATCATGGTCGACAATGCGGATTGGCTCGACGCGCTCGAATATATTCCCTTCCTGCGTGACATCGGCCAGCATTTCTCGGTCAACCGGATGCTGAGCTTCGATTCGGTCAAGTTGCGGCTCGACCGCGAACAATCGCTGAGCTTCCTTGAATTCAATTACATGATCCTTCAGGCCTACGACTTTCTGGAATTGTCGCGGCGGGCCGGGTGCCGCCTGCAAATGGGCGGGTCGGACCAGTGGGGCAATATCGTCAACGGCATCGAATTGTCGCGCCGCGTCGACGGTACGCAGGTCTATGGCCTGACCTCCCCCCTCATCACGACGGCGGACGGGGGCAAGATGGGGAAGACCGCCAAGGGCGCGGTGTGGCTCAATGCCGACGCACTTTCTCCCTATGACTACTGGCAATTCTGGCGGAATACGCAGGATGCCGATGTGGGTCGCTTCATGCGCCTCTTCACCGACTTGCCTCTGGAAGAGATCGCGCGGCTCGAGTCCCTGCAAGGCGCGGATATCAACGAGGCGAAGAAAATTCTCGCCCATGCCGCCACGGCCATGGCCCATGGCGAAGATGCCGCCGCCGCTGCCGCCGAGACCGCGCGGCGGACGTTCGAGGAAGGCGCATCTGACGCCAACCTGCCGACCGTCAGCCTGGACGGCGAAGCGCTGACTGTCGTTCAAGCCACGACCGGTCTCGGTTTCGCCACATCCAACAAGGAAGTGCGCCGTAAGCTGTCCGAGGGCGCGATCCGGGTGAATGGCGAAGTCGTTACGGACCCGGCTATCACGTTGAAAGCCGGGGACAAGATCAGCTTCGGCGCGAAACGGCACGGCCTCGTTATCGCTTGATCGTAAAGTCGCGCCCACTTGGGGGCATTAACCCTGTTCGCTAGGGCTTTGTGCATTTTTGCACGCCTAGCGTCAGGGACATGTCTTCATCTGTCTTTGCCCATCTGGACCATGTCCTGCGCTCGCGCGATCCTTCCGTCGATCAGCGGCGGGTGCGGCGCGATCTTGTCGATATGGCGAGCCATGTCACCGCGCGGGGGCACACGCATGACGTTCAGATCATCAACATCTCGGCGCTTGGCCTCATGTGCCGGACGCAAGCCGAATTAGCCAAGGGCGAGCGGGTCAGCCTATGGCTGCCCGTAGTCAACGATTATGAAGCGGAGGTGCGCTGGACCGAGGAAGGGCGGGTCGGCGTCGAATTCATAGAGCCGATTGCACAGAGGCTCTATGACACCGTGCTGGGCCTCATTCCGCCGCGTCGGACCGTCTGGTAAATCCCTCCGCCGCTTCGATCTGCTGGCGGCGGCGCACCAGCGCATCGGGCATGGCGGTACGCAGGAAATCCAGCATCGCCTCGCGCACTTCGCAGCGCAGGTCGAACGCAATGCCCGCGTTGCGCGCCGATAGCAGACCGCGCAGTTCCAGCGCGTCTGCGCGATGGTCGGTGACTTGCAAAATGGCGACACGCCCGTCCCAGCGCGCGTTCGCCTTGACCGTCGCGACGAAATGATCGCGAATGCGCTGCACGTCCGCAGCCGGATCGACATAAAGAAATACTGTCCCCAGAAGGTCTGAAGTGCTGGTCGTCCAGTTCTGAAAAGGCTTTTCGAGAAAATAGGATACCGGGACAACCATACGACGGTCGTCCCATATGCGTACGATCACATAGGTCAGCTTGATCTCTTCGATCCGCCCCCACTCGCCTTCGATAATGACGACATCGTCCAGTCGGATCGGCTCCGAAAACGCCATCTGGATACCGGCTATCAAGTTCTTGAGTGCAGGCTGGGCTGCGGCACCCACGGCCAGCGCGGCAAGGCCGGCCGATGCCATCAGCGACACGCCGATGGTGCGAACGCCAGGAATGGCGATCAACATCATCGCAATAACCAGGAACCCGACGATGCATTGAACGATCCGGTAAAGGATACCGAACTTCGTGCGCTTGCGCCGGGCTTTTAGATTATCCTCGACACTGATGTCGGCACTTCTTTCGAACACGGTCTTGGCCGCGCCCATGGCGCGCAGGATCAGCCAGCCGAGCAGCAGCGCAAAAATCATGCGCGATCCGATTGCCCACATTTCCGCAGCCGTATGCCCAAGAGCGATCGATTTGACCCCCGCGCTCAACGCCAGCAGCACGACGAGCCATCGCGTCGGCTGGAAAATGGCGGGCAGAAGCGTCGGCTCCCAATGGGAATGGCGCACGAGGCGAAGGGTAACCCAGTAGAGCACCCAATGGACAAGGAAGGCAACGGCTACCGAAGTCAGGATTGAGATGACAGCGGTCACCGAGATGGGAAGGTTGCTAAAGTCCGGCATGCGAAGGCCAACGCAACGACCGCCCGGATTGTTTCGCAGGTGCGAAACGGCCCGACCCTAACCGCCGCGCAACAAGCCCACCGCCGCGTCCTTTTCAAACAGGTAGAGGCAGATGCGCGCCGCCTGCCCCCGCTCGCTGTCGAGACCGCCGTCCCGTTCGATCAACAGATGCGCGTCGTCGCGTGCCGCGTCGACCAGAGCCGCCATATGTTCGGGCGTTGCCAGCTTCATCGCCGCTTCGCCCGACTGGCGCGTGCCCAGCATTTCGCCCGCGCCGCGCAGCTTCAGATCCTCCTCCGCTATGCGGAAGCCATCATTGCTTTCGCGCATCAACGCCAGCCGCGCGCGCGACGTTTCGCCCAACGCGTTGCCGCGCAGCAGGATGCAGACGGACGGCTTGTCCCCACGTCCCACGCGACCGCGCAGCTGATGCAGTTGCGCAAGGCCGAACCGATCCGCGCCCTCGATGATGATGAGGCTGGAATTGGGCACGTCCACCCCGACCTCTATCACCGTGGTCGCGACCAGTACTTGCGTCCGGTTGGCGGCGAAGGCCGCCATCGCCGCGTCCTTTTCCGGCCCCTTCATCCGTCCATGGACCAGACCGACCGCATTGCCGAACCGCAGCTTCAGCGATTCGGCACGCGCTTCGGCTGCCGCCTGGTCGCTGGTTTCGCTCTCCTCGACCAGCGGACATACCCAATAAGCCTGCCCCCCGCCCTCGACATGGCGAGCGAGCGCCTCCACCACTTCCTCCAGCCGCGACGCCGACATGACCAGCGTCTGGATCGGCTGACGGCCCGGCGGCATCTCGTCCAGGCGGGACACGTCCATTTCGCCGTAATAAGTCAGCGTCAGCGTGCGCGGGATCGGCGTCGCCGTCATCACCAGCAGATGCGGCGCGCGTTCCGCCTTGTTGGCCAACATCATCCGCTGCGCCACGCCGAAGCGATGCTGCTCGTCGATCACCGCCAGCCCCAGGCGCTTATACCGCACCGCTTCCTGAAAGATCGCATGAGTGCCCACGAGGATGTCGATGCTGCCGTCGGCAAGACCCATCAGCGTCGCTTCGCGCACCTTGCCCTTTTCGCGCCCGGTAAGGATCGCGATCTCGACCGGCAGGCCCGCCGCCATCTTTCGCAGCGTGTCGAAATGCTGACGCGCCAGAATTTCGGTCGGGGCCAGCATCGCGCCCTGCATCCCGGCTTCGACCGCGTTCAGCAGCGCCATCAGTGCGACCAGCGTCTTGCCTGAACCCACATCGCCCTGAAGCAGCCGCAGCATCGGGGTGGCTTGCGCCATGTCGCCTTCGATCTCGCCCATGGCGCGCCGCTGCGCCCCGGTCGGGGCGAAAGGCAGCTTCAGCATCGCGCGCAGCCGCCCGTCCCCCTCGATCGGCACGCCGCGCCTGCGCCGCGAAGATTGGCGCACGAGCATCAACGCGAGCTGTCCGGCGAAAATCTCGTCATAGGCCAAGCGTTCGCGGGCCTTCGCGTCGGCGGGATCGACGTGGACCCGCGCCAGCGCATCGCGCCAGCGCGCCCACCCTTTCCCTGCGAGCAGGCTCGGTTCGATCCATTCGGGAAGGTCGGGCGCGCGGCCCAGCGCCTGCGCAGCAAGATCGCGCATCCGATTGTTGGTCAGCCCCTCAGACAGGCCGTAGATCGCCTCACGCGACGGAACGCTGTCGGCCTCCTCGGGCGGGAGGACGTGGTCGGGATGCACGATCTGGAGATTGTCGCCATAAGCCTCCAGCTTGCCCGACACGAATTTGGGTTCGTTCAGGGGCAAGAGCTTGCGCGGCCAGCCGCTGTTCTTCCCGAAATAGACCAGCGACACGCCATGGCCCTGTCCGTCCAGCGCCTGCACCCGGAACGGCGCGCGCGCGCTTCCCCCCGCGCGATACTCGACCGGCGTCAGCATCGTCCCGATCACCCGTCCCGCATCCGCCATGTCGAGCGAATCGGTCAGTTTCCGGTCGACCCAGCTCACCGGAAGATGGAAGGCGAGATCGACCGCACGCGCTAGCCCCAGCCGCTCCAACGGGCGGGCCAGCGCCGGGCCTACCCCCTTGAACAGGGAAATTTCGGCAAAGAGCGGATTGAGAATATCGGGTCGCATGTCTATCTGAGCCGCTCTAGAGCATTTTAGGGACGGCCGGAACGGTTGCCGCCCCGGAAAATGCACCGACAGAACCATCAGCCGGGACGGCCTTCCAACGCCCGATCGGCTGGATCGCCTATGCCCGCTAAAGGAACAAATTGTGAACGACAATCCCCAGATGCGCCGCATCCAGTTCCGGGCGTGGCATCGCGGCACGCGGGAGGCGGACTACACCGTCGGCGGGTTCTTCGACCGTTATCATGACACCTGGAATGCCGACGACATCGCGTGGTTCGAACGCTTCATGGAGGAGCAGGACGCCGACATCATGGGATGGGCCCTGGGCACCATCCCCGTGCCGGAGGAATGGAAAGGACCGATGATGGACCGCTTCCTGAAACTCGACTTCGTAAAGATCGTTTGACGCCACATCGATGACCCACCTCCAGAAAATCCTCAAGGCGGCAAAGCCGCTGACCCTCTCCGGCGTTCCGGCGGGATTCCAGCCATGGCTGCTGGCCGATCTCGCTCGGGCGGCGGGCGGCGGAGCGTCGTCGGGGCGGACGGTATTCATCGCGGCCGACGAACAGCAGGCCCGCGCCATCGCCGATACCGCGCCCGCCTTCGCGCCCGAACTGGAGGTGGTCGAAATCCCGGCCTGGGATTGCCTGCCCTACGATCGCGCCAGCCCGTCGCTGCGCGCAGCGTCCGCCCGCCTTGCGGGGCTGTATGCGCTTCAGGCAAAGCCCAGCGGTCCGCAGCTCGTCGTCACGACGCTGGCCGCGATGACGCAGCGCACGTTGACGCCCTTCCGCGTCCGCCAGCTGGTCGCGAAGCTCGCGCCAAAGGAGCGGATCGCGATCCAGCGATTGGCCGATATGCTCCAGGCAAACGGCTATGTCCGTACCGACACCGTGCACGACCGTGGCGAGTTCGCCATTCGCGGCGGCATCGTCGACCTGTTTCCCGGCGGCGAAGAACAGCCGCTTCGCCTCGATTTCTTCGGCGATGAGATCGAAACCGTCCGCCGCTTCGATCCTGCCGACCAGCGCACGACCGGCAGCGTCGATGGCTTTACCCTGCTGCCCGCGTCCGAAGCGCTGCTGGACGAGGACACGATCAAGCGCTTCCGCAGCCGCTATCGCGAAACGTTCGGCGCGACGGCGACCGGCGATCCGCTCTACCAGGCGGTCAGCGATGGGCGACGGCTCGCAGGGATGGAACATTGGCTCCCGTTGTTCGAGGAGAAGCTGGTCCCGCTGACCGATCATCTTGGCGATGCTGTCATCGTGCGCGACCATGGCGTGGCGGGCGCGGCGGACAATCGTTTCGAGGCGATCCGCGACTATCATGCCAACCGGGTGCAGGCAAAGCCGTCCGACCCCGGCTCCTACCGTCCGCTGAAGCCTGCGACGCTCTATCTCGACGCTGCGGAATGGGATGCGGCGGTGAACGCTCTGCCGATGCATGCCACTACGCCTTTCCACGAACCGGAAAGCGCGAACGTGCTGGATTTCGAAGTGGACAGCCCGCGCGACTTCACGCCCGAACGCGCGCAGAACACGAACGTCTACGAAGCGGTCGGCAAGCATATCGACAGCCTGCGCCGCGCGAAAAAGAAAGTGGTGATCGCCAGCTATTCGGTCGGCGCACGGGAACGACTGTCGGGCCTGCTTGCCGATCATGGCGTTTCCCGTCTCGCGATGGCGGACGACTGGCAGGAGGCGCTCGGCCTTGCCGCTGACGGGCGCGTCACGCTGATCGTGCTTTCCCTCGACCATGGCTTCTCCGCGCCGGATGTCGCCGTTCTCACCGAACAGGACATGCTGGGCGACCGGCTGGTGCGCCGCGCAAAGCGCAAGAAAAGCGCCGATGCGTTTCTTCAGGAACTCGCGACGCTGACGCCCGGCGACCTCGTCGTCCACCGCGATCATGGCATCGGGCGCTATGACGGGCTGACGCAGATTCCGGTCAGCAAAGCGGCGCACGATTGCGTCGCGCTGGAATATGCGGGCGGCGACAAGCTCTATGTGCCGGTCGAAAATCTCGAAGTCCTTTCCCGCTACGGATCGGAGACCGATGGCGTAAGCCTCGACAAGCTGGGCGGCGAAGCGTGGCAGCGGCGCAAGGCGAAGATGAAGGAGCGCATCCGCGAGATCGCGGGCGAACTTCTCAAGACCGCCGCTGCCCGCGCGCTGCGACCCGCCACCGTCGCGGAACCCGACACGGCGGGCTATCCCGCCTTTGTCGACCGCTTCCCCTATCAGGAAACGGACGATCAGGATCGCGCCATCGGCGACGTGATCGACGATCTGGGCGCAGGAAAACCGATGGATCGTCTTGTCTGCGGCGACGTGGGCTTCGGCAAGACGGAGGTTGCGCTGCGTGCAGCGTTCGTCGCGGCGATGGCCGGGATGCAGGTCGTGGTCATCTGCCCCACGACCCTGCTCGCCCGGCAGCACCATATGAACTTCGTGGATCGCTTTCGCGGTTTCCCGATCGAGATCGGTCGCCTGTCCCGCCTCGTCCCCGACAAGGAGGCCAAGGCGACGAAGGCGGGTCTGGCCGACGGCAGCATCGACATCGTGGTCGGCACCCATGCGCTGCTGGCGAAGGGGATCGAATTCAAGCGGCTCGGCCTCGTCATCGTCGACGAGGAGCAGCGCTTCGGGGTCACCCACAAGGAACGGCTGAAGTCCCTCAAGACAGACGTTCACGTCCTGACGCTCACTGCAACGCCGATCCCGCGCACGCTCCAAATGGCGATGTCGGGGCTGCGCGAACTGTCGGTAATCCAGACGCCGCCGGTCGATCGTCTGGCCGTGCGCACTTATGTGATGCCCTGGGACGGTGTCGTCATCCGCGAGGCGCTGCTGCGCGAACATTATCGCGGCGGCCAAAGCTTCTTCGTTGTGCCGCGCATCGCCGACCTGACCGAAGTCGAGGAGTTCCTGCGCACCGAGGTCCCGGAGGTAAAGCCCATCGTCGCCCACGGCCAGATGAGCGCAACCGAAGTGGAAGAGCGCATGTCCGCCTTCTACGACAAAAGATATGACGTGCTGCTTTCCACCACAATCGTGGAAAGCGGCCTCGACATTCCGAGCGCCAATACGCTCATCATCCACCGCGCCGACCGCTTCGGCCTTGCCCAGCTGTATCAGTTGCGCGGGCGCGTCGGTCGGTCGAAGACGCGCGCCTACGCCTACATGACGACGCCTGCGACCCGCATCATTACCGAAACGGCGGAAAAGCGGCTGAAAGTCTTGTCCGATCTCGACACGTTGGGTGCGGGGTTCCAGCTCGCCAGCCACGACCTCGACATTCGCGGCGCGGGCAATCTGGTCGGGGACGAACAGTCTGGACATATCAAGGAAGTCGGCTTCGAACTCTACCAGTCGATGCTGGAGGACGCGATCCTGAATGCCAAGGCGGGCGGCATCGCCGCCGAGCGGCGCAGCGACGACTTTTCGCCCCAGATCACCGTCGACGCGCCCATCCTCATTCCAGAGGACTATGTGCCCGACCTCGACCTGCGGATGGGACTGTATCGCCGCATCAACGAACTGGAGGACAGACAGGGCCTCGAATCCTTCGCCGCCGAACTGATCGACCGGTTCGGCAAGCTGCCGCTGCCGACGCAGAACCTGCTCAAGATCATCGAGATCAAGCAGAATTGCGTCGCCGCCAACATCGCGAAGATCGATGTCGGGGCCAAGGGGGCGCTCGTCAGCTTCTTCGAGGATCGCTTCCCCCGGCCCGAGGGGCTGGTCGCCTATGTCCAGCGTCTCGACGGCGTCGCGCGCCTGCGGCCCGACAGCAAGATCGTCGTCAACCGCGCATGGAGCGATCCTCAAGCCCGGCTCAACGGTGCGCTGCAATTGTCGAAGGGGCTGGCGAAAGCGGCGGCATGACGCGGCCCTTCCCAGCGTACGCGGACGCCTTTCCTCATGGTGCAGCAAGACGCCTTTCCTCATGGTGCAGCAAAGGGCCAGCAACAGGCAATTCCTACATCGGCGATGCGACCGGACAACAAAACCCGGCGCTTAGCAGGAGAAACTTCATGAGCCTCATCCTCATCGTTCTCGCAGCCGGTGCCAGCCATAGCGTCGCGCTGGAGCATCACGGCCAGCAATTGGGCGCGACCTACACGGCACGCGCAGATACGCAGGCGCGCACGGTCGGTGCCAAGGCAGGTACGCGCATGGATAGTCAGCGATGCCTGTGGACCGCGAACATCGTCGTCGATCGCACGCTCGATCACGGCCCGGCGCACAGCCGCACCCTGCCCACCGACATGCGCTTTTCCGGCAGCGAGCCCGGCGCATGTCATCCGGCCCGCGCGCCCGGCGAAGCCGTGGTCGCCCGCAACAGCGACAAGATCCAAGCCAGCCTCGTCGCTCTGGCGCAGGCGGACCGCGCGCCCTTGCTAGCGGAACTCGATTCTGCCCGTGCCCTTGCGGTCAACTGACTGCCCCCGTCCCGCGGCATGGCTGGGAGCGATGCTGCTCGCCAGCCATGCCATGTCGGCAAGTGCGCAATATGCCGGGGGGATAGGCGTCACTGCAGAAGCGATGAGCGATGACCGCCGCCGGGGCCTGAGCTGGAGCGATGGCGATCCAGCGCTGCGGGTCGGCGTGGCCGTTCCGGTAACCGATGGCCTCACCCTGGACGGAGCGGCGACGGCCCTTTGGGGGAGTCCGCGCCACGGCGAAGCCGATGCCGTATTGGACATAGGCCCGACATTTGCGCGGCAGTTGGGCAGCTGGCGTTTGGGCGTGGAGGGACGCTATCACATCTTCCCCGGAGCATCGGATCAGGGCTATGGCGAGGTCGGCGCGAATGCGGGCTTCACCATCGGACCGGCCAATATCGATCTGTCCGCGCGTTACGCCCCCCGCCAGTCGACCATCGGCGGCGACAATCTTTACGTTTCGGCAGGCGCGTCTGCGGCCATTCCCGGCACCGCCTTCACGCTTTCCGGCCATGTCGGTCGCTCGACAGGCGACACGCGCGATCCTGAGCGGGCGGCGCGGCTTCGCCCCGGCGGGAATTATTGGGATCACGATCTTGGCATCGACTGGTATCGCGGGCGCTGGTCCGCCGGGCTGCGCTACGCCGATACCGACATCGAGGCACCCGACGTCGTTCATGCGGGCGCCACACTTATCGGCAGGATCGGCGTCACCTTCTAAGGGCGCACCGGGAAGTTCTGTCTTTTCCGAACCGCTTCCGCTACGAAGCGCGAAAGCAGGGAGGCGCATCATGCCGGTCGAACTTACTATCATCGCCTGGAGCATGATCCTGCTCCTCGTACACATCTTTGCCGCCGGGCATTTCAAGACGAAGCAATATGGCCCCAAATGGAACATGGGCGCACGGGACGAGGAGCTTCCGCCTCTGAACCCCGTGGCCGGGCGACTGGTGCGGGCGCAGGCCAATTTCCTGGAAACTCTGCCCATCGCCATCGTCGCGCTGATCGGCGTCGTCGTGGCGGGTCGCGCCAGCGGATGGACCGCGACCGGCGGCTGGATCTGGCTCGGCGCGCGGGTGGTTTACCTGCCGCTCTATGGGGCGGGCGTCCCGGTGGTGCGGACTATCGTTTTCCTGGCCAGCCTCGTCGGCCTGCTCATCGCCCTGTGGCCCCTGCTCGCTTTGTAACCTAACGTTCGGCAAGGACGAGGTTTATGAGGTCGGCGGAGGGGACCCCCGCCGACCGCAGGAAGCCCTGGAAGAAATCGCATCCCTCGCGGCTCAGAAGCGCGAGTTGCTGTTCGGTTTCCACGCCCTCCGCGATGACCCGCAGACCGAGCGACTTCGCCATGTGGATGACACCGCGCACGATAATCCGGTCGCGCGCCGTTCCGGTAATGTCCTGTGCCAGGCCGCTATCGATCTTGAGATAGTCGAGCGGCAGGCTTTTGAGGTAGGCGAGGCTGGAATAGCCGGTCCCGAAATCGTCGATGGCGACTGCAAGCCCTTCTGCCCGCAATGCCGTCAGCAGCGCGCTTGCCGACGCCACATCCTCGATCAGGCCGCTTTCCGTGATTTCGACGGTCAGGCGTGACCGGGGAAACCCGCTCGCGTCGACAAGGCCGAGCAGCGCCTTCGTGAACCCGGGCTGCGCAATATCCGCAGCGGTGAGGTTGATCGAAAGCCGCAGGTCGCAAAGCGCGCGCGGCCATGCCGCCGCCTGCCGCAGCGCTTCCGCCTGGATATGCGCGGACAGGGGCAGCATATAGTCGGATCGCTCCGCCGTGGCGAAGAGGATGCCCGCACTCAGGGGGCCGTAATGCGGGTGGTTCCACCGCGCCAGCGCTTCTACGCCGATGATCTTTTCGGCATCGACCGGATATTGCGGCTGGAACACGATGCCGATCTCTCCCCGGTCGAGCGCGAGCCGCAGGTCGGTTTCCAGCCGGTCCCCGTCGACTTGTCGGCTCTGCCGTTCGGCGGACAGGATGCGGATGCCCTCGCCGCCCGCCTGCCGCGCGTCGGCCAGCGCCGTGCCCGCGCGGCGCAGCAGCTTGGTGGCATCGTCCTCGATACGCGACTGCGCGATGCCGCAGCGGGTGGTCAGGCGGATGAGATGATCGCCCGCGCTGAAAGGCCGCCCGATCGACCCGATCAACTGGCGCGCAAGGAAGGTTGCGCGGTCGCTGCCTGCCGCTTCGCCGATGAGGCCGACCAAAAACTCCGTTCCCGCGATCCGCGCCACCATCGAGCCGGGCGCGACATCGTCCACCATCCGCTCGACCCGCCGTGCGATGCGCCCGAGCAAAGCGTCGCCCACGACCTGGCCGTAAGCGGCGTTCATCCGGTCGAACTGGCTGATCGACAACAGCAGGACCGTCGTCGCGAGACCCCGGCGGCGGTCGAGCCAGTCGAGCGCCGCGTGACGCGAATGCAGACCCGTCAGGTAATCCCGGCTGGCCGCATCGCCCTCCGCGCCCTCCGACAGCCATTCGACATCCGCCGCCACGCCGCCGTCCACCAGCCGCAGATGATGGACGAGGCGCAGACCCGGCTTGTCAGGCAGCGCATGGGCCAGCGGCCCCGGGCGCCCCGCCCGCCGCATCGTACGCAGCGACGCCAGCACGCCCCGCCGCTCGTTGCGCGGCAGTTGGCGCAGCAGCGTCGCCGGCTCCATCCGGGCTTCAGGAAGACCCAGTTGCCGCACCAGATTGTCACTGAGCGTCAGGAGGCCTGTTTTGCGGCTCCATTCCCAATAGAGCGCGTCGCCCCGCCGGATGCGCTGGGCGCGGCGGCTGTCCTGCACTCCGCCGCCGATCCGCTCCACCAGCCGATGCGCCGACGCCAGCGCGCCACGCAGGGCTGCGTCGCTCGGCGGGCCGACAAGATAATGGGTCGCGCCCGCGGCCATGATCGCGGGCACATGCACTTCGTCCGCCCCATCCAGCAACACCAATAGTGCGCCGCCACCCGCTTCCATTGCCGGTACCAGCGGCGCGAGCAGTTCCGCCGCGCTGCCGCCGTTCCGCAGATCGACCAGCGCCACCTGCGCTTCGCTGCGGAGATAGCGTTGCGGCGCATCCTTGGCCCGGCGCGCACTGATCGGCCGCCAACCGGCGCGCTGCGCGACCTCACTCAACCCGTCGCGGTCGCCCGGCGACAGGATGAACAGGCTGCGCTGCCCATCGGCGCTCTGATCCCCAATCACTTTATTCTGTCCCCGGCACCACGCTTTGCAACGCCTTATACATATCAGGGGTTACCGACCTCTTGCCGCCACCGCAACGTCTCGCGCGCATTCGGGCCTTCGCCGCTTGCGCCGGACAGGTCCATATCCTAGCTATAGCGCATGGCCCCGGCTCACCCCTCGCCCACAACGATGACCGACGGCTTGGGCCGGCAGATCAGCTATCTGCGCATTTCGGTCACCGACCGCTGCGATCTGCGATGCCGATACTGCATGGCAGAAAAGATGCAGTTCCTCCCGCGAAACCAAGTGCTGAGCCTGGAGGAAATTGCTTTGCTCGCCGACATGTTCGTCGCGCGCGGCATCCGGCGCATCCGTCTGACCGGTGGAGAACCACTGGTGCGTCGCGACATCGGCGATCTGGTGCGACGGATCGGGCGGCATCTGAGCAGTGGACTCGAAGAACTGACGCTCACGACCAACGGCACTCGTCTGGCTGATCATGCGGCCCTGCTTGCCGACGCTGGCGTGCGGCGCATTAACGTCAGCCTGGACACGCGCGACCCCGACCGCTTTGCGGAAATCACCCGAGGCGGCCGTATCGCGCAGGTGTTCGAAGGCCTTGAAGCCGCGCGCACCGCAGGGCTGGCGGTAAAAATCAACATGGTCGCGCTGAAAGGAGTGAACGAGGACGAGATTCTGTCCATGCTGCGCTGGTGCGATACGCAGGGATTCGACCTGACGCTGATCGAAACCATGCCTCTGGGCGAGACCGGCGAAGACCGGACGGACCATTATCTGCCGCTGACGCGGGTCGTAGACATGATCGACGCGCATCACCCGCTGACCGCCGTTGCGGATCGAACCGGCGGTCCTGCGCGCTATCACGCAGCGCAGGGGCTGAACGCGCGGCTCGGCCTCATCACGCCGCTCACCCGGAATTTCTGCGCCGACTGCAACCGCATCCGCATGACGTGCGAAGGCAAGATTTTCATGTGTCTGGGTCATGAGGATCATGTCGATTTCAAGGCCGCGCTGCGGTCCGGCGGCATAGAGGCGGTGGAGCCGCTGGTCGACCGCGCGCTACGCCTGAAACCCGCCGCCCACGATTTCCGCATCGGGGCCGATCTGGCCCCCGCCACCCGCCGCCACATGAGCGTGACGGGCGGATGATCTTGGAAGTCAGGCGAGCGCTTCTCGCCTCCCCGACCCCGGCGGCCAGGGCAGCCGAAGACCGGCTGCGCTCAACATATGATTTCGTTCCGCTGGATGAGGCGGACATGGTTATCGCGCTGGGCGGCGACGGCTTCATGCTTCAGGCGCTGCATTCTATGCTGGAGAGGCGTCGCATCCTGCCGGTCTTCGGAATGAACCTCGGCACCGTGGGCTTCCTCATGAACGAGTGGCGGCTGGAGCGGCTGGAACAGCGGCTTCAGAACGCAAAGAGCTTCAAGGTGAATCCGTTGCGGATGACGGTAGACACGGTCGATGGCGAGCGGTTTTCCATTCCTGCCATCAACGAAGTGTCTCTGCTGCGCGAAACGCGCCAGACGGCCAAGCTTGAGGTCGAGGTGAACGGGCGTGCGGTCCTTCCCGAACTGGTGTGCGACGGCGTTCTGGTCGCGACCCCGGCCGGGTCGACCGCCTACAACCTGTCGGCCCACGGCCCGATCCTGCCGCTGGGCTGCGGCCTTGTCGCTCTCACCCCGATCAGCCCGTTCCGCCCCCGGCGCTGGCGCGGCGCGATCCTTCCAGAAACGACGTCCATTCGCTTCACCGTGCTCGACCCGGTAAAGCGCCCCGTCAGTGCGGTGGCTGACCAACGCGAGGTGCGCGACATTGCGAAAGTAGAGGTCGGCATCGACCGCGCGACGCCGCTGACGCTGCTGTTCGACCCCGAACATACGCTGGACGACCGGATAGCGGCTGAACAATTCATCGCGTAATTTTCTTGTCATTTGCCGCTTGCCATCGCCGGGAAGGCGCTGCTATAGGCGCGACCTGCCCAGCGGAAGCCGGGCTGCTCCCCGATAGCTCAGCGGTAGAGCATTCGACTGTTAATCGAATGGCCGTAGGTTCGAATCCTACTCGGGGAGCCATTTCCTTTCGGGGGGCATTTCGCCCCCCCGAAGGGGTCGGATCAGATCCACCATCGGTGGCAATTTTCTCAAGAATTCCAAATGGTTCGCGGAAGCTGACCGTCAGTTCGCCGAAGGCGAATTTCGAGTTCGATAATACCAAATTCAGAGCCCTTCTTTTGGTCACCAGAGACTGCTCCGCAAAGCGGTTGTGAGCCGTCCGGGCGAAATCCAGGAGCGCCAGGCCGTCGTCGATCAGGTCGTCTTCGGCGCAGTGGAGGCTCTCCATGTTTCGCAGAGTCCGATCACGTTCTTCGCGCCAGGTCGCTGAAACCCGATCATGGAAGTCATCCGTGACGCGCCCATCTAGCTTATCGAGGTAGAGCTTATCGAGCCGGTGCTGGAGGCGATCGGCTTCCGCCCGGAGCCGCGCTATTGTCTCGTCACGGTCGCGTCGCTCGTCGGCATGGCTCTCGCGTAGGGCCCGCTCGATGAGGCCGAATGTCACGTCGTCCAGCTTGAGCCGCCGAAGGACAGCGGCGAACTGCTCGTCGAGCACCTCTTCCCGGACGTAGCGCTCTGGGCACCGACCTTTGAATTTCGAGCAGTGGTAATAGATATACCGGCCCTTCTTAAGCTCGGCGGTGACCGCGCAGCCACAGTGGCCGCAGGTGATCAGCCCTGTGTAGGCAAACTGCAGCCGATTACCGTGAACGTTAGAGATGGACCGTCCATCGAGGATCTCCTGCACGTTGGACCATGTCGCGTAGGTCGTGAGCGGCGTGTGAGACCCCTTGTACGTCTTGCCGAGCCACTCAAACGAACCGGTGTAGATCCTATTCCGCAGCATGGTGTTGATCGTGCTGCCCCCGACGGGCTTCTGACTTTTGCGATAGCGCAGGCCCGCCGCATTGGCCATTTGGGTGACTTCTTTGATGGAATACTGGCCGCTCTCGAACCATTCGAACACACGGGTGACCAGTGGTCCGACTTCCGGATCGAGCACGATGACCTTCTTCCCCAGCGGGCCCATCACGTTCGAATAGCCCAGTGGCGCGCAGGTCGGCCAAATGCCCTGCTCTGCCTTTTCGAGCATCCCTTTGCGCGTCTCCTCGGAGAGGTTGTCGATGTAGTTCTTGGCCATCAGCACCTTGATGCCATGCATGAACTTTTCCGAAGATCGCGAATCTCGGGAGAGGACGACATTCTCTTTCACGAAGTGGATTTCGATATCCAGCCCGTCCACCGTCACCCAGTCTTTCAGGTTACGGTATAGTCTGTCGGTTTTCTCGACGAGGATCGTCCTGACGCTGGGATGCGACCGGATGTACCGAAGCATTTCCTCAAATCCGACCCGGCCGGCCCGCTTGGCGGTCTCGACGTCGACGTGTTCGGCAACAACCGAAATCCCGTTCAGGTCGGCATACTCCCGTATCAGCTTCAGCTGGGCCGGGATAGAAAACCCTTCCTTCTCCTGCTCACTTGTCGATACCCGTGCGTACATAACGGCCTTGTTGCGCTCGGTAACAATACGCTTAGCCATTGCCTGTACGGTTTTTGCGCGCGGTTTTGCCATGTCTACTGATCTCCTCACTCACAATATACCACCCTTCCTCCAGTTTTTGAATGAAGTTCGATAAGTTCGATATGTGCCTTACTTGGGCTTTCTTTGTTTTACTTAGCCATCCCCATCGCCTTTCTGACGCGAATATTGGCCCTTGAAGGCCAAAAAATAGTCCGTTAGGTCGCCAAGAAATTTTCTCGCTTCGTCATCGCTAACCGGTCGAGCCAAGCGCGCCTCGAAATGAGCCCGGGCGTCGGCCACCAGCCCGGGAGAGAATAGCGAGCGCCTGGAAACTCGTTGCGGCCCGAATCCCAGCAAGGGGTTTGGTCGCACGGACTGAGGAGGCTCTGGATCCGGGGGCAAAGCGGCGGTCGGTAGCGGGGCCAATTTCGGCACCTGGACACGCGCGGCCTCGATTGCTCTCACTTCGTCTACGGCGGGAGGCACAATGCCCGTCCCGGACGGTCGTGGTCGGCGCCGTCTTCTCATTGCGTCGCAGCCGAGGCAGGGCGCGCGGTCCCTACGAAAAGGTTCGAGCCGAATCGCCGTCGCAGATGCTTGACGACACTCGCTGTATATCTGCGTTGCCTCCAACCGGTCGGACTATGATAGACGCCGACCGCTTTCCAATAGTCGCCGGTTGTTGCCAGCCCGGACAGGAATATCCAGCGAGCAGCCTCGACGTTGAAGCACGCATCCTGTTTCAACCAATGCCGGATGTGGCGCTCCGGCCGTCCGCTTACGGCGGCGAGGCGGGGCACCCACCAGCTGTTGACCTGCAGCGGCCCGAGATCATGGCTGCCGTCGCCATTCGCGATCTCGGCGCCAATCCATCCCCCCTCCTGATCGCGCAATCCCCAGAGGGTTTTCCCGAGCCAGGCACGACCACCAGCTGACCGGGCGATACACGCTGCGACGATTGGCTCATCCGATGACCTCGGCTTCGCGGCACGGGCCTCGAACGACGGGAGTGGAATAAGAGCCACGGCAATCGCCAGGGCAATCTCGGGGCCGAATGACACAATGGTGCGCCGCGCCGCGGCCAACTGCGGCGAGGCACTAGTGATCATGGCTGCCTCCATGATCCTGCTGCTGCGCCTGCGCCGGCTCGGCCTGTGATTGGGTAGCCGGCCGCGCCGGGTTCTCCATGCTGCGGGCCAGGATGCCCGTCAGCCATTTGTCCACGGCACCAGCCGCGGATTGCGCACGTCCCGCCAGGAGATAGGCCAACCCGCCTTGCTCGAGGCCGTGGCGCGCCTCTCGCTCGGCTTCCATCCGCTGTTTACGCGCACCGCGGTCGCTGCGCTGCTGCTCACGCAGGCGGTCCCACCGATCTCCATGGCGGGCCTCACGTTCCTTGTGGCTATCTCGACCGAGGCGCCCCAAGCCCTCCAGTGCCGACGTCTTCTCTCCTGAATGGCGCTCCAGCTTATCGACGAGCCGGTCGCGGTCCTCTGTCCAGAGCTTCACACCAAACCGGGCTCGCGTGATCGCGGTGTAGTAATTCTGTCCGTTCACCAGACCGGAATTGACCGGAGCAAGGACGTAGGCGCGAGCGTAAGTCTTCGACTGCGCCGAATAGACCGTCTCAGCGTAGCCATGATCCCAGGTCTTATGCTCGCCGAGGTCGATCGACTGGAGCCGGCCGTCGCGGTCCCACCGTATCGTCGCCCGGCTTCCGTCGAGACTCTCCACCGTGCCTCGTTCGGCATTCTTGAGATCAAGGTCCTTGCTGGCGAGACGCCATTGGATCCGGTCACCCTTCGACAGGTCGCGCTCTTCCTGTCGGAACACATTGACCTGCGACGCCTTCCCGATGCGAGGATCCCAGCGGATTGTGCGACCATGTTCATCGATCAACCGGACGACCTGCCGCCCTCGCCCGTCGCGCCCGATCCCGACGACGCGATATTCTGCATCGCGCGCGATCCCCAGATCAGCATTGTCCCGCGAGAAGACGAGCACCTGTCCGCCCGAATAGAACCGGGCGAAGTGTTTCTCCTGGTCGGTCATTCCGGACGGCGTCAGGACCGACAGACGGGCCTCCTCGGCCGCGATGGCGCCCTCTGTCTTCAGCGCCTCCCTGATCTTCGTGTTGACGATCAGGCGGGTGGCATTCTCCAGAACGAGGATGTTGGTGTTGGCGCGGTTCTCCGGCTTCAGCCGCGTCCATTCGCCAACCAGTCCCTTGGCGAGCGCTTCGGCGTCCCCTCCGCTTGTAACCTTGTCCAGGTTCTCGAGCGACGCGGCATAATTGCCCAGGCGCGCCTGGGTGACCGCCGCTTTCATCATCCGGGTTTCCTGCCGGACCGATTCGGTCAGTTCCGCCGTCGGCAGCCCGAGCTTCTGCAACAGCCAAAAGGCCTTGCCCTGCTCGATGGCACCGGTCTGCTTGTTGTCGCCCAGGACGATCAGCCGTGCCCCCGTCATACGGCTGATCTCGAGCACGCGAAGCGCCTGGCGGTTGCCGAGTTGCCCGGCTTCGTCGAGCACCAGGACATAGCCATCATCGATATTGCGTCCGCCCCCGGCGACCAGACTGGCAACGGTGCGAAACTCGATCCCCGCACTGGCGCCAAGATTGGCGGCTGCCGACGAAGTTGGAGCGAGCGCGATGAGCGTCGTTCCCCGCGGCGCAGCTTCGTTGAGCGCCTTCACCAATGTCGATTTGCCCGCGCCGGCGACGCCGTGAACGCCGACCAGCCGATCGCTGGTCGTGCCGATGTGGAGAAGCGCCGCCTCCTGTGCGGGATTGAGCCTTGGCTCCGCCAAGACTGCGCGGATGCGTTCGGGGGTCGAGATCGGCGAGGCGTCGCCAAGCGACAGCGAGAGATGCTCCGAGAGCGCCAGTTCCAACCGGGCGGTGCGTCGCGTCGTCCGTCCGCGGGTATGGACCGCGTCGCCGGTTTGATGGGGCGTTGCGAGCAGCTTGAACCGCTTCTCATGCTCCTCGACCAGCGGTCGGACATCCGAGAGGCGGACCTCCCCTACATGGGAAGCAAGTGCGAGGCGGAACATCCGTCCCAGGTTGTTTACCGCCTCGCGTGTCTCGGCCTGGCGGATGCCGAATAACATGGCGCGGGCGGATAGCTGGGGATCTGGAGCAAGGTTGCGGTCGCCGGTCTGATCGGCTTCGGCGCGCACCTCCAGCATCGCATCGCGGTGCTTTTCAGATGCGGCGGCCCAGCGGTCACGCAGCTCGTCAACGCCGACCTTCTGCTTCGGGGGTCGCGTTTCGTAGAACGATTTGCGGCGAGCCGCCTGCCCCGTCAGCCCATGCTCCTTCGCATGCGCCTCGATTTCCTGGGACCGTTTGGAATTCTCGACGATGAGGTCGCGAGGAAGACCGTGGATCTCGAACAGACCGGTGCGAGGGTCCGAGGCGACCTCATAGCCGATCTCCCGGATCTCATGTGCCAGCTCGTTCCGGTAAACCTGCCCGGCGACGATCTGCTCGACATACATCGCCCGGGTTTCGAGACTGACCATCTGGCCGTCGTCGTCGCGGTTGGTCATGTTCATAACCACGACATGCGTGTGGAGTTGGGGGTCGAGCTGACGCGACGCATGTTCGGTGAACTTCGCGAAGATCAGGCGCCCGGTCGTCTCATGGACGATCTCGCCGTTCGATCGATGCCGGAGCATCGCGTGTTCTTCGAGATAATCGAGTGCGACCCCGACCGCGCGTTCGTGCGCCGCGACCAGACGTTCGTCGCCGTGAACGAGCGCCATGATCGATACCGATTTCGGAGCACTGACCGCGAAGTCCCAGCCCGGATGATGCTGGATGCTGCCATCGGCCCGGTGCCGGCCGAGTTGTTGGTCGCCGACCTTTCCCGCGAGCAGGTCCGCGAAGATGGCGGGATCGACCCTGCCCTCCAGCCCGAGCTCGGCGGCGATCCTGCCACCCCATTCGGACGGCTCGTCGCCGCCCTTGGTGTAATAATCGCCGACGGTGTAATATTTCGCGATGTTGGCGGGCGTGCCCTTGAGGCGGCGGGGATGGATCATGCCGGGTCCGCCGCATTGCGGTCGCCGTCACGCCGACCGTGCTGCTTAAGCCGGAACGCAGTTGCCCTCCCGTACAATGTGAGCTGGGGCGTCACGATTACCGGCTCGATGTCGCCCGTGGAGCCGCTCGACGACGGCGTAACTGGCTCATCTGATGGTGGCGCTTCCTGCGCCTCCGCTGGGGACACCGCAGGCGCCAACGGTAGCTCATCCGTCGCCTCTTCTTGATGCGCACGCCGCCGCTTCGCCGGCGGGCGGGTCGCTACAGGTTCCGACTGCGTGGCCGGCTCAGACGCGGCGAGCGGATCGATCGCCATGCGCGCCGGGGGCGACAACCGCTCCTCGAACGCGACGCAGACGGACGGCACGCGGTTGTAGCTATCCTGGAACTGTACGACCGGCAGATTGCGCCCGAAGCGGAGATAACCGCACAGGTTGGGCAGATTGGTCACCTCGGTGTGCATGACTAGCGGCCGGGTGACCTGCATGCGTGAGAGGTTCACCCCGTCGCGCATATCGTTCACGCCGTAAGACATGCCCTCATTGGCTTCGACCTGCTCGACCTGGCCCAGATTCTCCGAGACATGCTTCGCGGTCGGGGTGTCGTTGGCGCGCAGTGCCACCCAGGTCGAACAATAGCCGGTGATCGCCGCGGCATCCTGAATGCCGTAGGTCGCCTCGAGCTGCGGATAGGACTGAAAGCCGAGGATGCCGCACCCGCCATATTTGCGGGCGCGCGCCAGGAAGTCCGAGAGCGACGGCAGTTTCTGGAGCGAAGGCAGCTCGTCGATTACGCAATAGAGACGGCGGTTGCGGTCGGCGGAAAGGCTCATGATGGCGCTGATCGCAATATCGAGCCAGACCGTGATCAGGGGCCGGAGCGACGGCAGCTGGTCCGCCTTCACCGTGATAAACAGCCAGCTGTCATCCTTTTCGTTGGCGACCCAGTCGCGGATCGAAAGCCCGTCCTCGGTGTCATCGAGATAGGAGAAAGAGCGCATCACCGAGGCAAGCTCGGCCTGGATACCTGCCGATGTCCGCTCCCCCTCCAGGGAGATGAAGGCGGCAGCGTCGGTCCCTTGCGCGAACGCGGCCAGATCCTTCAACTTCGACCTGAGCAGGGTGTCGAGGAGGATCGACACGAGCGTGCGCTGCTGCCGGGCGAGCTTGCGCATCACTGCGACCAGCGTTCCGCGCGCAGACTTTGCCCAAAACGGATCGCCCGCTTTATCCGGGATCGTCGACTCCGCGATCTGGTCGTAGTGATAGTCGCGCGGGACATCGACCCAGGGGGACCAGCGGTCGGAGCGCACGTCGAGTGGGTTGAGCAGGATGTCGGTGCCGGGGCGGTAGAATTTCTCGACGAAGGTACCTGCGGTATCATAAACAATCGCGCGCTTGCCGCGCTGGCGGATCCCGTCGAGCATCTTGATGATGATGTTGGTCTTGCCCGTTCCGGGGGCGCCGCAGATCAGGATATGTTCGGGCTCGAACGCATCGGGGACGTTCACACCGCCGATCTCGAAGCTGCCGCGAGCGCTCCGCCAGAGCGCCCGCCGCACCTGCCGGACGGTGCCGAACCGAGCCCCACGCAGAAACTGGTTGGAGCCGAGCCCCCTCCCCGTCCGGGTGAAGTAGAACCAGGCCCAGAACAGCATCGCGAGCGCGAACACGCCGGACAGCGCCGCCCCATGGATGAGGTATGTCTCGAAGGCCTCGAGCGTCCGGTGCGCGACACCCGATTCCAGCAGGCCTTTCGGTGAGGTCCAGTACTGCCGGCCGTCCGGTGTCTTGAACAGCAACGGGGTCGCGTTGCCGGGGATGGAATCCCCCATGACGCTCGCCTGCGCGAGCTTCATCAGGACGAAGCGCTCATATTCGGAGGACTTTTCGAGTGCGTACCAGATGACCCCGCCGACCCAGATCACGAGCCCCGCGACCAGGGTCTGATAGAAGACCTGCGTGGTCATCCGCACATTGTGGACGATGGCCTGGCCACCCCGGGTCCAGCTCCCCAGCGTGTCGTGGCGAAAAATGCTCATGGCCGGTCCTGCTCGGGATCGAGCAGCCCCCTTTCCCGGAGCAGCCGCCGCGCATCGTCCAGCCCCTGTTCGAGGACCTCTGGCGTGCGCTTGCCGACCGACGCGGCAAGGATTGCGAGCGCCTGAATGCAGGTCGCGTGGAGCTCGTCGAAGCGCGCGTGATATCCCGACGGATCGGTGCCCTCGAAGCGCTCGAGGATGTCGCGACAGTAAGCGGCGGTGGGGGATCCCGCGTCGCGGGCGCGTCCGTCGAGGCGCCTGAACAGCGCGTCGTCGAGACGGATGGTGATACGAGCCAAGGGGCGAGACTCCCGTCTGGCACCCTGACGATCATGATGAAGCGTCGCCCTTATAGCGGAATTAGGCCGCGATCTCAAGGATTTGTGGTGGCAGCCGCCGGCAGCTGGATTGAGTCAAGCAAGCTCAATGACTTGAGCCGGCGGCATATCTCGGATGGCTGCCAGTGGCGGCCAGATTGCGCCAAATCGGCTGCCGACCTGTGCCACGCATAAGCCTTTAAAATAACTGGCGAAAAGAGCATCGCAGCACCCGTGCGTACGGTGCATTACTTCGCCTCCGGGCGTGCGTCCTCCCTTCCGCAGCGCCCTGAGCGCTGCGCAGCCTCGACCGGGCACGGGCGTGGCTTCCCCCGAAGGGGACCCAACAAGAATGGACTTGCGCGCGAGCGCGCTCTTTTGGATGATGCGGGCTTGGCGGGCAGACCCATGTGAAGGAACATGGATATGCCGAAACAGACCGAACGCGAACGGCTCGTCGATCTCGAATCCCGCCGCCGTAAACTCGATGACGAAGTCGAGGCGGCGCGCCGCGCCTTGCGCGGCAAATATGCTGCTGCCGTCACCGAACTGGAAGTCGAAAGGCTCACCGAACGCGAGTTCAGAGATCTCGTCGTCCAGGCCATTCGTGCGGGCGGATCCCCTTCCCTGGCGGCGCTGAAAGCGTTGCCGGCTCAGCCCCGCTGATCATGACAATGTCGCCCGCAGGCGGCCCAGCGACGAGCATGGCGGAGCCACGCGCAGGAGGCCGGTGCTCCCTTTTCGGGGCGCCGCATCGTCGGGCGACGGGCCTGGCCTTCTGCCGGGTCCCTGAGCCCGGCGATCCTGTATGCCCGACAAAAAAAGGGACGGCCCGGGAATGACCCGAGCCGTCCCTTCGCATTCCTCACCGCGCGGCTGCGGCATGCGGCTGCACCCGGCTGAGGAGACGTGGACGCACCCCCGCTTCCTGCAGGATACGCGCGAGGTGCCCTTGGATGCCGGAGCCTTCACAGACGATCGCATGCACCGGCTTCATCGCCACGATCCGGTCGTTGCGCACGAACCCGGCGCGCTTGCCCAGTCCCTTCGGCAGGTCGAACCGCACCACCTTGACGCCGTTCGCTGCCGCCCAGGCTTCGGCGATCGCGTCGGCGCCGCTGTCCTGTGCCGTGGTCAGCAACACCATGTTCGGAGCCAGCGCTCTCGCCTTGTCCAGCTCGGTGTGGATGGCGCGATAATCGTCCCATTGCGCCCCGCCCGAGAAGGCGACGAGCGGCCCCTGCGGATGGTGCTGGTCGATCCTGCGGTCGCGCCGGGCAGCGAGATAATCGGTGGCGGCAATCACCGAGGCGGTGCGCTTGCTCGACACCAGTGACCCGCGGGCCGCAGACCAGGGCTTGCCGGTTTCGTTCCGGAAGGCGGCGGCGGCATGGTCCCGCATGCAGGCGATGGCGTCGCTGGCCTCGTCATGCTCCTGGCATTTGAGCTGCGCCTCCTCCAGTTCGCGCATCATCACCTCGCTGCCATCGGCGCAGCGGATGAGACCCTTCACCGCGCGCGCTGCGTCGTCGGCCTGACCGGCAAGACCCCGCGCCGTGCTGTGCAGGCTGTTGACGATGCCCCATGCGATCCGCTCGGCGACCTTCTCCAACCGGGTATCGCGCAGGACATCGAAGACGGTGCTGATCAGCATCTCGGTGGCAAGCTGGACCTCCATCGGATCGGGCATGTCGCCGAGGAGTTCGTCCTCTCCCCGCATCACGCGGACCCCGTCCAGGTCGGAGGAGAAGGCTTGCGCGAAGGCATCGCTGGGCTGGGCGGTCTCGGCGGCGATGAGATCGGCGATTTCGGAGAAGCTGCGGGTGCTACGGAACATCGTGGTCATGGGAACCTCCTTTTTCTTGAAAGAGGTCATTTCCCCTGCACGGGCTTCGAGCATCGGGGTCAAGGATCGCGAAGCGACCGCGCCAGCGGCGACGGGGGTCACGATTTTCTTTGGCGCCGCACACCGCTCGCGAGGATCCGCCGCCCTCGCGCGCCAAGGAAAATGGTGGGGCCCCGTCGTCCTTGAGGCCGGTGCGTCCCGTGCCACACTAAGACGGCTTGAGAGAGAGGAAGAGGCTGTGATTCGGGGGGCTCGATGCCCCCCGAATCGCATCGGACGACGCGGACCCTTTGTCCGCTTCGGCCGTCCAACGCCGGTGGCTCGCGCGAGCCCCCGGGCCTCAGTGGAGCGAGCTCTCGGGTGGTCGATACGCCTCGAACGGGTTGCCATCATGGAGATGCCCGAAGGGCGTGATGACATAGTCGCCATCCTCCCGGCCGACGGCGCAAATCACGTAGCGAGGCTCGCCGGTTTGCACGTCGGTGCATTCGACAAGAGCAAGGTCTCCCGACTCGGCTGCGCGCAGCAGGGTCGAGAAGTTGCGGCGGAAGGCGTCCGGGATGGCCATGATATCCTCCCGTGGTTCAAGCTGCGACCGCGGCGGCGCGGCGGCGTTCTCGCCGCCTGCCGCCTGCAAGACTGCGCACCGGCATACCCTTGTCGGGCGCCTGGTCGGATTTGCGGAAGGCATGGATAGGCACGCCGGCGGCATCGAGCTCCTCATAGAGATTGGCCTGGACGCCCGACCCCTCGCACAGGACCGCCATCACCGGGTTGAGATCGCGAAGTTTGCGGTTGCGCGAGAAGGCCGCCTTCATGCCCGAGCCCATCAGGTTGAACCGGACGGTCTGGACCTTGCGCTGCGCGGCCCATTTCTCGGCGATGAGATCCGCCCCCGCACGCTGCGCAGTGGTGATCAGAATCATGTGCGGGATTTGCTCTCTGACCAGATCGAGCCGCTCCCACAGCAGGTCGACATCGTGCCAGACGGCAGGTCCGGAGAAGATGACGATCGGCCCTTTTGGGTTGTGCCGATCGCGGAGTTCGAGCTGGCGCGCCCGCAGGAAATCGACCGCGGCGATCTGGCTTGCGGTGGACGTGCGCGACGCGCGAGACCCCCGCGCCGGCGACCAGGGCCAGCCCGACATCGCCCGGTACATCTCGGCCGCATAATCGCGCATGGTCTCGATCGCGAGCCGCTGTTCGGCGGTCGACTGGCAGAGAAGCTGCTTCTCTTCGAGCTCGCGGTTATAAACCTCGCCGCCTTCGGGATTGCGCGCCAGCACGCCGATCTCGTCGGCGAGACTGTCCTCCCGGCGCTCGAGCTTGCCGGCGACGAAGTGGAAGGAGTTCACGAACCCCCATGCGATCTCGGCCGCCAGCGGCTCCAGCCGCGTGTCGGCGAAGAGGTCGAACAGCGTCGCGATCACGCCGGCGCTATCGGCCTGTGCCGCCAGTTCGTCGGGCATGCCATGTTCGCCCGGCTCGTCGGCGGGTTCGATGATCGACAGCGGCAGGGGATCGCCGAAGGCGGCCTGGAATTCGGGAGTGGCTGTCATCTCGGCATAGAGGGTTTTGAGGTCGGCGAAGCGGGCGATGCTGCGCACGGGTTCGTGCCTGGTCATCGGTTGGGTCCTTTCAAAGAACGGTATGAGGAAGGGAGAAACCGGGAGGCGCGCAGCGCCCCCCGGCCGATCGGACTGGCCTCAGAACGGCACGTCCTCGTCGAGATCGCCGGCAAAGCCCCGGGTCCCGCCCTCACCGTCGAGCGGCGCGGTGCTGCCCCCGAACCCACCGCCCGACGGGCCGCGTTCGCCCCCGCCGATGCTGCGCTCGCCGCCCTCATAATCCTCACCGCCGCGGTTGCGCTGCGCCCTGCCGGCCGGACGCGCCATGTCGTCGCGGCGCCACGAAGCCCGGAACCCTTCTTCGGCGGTCCCGAACAAGGCGACCTGCATCGGGAAGCGCCAGGACTGGTCGTCCAGTTCGCCCGAGTAGAAGATCTCGCCGGTGGTGTTGATCGCGGTCGCCTCGAACAATGCGCCGTAAGGCACCCAGCGGCCGTTGCGGTTGATCGCCTCGACCTCGAACTTGGGTGCGCGGGGATTGTTGCTGCTGATCGGCTTCAGCCGGGCGCGGGGAAGGTCGATCTCGCCGCAGGCGATGAAGCCCACCAGCGCCCCGTTGACGTTGCGGAATTCTCCAACAGTTTTCGAAACAGTCATGTCATTCACTCCTCTAAAACGTCGCATCTGCGACGCTCTCAAAGAGCCTCCTCTTCTCTCCTGCGGCGGACCCATGGCGGGGCGAACGGCCAATCGTCCAGGGTGGTCCCGGGCCCACGAGGCCTGTTCGCCGCGGGCGGAATCAGCTATGCGAAGGACATGGACCCGGAGACGCTACGTGCGGCGGCAAAGCTCGCCCGGATGCGCGCCGAGCGCGGTGGCGGCTCGGCGGCCCGCGAGGACGGCATGGCGCGCCTGGGCGCAGCGCGCGCTCTCAATCAGCTTGCCGCGGATCTCGACGTCACCGCCGACGAATTCGACCGCCCCGCGAAAAAGCGATCCCGCCACAACCCTTCCTGACACGACGCCTTTCGGCCCCGCGCCTTCCTTCACGATAGGTGATCGTTACCCGAAGGGACGAGATCGGGCGCAGCCCGAGCTCGGTCGGAGCGAAGCGGAGATAGAGCGCCGGTGCCCGCGCAGCGGGCAATCGCCGGATCGTCCCCGAACCGATACGCGCCCCCCCACCGCCCATGGGACTCAATGCCCGGTGGGCAGGAACCGGCGCGACGGCCTCCCGCACCGACCGATCGCCCCGGCGCGGTACCGCTGCCGGGCGCACCGTTGAAACGGCCGGGCGAAGAGGCTCAGCCAGTTTGGCTACGCAGCACAGACCGCATCCAATCGAGCACGCCACGGACCAGAACCGACGCGCCAAATAGGGGCGGCAGCAGACCGAGCACGATCGTGACGGCGGTCACCCAGCGAACCCGCACTGCCTCCACCGGCACCGGCGCCGAAAGTGCCGCGTGGGCGACGCTTAGCAAATACGGACACGTCCCCACGTCACGCGAACGTTATCCTTGGGTAATATGCCCAGCCCAGCTACCAATGCGACCTTGTGAAATAGCACGACCGTTCGTACACACACTGCATGAAAGCGAACGCGACTCGAGCCAGAGTGATCGAAGAGGGATTGAACACCCTGAGTGAGGGGGGACTCACTTCGGTGACGATCGGCCGGCTGGCGGAGGCAACCGGACTTTCGAAGAGCGGCCTGTTCGCGCATTTCAAATCGCGCGAAGCACTGGAGGTCGCGCTGCTCGAGGAGGCCGCACGGCTCGCCGACAAGCACGTCGTGGAACCGGCGATGCGCAACCCCGAAGGGCTTCCGCGGCTGATGGCGCTGGTGGGTTTGTGGTTCGGCTGGTCAGCGCGGGCGGGGCTGCGCGGCGGCTGCCCCATCGCCGCCGCGCTGTTCGAGCTCGACGACGCACCCGGTATGGTTCGCGACGCGGTCGCCGCGCTCGACGCGAAATGGCGAACCCTGCTGCGCGATCATGTGCAGCAGGCGGTGGATTTGGGTCATCTCCACGCCCAGACGGATCGGGACCAGCTCGTCTGGGAACTGGGCGGCATCTATCTGGCCCATCATAGTTCGATGCGCTTCCACCGCGATCCGCAAGCCGATCAGCGCGCCCAGTTTGCACTCATCGCACTGCTCCAGCGCTGCGGCGCCGATCCCGCGCACCTCTAAGCAAGGAGGCGAACGGCATGCTGGAGCGCGTGGACCCCATCGCGATGGCCGAGGATCGGGCACAGATCAAAAGGCTGCGTCTGGTCTCTCTCGTCGAGGCCACCACCTTGCTGGTGCTTGTCCTGATCGCCGTGCCGCTCAAACATGCGTTCGGCTATGCGCTGGCGACGAGGATCATGGGGCCCGTCCATGGTGCCGCGTTCGTCGCTTATGCCTGGTGCGTGATCGCGACCGTCTCGGCCGGAGGCTGGTCACGCTCTGAAATAGCGCGGCTGAGCCTCGGCGCATTCGTGCCGTTCGGGGGCTTTCTCAACGCGGGGCTCCTGCGGCGAAAGCAGGTGGAGCTCGCTGCCGACCAGCCGGCCTTGCCATGATCCCCTATCTGGTGGTGAAGGCGCTGCATGTGGCGTGCGTCCTCCTCTTCGTCGGGGGTCTGTTCTCCCAGGCATTTGCCGTGGCCGCGGGTCAGCGCGGCGATGCCGGGATCACGGCGCTCGTCTCCACCTGGGATCGCCGGGTCACCGTGCCGGCGATACTCGCCGTCTGGCTGACCGGCGCGGCGATCGCAGCCGAGGGGGCATGGTTCGCGAGTCCGTGGTTGTGGGCGAAGCTGACCCTGGTCGTTGCCTTGACGGGTCTCCACGGGATCCAGTCGGGCAGGCTGCGGCGTCTTCGCCGGGGCGATCCGCCGCCGGCCGCAATGCGGGCCAGCCATACCGCCGCCTTCATAGCGGCTTCGGTTGTCAAACGGCGTTCAAAAGGGACCCCCGATCGGCGTCGAAGAGGGACCCCTTTTCGGATATGATGTTGGTTTGTTGAAGATGGCCTTGCGCTGCGTG
>NZ_QFOA01000132.1 GCF_003248505.1 Sphingobium sp.
GCAAAAAGGGGCGTGAGGCCCAAAAGTGCGTCTGTCGGGCTCGACTTCAGAGCCGCAAAGCTCGGGCACCTGCTGGGGACATAGGAGCCGTTCTAGGCCGAGAATCTGACGTCGCTGACCAATCCTCAGGTCCGGACAAAAATTGGAAACAGTACACATGCGAGAAAATTGTGAGCGGCCAGTCATTCGCTATCCCAAGGACGTACCGGACGCACCCTTTGACGTTTCCCGAGACCGTCGTGCCGGACGTGTGCGACAGTGAACATAGGCGCCGCACCCCATCGACCCCCCTTCTTTTAAACGGCAGTCTATCGCACCCAATGCGTAATCCGACGAGTTTCATTCTCTCGGAAGGTGCATAGCGATAGGTTTGCGCTTATGACGCGCTGCGGCCCTCCAGCGTGTGCGGCTGACCACTCCCGGCGGCAACCTGTTTGTCGCCGGGAGACCAATTGACCTATCGGCGCGGCTCCGGCGCATCGGGATACCGCGCGTCATAGGCGGCCGCATGAGATCCGACGCCAAAGCGCTGGATCGCTGCTTGTTCGGCCGCGATGGCGTGCGCCAGCGTGACGGGCTTGTCGAGTGCATCCGCCTGCGCATGCGCTAGCTCGGCTGCGTGCCATGCCTCAAGAATATCGCCATCCGAAAGAATCGGAACGCCATGCTCCTCCATCAGCACGTCAAGCTGGTGTAGCAACTCGGCGGCGCGATAGGGCTTGGCGATAAAGCCCGCACGGTCGGGTAATGCTTCCGGTTCAGGTCGGACGCGGCCTGAATTTACGAGAACGACCGTTTCGGGCCAGCGCTCCCGGATCGTGCTGGCGAGCGCCAGGCCATCCATGTCGCCGGGCATTTCAATATCGGTCATGACGATCCGAATGTCTTGGCGCTCTTCAAGAATTGTGAGCGCGTCTTGTGCGTCGCACGCCTCGAACACGCGGTATCCCGCATCCTGAGAATTTTGGTCGCGAAGACGCGCACGAGCGGTTCATCCTCGACAACCAGAGCAACACTATAGTCCAGCGCCGGACCTTGCGGTTTCTCCATCAGACTGGTTCCTCTACACCCCCCTTGGCGTCCTAAGTCTCCCCGCGCTGTGCCTCCGCGACGTCGCGGAGGATAGCGCTCCAACACGCGATAAGCAGCCCCTCATCGTCCGATCTCTCGTTGGTCGCGGCCGCGTAGATACCAAGGAGGCGGGCAACTTCATCGACCGGAGCGCCGCCCTGGCGCGCCATCAGCGTGGCGAACATCGCCAGCGCGCCGCCGATCGCGCGTACCAACGCAGGATCGGCGGCAAGCTGCGACGTGGATTCTGGCGTGTCGATGCTGTCGTCCGGCAGCGTGTCACCCGGCTTCATCGGGGAAACCCTTTCAGCGGCATCGATCGCCGCCTGCAAATGGTTCGCCGCGCGATGCTCTCTCGCCTCGTCGAGCATCGCGATAGCTTCGCGCATGAGGGCGATGGCACGCCGGCGAAGCGAAGCCAGATCTTTCATGTCCTGCCCTTGCGGAGGCAGGCCGTGGCCAACACCGGCCTGAGCGCTGGCGGATCGCCGGCCCTGGCGATCTCGACGGCATTCTTACCCGTCTGCCTGGCGCGATACGTTGCCTGACCGGCAAGGTGCATCAATTCGTCAGCGTTGCGCGGGGCATCGGAAGGGATCAGCACCGCCCCCATGCTGCACGTCACCGGATAAGGCGGGCCTGCCAGAACAGTCCTCAGGCGGGCGTGGATGTCCTGTGCGAAGCTCTGGCCTTCGGCGATAGGGCCAAAAATGCTCGGGCCTGTCGGAGGCCCTACCTGCAGGCCAGGCATGACGGCCAGGATCGCTGCAAACACTGCGACGGAATAGCCCTCGCGCGCGCCAAGGCCCCATGCGGATCCACAGATGATCGGCATATAGAGGCGCGCGAACCCGACGGTGGGCACGGCGTGGTCGAGCGCTGCGAGGGCCCCGGTGGCGGCGACGATCGCGAGCCAGATTTTCTCTCGCGAAAGAGCTTCAAGATACCCGGCCAATCGGCCGACAGGCAAATGGCTGTTCATGCGCGTTTTCCAAACTCGGCGAATCTTTCAACTTAGCAGCGGTCCGAAAAATGATACTTAAAACCCGTCGCCTTATAACCATCTTGCAGGCGATTCATGAAGGGTGAAACGCGCCGATCCTGGATGTTTACGTGCTACCGTTGCAGCGAATATCCGCCGATACCGGAAAGCCCTTGGTGTCAGCCAACAGGTCTTCGCCTATGATATCGAGATGGATCGCACCTATTTCGGCGGGATTGAGCGCGGCGAGCGCAATGTTTCGATCGACAATATCGAGCGCATCGCCACGGGATTGAAGATCAGCGCGCATCTTTTGCTGATGCAGCCCGAAATTCTGGCTGTGGAAGCCGATAGCTAGGCGAAATGTGGCCGGGCACGGCCTTTTACTGGCAACGCATGCGTAGCCATATTTCGAAGCTGTGCGGGCCTTGCGCGATGCGCCGGATCGCCGCCAGCATCCTGCGGCGGACAACCCACTGGAAACCTGCCCACGCTGCGCGCAATCTCGGCGTAGCTTTGGCCGCTGACTTTATTCAGCACGAATGTCTCGCGCGCTGCCGGCGTCAATGTGTCGAGAGTGGCCCTCATCACGGTTTCGGTGTCGTCGGCGCTGCCAAGCGCCCATTCGATCGTGATCGCAGCGACTGCTTCGGGGCGGCCCAGTTGACGGGCAGGGCGCGTTGTCGTGCGATATGGTCCGTGATCGTCATCGTCGCGCGTCTCGCCTTGCGGTTGGTTGGGGCACTGCCCGGTTGAGAAACCGACATTGAAATCCCGTTCACGGGCGCTGTCAGCCCGACTTGGTAGGGGCGCATCTCGTGCGCTAGGGGATGCGCCATCCATGCCTATCGACAGTCCTTCTTGAAACCGCGTGGCGCTTTACTAATTAAAGTTGCCGGGCGCCGTGTTCGGGTCCGGTGGACATGGAGGGCGCCGGCTCTTCCCGGCGCATCTCATGCCCAGATCGCTTCCCTAGGAGGATTTGGAAATGAGAAGCACGTTTGACTTTGCGCCGTATCGGCGTTCCACCGTTGGCTTCGACCGCTTGTTCAACATGCTCGAAGCGGGTCAGCGCGAGGATGATGGCTTTCCACCGTTCGACATCGTGAGGGACGGCGAGGACAGCTATCGCATAACGCTGGCCGTCGCCGGCTTCCGACCGAACGAAATCGAGGTCGTTGCCCAGCAGAATCAGCTCACCGTCACCGGCCAACGCGCCGAGGATGAGGACGAGGCCGACTATCTGCATCGCGGCATCGCGACCCGTTCGTTCGAGCGGCGATTCCAGCTTGCCGACTTCATCGAGGCCGGCGAGGCGACATTCGAGTATGGCTTGCTGAGCATCCAGCTCAAGCGGGTCGTTCCCGAAGCGATGAAACCGCGCAAGATCGAGATCAGCGGCGGTGCGAACGCCGCTAATGACCGCATCGAGGCACCCAAGGACGCCCAGGCGGCCTGATCGCGATCATAATCGGCTCGCCGGCGCCGTCCCCGTGGGGGCGGTGGCCGGCGGGTCATGCTCCAACTCTAGCCAGACAAGGAGATAACCGTCATGGCGCTCCGTGATTTGATCCCCTGGAGCCGGCAGGAGAACCGGCTTCCCGCGGGCGGGACCGGCGCGGCCAGTGGCGGCGTCCGCTTCGAGCCGCGCTGTCTCCCCTTTGTCGAACCGTTGACGGGATGGAGCGGCGGGCGCGATCCTCTTGCCCATGTCGAGCTGCGATTTCACGATCGTGATGCGGCCGAGCGCTATTGCCGTTCGACAGGACTGGTATTCCGGCTCGGCGCGTAGCCGGGCCTTCTAGGAGGTTGACGGGTTTGAGAAGTGTCGACGACGATCTGGACTATTACATGAGGCGCGCGGCTCAGGAGTGGGCGGCGGCCGAGACTGCGGCGATGCCAGAGGCGATCATCGTTCACGCGCAGCTCGCGCGCGCCTATGACGCACGCGCGCGGGCGCTCCGGGAGCATGCGGCGGGCGTGGCGTCATAGAACAGCCGCGCTAGAGCCTCTCCGGCTCGGCAGCCTCGATCACGGTGCTCAGCCGTTCGATCACGGCCGCGTTCGTAGCCGTTTTTGGAAGTTCGCGCTGCGCAAAGCGTTTCAGGCGTCGCACGTCGCGCGCGGGAAGCGCGAGGCGTAGCAATGTCTGGTCGAGCTTGTCCCGGTCCACTGACTGCGCCTGCTTGCCCGACTGCAGGAGATGATCGAGCAGGCGCTTGCGATCGGCGAAGCTCCAATCGAGCCGCGCCAGTTCATCCGGAGAGAGCGACAGCAGCGCGAGCGCAATCTCCATGATGTCGGCAAAGGGCAGCAAGACCGTGACGGTCCGGCTGCCCCGTTCACGCCAGCGCCGCAACGCGCTGCGGCTCATTGCCGGGTCTCTGAACCGGGCGATATATGCCGGTCGCCCGCGCCGCGCTCAGCGCGATCGAGCCAGCGCAGCGCTGCCATCACATCGTCGACCGG
>NZ_QFOA01000031.1 GCF_003248505.1 Sphingobium sp.
ACCGTGCGCCGGTGTCGGTCATGTAAAAATGATCTTCCAGCCTTATGCCGAAACGTTGGGGTACGACGATCATCGGTTCGTTGGAAAAGCACATGCCGGGGGCGAGTGGCGTTTTGTCGCCGCGCACCAGATAAGCAGGTTCGTGAATGGACAGGCCGATACCATGTCCGGTCCGGTGCGGCAGGCCGGGCAAGCGATAGTCCGGTCCAAGCCCGGCTTTTTCCAGAACGGCGCGCGCTGCTGCGTCGACGCTCTCGCAAGGTGCCCCGGGTGTGGCGGCGAGGAAAGCCGCCTGCTGCGCCTCCTTCTCCAGCGCCCAGATATCGTGCGCCTGACTGTCCACCGTTCCGAAGGCATAGGTGCGGGTGATATCCGAATGATAGCCTTCGACCGTGCAGCCTGTATCGATCAGCACCAACTGCCCATCCTCCAGCGCCCGGTCGCCCGGCAGCCCGTGCGGATAAGCGGTCGCTTCGCCGAACTGGACGATGCAGAAACTTGAGCCTTTGGCGCCCAGACGGCGATGCGCCTCGTCGATGAAGCGAGTGACCTCACTGGCGCGGATGCCAGGGTGCAATATGCGGGCGGCGGCAGCGTGGACGGTCAGCGTCATCGACTTTGCCTGCTGCATCAACGCCAGTTCGGCTGCAGACTTGATCATCCGGCAACCGCTGATGACCGGGGTGGCGTCGACAAGCCTTGCCGAGGTCATGGATCGCAGCCGTTCGGCGAAGTGAAAGGGCAATTCGGGATCTATCGCGACGCCCCGGACGCCCGCTTCCGCGAGCGCATCGGCAACGAGCGCGACGGGGTCGTCATCTTCCTGCCATGAGAGAATATCGGCATCGATGGCGAGATCGGCTTCCAGCGTGCCCATTTCGAAATGCGGACAGATAATTTTCGGAGATCGACCGGGCAGCAGCAGCATCGCCACCAGCCGCTCGCTTTGCCCCCAGGGCACTGCCGAGAAATATCTGAGAGAGGCGCCCGCATTGATCAACAGCGCCTGTGCGCCCACAGCGTCGGTCAGCTCCTGCGCCCTTGCGACACGGTCCATACGTTCGCCTGCCGCGATGGGGGCGGCAACGTCGGTCCAGGGACGCAATCTATCCAGTTCGATTGCTGCGGTCGATCCACCGATCATGTTCAGTCCTTATGCAAAACGTGCGATATCGAACAGCGAGGTGGACAGGTGCAATGGGTTTTCCGTCACCATGTCCCTGACCAGCCGCGCCGTGATGGGCGCCAATGTAAGCCCCAGATGCTGGTGACCAAAGGCGTAAAAGAGATTGTCGGTATCGTTGGCCCGACCGATGGCAGGGAGATAGTCGGGAAGGGTCGGGCGGCATCCCATCCAGCGGGTGAAGGGCCCGCGGATCGGTAGACCCAATTGCGCAACATGCTGTTCCAGCCGTTCCCACTTGCGCGGGTCCGCCGGCGCGTCCATGCGCCCGAGCTCGACGAAACTCGCCGCCTGAACGCAGTCGCGGTAGCGGGTGACGATCATCGACCTCTGCTCGAATACCACGGGCGGCATATCGGCGGGCCAGTCGGTCGCATCGGCGCGAATGTGGTAACCGCGTTCGGCGATCATGGGCACTTTATAGCCCAGACCCTTCATGAGATCGACGGAGCGAACGCCTGCGCAGACGACGATGCGATCTGCCTTGAGTCCGGCGACGGAGACCCGGTCGCCGGATCGATGCAATGTGGCGCGTCGTCCGATGAATTCGCCGCCCGCATCGACAAAGGCACTGCGCAGGGCCTCGCGCAGATCGGTGAGATCGGCGATCTGCCCGCTGCCTGCGAACCGAATGGCACCGGCCAGAGGTCGGGCGGTCAGCGCCGACAGTGCGGCAATTTTCGTTTCGTCTTCGTTATGAATATGCGCGGAGCCCGTATCGGCGCTCCTCCATGCCGCGCGGCCCTTGCTAGCGGCAAGCGCGTCCTCCCAGACGACATAATGCCCATCCTGACGGAGCAGTGTCGGCTGGCCGATCCGCTCTACCAAGGCTTCCCAAGCGGGCATTGCCTGCGCCAGCAGTTCGCGAAGTGCGTCTCGTCCTGCCCGGAACCGCGCCGGACGTGCTGCTGCCATCAACCGCAAGCCGAAGGGTAGCCACGCGCCGATCGCCGACGCTGGAAGGTCAAGCGCCCCGCCCCGCCGGAACAATCGGCGCTGCACGCTGCGCAACTGGGACAGGGATGCGAGCGGCTCGACCTGTTCGACCGCGATATGCCCGGCATTGCCCCACGACGCAGCCTTGCCCGCATCGTCGTCGTCTAAGAGCACGACCGACAGCCCCGCATCCTGCAAGGCGATAGCAGTGGAGAGCCCCACGACGCCGCCGCCAATGATCGCTACCCGCCCCACAAAAACTCCATTGCATCGCGATATCTATATCGTATACGGTATATACATACGTCGGATAGCGGATGAGGACCGATACCACAATGCATCATTTGTCGTCCTACGAGCTATGACGTCGACGCTGGGGTCTTTCGGTGACTTAATCGTCAGGACGAACAAGCGTAAAGCATCGGTGCTTTTGCGGTGCAACACGCCATTTTCTACCATATACAGTTCAGTCGCGGCGCCGTCCTTTGGCTCCGTAGCGCCTTATATGGAGACTGACAGGTGACCATCGTCGTTCGCACGCTTTCCGAACGCATTTTCGAGGTGATCCGCGAGCGGATAGTCGAGGGGAAATTGGCCGACCGCGAACCGGTCCGGCAGGATGCCCTGGCGGCTGAACTGGGTGTCAGCAAGATCCCGCTCCGCGAGGCGCTGGCCCGTCTGGAACATGAAGGGCTGCTCACCAGCCAGGCCAACAGGGGATGGTTCGTACGCCCCATGTCGGCGGACCAGGCGGAAGAGATCTATCTGTTACGCCTCGCAATCGAACCGACCGCCGCTTCCTTTTCCTGCACCCGCACCACCGATGCGGACAGGCAAGCGGCGCGGAACGCGTTCGATCTGCTGGACGCCGCCGCCAACGACGATCTGAATGCCGTCGCCGTGCGCAATCGGGAGTTTCACGTCTCGCTGGTGCGTCCAGGCGGGCGGTTGCTGACCACGCAATTGGTCGAGCGCCTGGAAGTGCTCGCCGAACGATATGTGCTCGCGCATCTGGAACCGGCCGGTCGCGACAACCGTGCCCACCTGGAGCATGAGGCATTGCTCGACGCGTGGCTTTCGGGCCAGGCGGACGAAGTTCAGGCTTTGCTGACCAGCCACATCGCCAGCACGCTCGACGATCTGCGTGCCCAGTTTGCCGCCAGCCACACACAATGATCCGATAGAGGGGACTTCATGCTCGGACCGCGTAAATCCATCGAGGCACTCGCACAGCGCGAGTCCGGGCATAGTCTGGCAAAGACGTTGAGTTGGCCGCATCTTATCGCCCTCGGCGTCGGCGCGATCGTGGGAACCGGCATCTACACCTTGACCGGCGTAGGCGCGGAACGAGCGGGTCCAGCCGTCATACTGGCCTTTGCCATTGCCGGCGCCGTGTGCGCCTGCGCGGCGCTCGCCTATGCCGAAATGGCGACCCTGATTCCGGCGGCGGGCAGCGCCTACACGTTCAGCTATGCCGCGATGGGTGAAACCGTCGCATGGATCGTCGGCTGGAGTTTGATCCTGGAATATTCGCTGGCCTGTTCGACCGTGGCGGTCGGCTGGTCCGGTTATCTCGTCGGCTGGCTGCAATCGGCGGGTGTCGATTTGCCGCCTGCGCTGCTGGTGGGGCCGCATGGCGGCGGCATCGTCAACCTGCCCGCCGTGACGGTCGCGCTGGCCGTCATGGGAATGCTGATTGCCGGGACGCGCGAAAGCGCTACGCTCAATATCGTCCTGGTCGTCATCAAGCTGGTTGCGCTGTCGGTATTCGTGATCATGGCCCTGCCCGCCTTCCAGTCGAACAATCTCGAACCTTTCATGCCCTACGGATTTGCCAGCACGGAAATCGAAGGGCAGAAGCGCGGCGTCATGGCGGCGGCGGCGATCGTCTTCTTCGCATTTTACGGGTTCGATGCGGTCGCGACATCGGCCGAGGAAGCCAAGAATCCGGGACGCGACCTGACCATCGGCATCATCGGTTCGATGCTGGTCTGCACGATAATCTATATGGCGGTTGCCATCGCAGCCATCGGCGCTCTGCCTTTTCAACAACTCGCCAATTCGCCCGAGCCGCTGGCGCTGGTGCTGCGCCAATTGGGTCAGCCGGTCGCGGCGCATCTGATCGCGCTTGCCGCCGTCATCGCCCTGCCCTCCGTCATCCTGGTGATGATGTATGGCCAAAGCCGTGTATTCTTCGTCATGGCGCGCGACGGCCTGCTTCCGCGCGGCCTTGCCAAGATCAGCTCGCGCACCGGCGCACCCACACGCATTACCTTGATCACCGGCACGTCGATCGCGCTGGTCGCCGGTATCTTTCGCCTGGACGAGATCGCCGAACTGGCCAATGCCGGGACGTTGATCGCCTTCATGGCGGTGGGTGCCTGCCTCATGATCCTGCGTCGCCGGTCGCCGGACGTGCCGCGCCTGTTCCGCTGTCCTCAGCCCTATGTCATCGGCACGCTGACGATCCTTGGCTGCGCCTATTTGCTGTTCAGCCTGCCGGGATCGACGCTCATTCGCTTTGGCGCATGGAATGCGATCGGCCTGCTTTTCTACTATCTTTACAGCCGCAGCCGCAGCGGCGCCCGGCAGGCGGAAACGGCGGCCTGATCGCATCGTGCGCGAGGGGACCGGCGGGCCATGGCAACGTCCATCGCCCAACGCCGCAACATGATCGCAGCCAACGGCCGATCAGCAGGAAAAAGGAAAAACGGATGGTAAAGCTGTTGCACTCCAGCGCGGCGGGCGGGCTGATCGCCGGCCTGCTCCTTTCCCCCGCCATGGCGCAGGACGGACGCGCGAGCGCACCTGTCGAGTGGGAACAGCCGGAGGTGGTCCGTCAGGGGGCGGAACCGATGCACACGACGTTCGACGGGTTCGAAACGCGGGCGGGGGCCTTGTCGCGGGACGTGGCGAAATCGCGTTATCATCTGTCTCTCGACGGAGACTGGCAGTTTCACCTCTCACCCGATCCGGAAAGTCGCCCGGTCGATTTTTATCGCCCCGATTTCGATGCGAGCCGTTGGGGCACGATCAAGGTTCCGGGGATATGGCAGGCGGAGGGGCATGGCCGTCCCGTCTTCGTCGGCAGCGGTTATCCTTTTCCGCTCAATCAGCCGAAGATCGAACACCGGCTGAACGAAGTCGGCTCCTATCGCCGCGAGGTGACGATCCCGCCGCATTTTGCCGGACGGCGGATGTTGCTGACGATAGGCGCGGCGGGGGCCGCCTATTATCTTTGGGTCAACGGCCAACGGATCGGTTATTCAGAAGACAGCAAGTTACCGGCCGAGTTCGATGTCAGCCGTTACGCCAAGGTCGGTCGCAATATCGTGGCGATCGAACTTTATCGTTTTGCCGATGGCAGCTATCTGGAGGATCAGGATTTCTGGCGGGTCAACGGGATCGAACGAAGCGTAAGCCTGTACGCCGCGCCGCCCACCCATATCGCCGACCTGACCGTGGATGCGGGTCTGGATCATGCCTATCGCGACGGGCGACTGGGGCTGGCCGTCGCGGTCGGCGGCGCCCCCGCCGCAATGCAGGTACGCGCGACTTTGCTGGACGGAAAGCGAACCGTGCTGACGCGTGAGGGGAAGGGCAGCGGGACGATAAGATTGGAGGCCAGCCTGCCCGGCGTCAAAGCCTGGACTGCGGAAACGCCGAACCTCTACACGCTGCTGGTCGAACTGCTGGACGACCGGGGCAGGCTGGTGGAGGCGACCAGTCGGCGGATCGGATTTCGCACGGTAGAGATCGCGGGCGGAGAAGTGCGCGTCAACGGAAAGCGGATCATGATCCGCGGCGTCAACCGGCACGAACATGATCCGCGCACATTTCGCATCCTGTCGGAAGCGACGATGCGCAAGGACATCGAATTGATGAAGGCCGCAAACGTCAACGCGGTCCGCACGTCGCATTATCCCAACGATCCGCGCTGGTACGATCTGGCCGATGAATATGGCCTCTATATCATGGACGAGGCCAACATAGAGAGCCACGGCTATCTCAGCTTGTCGCAGCAGCATGGGGACGATCCGTCGCTTTTGCTGGGCAACGATCCTGCCTGGCGGGCGGCACATCTCGACCGGGTGCAGCGCATGGTGCAGCGAGATCGCAACCATCCTTCGGTGATCTTCTGGTCCCTGGGCAACGAGACGGGGATCGGCGACAGTTTCGAAGCGGCGGCCAAATGGGTGAAGGCGAACGATCCGACGCGGCTCGTCAGTTTTCTGGGCTGGAGCATGAGCAACTGGCGACACCCGGTGAACAGCTATGTCGACATCTTCGCGCCGATGTACGACGATGTGCCCAAGATGATCGACTATGCGCGCGATCCGGCCTTCGCCCAGCCTTTGATCCTGTGCGAATATGCCCACGCGATGGGCAACAGCCTGGGTGACCTGGAGGGATATTGGCAGGCGATGCGCGCCTATCCCAAATTGCAGGGCGGGTTCGTATGGGACTGGGTAGACCAGACCATGGTGTTGAAGGACAAGGAGGGGCGGCCCTATTGGGCTCAGGGGCTGGACTACGATCCGGACCCCGCCGCGCCCGGAGTGCATGGCGACGACAGTCCGGTCGGTGACGGGGTGATCCAGTCCGACCGGACACCCGATCCCGAATATTTCGAACTGGCCAAAGTGCAGGCGCCGATCGCTTTCGTCCGGGATGGCGACGGCTATCGCGTCGTCAATCGGCACGACCACATCGATTTGTCGCGCTTCACGCTGGACTGGACCGTGATGGAGGATGGCGTCGCAACCGCAAGCGGCACCCTGCCCATGCCAGCAGTTGCGGCGGGTGCCAGCGCCCCCATCCCCCTGAAACTACCGGCGCCGCAAAGCGAGAGGGGAGAGCGAATACTGGTGCTTCGCGCCCGGACGAGGGCGGGGGCGGTACCGATGCTGCCCACCGGGCATGTCGTAGGCTGGGAGCAGTTCATCCTTCGATCCCCCGCCCTTCCCGCACCGCCCGTCGGCGACGTGGCACCGGTGGAAAGGGCGGACACGCTACGCCTTGCCGCAGGCGATGCCGTGCTGGAGATTGACCGCGCAACCGGGCTGGTGCGCCGCTTTGCACGGGGCGACAGGCTGCTTTTGAGTGGCGGAGCGCCCAATTTCTGGCGCGCGCCGACGGATAACGACATCGGCGCGGGCATTCCCAAAAGTCACGCCATGTGGCAGTATTTTTCCGGGCATCGGCGCGTGGAATCGATCGAAGTATCTAGCAATGCCATCGTCGTGCGGCACGATATGGGGGTGGGATCGGTCAAGACCGAAACCCGCTGGACGATGGCGCAGGACGGACGGGTCGGCGTGACGGTGCGGTTCGATCCCATCCGCGACACGCTGCCCGATCCGCTGCGGGTGGGGCTGGCTTTCGACACGCCATCGGCGCTGGATGAAGTCAGCTGGTATGGCCGCGGTCCGCACGAAACCTACGCCGACCGCAACACCAGCGGCCTGATCGCTCGGTGGAGCGGCACGTTGGCGGAGCAGTATCACGATTACGCGCGACCGCAGGAGTCGGGAAACAAGACCGATGTCAGATGGATCGCGTTGACCGGCGGAGGTGCGGGCCTGCGCGTCGTCGGAGCGCAGCCTTTGTCGGTGAACGCCCTCCCCTTCCCCTATGGCGACCTGGCGATGAAGCCGCCGGGGCAAGCGCACAGTTCGGACATTCGTCCTCACGATCATGGCACGCTCCTGATCGACGCAGCCCAGGCGGGAGTCGGCGGCGACACCGGATGGAATCCCGACGCAAGGCCGCACATGCCCTTCCGCATTCCGCTCAAATCGCTGACCTACAGCTTCACCATCGTCCCGGCCCGCTGATATCGACCGCCAAAAGCAGGAAGGCCCCGCCTGCACATCCGCGCAGGCGGGGCCTCCAGCCCATACGGCAGCCGGGTTCAACCCGGCTGGCCGCCCCTAGAAATTAACCGTCGCACCGACGAAGATGTTGCGGCCCAAGGCATCGTAGACGCCCGGATAGGTGTTGCCGTTGCCGAAGGACGACAGAATGCCCGCCGCGATTGCCGGTGGATCCTTGTCGAACAGGTTGTTGACCCCCGCGCGCAACGTCAATTGCTTGCCGACTGCCTGGGTCAGCGAAAGATCGAAATAATTATAATCGCTGATCTTCCGGTTGATGACGCTGGGCGTGCCCTTCAGCGCAGGATTGTCGTCAAGGCTCGACAACTTGGTACCCCCGATGTGCCGCCAGGACAGGGACAGCGTGGTATCGCTCGGCGCCATCCATGTAAAGCGAGCGACGTGACGCCATTTGGGCGAGGGTTGACCGCAGGTGTAGCCGAACAGACCCTTGCAGTTATAGCTGCCCAGCCCGGGAAGCGGTTGAGCCAGCTGTTCGGCGAGCAAGGTCCCGATCATGTTGACATTGACCCTGCCCATCTGGCCGATTGCGAACGTGTAATCGGCCGTCACGTCGATGCCCGATGTCTTGAGGAAACCGGTGTTGAGCGTGGTCGAGCGGATGTAACCGTTCTGTCCGAAGATCGCGCCCGAACGCGGATCGCGACTGAACAGGCCGCAATAATAAGGATCGCCGGTCTGGGCGCACTGGCTGATAACCAGCGAAGCGTCGAGCGCTGCGATATAGTCCTTCACTTTGATCTTATAATAATCGACCGACAGCGAGAAATTGCGAAGCGCCCGCGGCGTGAGCACGAAGCCTGCGGTGATCGTGTCTGCGGTTTCGGGACGCAGTTGGCGGTTGCCGCCGGACAGCGCGGAGCAGACGTCCGTCGGGCATTCGATGATATTGCCATATTGGGCGGTGGTTACGCCGGTCAGCGAGCAGGTCGTTTGCGACGCCACCGGATTGGGGCCGGAACAGGGGTCCTGCCCGGCGACGTTGCCCACGGCCTGCGACGCGAAAAGTTCGGTGACGTTGGGCGCACGAATGGCATGATTGTAGCTGGCACGCAGTCGCAGGTCATCGACCGGCTGCCAGCTGAGTTCGCCCTTGTAGGTCCAGACGTTGAAGTTCGACCTGAAACCGGTCGACTTTTGTTCATTCTTGTAGGCCGAATAGCGCACGCCGCCGTTGATCGTCAGCGCTCGCACGAACGGCATGTCGGAAATCAGCGGGATTTCAATTTCGCCATAGCCTTCGGTCACGCTGATGATGCCATCCGAATTGGTGGCTCCCCCCTGCTGGGCGATATCGTCGGCAAAGAAGTTCAGGGTTTCGCGGCGATGCTCCGCACCCAGCGCGATGCCGACCCCGCGGCTGGCCCAGGGGCTGGTGATACCCATCTGCCCCAGATCGCCGCTCAACGTACCGGAAAAGACCTGCTGCGAATTGCGCGACGAGGTGTTGCTGGGCGTGAAGAGATAGGTGCCCTGCGCGGTGGTGACGCCGCCCGACGCGAAAACATTGGCCGGGATGCAGCTGGGATCGGTGCCGTCGACGACCGAACGGCAGGTGGGAGTGCCATTGACGGAAACGACATCAAGCGCGCGCTGCGCCTTGATAGCGTCGACATTGTTGAGATAGCGTTCCTTGAAGCGGACCAGCGAATAAAGATAGTTCACATCGTAGCTGAACCCGCTGCCAAGATCGCCACGCACACCGGCGGTATAGCGGTAATCGTTATATCGCAGGTCGTCGCGACGCGGTGCGAGCGCCATCCGATAACCGACCAGCGCGTCGGCGGTCTGATCGGTGCCTGCCTTGCTGCCGCACAAAACATTAAGCTGGCTCGCGCTCGCCAGTGGATTGTTGCACGAAATGGCAAAGGGCGATCCCAGGAAGATAGCCGATGGCGCGACCTGCGAGAATGTATGGTCCCGCATGAACATGAAGCTGCCGTAGACTTCCGCCGCTTTGCTCAATTCGAACTTGGCGAAGGCGCCCGCCGTGATGCGCTCATCCGACCGCTGGAAATAATTGTCGGGGGCGTAGTTATACGCATAGCTGTTGTCATAGGGAACGAACGTCTTCGTACCGTTCCTGTTATTGGTCAGCGTCCGCCCCTGAAACGCGCCTTCGAGCGGCACGAACGTGCCGAAGGGCGTATTGCTGGACCCGCCGCAGAAGAGCGCGGTGCCGGCATCGTCCGCCTGTTGCAGCGCGCAGGCGGATACGTCGCGATCCGACTGACGGACCGGGTCGAAATGGCGATAGCCGACATAAGCGGTGATGTTGCCGCGACCGTCGGCAAAGTTCTTGCCTGCCGCCAGCGTGACATCCTGCTTCCCGCCGTCGATCACCGACGAGCGCGCGTTGCGGTATCCCTTGGCGTCCAGCAAGCCGCGCACGGCGCTGTTGTTGTTGTCATGCTGATAGAAACCGGTCTGCGCATCTATGCGGATGCCGTCCAGATTATCCTTCAGAACGAAATTGACGACACCCGACAGCGCGTCCGAACCATAAACCGCCGACGCGCCACCGGTCAGCACGTCGACACGTTCGACCAGGCTGCTGGGCACGAAATTGAGATTGATCGCCTGCTGGGGCAGCATGCGCTGGCCGTTGACCAGCACGAGAACGCGGTTGTCGCCCAAATTGCGCAGATTGATTTTGGAAGTGCCGTCCGAACCGTTCGATTCGTTCTCGTTCCTGTCAGCCGTGAATTGCGGCAGGCGATTGAGCACCGCCTCGACCGTGGTCGCCCCCTGATAACGAAACTCCTCGGAATTCACGATTGTCTGGGGGCTGTTGCTTTCGAGATCGGGGCGTTTGATCCGCGTACCCGTCACAACGATATCGGATGCACCCCCAGCGCCCGATTCTTGCGGGGCCTGGGCGAACGCCATGCCCGGCACAAATGCAACGGATGCCGCCGCGCACCATAGTTTCATTCGATAATTTCGCATCGGTCGTCTCCCTGCTTTTTTTAATGCAGCGATGATGATGCGAAACGCAGGCCGTGTCAAATATGGTATACGAAATATATTATGCTAACATTTCCATTGTGTGACGGTTTTCGGACCTCGCAAAGAACGCCGCCTGCTATCTGCCGCCACTGACGGTCCGATTATTTCCGCGGCGAACTCAACCCGTCGCCGCCGTATCGAGTGGCAGAGCGATAGCGAAGGCCACATGCGCGAATGTTCACCTTGGCACTGGACGGCGATGCGACACCGCTTACCGATCACTCGGTCCGTGCGCGCTACAAGGTCACACAGGCGCGGCGCGCCAGCTGACGCTATGCACTGAAATCAGCTGGCGCATCTTTTCGGCGATGACCTCCGCACGACGATCGTCCAGGCCGCAAATCGTGATGGTGACGCGCAGGCGGCGCGGCGTGGCGATCGCGTTGGCGTGATGAACCAAGCGATCCTGCTGAGCGAACAATCCCATTAGGCGGCACAAAAGCTGTGGGCATCGCGCAGCGCTGACACGAAACGTTACAGCGCGCGCGAAGCCGTTGTCCGCCATCGCCATGTGCCGGCCCATCAGGCGACGGGCGCCGCTTGTCGCTTGCCCGCAATGATCGACCGCGCGAGCGCATCGGCGGCTTCGTACGGTGCCAGATTCTCCCTGTCCGCCAGTTCGAGCACCTCGGTCAGCTTCGTACCGATCGCCTCGACGCGGCTCCGTGCGTTCGCCTCGGTCCAGCCGAGATATTCGGCGGCGACATTGATGATCCCGCCCGCGTTGACGAGATAGTCCGGCGCATAGAGGATGCCGCGAGCGGCAAGCTCGGTTCCCTGCTGCGCGGTGGCAAGCTGGTTGTTGGCGGCACCGCAGACGACTTGCGCGCGCAGGCGATGCACTGCGTCTTGATCTAGCACGGCACCGAGAGCGCACGGCGCAAACACATCGACCTTCGCCCCGATCAGGGCATGCGATGTCATGATGTCGGCATCGAACCGCGCGGCGGCGCGTGCGGCCACTTCGCTGCGCGGTTCGGCGACGACGAGCCGCGCGCCCGCATCGTGCAGCAACTGGCACAGGGCGAAGCCGACATGGCCAAGACCTTGGACGGCGACGGTTACATCGCGAATCTCGGCACCCAGGCGGCGCGCAACCGCGACCTCCATCGCGCGAAACACGCCCCGCGCCGTCCATGGCGAGGGATCGCCGCCAGGCGCGCCGGGCCTGGGCGGAAGACCGGCGACATGCTCGGTGTGCTTTGCCACGCACATCATGTCCTCTACGCTCGTCCCGACATCTTCCGCGGTGACATATCGTCCGTCGAGCGCAGCGACTGCGCGACCGAAAGCGCGGAACAGCGCGGCCCTGTCGAAGCGTCCCTCGGGCGCACGTATCACGGCCTTGCCGCCGCCGAGCGGCAAGCCGGCAAGCGCATTCTTGTAGCTCATCCCCTCGGCGAGCCGCATGGCGTCGGTCGAGGCATCCGCGTCGGAAGCATAATGGTGAAACCGGCATCCGCCAGCCGCCGGGCCGAGCTTGGTCGAATGGACTACAATCACACCGGACAGGCCGCTTTCCGGATCGTCGAGACGAACGATCTCCTCGGGCAATTGGGGCTGCGATGTCAGGTCGATAGTCATGCACATTCTCCGGATCACGATATCGGCAGATGATATCTGGCCAAAGCCGACATCTCTGACCTGATTGCACGACAAGTCTCGAACTTTACGCTATAGTTGACCGCAAATGCGTCAATTTGAGCATATTCATGCCCGATCCCCTCGATTCCTACGAAAAAAAGATCCTGCGAATCCTTCAGGACGACGTTTCGCTCTCGACCGCAGCGGTCGCCGAGGCCGTGGGCTTGTCGCCATCGCCCTGCTGGCGCAGGATCGATCGGCTGGAGCGCGATGGCTTCATCAAACGCCGCGTCGCGATCGTCGATCGGAAGAAGGTCGGGTTGAATGCGCAGGTGTTCGCTCAGGTTAAGCTCAACGCGCATGGCCGCGCCAACCTCGACGAATTCGGCGCGGCAATCCGGGATTTCCCCGAGGTGCTCGAATGTCATGTGATGATGGGGTCGGTGGATTTCATGCTGCGCGTCGTCGCTGCCGATATCGAAGCCTATGAGCGCTTCTTCTTCGAGAAGCTCTCGCGATTGCCTGGCGTGCAGGAAATCAACTCGACGGTTGCCCTTTCCGAGATCAAGAGCACCACGGCGCTACCGATATAAGGCCGACACTGGCGAGGGGCCAAGGGTCTTCGCGCAAGGCATCCAACTTGGCGTTACGGCTCGCAAGGCGATGGCGCCGTCGCAATGGCGCAGTCCGCCATAATGAGCCGCCATCGTAATCGCCGGCATCGACATGGTGCAGAAACGCATCGACGCTCGCGGGGGCACGCTTGGCCTCCAGCAAAACGACGATATCGCCAAGGTCGGTGACCATGCGCACCATCGGCATCTTGCTGCGCGCCGTTGGCGACGCGGCAACCTCGGAACTGTCCAACATCTATGCGACCTTATTCTCTTGGTTCGCGATCCAGTCGCTCAATGAAGCATGGCGATCCAGAAGAACCGAAGTATCGCGCCCGGCCCGCCTCTGGCGACGAGGCGCTGACCGACCAGCCTGCCTATTCGTCAAGCCTCCTACCATCCCGACCGCCGTCGCGATGGTCGTCCGATGGCGGAATGCCGCCCAACGCACGGAAGCGGTCGATGCGATAAGTGGATTCGCGTCCTGCCAGATCGCGTTGCCACGCCGCCGCTTCCGCAAACAGCCGCACCGCCTCATCCCCACCGACAGGCAGATCGTTGTCGCCCGTCCAGTTGACGAGCAGGCATATGCCCCCATCCTTCAGTGACGCCATCGCCCTTTGCGATGTCGCAGCGATCTCGGCGGCCGACAGGAAATACAGCACTTCGGAGAGGACGATCAGGTCGAAAGCGCCATCGGGCCAATCGTCCGGAACCTCGCCGCGCACAAAGGATATCGTCGTCTCGGCGCGCAGCCGCTCGCGAGCGAGGCCAAGGGCCCGGTCGGATATGTCGAGCGCAAGCAAGGCATCGCAACGGGCGGATAATTGCTCGGTCAAAACCCCTGTCGCGCAGCCGATCTCAAGGCCGGCGGCGAACCGCATGCCGCCCAGCGCCGCGATAGTGGCGTCGCGCTTGTCGCGTTCATAGCCGCTGACCTCGAACTGCCATGGATCGGGGTCACGAGAGAATAGTGCTTCGAACGAAGCCCTGCGCGACGAGAGTTCATCGGTCATGAAGAAAAATCTCGGGGTGATGGATAAAATGATCGACGAAGGCCGAGGGCATGACGAAGCCGCCCGGATCGTCGTCGATCAACGTCGTGACCTGCGACCGGTGCGCCGCGATGGCGCGCGACTTGCGGGCGAGATATCGCTTGTCGGCAAAGACAGCGATGGAATCCGAAATGGCGCGTTCGCCAAAGCGACCCCATACGGCGAAGCTCCACAAATGAGCGCCCGTCCGCGTCGCGAGAGTTCGGGCAATCCGCGCGGCGCTGACATGATCGCAATGAGGGTCGCCCGCCCAGCAGCTCCAGATCGCACGCACATTCATTGCCGTGGCAAAAGCGACCATCTCGTCCAGCTGCGCTTCGCTGACGAGGGTGGGGTCGCTTCGACTGTCAGGCAGCCCAAGGCGCAAGACAGGAATGTCGTAACCGGGCGACAGTTCGCGAAGGGCTGCGTGCATTTCACTGGCTCGCAGCGCCGCGAGAGCCTGTCGATCGTAGCGCTTAGAATGGGGATGGGAGCCTTCGCCATCGGTTAAAAGGACGATGGCTACGGTCCGGCCTGCGTCGGCTGCGGATGCGAGCGCCTGGCCGCAGCCGAAACTTTCGTCGTCCGGATGGGGCACCACGATCAACAGGCCGCCGGGCGGTGCAAGCGTCTCGACATCGATCGCGGGCGCGTTTCGTGCATGGCGAAGCAGCGTGCCTTCGGGGTGGCGCGGCATCGTCACAGTGCGCCGAGCGCCCCATCGTGGCATGTCAACGCCGCTGCCGCGCGGGCATTCTTGGCGTCGGGCGCGGCCTGGCACAGGAACAGCGAGAGGTCGCGACAGATACGCTCGATGGGCGATCCCGCGACATGCGCCGCCGTGCCGAGCGCACGCTGCACCGTTTCCATCACTTTTCGACAGCTTCGCTCCGTTACTTCCCGCGCGATAAGAGAAAGCGTCGCCGTCTCGGGACGCGCATCGATAGCTTCGACCGCCATCGCGGCCCGCCGGAGCCAGAGCCGTGCGGTTTCGACGGCAATCGCTGCATCGAACAGACGGAGTTGCTGCTGCGGATCGTCGGCCCGTCCGCGAATTCGAAGGCCCGTGCGCATCGCGTCATACAAGGCCTCCGCGGCGCCCAGATGCGCGGCGCAATAACGCCATATGCCGCCCTCGAAATAAGGTTCACGCAGATAATCGTCCGGAGCACCCATGCGGCAAAGGTCGACAATCGCAACCCCATCGAAATCGTAACGCCCCGACCGTGTCGCCCGCATGCCGCCCATTCGCCAGCAGGACGGGTCGCTGCGGCCTTCATCGTCGATGGGTACGAGAAGAAGTTGCAAGCCCTGCTGCGTCGGCGCGGACACGACAGCCCGCCCTACCAGCCCCAGGCCCGACGCGAACCGCTTCGCCCCGTGCAGATAGGTCGTACCATTCCCCGCTGCGATAGAGAGCGGCGATGTCGCGTCGTCCGCACCCCAGACACCGAACAGGATCCCGTCCCCCACGGCCGATACGGTTTCGGCACGCAATCGCTCATCGCCATAGAGGAACACCAGTTTCACCGCATTCATATGGCCTTCGAACAGGCGTGCGACCGACAGATTGGCGCGGCCGAGCGAACGCAGCGCATCGAACGCCGCCATCGTTCCGTCAGGGTCCGTTCCCCAACCCTGCCCGCCCACGCTGCCGGGCAGGCATGCAGTAAGCCAGCCCGCGTCGCGAAGCAGGCCGATGTCGGCGGACAGGTCGCCGTCATCCCGGTCCGCCTCTGCCGCACGGCTAGCGACAGTGCGCTCGATATCCGGCCCGGTCATGCGCTCCTGTCCTGCGCCAGCAGCACTCGCGCCAGCGCCAGTTGTTCTTGCAGATCGCTGAACCGCAGCGGTTTCACCCCGCCACATGAGTCGCGCACGCCATGGTTCAGGCAATAAGCGGACAGGCGGCGGAGTTCGGCAATAGTGACGAGCGCGGCATCGCATTCCGGGTCGGGATCGGCGGCGCGAAGAGCGAGCGCCGCACCGCATCCGCCGGCCGCGCGCCCGGAAAGCCGAGCGGACGTGCGCGTTCCGCCGTCCGCTATCGTCACTACGCGACCGCCGCCTTCGACGACGAGCCTGCACAACAATCCGTCCTCGCCATGTGGGGGTACGGGCCAGCGTCCGAGCGCCCGGTAAATGTCCGACCGGACCGCCATGCTCGCGCCGGATGCGCGGTGGGCGAAGGCACCTGCCCGCCCTCCGCTCCACCGCATCCACAGAAGATCGCAGGCGGCATAATATTCCCGTTCGGCCTCACCCATAAGGCGCACCTGTTCAGGGAGAGACGACCAGCCCGTCGCGTCGAGCCGCACATCTTCGCACATGAGGTCGAATTTGTCGGCCAGTCCTGCCAGCCGGTCGGCGATCCAGTACGGCGCGACCTCGCTATCGGCGTCGGTGGTCAGCAACACGCCATGGGGAACAAAGGTCGCCGCAGTGTCGAGCGCCAGCCGCCTGGCGTGCGGCGCGTTGCGAATGACAGGGGCGAACGAAACGTTCAGAACCACCCCCGCCAGTGCGTGAGCGCGCAACCATTCGGTTATCAATTCAGCCGATCCGTCGCTGCTGTCATTCACCACGAAGACCGCAATGCCGGGTTGCGGAACGCATCTCATGGCCGCGAGCAGCGCCGCCAGCATGGGCGGCAAAAGCTCACGTTCATCGCGTACCGGAACCGCGACAGCAAAAGGGAACTTACCGCTTCCCACCACCGCCAGATCGAGCAGTTGCGTCAATCCGGCGAATGGCGCTTGATCGAGCAGCGCACCGATCGTCGGAGGTATCCCGATTTCGGACCGCTCTGCGGCACGAAACGATTTACACACCAACGGGTCAGCCGCGACGAACGGGGAAGCCGCCATGCTACCCCTGCGCGCTCGATGTACGGTCATGTGCAAAGCGCACCGGGCGAGGTCGTCGGGCCAAGCATGACGCTCCCCACGGCGGGATGAAGATCGACAGTCGGTCCGAACATCTGTTTCTCCGGCAGGCCACGGAAAAGGCCCATGCCGTTCCGGTTCGCGACATTCGCGTCTTCTGTCCCAACGCGCGGAATAGAGAACCGGGCGCGGGGCGCCCTTAACTGTGTTGGTCGAATGTCGGATATTCTGACGCCATGTCGTGGCTTGTCAGCGCATCAGCCCTGCCGCGCGTAGCGCGTCGTGAATGGCTTTGCCGACATCCGTCACCGGATCGGCATTTGGCGACGAATCCAAAGGCGCGGTCGCCGCCTCGTCGTTCGAAACGCTCTGCGCCATTTCGCGGCCGAGCAGGCCCCAGCTTTCTGCAATAGAGCGGGTCGAGGATATGCCCACCTCCAGCATATGAGGCATGACGGTGCCGCAGCCATCCGGCCCCTTCGTTGCGAGCGGCGTGCCATGGCCCATGCCGGATATACGATGATCCTCGATCACCGTTCGCCCTCCGGCATCCGTCCATCGGCGACGCGAATGGCGCCCGACGGTTTCGGTCATGGCGGGGTCGCTCCCCAGATCATGGACCGACAGCCACTGCGCCAATATGGCGTCGGCGTTGCTTTGGGCTACCGTCGCATCCGCCGTTCCGTGCCAGATGGAGATATGCGGCCAGGGACCGGAATGACCGGAGGCGGCCCGAACTCGATTACCCAGTTCCCCGCCGTCATGTCCGCCGCCGCCCCGCATCGCGTCGAGCGCCTGCGAGACATTCGACGCGGCGCCATGTGGCAGGCCCGCGATGATCGCACCGCCGGCAAATAGTTCGGGATAGGTGGCAAGCAGGATTGACGTCATCGCGCCGCCTGCGGACAGCCCAGTGACGAAAATCCGTTCAGGATCGATCTCATAATCCTGAACGACCGTCGCAATCATCTGACGGATCGACATCGCTTCGCCCCGGTCGCGCGCATTGTCGGCTGGCGAAAACCAATTGAAGCACAGGTTGGGATTGTTGCCGCGCTGCTGTTCGGGAAACAGCAGGATGAAACCATATTTGTCCGCCAGCCGGGACCAGCCCGATCCTTCGTCATATCCAGCCGCCGTCTGCGTGCAGCCATGCAGTACGACCACCAGCGCCGGATTGGCCGGGCGAACCGGCGGCACATGGATTCTGGCACGCAAGGCGCCGGGATTGCTGCCGAATGTGGCCAAATCCTTTAGCCGGTTGTCCGCCGCTCCAGCCGGTGCGCTACCCATGGCACGCATTGCGGCCAGCTTTGCGATCGTTGCAGATAAGGTTTCCAAAGCGCATCTCCGGTAACGGCGTAACCGGGCAGCGATCATCCGGCGTCGCGTTTGCTGCACTGCACAATATGGAGAGGCGGAACCGCTGCGCAAGGCGCTATCGTTCTAGGGTTCGCGAAACCTTATCGGCTGCGGCCGGATTATAATGTTTCGCTGTCGGGTTTAATGTCGGCATCCGCCGCCCCATATAGCCATTATCGATGGCCTCAGGACATGTAGGCGCCACCGGCTGAGAGACTTGTGCTCCCGCTTACACGCAACGGAGCGCGCACGCGGACTTCCCCAACCCGGTATTGTCACGGCCCGATAATCCTGGCCGATCTGCGACCCCAGCCCGAAATATTCCACGTCAGAAGGAAACGACAATGGCGACCAAAATCGAGAATGAGGCTCAATCCCCCGCTGAAACGGCACCGAAGAAACGTGCCAGATTCACCTCCAGCTACAAAATGCCCAGGCTTCCCGCAGACGAAGCCAAGCGCCAGGGAGAAATCACGATCTTCGCTTTCCACGCGCTGGGTCGAGACGCCGCTCTTGTCTTCCTCAACAACCATGACGAGGAACTGGGCGGCAGGCCGCTCCATCTGGCCACGGCCAGCGTCGCCGGGTTCGAATCCATCAAAACAGCCATCGGCGCCCGTCAGCGCGCGATTGCAGAAGCGTAAAGGACGAGCATATGGCCAAGGGTCAAAAGAAATCCAACCGTGAGATCAGAAAACCCAAGGCCGAAAAGCCCAAGAAGGAAAATGCATCCAATCCTACACAAAAGCCGGGGCCGGTGGGCATCGTCACGCTCAAGAATTGACCTGTCGCATCCTCGGCTCGGCAACTTTACCGAATATAAATGAGACGCCCGCCGCTTATTCTGCTATAGCGCTTTTATTGCGCGAAACATGCCGCAAGCATTCGCCGTGACAGAGAGACCATAGTGCTCCCGCTTGCCAGCCCAGGAGCCGCATCATGGAAGATCTGAATTATTTGCTCAAGCGTGAGCAGGAAGAACTGCTGCGGTCCCAATCTGCCCTGTGTCCCGAAGCGTCTTGGGTCCATCGCCGTATGGCGGACGGATATAACCGTCGCATTCGGGAGCATCCGCATCCCTATCGTTCAAAGCGTTCGGACGGTTCGGCCTCCTTCACACTTCCCACCTATGCGGAGACCAGAGCATGAGCCGGGCGATCAACATACAGGCTACGCCGGACGCGATCCGGTCCGTCTGCTCCAATCATTCCTTCCGCATTTCGGTGCTGGAGCCGTTGAACTCGGGCGGCGTCCGCGTGGTCATGCTCGATCCCAAGGAAGCCGACGCGCTCCGTATTTTGATGAAGGGCAAGCTGATCGAAGGCGTCGTCAAGCGCTCCCCTTCGCATGTCGCGCGGCAACCGGCGGCTACGACCCGACGTTGAAACCGGCAAAGCATCTTTCCGGCGACGAACAGACCGAATGGCGGGACGCGGGTCCCGCCTGCCCGGTCAGGCGTGCCGAGGCCAGCGATCTCGCGCGGGCCCGGGCCAAAATCCTCTCGGTCGAACAGCGTGAGGCGGGCTCGCGCCGCGCGCAACGGCTCAGGGCGTCCTAACGCCTGCCGGAACCGCAGGGACGACACACAGGCTTCGACCCGGGACCGTCGCGACGCCCCACGGCAGGCGAAATTCGCACGCGGCCTTTTCGCCGTTCACGCACAGGCAAAGGCCGTTTCCCCCGCGATAGCGAAGGACGACGCGTCGCCTGTCCCCCTCCTCCCAGTGCGCGGCGGTCATGACCTGACCATCCGCGTCCAGCCATTCCACGTCCTCGTCGGATAGCATCGTCACAGCGGATAGCTCCGAATTGGCGGCGCGCAGCGCTGCAAGATCGCGGGCGTACCGTTCCAATTCCCGGTCGCGATTGTCCCAATCCAGCCATGTGATCGCATTGTCCTGCGCGTAGGCGTTGTTGTTGCCCTGCTGCGTTCGCCCGAATTCGTCCCCGGCCGTCAGCATGATCGTACCGCGGGACAGAAACAGCGTGGAAAGAAGCGCCTCGGTGTCGCGGCGGCGTGCCTCGACGATGGCAGGATCGTCACTCGGTCCCTCGACGCCGTTGTTCCAGCTGATATTATCGCCATGCCCGTCGCGATTATCCTCGCCATTGGCGTGATTGTGCCGCTGCTCGAACGCGGTCAGGTCCGCGAGAGGGAAGCCGTCATGCGCCGCAATGAAATTGACGGATCGCGTCGCGGTGCCGCCGAAGATATCGGACGATCCGCTCAACCGCGTGGCGAAACGGCCCAGCATCCCCGGCTCTCCCCGCCAGAAACGACGCACATCGTCGCGATAGCGGTCGTTCCATTCCAGCCACCCCTCCCCAAACTGCCCAAGCCGGTATCCGCCCGGCCCGATGTCCCACGGCTCGGCGATCATGACGCGATCCGCCAGGACTGGGTCCGCCCGCATGGCTTCCAGCAAGGGGGCCGCCGGATCGAACCCGTGCTCGGTCCGCCCCAGCGCCGTCGCAAGATCGAAGCGGAAACCGTCCACGCCCGCTTTCTGGACGAACCAGCGCAGGGAATCGAGGATCAGGCGGCGCGCCGGGCGCGCATTGCACGCGATGCTGTTGCCGGTGCCCATGTCGTTGATGAGGCTGCCGTCCGCCGCATGGCGGAAATAGCCGAGCGCATCCAGGCCACGCAACGACAGGGTAGGACCGTGCCGGTCGCTTTCCCCATTATGGTTGTAGACCATGTCGAGGATGACGCCGATCCCCGCATCGCGCAGCGCCGCAACGGTGGTGCGCAGTTCCGCCATGCCGCCGGGTGCGATCCGGGGGTCGAGAGCGAAATAACTGACGGGATTATAGCCCCAAGCATTGGTGAGGCCGAGCGGCGGAAGATGCCGTTCGTCGATCCAGGCATTGATCGGCATCAATTCGACGGCGGACACATGCAGCGCCTTCAAATGGGCGACGATGGAGGGATGCGCCAATGCCGCAATCGTCCCGCGCTGGTTATCCGGCACATCGGGATGCCGTTTCGTAAAAGCTTTTACCGATACTTCGTAGATAAGACCGCCCGCCGCAAATCGCGGCTTTTCCACGGGCACGTCCGGCAAAAGCGTCGTTACGACTCCCTTGGGCATGAGCGGCGCGGTATCCACGCCCGTCCCGCGCGTCGCGGCGAGGGCAGCGTCATAGCGAAACGGGCGGTCTATGGCCTTGGCATAGGGGTCGAGCAGCAATTTGTCGGGATCGAACCACAAACCCCGATCCGGGTCATAGTCGCCATCGGCGCGCAGCCCGTAGCGCTGCCCCGGCCCCACGCCCGCCGCCTCGACATGCCAGAAGCCCTCGGCGTCGCGCAGCATAGGCACGCGGGTTTCGCGATCCTCAGGATCGAAGAGGCAAAGCCAAAGCTGTGCAGCTTGCGGCGACCAGACCGTGAAACGCTTGGCCTGAGCCGGTGGCATCATGCCTGTCCGATCAGCGAGCGGTACAGCGCGGCATAGCGCGCCGCGCTGTTCGCCCATGAAAAATCGCAGCGCATTCCCGCACGCTGCATCGTTTGCCACAGCGGCCTGTCGGCATGAAGCCGGATCGTGCGCGCGATCGCGGCCTCCAGAGCGGCAACGTCGCCCGGCTGGAAAAGCACCCCGGTCGCCACGCCCGCGCCGATGGCGGCCTCGTTCGCCTCGATCACCGTATCGGCCAGCCCGCCGACACGCGACACGACGGGCACGCACCCATAACGAAGCGCATAGAGTTGGGTGAGGCCGCAAGGTTCGAATCGCGACGGGATCAGGATCGCGTCTCCCCCCGCCTGAAGCAGGTGAGACAACGGCTCGTCATAGCCGATCTGTGTCCCGACCCTGCCCGGATACCGGGCTTGCGCGGCGACAAAGGCGCTTTCCAACCCCTGATCGCCAGATCCCAGCACCGCCAGCTTGCCGCCGCCTGCGACCAACGCGTCGACGGCGTCGGCCATCAGGTCCATGCCCTTTTGCCACGTCAGGCGGCTGACGATGATGAAGATCGGCGCGGCGTCGTGATCGAGGGCGAAGCGCTTTTCCAGCGCCCGGCGATTGGCGGCCCGCCCGGCAAGCGACCGGGCGCTGTAGCGGCGCGCCAGCAGCGCATCGGTCGCCGGATTCCAGATATCCCCGTCGATACCGTTCAATATGCCGTGCAAACTGTCCGCCCGCCCGTCGAGCAGGCCTTCCAGGCCCATGCCTTCCGCTGGCGACCGGATTTCGCGGGCATAGGTGGGGCTGACAGTCGTGATGGCGTCGGCGGACACGAGCCCAGCCTTGAGGAATCCGACGCCGCCATAATATTCGACGCCGTCCATCCTCCATGCCTCCGTTGGCAAGCGCAACTGGGGAAAAAGGCCTGCGGGAAAGCGCCCCTGGAAAGCCAGGTTGTGGATCGTCACGACCGTCGGCACGCCCGCTCCTGAACCCCAGCGCATATAGGCGGCGGTCATCGCGGCCTGCCAGTCGTGCGCGTGCACGATGTCGGGCCGCCAGCCCTTCAACAGCCCTTCGGCGATATCGGCCCCGGCGCGGGAGAGCGCAGCGAACCGCAGCGCATTGTCGGGCCAGTCAGCCCCGGCCGCATCTCCATAGATGCCGCCGTCCCGCGCAAAGAATGTCGGCGCGTCCAGCACGAAGAGGTCGAGCCCATCGACCTGCGCCGACAGGATCGCGGCAGGCGCACCGAACAGGTCGGCGTAGCGGTGGAGCCGCTTGCCCTTGCCGATCCGGGCCATCACTGCCGGATATCCGGGCACAAGCGAGCGCGTTTCCACCCCGTGCGGCGTCAACGCACCCGGCAGCGCGCCCACCACGTCCGCCAGTCCGCCGGTCTTGACCAGCGGATAGATTTCCGAAGCAACCGACAATAATTTGATCGACACGCGCCCCTGCTCCCGCCCGTCAGCGATCAAGCGCGTCGATCATCGGCTGGGTGATGAGGCAGACCCCATTTTCGCTCACCCGAAACCGCCGCGCATCGTCCATGGGGTTTTCGCCCACGATAAGGCCGGATGGAATGATGATGCCGCTGTCCACCACGCATTTGTGCAGCCGCGCGCCCCGCCCAATCTCGCAATTGGGCATGATGACGCTGTCGGTGACGGACGAGAAGCTGTGCGTGCGCACGCCGGAGAACAGCAGGCTGCGATGAAGCGAGGACCCCGATACGATGCACCCGCCCGCCACGAGCGACGATGTCGCCGCGCCCCGCCGCCCGTCTTCGTTATGTACGAACTTGGCAGGCGGCGTGACTTCCGAATAGGTCCATAGCGGCCAGCTTCTGTCATAAAGGTCGAGCGCGGGCACCACGTCGGTCAGGTCGATGCTCGCCTGCCAATAGGCGTCGATCGTACCCACGTCCCGCCAATAGGGTTCCAGCTCGCTCTCCGCCCTGACGCAGCTGTTGGAAAAACGGTGTGCCACCGCCTTCCCGTGCTTGACGATATAGGGGATGATGTCGCCGCCAAAGTCGCGCTTGCTGCCCGGCGTATCGGCGTCGCGGCGCAGTTGTTCGATCAGAAACTTCGTGCGGAAGACATAGATACCCATCGACGCCAGCGCCATGTCGGGCTGGCCGGGGATACCGGGCGGGTCCTTGGGCTTTTCGACGAATGCGGTAATCGCGTCGGCCTCGTCCACATGCATGACGCCAAAGCCCACCGCCTCCATGCGCGGCACTTCCAGACAGCCGACCGTCACGTCCGCACCGCTATCCACATGCTGCTGGAGCATCAGCTCATAGTCCATCTTGTAGACATGGTCGCCCGCCAGGATGACCATATATTCAGGAGCATAGCTTTCGATGATGTCGATATTCTGGAACACGGCGTCGGCCGTGCCTTCGTACCATTGGCTTTCCGAGATACGCTGACTGGCCGGGAGAATATCGAAGCTCTCGTTTCGTTCGGGGCGGAAGAAGTTCCATCCGCGCTGCAAGTGCCGGATCAACGAGTGCGCCTTATACTGCGTCGCGACGCCGATACGGCGGATACCGCTATTGAGCGCGTTCGACAGCGCAAAATCGATGATCCGCGCCTTGCCGCCGAAATGAACGGCAGGCTTGGCGCGCTTGTCCGTCAATTCGGCAAGGCGGCTGCCGCGCCCGCCCGCCAGCACATAGGCCATCGCATCGCGCGCGATCGGTTGATATTTCGGATGCATTTCGGCCTCTCCTTCCAGTACCCACACGATTGGCTACGCAGGGTCAGTCGTCCAGTTCCAACATCAACGTGGAAAATGGCGGAATGGTGATGTTGGCCCATCCCTCCTCGTCGGCATGGACCATGCCCATGTTGCCCACGCCGCCGCCGCCGTACTCCCGCGCATCGCTGTTAAGAATTTCGCGCCACCGCCCGCCGGATGGCAACCGCATCCGATAGCCGTGGCGCAGGACAGGGGTGAAATGGCTGACGACCACGACCGGGCGAGCGCCCGGCGCACGGCGTACCCATGCGAAGATGGAGTCGGCGGCGGCATCGGCCAGAACCCATGCGAACCCCTCCCCCTCACAGTCGCGTGCATGTAGCGCGGGATGCGCGCGATAGGTCCTGTTGAGATCGCACACCAGTCGCTGGACCCCGACATGCGCCGCGTCGCCGAGCAAATGCCAGTCGAGCGATCGTTCCTCGCTCCATTCGGCCCGCTGTGCGAACTCCTGCCCCATGAAAAGCAGCTTCTTGCCGGGATAGCCCCACATCATCGCGTAATAGGCGCGCAGGGTCGCGAATTTCTGTCCATCGTCACCCGCCATCTTGGTCAGCAGCGAACCCTTGCCGTGCACGACCTCGTCGTGGCTGAGCGGCAGGACGAAATTTTCGCTGAAGGCGTAGACAAGGCCGAAGGTGACATCGTCATGATGATGGGCGCGGTGCACCGGATCGCGCGCCAGATAGCGCAGCGTGTCGTGCATGAAACCCATGTTCCACTTGAAGCCGAAGCCCAGGCCCCCGTCATGCACAGGGCGCGAAACTCCGGGCCAACTGGTCGATTCCTCCGCGATGGTCATGACGCCGGGATGCGCGCCGTAAAGCGCCCGGTTCATCTGCTGGAGGAAAGCGACCGCCTCCACATTCTCGCGCCCGCCATGGTCGTTGGGAATCCATTCGCCCGGCTTTCGCGAATAATCGAGGTAGAGCATGGACGCCACGGCATCGACCCGCAGTCCGTCGATATGGAATCGCTCCGCCCAGTATAGCGCGTTGTTGACGAGGAACTGCATGACCTCGCGCCGTCCGAAATTGTAGATCGCGGTGTTCCAGTCGGGGTGAAAGCCCTTACGCGGATCTGCATGTTCGTAGAGCGCGGTGCCATCGAACAGGGCCAGCCCATGTTCGTCCACCGGGAAGTGCGCGGGCACCCAGTCGAGCAGAACGCCGATTCCCGCCCGGTGCGCGCCATCGACGAAGCGGGCAAAGCCTGCCGGATCGCCGAACCGCGCGCTCGGCGCGTAGAGGCCGAGCGTCTGGTATCCCCAGCTGGGGTCATAGGGATGCTCACTGATCGGCAGGAATTCGATATGGGTAAATCCCATGCCCACGACATAGGGAATGAGGCGGTTGGCCATCTCGTCCCAGTTCAGGAAACCGCCATCGTCGGCGCGCTGCCACGATCCGGCATGGACTTCGTAGATGGAAACGGGCTGGCGGCGCGCATCGACATCTCGCCAATGCGCGCGATGACGCGTGTCGCCCCAATCATGGGCCATTGGCGGCGCGACCACAGAAGCGGTGGATGGGCGCAACTCCGCCTCGAACGCGAAGGGGTCGGCCTTCAGCGGCAGGATGACGCCGTCCGCGCTCATAATCTCATATTTATAAGGTGCGCCGGGGCTCACCTCGGGCAGGAAAATCTCCCACACGCCCGCGTCCGAGCGACGGCGCATCACCGCGCGCCGCCCATCCCACCGGTTAAACGGCCCGACCACCGACACACGCCGTGCATTGGGGGCCCAGACCGCGAAGTGCGTTCCCTCCACCCCCTCATGCGTCATCGCATGCGCGCCGAGCTTGTCGAACAGGCGACCGTGCGATCCTTCGGCGAAATAATAATCGTCCATCGGCCCCAGCACCGGACCGAAGCTGTAGGGATCGATCGAAGAGAACTGCGCACCGTCGGCGTAGGTTGCGATATAACGCAACGGCTGGCGCTCCAGCAGCTCGACGCGCCCGCCGAACAGTCCCGCCTCATGCATGCGCGCAAGGTCGCCCAATTCTTCCCCGTTCTGCGCCTGCGCGCGGACGCTCACCGCATCGGGCAGGAATGCGCGCGCGATGAACGCCTTGCCGTCGGGGTGGACGCCCAGCGTGGCGAAGGGATCGTTGTCTTCCCCCCGAACGAGCCGGTCATACTGCGCGTTGTCGGCCATTCAGGTTTCGCTTTCGTTCATGGGATCGCCCAGATGTCGGCGGCATATTCGCGGATCGTACGGTCGGACGAGAACCAACCCATCCGGGCGACATTGTGGATCGCCTTCTTCGCCCATAGCTGCTGATCGAGCCAGAGCGCATCCACCTGCCTCTGCGCAGCCGAATAGGCGTCGAAGTCCGCCGCCACCATGAACCAGTCATGGTCGTAGAGGCCCTGCACCAACCCCTTGTAGCGATCGGGATCGTCAGGCGAAAACACGCCGCCTGCAATCGTATCCAGCGCCTGCGCCAACTCCCGGCTCTGCCCGATCGCCGCGCGCGGATCGTATCCCTGGGCGCGGCGGGCGGCGACTTCCTGCGCGGTGAGGCCGAAGATCACGATATTGTCTTCGCCCACATGGTCGCGCATCTCGACATTCGCGCCGTCGAGCGTGCCGATGGTGAGCGCGCCGTTCACCGCGAACTTCATGTTGCCGGTGCCCGACGCTTCCATGCCCGCCGTCGAAATCTGTTCGGAAAGATCGGCGGCGGGGATCATCACCTCGGCCATGGACACATTATAATTGGGGACGAACTGGATCTTCAGCATCCCCTGCACAGACGGGTCGTGATTGACGGTCCGGGCGACATCGTTCGCCAGTTTGATGATGAGCTTGGCGTTATGATAGCTGGACGCCGCCTTCCCGCCGAACAGCTTGACGCGCGGCACCCAGTCCTTTTCAGGGTGCGACCGGATCTGGTCGTAAAGCGACACTGCCTCCACGATGTTCAGCAGCTGCCGCTTATATTCGTGAATGCGCTTGATCTGGATGTCGAACAGCGCAGAGGGATCGAGCCGGGCGTTGACGCGGTCGCGCAGCAGCGCGGCGAGCGCAGCCTTGTTCGCGCGCTTGACCGCGAGGAAACGGTCGCGAAACGCGCCGTCGTCGGCGAAGCGGTCAAGGTCGCGCAGCTTTTCCGCATCGTCGAGGAAAGCGTCACCGATGGCGTCGCGAATCAGCGCCGTCAGGCCCGGATTGCATTGCATCAACCAGCGGCGGAAGGTGACGCCGTTGGTCTTGTTGTTGATCCGCCCGGGATAGAGGCGATGAAGGTCGGCGAACACGGTTTCCTTCATGAGGTCGGTGTGCAGGGCCGACACGCCGTTGACGCTGTGCGACCCGGCAAACGCCAGATTGCCCATCCGCACCCGCCGGTCCCCGCCCTCGTCAATCAGGGAGATCGCGCCGATGGAAGGGTCCGCGAACTGGCCGGATCGCCGCGCTTCGCCCAGCACGCGGCTGTTGATGGCATAGACGATCTGCATGTGCCGGGGCAGCAGCCGCTCGAACAGCGGCACGGGCCAGCTTTCCAGCGCTTCGGGAAGCAGCGTGTGGTTGGTATAGCTGAAGGTGCGGCGCGTGATGTCCCATGCTTCGTCGAAATCGACGCCGTGGTCATCCACCAGCAGCCGCATCAGTTCTGCGACCGACACGGCAGGATGGGTGTCGTTCAGCTGAATGGCCGCCTTGTCCGGCAGGGTGCGGACATCGCCATGATATTGGACGTGCCGCCGCACGATGTCCTGCAAGGAGGCGGAAGAGAAGAAATATTCCTGCCGCAGCCGCAACTCCTGCCCGGCGGGCGAACTGTCAGCGGGGTAGAGCACGCGGGTGAGCGCTTCGGCCCGGTTGCTGTCGGCGAGCGCGCCCAGATGATCGCCCGCGTTGAACTTGTCGAGCAGGATAGGGTCGATGGGCTGTGCTTCCCACAGACGCAGCGTGTTTACCCGCTTGCCCCGCCAGCCCGCAATCGGCGTGTCGTAGGCGGTGGCGATTACCCGCTCGCCCGGTCGCCAGCGCATCTGGTGCGGACCGCAATCGGCACCTTCCGCCGGGTCGACCATGCCGCCGAAGCCGACCTCATAGCTCGCCTCGCGCCGTTCGAACTCCCACGGATTGCCGTGCGTCAGCCAGGTTTCGGGCAGCTCCACCTGCCAGCCGTCCGAAATCTCCTGCCGGAACATGCCGTTCACATAGCGGATGCCATAGCCATAGGCGGGTACGTCGACCGTCGCCATGCTTTCCATGAAGCAGGCCGCCAGCCGCCCGAGGCCGCCATTGCCGAGCGCGGCGTCGGGTTCCAGCGCGGCAATGATATCGATGTCGACGCCCAGCTTGCGCAAGGCTGACTGGACCGCGTCCAGCATCTCCATGTTCGATGCCGCATCGCGCATCAGGCGACCGATCAGGAACTCGAGGCTGAGATAATAGACCCGCCGCCCCTTTTCCTCATGCGTCTTTTTGGTGGAGGCGATCCATGCGTCGATCACTCGATTGCGGATTTCCATGATGACCGCATGCAGCCAATCGTGCGGCTTGGCCGCGGCGGCATTCTTGCCCATTCGGTAAGTCAGGCGCTCGACGATCTGCTGCGCAAGGATGTCGGGATCGAGCGGGCGCGGGTTGGGCGTGGGAAACGCGGTTTGCCCCTGAAGGTCCATGAGTGACAATATCCCCCTAGATGAACGGACCGATGATGGCACAGCCTCCCTTTCCAGACCATTGCCATTTTTGCAGCGCAGCAAGGATAACGTGCGGCACCGATTTGCGATCCCCGCGCGTCATCCTCTCCGGTCATTCGGGTCAAGGGGAGAGGGTCGCCTGCCCGACCGCGTGGCGCAACTGCGCGCGCACGGGATAGGTGCTGGAGGGAAGATGCTGCGTCATGAAGATGCCGATCAGCCGGTGAACGGGGTCGATCCAGAAATAGGTCGAAAACACCCCGCCCCAATAATATTCGCCGTCCTCCAGCCCCATCGCGAAACCCAGGCCAAAACCCACACCCTGATAGTCCGCTTCGCTGAACATCGAGCTCGACAGGCCGGCGAGATCGCCGCCGCCAGGCAGCTGGTTTTTCCGCATGGCGCTCACGGTTTCGGACCTCAGCAGCCGCACGCCGTCGAGCTCGCCGCCCCGCAACAGCATCCGCGCGAAACGGTGATAGTCCGCCACGCTCGACACAAGCCCCCCGCCGCCCGAGTGGAAACAGCCGGTCCGCCGCCATCCGCTACGCGCGCCATGGTCGGCGACGACGATGCCGCCGCCGTCCCAGTCCAGCCTCCAGGCATCGGTCATCCGGTCCGCCTTGGCATCGGGTAGCATGAATGTCGTATCTACCATGCCGAGCGGGCCCAGTATGCGCCGCTGGAATACGCTTTCCAGATCGGAGCCTTCCAGCCGTTCGACGATCACGCCCAGAACGTCCGTCGACACCGAATAATTCCAGCGCTCACCGGGCGAAAATTCGAGCGGCAGGGCGGCCAGGGCGGCGATGAAGCCGTCCGACGTGCGCTTCTGCTGGAATTCGTCCAGCCCCAGTTCCCGATAGCGCGCATCGATGGGCGTCTGCCGTTGCAATCCGTACGTCAGGCCGGATGTGTGCCGCAGCAGGTCGATCATCTGCATGGGCCGGGCGGGGCGCGGGCCGTCTGCCATGCCCACGCGAAGGTCGGCGAATTCGGGGATCACTTCCGTCACCGGGGTATCGAGCGCGATCCGCCCCTCCTCCACCAGCATCATGAAGGCGACGGAGGTGACCGGCTTCGTCATCGACGCGATGCGATAGAGCGCATCCTCGCGCAGCGGCTCCCCCGTGTCCCGTGCCCTGCCTCGCACCACCGACAGCAAAGGTTGCTCATCGCGTGAAATCATCATCTGCATATGCGGCAACTTGCCGGTCGCAATGTAGCGGCGGTCGAGATCGTCCACCAGCGCGTCGAGCCGGTCCGCGTCCATGCCGGCGGCGCGGGCGGCGACGCGGTCGGTGATGGGGATCGGGCGGCGTGTGTTCGGCGTGGAGGTCATACCCGATGGCTAGAGCAGAGGGCAGGCCGCGTAAACCGCTTGCCGATTGCCAAGACGGCCCGCGCGGTTCTATGGCAACCCGGGCCAACCCGCTGAACTGGACGAGATGACAGGCATGGCCACCGGCCTCTCCGCGATCTTCATGAGCAGCCGCCCCGCCCTCCTGCGCTTTCTGCGTGCGCGCGGCGCGGGCGAGGATGCGGAGGATCTGCTTCAGGACATGTGGATAAAGCTGGAGGCCAAGGACTTGGGCCCGGTGGCCGACCCCCTCCCCTATCTCTATCGCATGGCGAACAACCTGATGCTCGACCGCTATCGCTCGACCACGCGGCGGGGCCGACGCGAGCAGGACTGGGCGGAAGGTGCGGGGGGCGTGATGGCCGATCCCGCCGACGACATAGGGATCGACGACCGCCTTATCATCGACGAAAAGCTGGATCAGGCACGCGGCATCCTGCGCGCGCTAGGCCCCCGGGTCGAGATGGTGTTCCGCCGTTTCCGCATCGAAGGCGTGGGACAGAAGACGATCGCGGAGGAACTGGGCGTCAGCCTGACCACAGTCGAAAAGGATCTTCAGAAAGCCTATCGCGCGATGATCGCGCTCAAGCAGAAATGGGATACGGAATGACGCGGTCGGCGGCGTCTGACGGCGTAAGGGGCAAGATGGAAACGGGGCTGGAGCGATGATGAACGAGGAGGCGCTGGGTTGGGTGATCGGCACCCGCGACCCCGATTTTGCCGATTGGGAAGCCTTCACGCTGTGGCTGGAGGCCGATCCCGCGCACGCCCGGGCCTATGATGCCATGATGCACGCGGACAGCGAGATGGACAGCTTCATCCCCGCGCAGCCCGTGGCTATGCCAGTCGCCGCCAACGATGCGGGCGAACGGTCCGCGCGTCGCCCGGCACGATGGGTCGCGGCTGGCGGGATCGCTGCGATACTCGTTGCAGCTGTCTCCTTCGCTGTCTCGAACCGCAGCGATATCTACAGCGTCACGACCCGTCCGGGCGAAACCCGCACCGTCGCGCTGGACGACGGCACCCGGGTAGAGATGAACGGCAGCACCACGATGCGCTTCGACCGGCACGATAGTCGCTTCGCCGCGCTCGATACCGGGGAAGCCGCGTTCACCGTCCGGCATGACGCCGCCAACCCCTTCCGGGTGACAGTGGGCGACGCCGTTTTCGAGGACGCCGGGACCGTCTTCAACATCGTTCATTCAGGCGAAGCGACGCGGATCGGCGTGTCGGAAGGCAAGGTCATCTACAATCCGAAGGCGGAGGCAATCGCGCTGCCCGCCGGACGCGGGCTGGCCGAAGATGCGAGCGGCCTGCATGTGATGGACGTGGCTCCGGCATCGGTCGCCAGCTGGCGGCATGGGCAGTTGATCTATGTCAACGCGCCCGTCGCGCAGGTGGCGGGGGACGCCGCCCGTTCACTGGGCATCCCGGTTGACGTGACGCCCGTAGCGAGCGCTACGCGATTCACCGGCACGATCCGGCTCGACCGCGATCCGGGGCGCTTCTTCGGGGAAGCCGCGCCGCTGATGGGCCTTTCCGCCGTCCGGCAGGGTAATAGGTGGCTGCTGAAAGACATGAAAGAGGGGGATGGGCCGCAGAGCTGACCGCCTTTCCGTCGCCGCTCCCATCCTCGCGGTCGCCGTGGCGGTCGCATCGCCCGCTTCAGGGGCGGACAGACAATCCATCACGATCGCCCCCGGCAGGCTGGGCGAGGCGGCGGTCGCGCTCGGTCGCCAGACAGGCGCGAATATCGGCCTTTCCGATCAATCGCTCGCATCGATCCCCACTCCGGCCATCGCTGGGCGAATGCCGGTGGAAGCCGCGCTGAAGACCCTTGTCAAAGGCAGCGATGCAACGATCGAGCGGGCCGGAAAGAACGGCTGGCGGATCGTTCGCGCGCGGCGCAACGGCATTGGCGGGGCCGCCCCGGCGCGAGGGACTATGGCCCCCGCACCGGACCAAGCCCCCGCCGACATCGTCGTCACCGCGTCAAAGCGGGACATCCCTCTGCCCCGCTACGCCGGGATGGTGGAGGCGCTCGACAGCAGCCTGTTCACCACGGCGGAGGGAGTCGCAGGCTCCGCCACCTTGCTGTCGCGCGTCGCCGCGCTCAGTTCCACCCATGCCGGTGCCGGACGCAACAAGCTGTTCATCCGCGCCATGGCGGATTCGGGTGTCGCCGGACCGACGCAGGCGACGACCGGCCAGTATCTGGGCGACATGCGCCTGAATTACGCCGCGCCCGATCCCGACCTCAAACTCTACGATGTCAGCCGGGTCGAAGTGCTGGAAGGGCCGCAAGGCACGCTCTATGGAGCCGGGTCGCTGGGCGGCATCGTCCGCATCATGCCGACCGCTCCGAACCTCGGCATCTTCGGCGGCCAAATATCCGTGGGGGGAAGCGTCACCGAGCATGGCGCACCGGGCGGCGACCTTTCCGCCGTGCTCAACGTGCCGGTCGTGCCGGAGAAGGTGGCGCTACGGGTCGTGGGCTATGGCATACAGGACGGCGGCTATATCGACGACGTGCTGCGGGACAAGAGCGACGTGAACCGGGTGCGCACCTATGGCGGGCGCGCCGCGCTACGCTTTGCACCGGACGCCGACTGGACCGTCGACCTGAACGCCGTCTACCAGCATATCGACGGCGACGACGCGCAATATTCCACGCGGTCGGTGGGCCGGCTGGAGCGCGCATCCTCCGTCGCGCAACCCTATTCGTCCGACTATCTGCTGGGCAACGTCCGGGTCGAGCGGCAGTGGGACGGCCTGCGTTTCGTTTCGTCGACCGGCTATGTCCGGCACGACCTCGACGAAAGCTACGACGCCACACAGCGCGAGGGATCGCCCGCCCTGTTCCGTCAGGCCAACCGCGTCACCATCTTCTCTACCGAAAACCGCCTGGTGCGCGATCTCGACAACGGGCTCGGCTGGATACTGGGCGCGACCTATCTGGAAAGCGTGTCGAGCCTGCGACGGTCGCTGACCAGCTACGGGCCGTCGCCGAACGAATGGACGATGCCCACCGAGCAGCTGGCGATCATTCCCGGCGTGCCGATCTTCGGCCGCGGGATGCCTGCGTCGGCCACGGGCGTCCGCAACAGGATCAGGGAAGCGACCCTGTTCGCCGAAGCATCGTTCGAGCCGGTGCAGGGCCTGATCGCGACGGTGGGCGGGCGCTTTACCGTCAGCAATCTGTCGGGCCGCGCGCTCAGTCCGGTGGCGCAACTGTCCTCGGTGGATATCGCCCGCGCCGAAGCGCAGTCGGATCGAACGGAAACGACGTTCCTGCCTTCCGCATCGCTGTTAACGGACGCAGTGCCGGGCCTGACCTTCTATGCGCGCTTCCAGCAAGGTTTCCGACCCGGAGGCCTCGCAGTGGATGACCAACGCGTCCGCCGATACCGCAACGACCGCGTATCGACGATGGAGGCGGGCGTGCGCAAGGGCGTGCCGGGCCGCGACCTGTTCGCCGCATCGGCCAACATCGCCTATACCGACTGGCGCAATATCCAGGCCGACGTGACCGACCGCATCGGCCTTCCCGCCACAGCCAATATCGGCGATGGGCGCATCTACACCGTGGAAGGCCGCCTCGCGCTGCGCCCCGTCCCGGCATTGACGCTGGACGCCAGCGTCATATTCAACGACAGCCGCCTTACCCGGCCCACCGACTTCGTTCGCACCCTGTCATACGCAGGAAGCTCGCTGCGGCTGCCCAACGTCGCGGGGCTGGGCGGACGGCTGGCGGCGGATTATCGCGCGTCGCTTGGGCAACTGGGCGATGTCAGCCTTTCGGCCTCCGCCCGCTATGTCGGCAAGTCGCGCCTTGGCGTGGGGCCGATCCTGGGACGAGAGCAGGGCGACTATGTCGACACCAGCCTTTCCGCGGGGCTGATCCGTGGCCCCGTTCGCTATTCGCTGTCGCTCAACAACCTGTTCGACAGCGACGGTAACCGCTTCTCGCTCGGCACTCCGTTCGACCTGCGCACCGATTACGTAACGCCGCTGCGCCCACGCACGCTGCGAGCGGGTATCGACTTCGCCTTCTGAAGCCCGATCTTCCTCGACAAAGCGTGACGGGAGCCACGGGTCGGCACCGTCCCTCCGGTAACGCGCGCAAACGCATGCAGCGCGAGACCCAGAGGAGACATCATGCGATATTTTCTGGCCAGCACGGCCATCGCCCCGGCGCTGGCGGCGATCGGCCTCGGCCATGCCCAGGCCGAAACCACGATCGGATCGTCCACCACGACCGCAGTCAGGACATCCACCGCCGCGAACGGCAACCCGGACAGCATCACCGTCAGTTCAGCCGGTTCCATCACTCTGACGAGCGGCACCGCCGTCACGATGGACAGCAATCATGCGGTGACCAATGCGGGTACGATCACCATCAACGACGCCGACAATGCGACCGGCATCCTCGTCACGCCCGGCACAAGCGGTGCCATCGCCAACAGCGGCACCATCACGCTGACGGAAAACTACACCCCGACCGACACGGACAATGACGGCGATCTGGACGGCCCCTTCGCCAAGGGCAGCAACCGCAACGCCATTTGGGTACAGGGCGGTGCCGCTCATACCGGGTCCATCGACCATAGCGGCACCATCTCGATCAAGGGCAACCAGTCGGCGGGCATCCGCATCGACAGCGCGCTTGCCGGAAACCTGTCCACCAGCGGCACCATCAATGTCACCGGCGACAACGGCTATGGCGTCGTCGCCCGCGATGTGAGCGGCAACGTTACCCTGCGCGGTGCGACCAACGTCACAGGAGCCAACAGCGTCGGCGCGGCCCTGCTCGGCAATATCGACGGCGCGCTCAAGATCCATATGTGGACGGCTCCCTCTTGCAAGGGCTGAACGGAAAATTTGATCGGATCGCTTGCTTCCATATGTCCGGCCTTTCGGTGCGGTCGCACGTGAC